>DASRDZ010000013.1:0-81265 GCA_035652335.1 Candidatus Dormiibacterota bacterium
CGTCCGCTGCCGCGCAGCGCCCGCAACGGCGTCCTCACCGCCTCCCAGGACGGCGTCGCCGTCGCCTATGGACTGCTCGGTCTGCAGGAGCGGGGGCAGCCGTTCGTCGGTCCTGGAACGCCGGTCTACGAGGGCATGATCGTCGGGCTCAACCGCCGTCCAGGCGACCTCGCCGTCAACGTCACCAAGCAGAAGCAGAAGACCAACATCCGATCCTCCACCGAGGACCAGACCGTCAAGCTCGTCCCCCCGCGCCGCATGTCGCTGGAGGAGTCCCTCGACTTCATCGAGGACGACGAGCTGGTCGAGGTCACCCCGCCCTCGCTGCGCCTGCGCAAGCGCATCCTCAGCGCCGACGCCCGCATCAAGGAGCGCAAGCGCGGAGCGGGCTAGGAGCGAAGCCCCGGCGGGCTTCAGCCCGCCGAGAAGGGGGCCGGGGGAAGATCTGCTTCCCCCGTTTGGCGCGCGTCTGAGCGCGCCGAGAGACCCGCGTACTCCTCGACAGCGGCCGCGATGCTGCGCACCCGCGGCACGGGGGACAGCAGCGGTGGGATGAGGGCGAGGAACTGCCCCCCGGCGCCGACCCACAGCGCCGTGCGCAACCCCAGCGTCGACCCCAGCACGCCGCCGGTGAACGTCCCCAGCGGGATCGTGCCCCAGACGAGGAATCGCATCGTCGCGTTCATGCGTCCCTGGATGCGTCGCGGCGCGATCGCCTGCCGCAGGCTGACCTGGGTGATGTTGTACATGACGCCGAAGGTGGAGCCGAGCAGACCGGCCACGATCAGCATGACCAGCGCGGTTCCGTGCGTCGCCAGCGGCGGGAACATCCAGTTCACCGCGAACATCACGGCGGCGAGGATGATGGTGTGCCCCGCTCCGATGCGCGCGGCGATGCGTCCCGACAGGGCGGCTCCGATCGGCGCGCCGATGCTGCCGACGCTGAAGGCGAGACCGATCAGGGCAGGGCTCATGCCCAGCTCGCGCACCGCGAAGAGGATGAGCACCGCCATGGCCATGTTGCCGAAGAAGTTGCCGATCCCGGTGCACATGGCGATGGGACGCAGCAGCGGGTGCCGCCAGACGTAGCGCAGGCCCTCGCCCAGCTCGGCGCGCATCCCGCGCCGCGACTCGCGCGGCTCCACCTCCTCCGGTCTGCGGATCAACAGCAGCGAGAACACCGAGGCGACGTACGACGCCGCATCGGCCGCGACCGCGACCGGCGCGGTCACCAGGCCGACGAGCGCGCCGCCCAGGCCCGGCCCGACGATCTGCGCCGTGGCGCGAGAGAACTCCAGCTTCCCGTTGCCGTCGACGAGCTGCTCGCGCTCCACCAGCGAGGGCAGGTACGACTGGTAGGCGACGTCGAAGAACACCGTGAGCACGCCGACGACGAAGGACACCGCGTAGAGCTGCGCCATGTGCAGCCCGTGCAAGCCGGCGGCGACGGGGATGGTGGCCAGCGCGATGCAGCGGCCCACGTCGGCGAGGATCAGCACCGGCCGCCGCGCCATGCGGTCCACCCACACGCCGGCTGGCAGACCGACGAGGAGGAAGGGGAGGAACTCGAACGTTCCCAGCAGGCCCGCCTGGAAGGCGTTGGCGCCGAGGGTCACCACCGCCGTCAGCGGGATGGCCAGCAGGCTGACCTGGCTGCCGAGCTGGGAGATCGACTGTCCTGCCCAGAGCTTGAGGAAGTCGGGGTGCCGCCAGAGCGACCGGAGGGTGTCGGGCATGCGGCCGGCCATGATGGCACGGGTTGCAGCCGCGCGCAGCCGAGGCGCTCGCGCGAGCAGGGCCGGCGGCGTTACCGTGGGGCGCCGTGAGCTTCGACGGTTCGTCCGACATCGCCCGCGCGGTGGCCGACCTCGCCGCCCGCCTCCCCGAGGGGCTCGCCCCCGCAGCCCGCCTCGCCTACAACTACCGCTGGTCCTGGATGGTCGGCGGCGACGCCGCCTTCCGCTCGATCGACCCGCACCGCTGGGAGACCGCCGCCGACAACCCGGTCCGCCTCCTCCAGGAGGCGTCCCTGCCCGCGCTGGAGCGGGCCGCCCAGGACTCCCGCTGGCAGGAGCTGGCCGCCGAGCTCGACGCCGACCTCAGCCGGCCGCCGCTGCCCGCCCCGGTCCGGCCGGACCGCCCCGTCGCCTTCCTCTGCGCCGAGTACGGCATCCATCCGAGCCTGGCCATCTACTCCGGCGGCCTCGGCGTGCTCGCCGGCGACATGCTCAAGGAGGCGTCGGACCACGCCCTGCCCATGGTCGGGGTCGGCCTGCTCTACCGGCAGAGCTACTTCCGGCAGCGCATCGACCAGAGCGGCTGGCAGCACGAGCACTGGCTCGACCTCGACCCGGAGCGACTCCCCGCTGCGTTGGTCAGCAACGCCGAGGGGCGCCCGCTCACCGTCACCGTGCCCATCCGGGGCCACGACGTTCTGGTGCAGATGTGGCGGGTCGACGTCGGTCGGGTGCCGCTCTACCTCCTCGACACCGACCACCCCGACAACTCCCGCATCGACCGCTGGATCACCGCCCGCCTCTACGTCGCCGACCGGGAGACCCGCCTCGCCCAGTACGCGGTGCTCGGCGTCGGCGGCGTCCTCGCGCTCCGGGCGCTGGGGGTCGACCCGAGCGTGGTCCACCTCAACGAGGGCCACGCCGCCTTCGCCCCGGTGGAGCTGGCCCGCGAGGCGGTGGCCGCCGGCGCGGCGCTCGACGAGGCGCTCGGCGCCGCCCGGCGCCGCACGGTCTTCACCACCCACACGCCGGTGGCGGCGGGGAACGAGGCGTACAACCTCGGCGAGCTGACCGGCGTGCTCGGCGACCTGCCGCTGCGCCTCGGCGGCGAGGAGGACGCCGTGCTCCGCCTCGGCCGCGTCCATCCCGACGACGAGAACGAGGGCCTCGGCCTCACCCCCCTGGGCATCCGCCTCAGCCGGGCCAGCAACGCGGTGAGCCGGCGCCACGGCGTCGTGTCCCGCGCGATGTGGAAGGAGCTCTTCCCCGGCAGCGACGTCGAGGGCGTGCCCATCCGCCACGTCACCAACGGGGTGCACCTGCCCACCTGGATGGCCCCGCCGATGCGCGCCCTGCTCGACCGCCACCTCGGCGCCGACTGGTGGCACCGCTCGGGCGACCCGGAGGTGGGCGCGGGCATCGAGGCCATCCCGGCCCGGGAGCTGTGGGCGGTGCGGAACGAGCTCCGTGCCCGGCTGGTCGACTACGTCCGCGACCGCAGCGTCGCCGACCGCCTCGCCCGCGGGGAGCGCACCGACTACGTCCAGGCCGCCGCGCTGAGCTTCGACCCGCGCGTGCTCACCCTCGGCTTCGCCCGCCGCCTGGCCACCTACAAGCGCCTCCACCTCATCGTCCACGACGCCGCCCGCGCCCTGGCACTGATCGCCGGCGCGCGGCCGGTGCAGATCGTGCTGGCGGGCAAGGCCCATCCCGCCGACGTCGACGGCAAGCGCATCGTCCAGCAGCTCTTCGAGCTCAAGGAGGCTCCCTTCGTGGCCGGGCGGGTGGCCTTCCTCGAGGACTACGACCTGGCCATGGCCCGGCGCCTGGTGGCCGGCTGCGACGTCTGGGTCAACGTGCCCCGGCCGCCGCTCGAGGCCAGCGGCACCAGCGGGATGAAGTCGGCCCTGAACGGCGGCCTCAACCTCAGCGTGCTCGACGGCTGGTGGGAGGAGGCATGGAACGGGGAGAACGGCTGGGGCATCGGCACCCCGCCCAACGCCAGCTCCGCCGACCAGGACGCCCACGACGCCACCCAGCTCTACGACATCCTGGAGACGGAGGTGGTGCCGGACTTCCACGAGCGCGACGCCGACGGGGTGCCGCTGCGCTGGGTGGCCCGGGTGCGCGCCTCCCTGCGCACCGCCGTGGAGTGCTTCACCGCCTCCCGGATGCTCGACGACTACCTGGCCACGTCCTACCAGGTGCCGCCGGACTGACCCTGGCCGAGCAGCTCGACGACCCAGTCGGGCACGGCGACCCCGCCGCCGGGGAGCCGGCGGAAGCGGGCGGGCCGGCGCAGCACGCTGCGGCGAAGCCAGCGCGCCCCGGCACCGGCGTGGTGGCGGAGCCAGTCGCCCACGATCGAGCGGGGGCTGTAGCAGCGCCCGCAGGCGCAGTACCGCGTGCAGGGCTGGGGGATTCCGGTCACGTGGATTGAACGCACGGAGCCGGTGATTCTGGCGGATCGGGCGGCCGGGCGCGAAACCAAGCCCTTCAGGTTCGGATTCTTGTCTTTGCCGAACGACCGGCACATCATGGACGCCAGGCAGCATCACGGAGCTCGGAGGTTCACCTGTGGCCGTGCAGGCAAAGACCATCGACACCCTGCTGGCGGAGAACCGGGCCTTCCCGCCGTCGGAGGAGTTCCGCAGCGGGGCCAGGGTCACCGACGACAGCCTCCACCGCGAAGCGGAGGCCGACGTCGAGGCCTTCTGGAAGCGCCAGGCGGAGAAGTACATCACCTGGTTCAAACCGTTCGACAAGGTTCTCGAGTGGGATCTGCCGTTCGCGAAATGGTTCACGGGCGGCCAGACCAACGTCTCCTACAACTGCCTCGACCGCCACGTCGAGGCGGGCCACGGAGCGAAGGTCGCCTACCACTGGGAGGGCGAGCCCGGCGACACCCGGACGGTCACCTACCGGGAGCTGCTGGAGGAGGTCTGCAAGTTCGCCAACGCGCTGAAGTCGCTGGGCATCCAGCGCGGCGACCGGGTGGGCATCTACCTGCCGATGATCCCCGAGCTCCCCGTCGCCATGCTGGCCTGCGCGCGCATCGGTGCGCCGCACTCGGTGGTCTTCGGCGGCTTCAGCGCCGACGCCGTGCGTGACCGCATGAACGACGCCGGGGCGAAGGCCATCATCACCGCAGACGAGGGCTGGCGCCGCGGCAACCGCGTCCCCCTCAAGGCCAGCACCGACGAGGCCGTGGCCCAGTCGCCGAGCATCGAGAGCGTCGTGGTGGTGCGCCGCACCGGCGGCCCCATCGAGATGAGGGCGGGGCGTGACCACTGGTACCACGAGCTCATCGAGGACCAGCCGGCGACGTGCGAGCCCGAGCACATGGAGTCCGAGGACCTCCTGTTCACCCTCTACACCAGCGGCACCACCGCCAAGCCCAAGGGCATCAAGCACACCACCGCCGGCTACCACCTCTACACCATGTTCACCCACGACTACGTGTTCGACATCCAGCCCGACACGGTGTACTGGTGCGCCGCCGACATCGGCTGGGTCACCGGCCACTCGTACATCGTCTACGGCCCGCTCGGCAACGGCGTCACCAGCGTGATGTACGAGGGCACGCCCGACTACCCGGGTCGCGATCGCTGGTGGTCGATCGTGGAGAAGTACGGCGTCACCGTCCTGTACTGCGCACCCACCGCCATCCGCACCTTCATGAAGTGGGGCGCGGAGCATCCCCAGCAGCACGATCTCTCGTCGCTGCGCGTCCTCGGCACCGTCGGCGAGCCGATCAACCCCGAGGCCTGGATGTGGTACCGCGAGAACATCGGCGGCGGCCGCACCCCGGTGGTCGACACCTGGTGGCAGACGGAGACGGGCGGCATCATGATCTCGCCCCTGCCGGGCGTCACCACCACCAAGCCGGGATCGGCGACCAAGCCGCTGCCGGGCGTCAGCGCGGGGGTGGTCGACGAGCAGGGCAACGACGTGCCCCTCGGCGGTGGCGGCTACGTCGTCCTCAAGCGCCCCTGGCCGGGCATGCTGCGCGGCATCTGGGGCGACGACGAGCGCTACAAGCAGACCTACTGGACCAAGTACGGCGACAAGTACTTCGCCGGCGACGGCGCCCGCATCGACGAGGACGGCTACTTCTGGTTCATGGGCCGCGTCGACGACGTCATGAACGTGGCCGGGCACCGCATCAGCACCACCGAGGTGGAGTCGGCGCTGGTCGACCATCCGGCGGTCGCCGAGGCGGCGGTTGTGGCCAAGTCCGACCCGGACACGGGGCAGGCCATCGCCGCGTTCGTCACCCTGCGCGGCGGCTACGACGAGTCGACCGAGCTGATCGCCGAGCTGCGCGAGCACGTCGCCAAGCTGATCGGCAAGATCGCCATGCCCAAGTCGATCGGCTTCACCCCGGACCTCCCCAAGACGCGCAGCGGCAAGATCATGCGCCGCCTGCTGCGCGACATCGCCGAGCAGCGACAGCTCGGCGACACCACCACCCTCGCCGACCCGAGCATCGTCTCGGAGCTGCAGCAGCGCGCCAAGGAGGAGGAATCGAAGGAACAGTGAATCCCCTACGCCCGCGTGCAGACGGACGCAGGTTCCATCGGAAGGGAGGTTGAGCTTCCGTTCGACAGCACCCATCCACTGCATTGGGAGGCAGCACGTCACCCATGGCAACCATGGCAACCTCGCAAACCCAGGGTACGGTTCCCGTCCAGCCCAGCGCGGAGGGACAGGCCCCGTCATCGGTATCCGCCGCCGGGCTGATCGCGGACCCCGCTCCGCTGGGCCTGGCAGCCTTCGGCTTCACCACGCTGATGCTCTCCGCGGTCAACGCGGGATGGATCGGCGCCGCGGCCACCCCGGCCGTGCTGGCCATGGCCGTCGCCTTCGGCGGCTCGGCACAGCTTCTCGCCGGCATGTGGGCCTTCCGCCGCGGCAACACCTTCGCCGCCACCGCGTTCACGTCCTACGGCGCGTTCTGGATCAGCTTCTGGCTGCTGGTCACCCAGTTCCTGCCGAGCGTGATCAAGGACGGCGGCGCCGGTGAGGCGGGACAGATCACCGGCCTCTACCTCTTCGGCTGGGGCCTGTTCACCGCGTACATGTTCATCGCCTCGCTGGCGGGGGCGCGTGCGGTGCAGGCCGTCTTCGCACTCCTGACGCTGACCTTCTTCGGGCTCTGCATCGGCGCCTGGGGCGGCAGCGAAACCTGGAACCACATCGGCGGCTACCTGGGCATCGCCACCGCCGTGGCGGCGATGTACGCGTCGTTCGCGGATGTGACCAACGCCAGCTTCAAGCGGCGCATCCTGCCGACCTGACCCAACGGGGCGGCCGCCGCACACTGTTGCGGCGACCGCCTCTCGGCAGCGCGCCGGTTGCACCGGCATGTCCCGTGCCAGAATGTCGGCTCGATGCCAGCCGAGGGAAAGCACACCTCCGTCGTCGTCGTCGAGAGGCGTGACCACACTCCGGACCTGTGGTCGATCCGCGTCCGCCACGAGGAGCCCTTCCCCTTCAGCCCCGGGCAGTACGCCACCCTCGGCGTGCCCCAGGGCGCGAAGCTGGTGGAGCGGGCCTACTCGATCGTCTCCGACCCCGAGGAGGAGACCATCGAGTTCTTCTTCGAGCTGGTCCCCGAGGGTGCGCTGACACCACTCCTCTACGAGAAGGGTGTCGGCGACGAGATCATGATGCGCAAGCGCGCCAAGGGACTGTTCGTCCTCGACAGGCGGGAGGAGCGCACCCATCACCTGCTGGTCTCCACCGTCACCGGGGTGGCGCCGTACGTCAGCATGGTGCGCACCACCAAGCGCCTGCTCGCCGCCGACGCCACGATGCGCGCGCCGCAGGTGCTGCTCATCCAGGCGGGCAGCCGCTCCGAGGAGCTGAGCTACCTCGACGAGCTGCTCTCCCTGGACGCCGAGCTGCCCTGGCTCACCTACGTGCCCAGCGTGTCCCGCCCCTGGGAGGACCCGGAGTGGACGGGCGAGCTGGGCCGCGCCGAGGACGTGGTGCGCAAGCACGCCGACGCCTCCGGTGCGACGCCGCAGAACTCCGTCGCCTATCTCTGCGGGCACCCGGAGATGATCGCCACCGTGCGGGGCATCATGCGCCGCCGCGGGTACGACCACAAGGACGTCCGCGAAGAGCTGTACTTCCAGCCCGGCAAACGCGCGGTCGCGTAGGGCGCGGCGGGCTCCGGCGCGCCGCTTAACAGCCCTTCATCCAGCCGTCGGGACGCTGCTACCTGGCGCCATTGGATTGCCAGCCGGGTGTTGCGACACTGTGCACATGCGCGTGGAGGCAGGGCCGGGTTCGCCGTGCACCGCACCGCGCCAGGGGTGCAGAGGGGGTTGACCATGACGGCGCTGGCGGTACCGGCACGGACCGGCTCGAAGGCCTGGTTCCGCGCCACCCATCGCGCCTGCGCTCCCGACGACACCTGGTCACGCCTCGCCCCGCTGCTGCGCCACGCCGGCATCACCCGCGTCGCCGACGTCACCCGCCTCGACGACGTCGGCATCCCCTGCGCGCAGGCGGTGCGCCCGCAGTCGCAGAGCCTGGCGGTGACCGTCGCCGCCGGGGTGACGCCACAGCTGGCCCGGGTCGGCGCCGCCATGGCCGCGCTGGAGCTGTGGCACGCCGAACAGCTCCCGCAGCCGCCGCGCTGGGCCTCGCTCGGCGAAGTTCGTGCCAGCCTTGGCTACAACCCGGACGGCCTGGCGCTGCACGCGCCCAACCTGCTCAACGACGGCATGGTGCTCGACTGGGTGGCCGCCACCGTCCTCGCCACCGGCCGCACCACCCTGGTGCCGCGCGCCCTCGTCGAGCACGACCTGCGCGTCCGCGAGGAGTGGGCGCCGCCCGTGTTCCTGCAGAGCCGCGACGGCCTGGCCGCCGGCAACACCCACGCCGAGGCGGTCCTGCACGGCCTCCTGGAGGTGGTCGGACGGGACTGCGTCGCCCGCGCCCACGCCGCCGGCGCCGCCCCACGCCTCGACGCCGCCAGCGTCGACGCCGACGACGCCCGGCACATGCTCGACCGCCTCGCCGCCGCGGGCCTGCGCACCGTGATCCACGACGTCACCGGGCCCACCGAGGTGGCCGCGTTCGAGGTGACCCTGCTGGCCCCGGACATGCCGCCGGTGCGCGCCGCCGCGTGCCACCTCGACCGCGAGGTCGCCCTCTGCCGCGCGCTCTGCGCCGCGGCACGCGAGCGCCTGGCCCGCATCACCGGCGCCCGGGACGACCTGCCCCTCGATCCCGACGCCGCGTGCATGCCCGGGCTGCAGGACGCCCCCGCGGTGCGCGCCTGGCGCGACGTCCCCACCGTGGTCAGCTCGACCTTCGCCGGCGACGTCGCCGAGGTGGCGGACCGGGTGCGGCGCAGCGGAGCGGGGCCGGTGCTGGTCGTCGACCTCTCCCGCGCCGACGTCGGCCTGCCCGTGGCGCGGGTGATCGTGCCCGGCCTGGTCGGCACGGGCATCGCCTGATGCCCGCCCGCATCCACGTCTTCAGCGGGCCGACGCTGACCGGCGGCGACGTCCGCGGGGTGCTGCCCGAGGCGGTGCTCCACCCCCCCGTCGCCGCCGGCGACCTGGTCGGGCTGCCCGCCGTGCCCGGTGACACCGTGGTGCTCATCGACGGCCTGATGGACCGCGGCCGGGCGGTCCGTCACAAGGAGATCCTCGGGCTGCTCGACGCCGGGGTGGAGGTCTGGGGCGCCGGCGCCCTGGGCGCGCTCCGCGCCGCCGAGCTGCACACCGCGGGGATGCGCGCCTACGGGCGGGTCGCCCGCCTGGCCATCCGCGGCGTTCTCGGCGCCGACGACGAGGTCGCCGTCGAGCACGACGGTCCCGACGGCCGCTGGTCGGCCCGCGGCGTCGCCCTCGTCGACGTGCGCGCCACCTGCCGCAGCGCCTGCCGCCGCGGGCTGATCGACCCCGAGACCGCCGACCGGCTGGTCGCCGTGGCCCGCGCCCTGCCGCACCGGCAGCGGCGCTGGGAGGAGATCCTCGGCCGCGCCGTCGAGGGCGGCCTCGACGCCGAGATGGCGTGGCGGGTCGAGCAGCTCGCCGGCGCGGGCACCGTGCGGCTCACCCGCATCGACGCGCTCGGCTGCCTGCAGGCAGTGCGGCGCCGCAGCGGCGCGCCGCCGCGCCCGCGGTCGGGGCGCCTGGTCCGGCCGGGAACCACGGCGTACGCGCAGCGCTGGGCGGTGGAGCGCTCCGGCAGCGTCGAGCACGGCGCGGGGTTCGTCTCCGGCCTGGCGGTGCTCACCTTCTGCCGCCTGCTGGGCGTCGACTATCCGGCCCTGCAGCGGCGCGTCGCCCTGCGCACCCTGGCCGCCGCGGCGCTGCCCCCGGCCCGTCCCGCCGAGCGCGAGGGGCAGGCGATGGTCCGCGAGTTCGCCGACGAGCGGCGGCTCGACCCCGGGTCGCTGGTGCTCTGGCTCACCGAGCGCGGGCTGCGGCGCGAGGAGCTGCTCGCCCATCTTCGCCGGGAGGCCGCGGTGCGTGAGTTCCTGTCGTCTCGCGGCGTGCACCCCGGCGACGAGGCGGGGACCGAGTCGGCCCTTGCCGGCGTGGTCGCCGAACACGCCCGCCGCCGCGGGTTCGTGGCCACGCGCGCGGCGCGTGGCTGGGAGCGGGCCTGGCTGTCGGCGGGGGAGCTGGAGAGCCTGGGAGCGGACGAGCGCATCGCCCGTCTCGCCGCGCGCAGCTTCCTCTGCGCGCCGGGCGTCGACTGGCGCGGGCCGCTGCTCCAGGAGCTGAAGGTGCGCGGCGTGGCCCGCGTCGCCCGGGAGGGGGTCGCCGAGGCGCTGCAGCGCTGGCGCGACGTCCAGGCGGCCGACCCGGCGCTGGCCGCCGACTGCTCCGACGCGGAGCAGATCGTGGCCTGGGCGGCGCAGCGGTGGAGCGCTCCCGAGCGGCTCGACCTGGCGCTGCTCGACCGGGGGCTGCGCAGCCGCGAGGAGCTGGTGGCGGCGGCGCCGATGTACGTCGCCCTCGACCGCTCGGTCGACACCTACCGGGACCTGCACTGCCTGGGCAGGGCGCTGTCATCGGCGCGCTGAGACGCGCGCCCACGCGGGGGAGGCAGATCCTCCCCCGGCCTGCCGCCTCCTCGGCGAGCTGAAGCTCGCCGGGGCGCCGCTGCGGCCCGAAAGAGCGGCGCAAACGCCAGTCCCGTCGTAGACTCGCTGCGCAGTCGAGATTTCCGTGAGAGGGGTGGAGCAGTGGTCCTCGTCGCCACCGTCGTGGGCGCGATCCTCGTGCTCGGCGCGGCGTTCCTCCTGCTCCGTCCCGGCGTGCTGAGCCGCGCCGCCAGCCGCCGTCGAATGGCCGCGCTGCCCGGGCAGGTCACCCGCATGGGGGTGCAGGACAACCTGGGCCAGGTGCTCGACCTGATGATCCGGGCCATGGACCGCCCAGGATTGCGCGGCGGCGCCATCTTCCTGATCAACGAGCGCAACGAGCTCTACTTCGGGGCCCATCGCGGCTTCGTCGACGCGGAGGTGCGCGACCTGCGCCTGCCGGTGGGGCAGGGGGTGGTGGGCAGGGTGGCCGCCGAGGCCACCCCGGTGATCGTCGACGACCTCGACGCGCCCCCGGCCGGGGTCACGCTGACCAACCGGTCGGTCGGGAGCAACTCGCTGACGCGCAGCCTGATCGCCGTCCCGGTGGTGCTGGCCGGCGGGGTCATCGGCGTGCTGGAGATGGGCTGCACCCGCCCGCGCGCCTTCGACCAGCTCGACCTCGGCGTGCTGCAGAAGGTAGCCGCCTCGGTCGCCGACTCGATCGCCCAGGCCAACCCGCTGAAGCTCGCCGACGAGGTGCTCAGCCGCCGCGTCCGCGAGCTGACCAGCCTGCAGGAGGCCGCGGAGTCGCTCAACGCCTCGCTGGGGCTCGACGTGGTCCTGCGCGCGGTGGCCGACCACGCGGCGCGCCTGCTCCACGCGCCCTACGCGGCGGTGCTCGACGTCGAGGGCGGCGTGGTGCGCAGCGCGGCGGTGCACGACGTCGACGCGCGCGTCGACACCGCGCCGGTGCTGTCGGCGGTGGCCGACTGGCTGGGCGGCCCCGACGCCGAGGCGGGACAGACCCATGCCGAGGTGCTTCCCGAGCCGCCCGAGGGCGGGCCGCCGGTCACCGACCCGCTGGCGCCGCTGCGCAGCCTGGCCATGGTGCGGCTGCAGCCGGCCACCGGCTTCGACGCCGTGCTCTGCGCCGCCTCGCCCGACCCGCGCGGCTTCGACCCGGCGCAGATGCGGCTGCTCGACGGCATCAGCCACCTGGCCAACCTGGCCATCGCCAACGCGGTGCGCTACCGGCGCCTCACCGAGGCCGCCGTCACCGACCCGCTCACCGGGCTGCTGCGGCGCTCCGAGTTCGAGCGCATCCTGGCCGAAACTCGCGGCCAGACGGTGAGCGTGCTGGCCATCGACGTCGACCATCTCAAGGACGTCAACGACGCGGGCGGGCACGAGGCCGGCGACGCCCTGCTGCAGGCCATCGCCACCACGCTGCGCCGGCGCCTCGGCGACCTCCGCACCCTGGCCCGCACCGGTGGCGACGAGTTCGCCGTGCTGCTGCCCGGCTTCGAGTCGGGCACCGCCGTGGCGGTGGCCGAGGAGCTGCGCCGCTCGGCGCACGAGGCGCCGGTGACCGAGTGGCTGCCGCGGATCAGCATCGGGCTCGGCTCGGTCGCCGCCGACGGCGATCCCCGCGCCGCCTGGGACGCCGCCATCGAGGCACTGCACCTGGCCAAGCGCTGGGGGCGCGACCGCGTCGAGACCCTGGCCGTGCAGGCACGGCTGGGGGAGCGCCGCCACACCTGGGACGAGCTGGTGCCCCAGCTCTTCGAGGAGGGGCGCATCGAGACGGTCTACCAGCCCATCGTCCGCCTCGCCGACCGCCACCTGGTCGGCTACGAGGCGCTGGCGCGCCCGCGCGGCTTCCCCGCCGACGCCGACGTCGAGGGCCTCTTCGCCGCCGCCCGCGACGCCGGCCTGCACCGCGACCTCGACTGGGCCTGCCGGCGCGCCGCGGTGCGCCGCGCCGGCGAGCTGAGCGGCGGCGTGCCGCTCTTCCTCAACGTCGGCGTCTGGGCGCTCATCGACCCCCTCCACGACGTCGACCAGATGCTCCTCCTGCTGCGCTGGACGGGCATCTCGCCGGGCGACATGGTCCTGGAGCTGAGCGAGCGCGAGGCGGTGCACGACCTCGACCGCCTCCGCGCGGTGATGGCCGCCTACCGCGCCCACGGCTTCCGCTTCTCCATCGACGACGTCGGCGAGGGCCATTCCACCCTCGACATGCTCGCCGCCGGCGCACCCGACTACATCAAGATCGCCCGCAGCCTGGTATCGTCCGCGGACCATCCGGGGGCGCGCGCCGCCATCAACGCGGTGGTCGCCTTCGGCAGGTCGGCGTCCTCCACGGTGGTCGCCGAAGGTGTGCAGACCGCCGAGGAGGCGGCGCGGATGGAGGCCATGGGCGTGTCGCTTGGGCAGGGGTACTGGCTGGGGCCGCCGCTGCGGCTCGACCCGCCGGACGAGCCCGAGGGCAACGTGCTCGGCCGCTCCGCCGCCGTCGCCGTTTGAGGCCTCGCCTGCGTCGCGGCGCGCCCCTCTGTGCGCTGGCCGTGCTGTTCAGCGCCTGCTCCTCGGGCACCTCGCCCACGGCCACCTCGCCGCCGGCGACCGGCTCCACCACGGCCGGCACGTTGTCGCCAACCCCGACTGCAACTCCGACGCCGCTGCCCGACGTCGTCCCCCTCTCCATCTACAGCGGCGCGCCGCCCAACCTGAGCGGCGTCGATCCGTCGCAGCTGCGCCTGCTGGTGGTCACCGGCGACGTCATCCCGGCGCGCGAGACCGGGCACCTCATCCGCGTCCGCGGCGACTGGACCTATCCGCTGGCGGCCACCAAGGACATCCTGCAGTCCGGTGACGTCACCTTCGTCAACCTCGAGTCGCCGCTGCTGCCCTCGTGCCCCGACGTCGTCACCGGCTTCACCTTCTGCGCCGACGCCCGCTTCGCCGCCGCCATGCAGGGCGCCGGCGTCGACGTCGTCAACGTGGCCAACAACCACAGCACCAACGAGGGCCAGTCGGGCCTCGACCAGACGGTGTCGGTGGTGCAGTCGCACGGCATGATGGTGAGCGGCTTCAGCCGCATCGCGGTGATGGACGTGCGCGGGCTGCGCTTCGCCTTCGTGGGCATGAACCTGGTGGGCAGCAAGCTCGACCCGGCACAGCTGCAGTCGCTCATCACCAAGGCGCGCAGCGAGGCCGACGTCGTGGTGGTGCAGTTCCACTGGGGACGCGAGTACGAGACCTACCCGTTCTCCGCGGCCGGGATCGCCCCCGACGACCCCAAGGTGGTGGGACGGCTCGCCGTCGACGACGGCGCCGACATCGTCATCGGCAACCATCCCCACTGCGTGCAGGGCAGCGAGATGTACAAGGGACACCTCATCACTTACGCGCACGGCAACTTCATCTTCGACCAGAACTGGAGCGTCGGCACCCAGGAGGGGGTGATCGGCAAGTACTGGTTCGCCGGCACCCGTCTCGTCGGTGTGCAGTACGTCCCGGTGCGCATCAACGCCGACGTCCAGCCGCGGCCGCTCGACCCCGCCACCGGCGAGGGCGCGCAGATCCTCGGTCGCATGCTGCGCAGCACCCAGGAGCTGGCGGGGATGAGCAAGCCCATCCTCGACGGCCCCGGGATCGACGACGCCTGCCCCTAGCGGGCGGCGATGGTGCGGCCGCCGGCCGCGTGCCGCTGCGGGCGGCCAGGCAGGTCGACGCGGGGCACGTCGTGGAGCCGGCTCCAGCGCCGGCGCAGCGCGTCCTCGCGCTCCACGGCGGGCAGCGCCGACATCGCCAGGACGTCCTCGACGGCGAGGCGCTCCAGCTCGGGAACGGCGGCGACCGCCGCCTCCCACTCGACCACGATGGCCTCCGCCATGCCCTGCACCCGCGGCGGCAGGCCTTCGAGCAGCGACACGCGCAGCTCGGCGTCGATTGCGTTCATCGGATCAACCCTCCCAGCCCCTGCAAGAGAAGACTACCGCGATGTCACCTTTCCTGCGACTCCCGCGCCGGTCGGCGCGCTCGGCGCGAGCAGCACGGCGGCGGTCCCCGAGGCCGCGTGGGCGGGCTCGTTGAGCTCGACGGGCCCGCGTGAGGCGCCGACCGTGCCGGCGGCGGCCATCAGCGCGGCCGAGAGGACCAGCGTCTGCAGCGCCCCGCGGAGGCCGTGCCGGGCGGCCGCTCGGGCGGGGGTGCCGGGGGCGAGCAGGCGGGTCCGCCGCCGCGGGACCGAGCCGGGCCAGGGGAGTGCTCTGGTGGAAGCAATTGCGTCAATCATCAACAACGCTTGCCGATTTCTTGATAGCGTTGATGACATATAACACGCTCGGGCGTGCTGGACGCAACCCTCGGCCCCCCGCTCCGGCGCCGGATCTCCCCGTCCCTACGGGACCAGGGTGCCCCTCCAGACGATCCGGTCGTAGTCCCGCCACCAGGGCGTGCAGGTGATCAGCGTGATGTCGTGGCCCGTGGTGGAGACGAGCTGGGTCACGTGGTTGGGCGACAGCGTCCAGGTCTGGGTGATGCGGTAGGTGTAGGTGGTGCAGGAGCGGTCCTGCACCGTCACCAGGTCGCCGACCTTGAGCTGGTCGATGTGCTCGTAGTGGGGCTCGCGGTGGAAGGCGATGATGACGTTGCCCTGCTGGCCCGGCGCCGCGCTGGTGGTGTAGTGGACCATCGAGCGCTCGTGCAGCATGTTCCAGTCACCGTTGCCCGCGACTCCGGTGTAGCCGTACTGGGGCAGGCTGGGGAAGCCGACCAGGGCGTAGTCCTGGGCGGGGGCCGCGTTGGGCTTGCAGGCGCTCGGCGCCGCCGTCGGCGCGGTGGAGGTGCCGGCGATGGCATCGGGGTCGTGTGGTGCGGCCCCGGTGAGCGCCGCCGCGCCGCCGCTGTTCCAGTCGCGCAGCGCCTGGTCGTCGGCGTTGCCGCGCACCCAGGTGCTGATCACCGGCACGGCGATGACCGCGATGCCCCCCGCGATGAGCAGTCCTCCCACCACCATCAGCGCGCGCGACGGCCAGCGCCTCCCACCCCTGGTGTCCGTCGCGGCGGCGATGCCGTCTACCCCAGCAGCCCTGAGAGAGAGCCGCGCCGCGAGGGATGGCGCAGCTTGCGCAGCGCCCGGGCTTCGATCTGGCGGATGCGCTCGCGGGTCACCGAGAAGCGCTTGCCCACCTCCTCGAGGGTGCGCTGCTGGCCGTCGACCAGCCCGAAGCGGAGCTGCAGCACCCGGCGCTCCCGCGGGGTCAGCGTCTCCAGCACCTCGTCGACCTCGGTGCGCATCATCGCCTTGGAGGCCACCTCGGCCGGGGCCTCGGCGTCGCGGTCCTCCACGAAGTCGCCGAGGCGCGAGTCCTCCTCCTCGCCGACCGGCGTCTCCAGGGAGAGCGGGTCCTGGGGCAGGCGGGTGATCTCGTGCACCTTGGCGATGGTCACGCCCATCTCCTCGGCGACCTCCTCCTCGCTCGGCTCGCGGCCCAGCTCCTGGAGGAGCAGCCGCGAGACGCGGGCCAGCTTGTTGCTGGTCTCCACCATGTGCACCGGGATGCGGATGGTGCGCGCCTGGTCGGCCAGGCCGCGGGTGATCGCCTGGCGGATCCACCAGGTGGCGTAGGTGGAGAACTTGTAGCCGCGATGCCAGTCGAACTTCTCGACGGCGCGGATCAGGCCGGTGTTGCCCTCCTGGATCAGGTCGAGCAGGCTCATGCCACGGCCCACGTACTTCTTGGCGATGCTGACCACGAGGCGCAGGTTGGCCTCGATGAGGGCGTTCTTGGCGCCCATGTCGCCCGTCTCGATGCGCTGGGCGAGGTCCACCTCCTGCTGGGCGGTGAGCAGCGAGACCCGGCCGATCTCGGTGAGGTACATGCGGACGGGGTCGTCGAGGCTGGTGGGCACCGCGGCGGCGGCGTCCTCGTCCTCCTCCTCGGCCTCGGTCTCGAAATCGCGCTCCCCGTCGGAGATGTCGATGCCCATGCCCCGGAAGAGGTCGAAGATGCGCTCCAGGTCGTCGGGCTCGGCGTCGATCTCGCCGAAGGCGTCGACCACCTCGCCGGGGGCGAGGAAGCCCTGCTCCTTGCCGCGGACGATCAGGGCCTCGGCGACGGCGGCGAGCTCGTCGGGGCCGGTGCTGACGGCGATGCGGGCGCGCGCGGCACCGCGGGAGCGCCGGGCGCACTTCGGGCAGAGCCCGTCAGCGGCAGAGCGCTGCGAGGAGATGTCGGTGCCGCAGTCGCGGCAGAGGGTGCTCTGGTCTACAGCCATGGTGAGGAAGGGAAGGGGTGCCGGGAAGGGGTGGGAGGGCGGACGATTCTCAGTGTCACCGATCGGGACGCGCTTCAAACACGCGCGCGCGGGCACCGCCCGTGGTCCCGAGTCTGACGGGCGGGGGCTTCGTGCAGTTAAACAACGCGCCGGCGGGGCCGTTGGTCACACCCGACCGGTGACCTTCTCCCGCAGACGGAGGCGCCGGGCGCCCGCGATGATCGCCGCGATCGGAGCAGAGCGGTCGAGAGGTGGTGGCGATGGTTCGGTGGGAGAGACCGGTATGAGGCGGCGACCCAAGCCGGTGGTGGTGCCGATGCGGCCCGTCCCCGAGGCCTACTCGGGACACCGGGCCCGCTGCCCGGGCTGCGGCGAGGAGGGCGCCGAGGTGGTCGGGGTGATCGCGCTCCGGCTGGTCTTCCGCTGCGGGCAGTGCGGGGTGAAGTTCCACCGCACCGACCGCTGGCTGGCGGTGGCGAACCACCTCTAGGCTGCCGGCCGGAGCAAGCCGGCTCTTGGACCAACCGTCGGAGTACCGGCGGACTCTGGCCGCAACGCGGACGCTCAGCGGCGCCCCCGCCCCGATGGCAGCCCCTCCCGGGTGACGTAGCGCATCAGGCTCTTGCGCAGGGTGTTGTCCCTCCGCCCCCGCGCCAGCTCGCTGAGCGCCGCCTCGGTGCACATGGCCACGTAGAGCCGGGCCGTCGGCGCCGGGTCCGGCCAGCCCTCGGCGCGCAGGTCCTGCTCGACGAGCCGGGTGACCCGCGCAGTGCGCGTCGCCACCTCGTCGGCGATGCTCGGCTCGGCGCGCGCGTCGAGGAGGAGCGCGCGCACCGTGCGCTCCCGCAGTGCGGCGTCGAGGAACGCGGTGGTGGCGGCGACCAGGCGCGCCGTCCCCGGCTTGATCCCGTCGACGGCGGCCTCGACGTCCTCGACCAGCGCATCGTGGAAGCCGCGATGCAGCTCCAGCAGGAAGGCGGAGCGGTCGACGAAGTGCACGTAGAAGCTGCCCTTGCCCACGCCGGCCGCGGCAGCGACGTCGTTCACACTCATGTTGGCCATGCCGTTCTCGTCGGCGAGACGGAGGCCTGCGTCGAGCAGCGCGATGCGCTTGCCCTCGGGATCCCGGACGCGCTTCTTCATGGGCGCGACCGTAGCACAGCGTTCGAGCGGCGGACCGGGCGCCCGGTCTGTTCACATGGGCGACGGTTTGGGGCCGACCCGGCCGTCACGCGGGAGAGCTGCGGACGGCCGGGCGGTTGGAGGGGGAGTTGCCGGAGGAGAGGTGGCAGGAGGGGCGCCTCCTCCTGCCGGCCAGGTCAGCCGTGCACCACGACCTGGCCTGCGCGACCGACGGCGTGCCCCGCGTCCTCGACCGCGAACGGGAACGCCACCTCGGTCCCGCAGCCCATGCAGTGGGCGTGCAGACCCTGTGCGGAGTCGACCAGGGTGCGGCGGCGGCCGCCGCAGGTGCCGCAGGCGACGATGCGGCGCACCGAGAAGGGGAAGGAGAGAGGTCGCGTGGGCATCGGTCGGTCCTCGCTGTTCTGGACGACGTGGTCCAGCATGACCCGCGCGGCGCGGCGGTTCATCGCGCGGGTTGCACGAAACCTTGCAGCCTGCGGTTGGGCAGCGCGACCCGGCGGCGCTGGCCCGGGGAGCGCCGCTCTGCTAGGTTGCCGCCATGCGTGACCCGGACCAGGTGGAGGTGGTGGCGGTCAACTCCGCCGGCTTCGCCGCGCCCGCGGGGATGACCGCCGATCCCGTCGTGCTCGCCCCGCTGCACGGGCGCCTCCACGTCCTGCTCACCCGGCGCGACACGCCGCCCCAGGTGGGCCGCTGGGCGCTGCCCGGCGGCTTCATGAACCCCGAGGAGCGTGCGGAGGAGACGGCGCAGCGCAAGCTCACCGAGAAGACCGGTGTCGGCGCCGTCTACCTGGAGCAGCTGCAGACCTACGCCGAGCCGGCGCGCGACCCCCGCGGCTGGATCCCCTCGGTCGCCTACCTGGCGCTGATCGACGCGGCGGTGCTGCGCGACTCCGCCGCGGCGCGCTGGTTCCCCGTCGACGAGCTGCCCCTGCCGCTCGCCTTCGACCACGCGCGCATCGTCGCCGACGGGGTCGAGCGCCTCCGCGGCAAGCTCTGGTACTCGAACATCGCCCTCGGCCTGCTCCCGGAGAAGTTCACCATGCCCCAGGCGCGGCGCCTCTTCGAGGCGATCAGCGGGGTGCGCTACGAGGCCTCCAACTTCCGGCGCGAGCTGGAGCAGTCGGGCCTGGTGCGCTCCACGGGCGAGCGCGTGAAGGGCGTGCCCGGGCGGCCCGCGACGCTCTACGAGTTCGTCTCGCGCCAGCCGGCCTGGTCGCTGCGCCGCTCCCGCCAGCCCGCCATGCTGGGGGAGCGCAGCGCCTGACGCCCGCGGCGGGCGCGGCTAGGGAGTGCTCGGAGCCGGCGTGGCGCCGGGCGTCGTCGCCGGGTCCTGGGCGGCCTTGGTCTCGGCCAGCACCTTGTTGGCGCGGTCGTCGATGAGGCGGGTCACCGCCAGCTGGGCGAAGCCGAACAGCGCGGCGTAGCCGAGCACGCGCGCGCCGTCCTGCGGACCGACGACGCCGAGCAAGCCGCGCTGCATGATCAGCACGCCGACGTAGCCGGTGACGGCGCCGGCGGGCACCTTGAGCACCGCCTGCACGACGCTGAGCCCGAAGGGACCGCCGTAGGGATCGAGGTTGCGCAGCGCAACGATGGCGGACAGGAGGCCGCCCAGCCCGGCGATGAGCAGCACCTCGCCGACGCCGGGCGTGCCGCTGCCGGAGTTGGGCGCGATGGGCTGCAGGTTGAGGCCCGAGGTCCAGAAGTGGTCGGCGAGGCCGAGGAAGAGGGCGAGCACCCCGCACATGCCCGCGACGGCGAGCTGGATGTTGCGCAGGGCGCGCCGCTGCGCGTGCACCTGGTCGGAGCGCGCGTCGACCAGCTGGCGGATCTCGCGCAGGGCGTTGCGGTCGCTGTCGGCGACAACCGTGCCGGGCTTCGACGCCGCCACCGTGCTGAGCACCGCGGTGTAGGTGACGCAGCGCGGGTCGTCCTTGGCCATGCCGAGCTGGTCGAAGGCGCGGCGCAGCTGGGCGACCTCGCGGCGCACCGCGTCGTCGTCCATGAGCAGGAGCATCGCCTCCTCGGCGCGGTGGATGGCCAGCCAGGCGGATTCGATGGGCGCCCCGGTCAGCATCGCCAGGGTCAGCCGCTCCAGGTGCTCCCGGGTCGACATGCGCGTGCTCGCGGTGGCCAGCCGTGCGTGGCGGCGGGCGCTGGCCAGGGCCAGCGCGGCCACCGCGTTGTCGGTGGGGTGCGCCTCGCGGGACGCCTGCGCCGCGCGCGCCAGGTCCTCCTCGTCGCGCACGATGCGGTCGCGGACCTGCACCCGCCAGGGTGCCCACACCACGCCCTGGGGCTCGTCGTACTGCTCGGGGTTGACCGCCATGGGACTCACCTCACGTCGTGGGGGGGAACCAGCATCGTCACGTCCTCGACGGTGACCACCGCCTGCTGCACGAGGGGCTCGAGTTGCGGCCAGATCTGGTCGAAACGATCGGGCCGCTCCAGCCACTCGACGAGCACCGGGGCGTTGGCGCCGAGGTCGACGAGGTGCGCCGAGTGCATGACGTGGCGGGCACCGAAGCCCTCGACCGCGTTGAACACGGTCACCCCGGAGGCGCGCTCCCGCCACAGCAGCTGCACGATCGCGGTGGCCAGAGGGGTGTGGCCGGTGCGATCGCTCTGCTCGCAGTAGATGCGCACGCGCTTGCCCGTCGGCGTCGAGGACATCGCCGCCATCATGCGCCGCCGAGCGCCTGGCCGCCAGCCCAGCCGAGCGCCACCGCGCCGAGGCCGAGCAGCACGCTGGCCACCACGTAGGCGACGGCCTGGCCCACCGCGCGGTCCTGGAGCATGGAGAACAGCTCGTACCCGAAGGTCGAGAAGGTGGTGTACGCGCCGCAGAATCCCACCGAGACGACCAGGCTCCAGCCGGGATGCGGCATCTGCCGCGCCGACCAGCCGATGAAGCCGCCCAGCAGCAGGCTGCCGGTGACGTTGATGGTCAGCGTCGCCCAGGGGAAGCCTGGCGTCACCACGCGCGAGAAGAGCACGCCGAGCCAGTAGCGCGCGTTGGCGCCGAGCACCGCGCCGGCGGAGATGAGCAGGATGCGGAGGGGGACTGCGGGCATCGGTCCTAGGGGTCGACCAGCACGCCGGGGTTGAGGACGCCGGCGGGGTCGAGAGTGTGCTTGGCGCTGCGCAGCGCCTCGGCGAACAGGTCGGGTCGCTGCCGGTCGTACCACGGGCGGTGGTCGCGCCCGACGGCGTGGTGGTGCGTGATGGTGCCGCCCGCGTCGAGGATGGCATCCGACACCGCCTGCTTGACGTCGCACCAGGCGGCCAGCTGCGAGCCGGGCGAGGCCGCGGCGATCACCGTGTAGTACGGCGCCGGCCCGTCGGGATAGACGTGGGTGACGCGACAGGAGACGATCCCCTTGGCGATGTGCTCGCGCGCGGCGTGCAGCACGCGCTCGTGGAAGGCGGCGAAGGCGTCCCAGGTCACGGCGGTCTCGAAGGTCTCGCTGACGACGCCGAGCGACACCAGCGCGTCGCGGACGTAGGGCGCGCGCAGGAAGGCGCTGCGCCACGTCGCGGTGGCGTCGCCCTCGCGCTCGCGCTTCGGCTGGGCGACGCCACCCCTGCCGGCGCAGATCTCCACCGCACGGGCCAGGGCCGCGTCGCATGGATGGTCGTGCGACTCGAAGCCGAGGAGCAGAAGCGAGGCGCTGCCGTCGCCGCTGCCGCTGACCAGCGCCTCCAGGTTGTCGAGCAGGCGGCAGTTGGCCGGGTTGAGGCCGGACTGGGCCACAACTCGCGTCGCCTCGACGGCGTCGTCGAAGCGCGCGAATGCGACGGCGGAGGCGGCGCGATGCGACGGCGGCTGCTGCAGGCGCATCCACGCCTCGGTGATCACGCCGAGGACGCCCTCGCTGCCGAGGAAGAGCCGGTCGGGGCTCGGTCCCGCGCCGCTGGCGGGCAGGCGGCGCGTCTGCACGACGCCGCGGGGGGTGACCACGCGCATGGACTCGACGAAGTCGTCGATGTGCGTGTGCAGGGTGGCGTAGTGGCCTCCGGAGCGGGTGGCCAGCCAGCCCCCGAGGGTGGAGAACTGGAAGGACTGCGGGTAGTGGCGCATCGTCAGCCCGTGCGGCGCGAGCTGCTCCTCCAGCGCCGGGCCCAGCACGCCCGCCTCGATCCGCGCGGCGCGCGAGCACGGGTCGACGTCGAGCACGCGCTGCATCGCCCGCATGTCGAGCGACACCGCTCCGCGGTACGCGTCGCCGACCGCCGGCTCGACGCCCCCGACGACGCTCGTCCCACCGCCGAAGGGGATGCAGGCGACGCGGGCCTCGCCGCACCACTCCAGCGCCGCCACCACGTCCGGCTCGTGGCGCGGGCGCAGCACCAGGTCAGGCGGGTGCTCGACCCGGCCCTCGAAGGCGCGCACCACGTCCGAGAAGGAGCGCCCGTAGGCGTGGGCGGCGCGGTCGCGGCGGTCGTCGCTGCTGATCTCCCGCAGCGTGGGCGGTGGGGCCACGCGCGGCGCGGGCAGGTCGACGTCCTCGATGCGCGGGGCGGGGCGGGGACGGAGGTCGCCGAGGCCGAGCAGCGGGCCGACCATGGCGGCGAGGCCGGCGACCTCCTCGGCGCCAAGCGCCGCATCCTCGTAGCCCCAGCCCCACCAGGAGAGCCGGCGCGCGGCTGTCTCGGTCACGGCGGGGACGATAGCCCGCCCGCACGCGGGCGCGCACCGCCGCGGACCGCTCCGCTCCCCGGTACCGAGTGCCCCTGGAGCCGGCGCCGGTCGTGGCGGCGATGGCCGCCCCCCGGCCAACAATTGCACCTTGACTTAATTCAACAGTCCTTTACCCGACGCGGTGGACGCTGTCCCGGCGAAGAGGATCATCCGTGGCCTCGCGGGTGTGCATGATGCGCAACCGAACGAACGGTCCGTCAGGGGCACACGAGCCAGCAGAGGGTTTGCGCCATGTTCGTCGCCCTGTCCGGCAATCTGGCTTCGCCCCATGAGGCGAGCCCTCGGGGATGGCGCGGCCCCCGCCTTTTGATGGTTGCGGTGACGGCCGCACTGGTGGCCCTGCCGTTCGCAGGGGCGGTCCAGGCGAACGCCTCCTCGCCTCCGGCGAGCGCCAGCGAGCTCCGCACCGACGGCGCCAATCTCGATCCGAGCGTCGACAGCGTGTCCGCAACCACCTCGCTCAGCGCGCTCCGCTTCTGGCAGTTCACCCTCGGCAACAACCAGAGCACCGCTCTCAACGGTGCGCAGGTCGCCGTCGACACCACGGGACCGTGCTCGCCGAGCCCCTGCCCCAGCCTGACCGCGACCAATCCCTCGACCAGCCAGCCCGAGTTCGGCTTCGCGTTCTCCAACCCGAGCGTCGGGGGCAACCTCGCCAACGGTCCCGGCAACACGCCGTGCCCGGCCCCGGCGTCGACGCTGGAGACCTGTCCGGGCGTCGGCGCGACCGTCGCGCCGATCAGCCGGATGACCGTCTACACCTCGCCCAACCCGCAGAGCGGGGTGCCGACCAGCATGACCACGGGGTACGACGCCTCACGCTCCCTGGGCACCACCGGCGGCGGCGGGGACGCACCCTTCGCACTGACGGTCAGGTTGAACGACGTGCGCTACACCAACGCCACCAACAACAACCAGATCTTCGTCAACACCTTCAGCGACAACGTCGATGCCGGCCAGCCGCTGACCGTCACCGCCAACGGCTCACCGGTCCTGCAGTGTCCCCAGGCACCCGGCCAAGCCTGCTGGCAGCAGCTCCAGGTCAATTCGGAGCAGGTCCCGCAGCAGGGTGGTGGCACCGTCACCTGCAACAGCGCCGGGCTGTACCTGCAGCAGGCCCAGGACCTGACCACGTACGTGCTGGGAGCGCAGGAGAACGAGAACGCCACCGGTTGCCCCACCGGCAAGCCGGGTGTGAGCGTCACGGCCACCTCCCAGCCCCCGCTGTCCTCCCTGACGACGCCGTGCGACGTGAGCACCGACTGCACCACCACCGTGACCGACCCGACGCTCGGCAGCGTCCGCTTCTCGGTGGGCCCTGGCCAGGTGAACGGCTTCGGCACCTTCCAGGAGACCAACTGGGCGCTCCAGTTCTTCCCCGTCGCTCCGGCGCCCACGCCACAGCCTCCAGTCTTCCAGGACCAGCGCCTCGACACCGCGAATCTCGATTCGAGCGTCGACAGCGTCTCTGCCGCCGCCCCCCTCGCCCAGCTGCGCGCCTGGCAGTTCCAGGCCTTCAATCCCGCGTGCAGCTCGCCGCCGGCCTTCCCCTTCTGCAGCAACACCCCCTATCTCAACGGGAGCACCAGCCTCAGCGGCGCGCAGGCGGGGGTCGACACCACGACGACCTGCCCGCCGGGGTCGTGCTCCGGCCCCAGCCTGACGGCGACCAACCCGTCGAACGGTCAACCTGAGTTCACCTTCTCCTACGCCAATCCGCAGAACGGCGGAGGGACGGGCAACACCCCGTGCCCGCCGCCGGCGCCCACCGCAACCCAGGAGACGTGCCCGACCGGCGGCACCACTCTCGCCCCCAGCGCCACCATGGGGGTGTTCACCTCACCCAATCCCCAGAACGGCGTGCCCCTCACCGAGACCACCGGCTACAACTCGTCCCGCGCCCTCGGCGCGACGGCGGGCAACGGTGACGCCCCGGCGACCCTGTCGGTCCAGCTCGTCGACTCGCGCTTCGCCGGCTCGGGCTTCGACAACCAGGTCTTCGCCCAGACCTTCAACGACAACGTCGACGCGAGCTCTCCGCCCGTGCTGACCGGGAACGGCTCGCCCGTCCCGTCCTGTCCACAACCGCCGGGCACCGCCTGCGTGCAGCACCTCCAGATCCAGTCCCAGACGCTGCCCGGGGGTGCCGTCTGCAACAGCGTCGACGCGGCCATCGACCACGCCCAGCTCACCACGCAGTACACCCTCAGCTTCGAGGAGAACGAGACCAACGCCAACGGCTGCCCGTCCGGGAAGCCGTCAGCGCGCATCACCGCCCAATCCCAGCCGCCGCCGTCGCAGGCGATGCCCTGCACCGACAACGGGACGGTGTGCGCCGCCACGCTCACCGACCCGACGCTCGGCGCCGTGAGCTTCGCGGTCGCCTCGGGCCAGGTGAACAGCATCCAGATGATCCAGCAGCCCGAGTACGTCGTCCAGTACATGTCGGCGCCGCAGCGGGGGACCCTGACCCTCACCGTCCCCGCTCCCAACCCGGTCGCGGTGAACACGCCCGACCCCGTCGCCCCGTCCTTCACCGACAGCATCCAAGGCGGTGACAGCTACACGTGCTCGATCACCTGGGGCGACACCTCGCCGCCGGTGGTGATCGCGTGGCCGGTCAACAACCCGCCGGGCGGACCGGCCACCTGCGTCAGCGGGCCCGGCCAGACGGCGCCGCCGAGCCACGTCTACACCGCGGCGGGCGTGTACACGGTGACCGTCACCATCAACGACAGCGACGGCTCCATGGCGAGCGCGTCGGTGCTCGCGGTGGTGTACGACCCCAACGCCGGCTTCGTCACCGGCGGCGGATGGATCACCTCGCCGCCAGGGGCATACGTGCCCAGTCCGAGCCTGACCGGCCGCGCCAACTTCGGCTTCGTCTCCCAGTACCACACGGGTGCCAATGTGCCCGACGGCCAGACCGAGTTCCAGTTCCAGCTCGCCGGCTTCGACTTCCACAGTGACGCGTACCAGTGGCTGGTGGTCTCCGGGGCCAAGGCGCAGTACAAGGGGACCGGTGAGGTCAACGGCACCAGCGGCTACAGCTTCATGCTCACCGCCCTCGACGGCGCCCTGCTGGGCAACGGCTCGCCGGACGGCTTCCGCATCAAGATCTGGCAGACGAGCACCGGCACCCTCGTCTACGACAACGTGCTCGGCTCGCCGGACACGCTGGCCAGCGGCACCGAGCCGCTCGGCGGCGGCAGCATCGTCATCCACAAGACCTGAGCGCAGCGGGCGGCCCACACGGGCCGCCCGGCCCGCTCCTCGGCCGAGCGGTAGACTGCACGCCGTTCGCGGGTTCACGGAGAGACAGTCGCCATGACCGAGGTCGCCCAGCGCGAGCCGCGCCAGCTCGTGGTTCCCATGCCGCCTAGCTTCAGCTCGGTGGAGGAGGAGCGGCTGCATCGCAAGCAGCGCCTCGCCGCCGGCTTCCGGCTCTTCTCCAAGATGGGCTTCGACGAGGGCGTCGCCGGCCACATCACGGCGCGCGACCCGGAGCGGCTCGACCACTTCTGGGTCAACCCCTTCGGCATGCACTTCAGCCAGGTGCGGGTCAGCGACCTGATCCTGGTCAACAGCCAGGGGGATGTGGTCGAAGGCGACCGCAACGTCAACGCCGCCGCCTTCGCGATCCACTCGCAGGTGCACGAGGCGCGCCCCGACGTGGTCGCCGCCGCGCACGCGCACTCGGTGTACGGCAAGGCCTGGTCCTCGCTCGGCCGGCTGCTCGACCCGCTCACCCAGGATGCCTGCGCCTTCTACGAGGACCATGCGCTGCTCGCGGGCTACACCGGCGTGGTGCTCGACCTCGAAGAGGGGCGCCGCATCGCCAGGACGCTCGGCGACGGCAAGGCGATCATCCTGCAGAACCACGGCCTGCTCACCGTGGGCGGCTCGGTCGACGAGGCGGTCTGGTGGTTCGCCACCATGGAGCGCTCCTGCCAGGCGCAGCTGATGGCGGAGGCGGCGGGGACGCCGATCAGGATCGACCACGAGGCGGCCAAGCTCACCGAGTCGCAGGTCGGCTCGCGCATCGCCGGGTGGTTCAGCTTCCAGCCGCTCTGGGACCGCATCACCCGCGAGCAGCCCGACCTGCTCGACTGAGCCCGCCGCCGTGGCCGCGGTGGGCCGGCTCGCCCGGCCCTAGATGCAGACGCTCCCCGAGCTGATCCGCTGGCGGGCCCGTCGGCATCCCGACCTGCCCGCCATGAGCGAACCCGGTCGCACCCTCACCTGGCGCGAGCTCGACGCCGGCACCACCGCGCTGGCCAACGGCCTGCGCACCCTCGGTGTGCAGCCCGGCGACCGCGTGGCCATCCTCGACAAGAACTCGGTGGCCTACCTGGAGCTGATGCTCGCGGTGGCCAAGCTGGGCGCGGTGAGCGCGCCGGTCAACTGGCGGCTGGCTCCGCCTGAGGTTCGCGTGGTGGTGGACGAGTCGCAGGCACCCCTCTGCGTCGCGGGCGACGAGTTCGCGGGACATGTCGAGGGCGTCGCCGCGCGCGTGCTGCGCTTCGACGAGGTGCCGAGAGCGCCGGGCCCGGACCCGTATGGCGACACCGATTCCGGCGCCGTCGTCTGGCAGCTCTACACCAGCGGCACCACGGGCATCCCCAAGGGCGCGATGCTCACCCACGACAACCTCTACGCGGGCTGGCCGAGCATCCTGCTGGAGTGCCCCGAGATGCGCGAGGGGAGCCGCGCCCTGGTGGCGATGCCGATGTACCACATCGGCGGGTGCGGCTGGGCCGGCGCCGCGCTGTACGCCGGCTCGACGCTCGTCGTGGTGCGTGAGATCGTGCCGCAGCATCTGCTGCAGACCATCGTCGACGAGCGCGTCGAGTGCGGCTTCCTGGTTCCCGCAGTGCTGCTCTTCCTCTCGCAGCTCCCCGGCGTGGAGAGCGCCGACTTCTCCAACCTCCGCCGCATCCTCTATGGCGCCTCGCCGATTACCCCCGAGCTGCTCACCCGGTGCATCGACCTCTTCAAGTGTGAGTTCACCCAGGTCTACGGACTGACCGAGACCACCGGCGCCATCAGCGCCCTGCAGCACCGCGACCACCATGGCGAGCTGCTGCTGTCCTGCGGACGTCCCATGCTGGGCACGCGCGTCCGCGTCGTCGACCTCGACGGCAACGACCTGCCGGCGGGCGAGGTCGGCGAGCTGCTCATCGCCGGAAAGCAGCTCATGCGCGGCTACCACAACCGGCCGGACGACACCGCGGCGGTGATCCGGGACGGCTGGTTCCACAGCGGCGACGCCGCGACGCTCGACGCGGACGGCTACATCTTCATCCGCGACCGCATCAAGGACATGATCGTGAGCGGCGGTGAGAACGTGTACCCGATCGAGGTGGAGTCGGTGATCGCCGAGCACCCGGCGGTCGCCGACGTCGCCGTCATCGGCGTCCCCGACCACCGCTGGGGCGAGACCGTCAAGGCCGTCGTCCTCTTGCGTGAGGGCGCAACCCTGGAGGAGGCCGAGCTGATCGCCTTCTGCCGTCCGCGGCTGGCCGGCTTCAAGTGCCCGACCAGCCTCGACGTGGTGGCCTCGATCCCACGCAACCCGACCGGCAAGATCCTCAAGCGGGAGCTGCGCGAGCCGTACTGGCGGGGACAGGAGCGGAGGGTGGCCGGCTCGGGCGTTTAGCCCCGGCGCAAACGCGCGGCGATGCCCACAAATCGCTCGAAGCGCCGTACTCTCCGCGGCATGAGCACCTTCGAGCACATCCCGCACCCCTGGGTCCACCAGCGCAAGCATGAGGGGCCGGTCAAGGTCGAGGACCAGCGCGTCGGCTTCGGAGCCAAGCTCGGCGCGCACATCACCGCCGTCGTCGGCACCATGGCGACCGCGCTGGGCTTCGCCATCCTGGCGCTGATCAGCCTCCCCTCGGCGATCAAGAGCGGAGACGTGATCATCATCGTCGCCTGGATCGCCCAGACCTTCCTGCAGCTCGTGCTGCTGCCGATCATCATCGTCGGCCAGAACGTCCAGGGCATGGCCGCCGACAAGCGGGCGACGCAGACCTACCAGGACGCCGAGGCCATCCTCCACGAGTGCCTGCAGCTCCAGGCGCACCTGATGGAGCAGGACAAGGTGCTGCAGGACCTCATCGCCCACGTCAAGCCTGGCGCGAGCGGAGCGCCGGCGACCGCCTAGCTGGAGCTCGGCCGGTCGGTCAGCGTCGCCGACAGGTGGATGACGTTGCTGCCGCGCTTCACCGTGAAGTCGACGGTGTCGCCGACCTTGTGCTGCTGGATCAGGCCGCCCAGGGTGGCGCCGTTGTCGATGGTCACCCCGCCCACCGCCTGCAGGATGTCGTTCTTCTGGAAGCCCGCCTTGGCGGCCGGCGAGCCGGCGGTGACGTCGCGGATCAGCACGCCGGGCCCGTCGAAGCCGACGCCCGCCTCGACCGCCTCGATGCTGGTGAGGTAGGACACCCCCAGGAAGGGATGCTGGATGCTCTCGTGCCCGATCAGCGAGCGGGCCACCTGCTGCGCCAGGTTGGAGGGGATGCTGTAGCCGATGTTGTTGCTGTTGCCGGCCACGGCGACGTTGACGCCGACCACCCGCCCGTCGGTGTCGGCCAGCGGACCGCCGCTGTTGCCGCGGTTGATCGACGCGTCCGTCTGCAGGACGTCCTGCAGGTTCTCGGTCTGGCCGCCGATGTCGGAGCCCGCGGTGATGGTGCGGTGCAGCGCGCTGACCACACCCTGGGTCACCGAGCCCTCGTTGCCGAGCGGGCTGCCGATGGCGACGACCGCCTGGCCCACCTGCAGCTTCGAGGAGTCGCCGAACGTCGCCACGGGCAGTGAGCCGTCGGGCACGCTGACCACGGCGAGGTCGTCGAAGCTGTCGGTGCCGACCACGGTCGCGGTGAGGTTGCGCCCACCGGGCATGACCACGTGCAGGTCGGTGGCCCCGGCGACGACGTGGTTGTTGGTGAGCAGGTAGGAGAGGCTGCCCTCGTGGCCGATGACGAAGCCGCTGCCCAGCGCGTCGCCGCTCGGCTCCCTGGCGATGATCGTGCCCACCGCCGGGCCGAGCTGCTGGGCGACGCTCACCGCGTTGCCTGCGCCCGACTGCTTCGCCGGCGTGTCGTCGACCAGCATGGTGGCGGTGTGGCCGTCGTCGGCACGGGTGAAGAGGACGGTGCCGACCGTCCCCGCGGCGAGGCCGACGGCCAGCATCCCGGCGCTCATCAGGAGGGCGGGACGGCGCCGCGCCGGGGTGGCCGGAGTGGCCGCCTCGGACGCCGCGAGTGGCGCGGGCGTCCAGGTCGGAGGCGCGCCCGGCGGCGTCCAGGCGGTGGGCGCCACCGGCTCGCGGTGGGTCCAGGGTGCCGCGGGGTCGCCGGGGTCTGGCGTGGGGGCGGAGGTCTCCGTCATCTCGTCGTCGGGCACCGTAGTGGGGCACGATAAGGCTTCCGTAAAACAGGGGCGTCGGACGGGGAGGGTCTGCGCGTGGCTCGCTGCGTGCTCGCGCTGGGGCCGGATTGCGCCGGGACGGTGCTCTCCGAGCTCGTCGCCGGAGCGCGGTCGCGGCTCGACGCCGCGGTCTACGAGGTGGGCCCGTCGTACGCGGTGCAGCTCGTCCGCGCCGCCGCGCGCGGGGTGCGGGTCCGCCTGCTGCTCGACGCCCACGCCGGTGCCAACTCCACGTCGACGCGCCTGGTCCACGGCGGTGGCGTCGCCTGCCGCGTCCTCGGCGGTCACCCGGGCGTCGAGGCGCACTGGAAGGTGCTGATCGCCGACGGCGCCAGGCTGGCGGTGGGTAGCGGCAACCTGCTCCACCGCGACGCGCCGGCGCCCGGGCAGCCCGGGACGCGCGAGTGGTGGGTGGCGGTCTCGGGCGCGCCGCGGCTGCTGCGCACGGCGGCGGACCTGGTCGACACCGCCTGGGCCGAGGCGACCGACCCACCGCTGGCCTGGCGCCGTGCCGCGGTCGCGGCCCCCGCGCCGCCGCCGGTTGGTGTGCCGCAGCCCGCCGTGCCGCCGCTCCACCTCGACGTGCCTGCCCGCGCCCTGCACCTCGCCGCAGGTGGAGAGGAGGTGGCCGCGCTGCTCGCCGAGCGGATCGCCGCCGCCCGCCGGCGGGTGCTGGTCACCGTGCCGTACGTCCACTCCGGCGTCCCCGCGGTGCGGGCCCTCCTCGACGCCCTGGTGGCGGCGGCCCGGCGCGGGGCGACGGTGCGGGTGCTCCTGGGCACCCCGCCCGAGCCCGCCGCGGCCGAGGCGGTTCGCGCCATTCCTCTCATCTCCGTGCGGGTGATGGACCCCGCCCGCTCCACCACCGGGCACGCCAAGGGCCTGGTCGCCGACGGCGTGGCGGTGGCCGGCTCGGCCAACTGGAGCGGCGCCGGGCTGGGCGGCAACCGCGAGGCGGCGCTGAGCCTCGACGACGCGCGCGCCGCCGGCTGGTTCGCGGCGGCGCTGTCCCGGGACTGGGAGGCCTCCTCACCTCTCTGAGTCCCTTGGCGTTTGGGCCGCCGGGCGGGGGGTATGCTCGCCAGCACCACATCCCCTACCGGAGACCGCTTCACCCATGGATCTGCGCGACCAGGTTCGCGCCGGCGAGGACGACGACAGCGCCATCGAGACGCTGCCGCTGGTCCCGCTGCGCGAGAACGTGGTCTTTCCCCACCAGCTCGCCCCCCTCGGCGCGGGCCGTCCCCGCAGCGTCGCCGCTCTCGAAGCCGCCGTGCAGGGGGACGGGCGCGTCGTTCTCGCCGTCCAGCGCAGCGCCGAGGTGGACGACGTCGGCATCGCCGACATCCACCCCGTCGCAGTTGTGGCCACAGTCGGCGCATTCCGGAAGCTGCCCACCGGCGGCGCCCAGGCGCTCGTCGAGGGCCAGCGCCGCGTCCTGATCCGCAGCTTCGACAGCGACGGCGACCGCTGGTCGGCCACCGTCGCCACCATTCCCGAGCCCTTCGAGTCGACGGCGCAGAACGACGCCCTGGTGGGCACCGTCAAGTCGCTCTTCGGCGAGTACGTCGGAGCCGGCGCCGCGGTCGCGCCCGAGCTGGTGGTGGCCCTGACGCGCAGCACCGAGCCCGCGCGCGTCGCCGACATGGCCGCCGCCGCCCCCGACATCGCCGTCGCCGACAAGATGAGCCTGCTCCAGGATCTCGACATCGCCTCGCGGCTGCGCACGCTGGTCCCGCTGCTGGCCAAGCAGGTCGAGGTGGCCCAGCTGCGCAGCAAGATCCAGGAGGACGTCCAGAAGACGATCAACAAGGGCCAGCGCGAGGCCATCCTCCGCGAGCAGCTCCGCGCCATCAAGAAGGAGCTCGCCGAGCTGGAGGGCTCCGCGGAGGGCGAGGAGGAGGATCTGGCCACCCGTGTCGAGAACGCGGGCATGCCCGAGGCGGTGAAGCAGCGCGCCCTCAAGGAGGTGTCGCGCCTGGAGCAGATCCCCAGCGCCTCGCCCGAGCTGGGCATGGTGCGCACCTACGTCGACTGGCTGCTCGACCTGCCCTGGGGCGACCCCCCGCCCGAGAGCGTCGACATCCTGCGCGCCAAGCAGATCCTCGACGAGGACCACTATGGGCTGCCCAAGGTGAAGGACCGCATCCTGGAGTGGCTGGCCGTGCGCCAGCGCGCCCAGCAGAAGCTGGAGCAGAAGGCCGCCCAGGAGGCCGCCGCCGAGGCGCAGGCGTCGGCCGGCGCGCCGGCCGCCTCGGACGCGCCGAGCACCGGTGAGCCGCACGTCGAGGACCCGCGCCCGCCGCGCACCCTGCAGACGCCCATCCTCTGCCTGGTGGGGCCGCCCGGCGTCGGCAAGACGTCGCTGGGCCGCTCGATTGCGCGGGCCCTGAATCGCAAGTTCGTCCGCCTGTCGCTGGGCGGCATCCGTGACGAGGCGGAGATCCGCGGCCACCGGCGCACCTACATCGGGGCCCTGCCCGGCCGCATCGTGCAGTCGATGAAGCAGGCGGGCACCCGCAACCCGGTGATCATGCTCGACGAGGTCGACAAGGTCGGCGCCGACTTCCGCGGCGATCCCTCGGCGGCGTTGCTGGAGGTCCTCGACCCCGAGCAGAACCGCGAGTTCAGCGACCACTACCTGGAGGTCCCCTACGACCTCTCCCAGGTGCTCTTCATCACCACCGCCAACGTCGCCGAGACGATCAGCCCGCCGCTGCGCGACCGCATGGAGATCATCCGCATCAGCGGCTACACCGAGGCGGAGAAGCTGGGCATCGCCGAGCAGCACCTGGTGCGCCGGCAGCGCGAGCAGCACGGCCTCGAGGAGTCCGAGCTGCAGATCACCGAGGCCGCGCTGGTCGACATGATCCGCGGCTGGACGCGGGAGGCGGGTGTCCGCCAGCTCGACCGCACCATCGCCCAGGTGGCGCGCAAGGTGCCGCGCAAGCTGGCCGAGTCGCCCGGCGAGCTGAGCGGCGTGGTGGTCGACACCGCCGACCTTCCCGAGTACCTCGGCCCGCAGCGCTTCGAGTTCGGCGAGGCCGAGGCGGAGGACCAGGTGGGCGCCGTGACCGGCGTGGTCGTGAGCGACGTCGGCGGTGACATCGTCACCGTCGAGGCGCTGGCCATCGAGGGCAAGAACGAGCTGCAGCTCACCGGCCAGCTCGGCTCGGTGATGGAGGAGTCGGCGCGCGCCGCGCTCTCGTGGGCGCGGGTGCACGCCGAGGACTTCGGTGCGCCCAAGGGGTTCTTCGACACCCACGGCGTGCACGTGCACGTCCCCGCCGGCGCCATCCCCAAGGACGGTCCGTCGGCCGGCGTGACCATGACCACGGCGCTGGTGTCGGTGGCCTCGGGCCGCGCGGTGCGGCGCGACGTGGCCATGACCGGCGAGGTGACCTTGCGCGGGCGCGTCCTGCCCATCGGCGGCGTCAAGGACAAGCTGCTCGCCGCCCACCGCGCGGGCATCACCACCTTCGTGCTGCCGCGCAAGAACGTGCGCGACCTCGACGAGGTCGACCGCGAGGTGCTGGAGAAGATCGAGGTGGTGCCCGTCGACAACGTCGCCGAGGTCCTGGAGCGCGCCCTGCTGCCGGTGGGCGGCTCGCGCGCCGGGGCCCGCGACCGGCGGGTCGGGTTCATGGTCGCCGCGGCCGCGGTCACGGACTGAGTCGATGATCGACGGAGGAGGCTTCGGCGGTGGGATGCGGTGGTTCCGCCGCGAGGACCTGTCCCACAAGAAGCTCGCCAAGGGGACGGTCAAGCGCATCGTGCGCTTCGCCGCGCCCTACAAGCGGATGCTGCTGGCCTTCCTCGTCTTCATCATCCTCGACGCGGTGATCACCGCGATCACCCCGCGCCTCTTCGGCGCCATCGTCGACGACATCACCCATCGCAACCGCTCAGGCGTCATCAACCTGGCCATGCTGACCGCGGGGCTGGCCATCGTCGACGCCGGCTTCACCCTGGCCATGCGCCTCTATTCGGCGCGGATCGGCGAGGGCCTCATCTTCGACATGCGCAGCAAGGTCTTCCGGCACGTGCAGCGCATGCCCGTCGCCTTCTTCACCCGCACCCAGACCGGCGCGCTGGTGACCAGGCTCAACAACGACGTGCTGGGCGCCCAGCAGGCCTTCACGGGCACGCTCTCCTCGGTGGTGAGCAACATCATCACCGTGACCCTGGTGCTGATCTCCATGTTCTTCCTGTCCTGGCAGATCACCCTGGTGTCGCTGGCCATGCTGCCCGTGTTCATCGTGCCGGCCCGCTTCATGGGCCGCCGGCTGCAGGCGATCACCCGCGAGTCCTATGCGCTCAACGCGCAGATGAACACCACCATGACCGAGCGCTTCAACGTCGCAGGAGCGCTGCTGGTGAAGCTCTTCGGCCGCGCCGGCGACGAGGCTCGCGGCTTCCAGCAGAAGGCGGGTCGGGTGCGCGACATCGGCGTGCAGCAGGCGATGTACAGCCGAATCTTCTTCACCTCGCTGATGCTGACGGCCTCGCTGGCCACCGCCGTGGTGTACGGGTGGGGCGGCGTGCTGGCCACCAGCGGCGCGCTGCAGGTCGGCACCGTGGTCGCGCTGGGCACGTACCTCACGCGCCTGTACGGCCCGCTCACCGCGCTGAGCAACGTGAACGTCGACGTCATGACGGCGCTGGTGTCCTTCGAGCGGGTCTTCGAGGTGCTCGACCTGCCGCCGATGATCGCCGACAAGCCCGGGGCGGTCACCCTGCCGCGGGGTCGGGCGCGCGTCGAGTTCGACCACGTGGAGTTCGGCTACCCGACCGCGGAGGAGGTCTCGCTGGCGTCGCTCGAGTCGGTGGCGGTGCTCGACCGCACGCCCTCGAAGCAGGTGCTGCACGACGTCTCCTTCGTCGCCGAGCCGGGACAGCTGGTGGCGCTGGTGGGCCCGTCCGGCGCCGGCAAGACGACCATCTCGCACCTCGTGCCCCGCCTCTACGACGTGCGCGGCGGCGCCGTGCGCATCAACGGCCTCGACGTGCGCGACGTCACCCTCGACTCCCTGAAGGAGGCCGTCGGCGTGGTCACCCAGGACGCGCACCTCTTCCACGAGACGATCCGCAGCAACCTCCTCTACGCGCGCCCCGAGGCCACCGACCCGGAGCTGCGCGAGGCGCTGCGTGGCGCCCAGATCCTGGCGCTGATCGACTCGCTGCCCGACGGACTCGAGACCGTGGTCGGCGACCGCGGCTACCGGCTCAGCGGCGGCGAGAAGCAGCGTCTGGCCATCGCGCGGCTGCTGCTCAAGGCACCCGACATCGTGGTCCTCGACGAGGCCACCGCCCACCTCGACTCGGAGTCCGAGGTGGCCGTGCAGCAGGCGCTCAACGAGGCGCTGCGCGGGCGCACCTCGCTGGTCATCGCCCACCGCCTCTCGACGGTGCGGGACGCCGACCAGATCCTCGTGGTCGAGGACGGACGCATCGTCGAGCGGGGGCGGCACGAGGACCTGCTCGCCGCGGGCGGCCTCTACGCGGAGCTCTACCGCACCCAGTTCGAGGGCCAGGCGGTGCATTCGCCGGTGCGCCCCGAGCCGCCGCTGGGACCGGCCGTGGAGTACGAGGCCCTGGTCGGTCCGGGCGACTAGACTCGTCGACCGTGACCGAGACGCTGCGCGACCTCGTCGAGCTGGCCGTCGTCGTCGACGACAACTTCGACCAGAACAGCTACGTGCTGCACCGCCGCGACACCGACGCCGCGCTGGTCTTCGACCCCGGGCTGCAGCACCCGCGCACCCTGGCCCTGCTGGAGAAGAACAACCTGCGCTGCGAGCGCGTCCTGCTCACCCATGGGCATCCCGACCACGTCAACGGCGTGCCCGCGGTGATCGCGGCGCACCGCTGCGAGGCGGCCATCCACCCCGACGACCGCCCCATGCTCGACTTCGCCACCCGCCTCCCGGGCGTCCCCGACGACCTGCCGCCCATCGTCGCCTCGCTCGACCTGAGCGACGGGGAGGTGTTCCGCTGGCAGGACCTCGACGTCAAGGTGATGCACACGCCCGGGCACACCCAGGGCTCTGTGTGCTTCCTCGTCGGTCGCGACCTGATCGCCGGCGACACCCTCTTCCAGCGCAGCGTCGGCCGCACCGACCTCCCCGGCGGCTCCTGGGAGACGCTGATGTTCTCGATCCAGAACACCCTCTACGCCCTGCCGCCGGAGACCGTGGTCTACCCGGGCCACGGGCCGCGCACCACGATCCGCGACGAGATGCAGTACAACCCCTTCGTGGTGCACCCGCGGTACCGGTGAGGGCGCGCGTTCTGAGCGCGCCCTAGTGAGCGCGCTCCAAGCGCTCCAGCAGGTCGTGCAGGATGGCCGCGCTCGCGCCCCAGATCACGCGGCCCGCCGCCTCGTAGAAGTACACCTCCCGACCCATCGGATCCCCCGGCACGCGGCGTGCCGTGAGCGGCGCCACCATCAGCTCCGCCAGCGGGATCCTGAACCACTCCGCCACCTCATACGGCTCCGGCACCGGCTCCACCGCCTCCCGCTGCAGCGCCACCACCGGCGTCACCCGCCGGTACGACGTTGCCGTCAACACCGGCCGCAACTGCCCGAGCACGTCGACCTGCTCCGGCGCGACGCCCATCTCCTCCTGAAGCTCGCGCAGCCCCCCGGCGACGACCCCGCCGTCGCCCTCCTCGATGCCCCCGCCGGGAAAGGCGATCTGCCCGCGATGCGTCGGCACCAGGCGGGAGCGGCGCATGAAGAGCAGCGGCAGGCCGGGCTCGGCGGGGTCGAAGAGCAGCACCACCGCCGCGGCGTCGTCCGGCTCGGCGGCTGCGTCGGGAGCGGTGGGGGAGACGACCTCGCGCAGGCGGTCGACGAGGTGGTCGGGCATGGTCGACGAGTGTGACGCCTGCGGGGACGAGAGCGCGGGGCGGCGGCGCGCATGCCACCACCCCGCGCGGGGCAGGCTCTAGGCGGGAACCGGCGAGCGGTGCCAGTCCCAGATCGTGGAGATCGGCGGCAGCGGCTGGGCGAAGTCGATCTCTGGGATCATGAAGCTGCGCAGCTGCTCCTTGAACCAGAGGTCGTAGGGCGCGTTCGACGCCGAGAAGCGGTTGTTGCCGTCGGCGGGATCGTGCCCCTCGAGGTAGACGCACACGACGTCGCCGTCGGGGCCGGAGTTCAGCGTGACCGTCTCCTGGGTGATGCCCAGCGCGCGGCGCGACGCGGTGTGCTCCGCCACGCGGTCGGTGAACGCCTGCTGCGCGAAGGCGCGGCCGACGTCGGTCTTGCCGGGCTGCAGCGGGGAGATGAAGGTGAGGCCCTTGCGGCGGTCGGTGCTGGTGACGTCGGGGTCGCGCCAGTGGCCGACCACCTCCGGCGGCGGGCCGGGCGGCGGCTGGGTCACGTCGACGCCGTGCACCTCGAGGACCGCAGCACGGAAGTCGCGGTCGATGGGCAGGTCGGACGTGGCGATCAGGTTGAAGGTCGTCGCGAAGTCCTGCTCGGATTCGAGGTAGGGGATCGCGAACTCTCCCATCGGAGTCGGCATCAGGTAGACGCGCTCCAGGGTGATGCCCTTCTGCCGCCTCGACTCCTCGTACTCAGCCTGGCGGCCGGTGTAGACGCCTGCCACCGAGGCGGCCACCTTGCCGGGAAGCACCGGCACCGGAAATGCGTAACGTGCCATTCGCCTCTGTCCCCCTGTGATCTGCCGACTAGGGCAGTGGGGACTCTACGCGCGATCCCGCGCCATGACACGTCTCAGCGCGGGTTCGCCCGCGCCGCGCTCAGCGCCCGACGCGCGTCAGCTCGATCTCCAGCCTGGTCATCGCCTCCGCACGGCGGATCGCGTCGGCGACCAGTGCTGAGAACTGCTGGCGGCGACGGTAGCGCGCCGCTGCATCCGCCTCCTTGGCGTCGGCCAGGACCTGGATCTCCTCGGGAGCCATTGCGGCATACTCCTCGGCGTGGTGGACGGCTCTCCAGGCGAGGGCCTCACCGATCGGGTCCGGGGATCCGGCTCCGAACGGATCGACCCCTGTGGTGTGCACAACGTAACCCGAGCCAGGCGAGTTGCGGTGACGTTCGTAGAGAGCGACCATGACGACAGGTCAAGACGGCTGCACGGCGGTGCAACGGGAAGCTGAGAGTGTCAACGGATGTAAATCGCGGCGCCGTTTCGCCACCGGTTCGCGTGGCCCGCGCTGAGGCGGGAGGCTCCGGCGGCGCGCCGCCGCGGCGACTCTGCAAGAGCTGCGGTGGGGACCTCCGCCGATCACACGTGGCGTATCTCGGCGGCGGCAGCGAAGCCGTGGTCTACCGCTGCGCCGTGTGCGGGACCGTCTCGCAGGGCCCGGCGCAGTCGCGCGCCGAGCGCTCGCGGTCGGAGGACGTTCGCGGCGGCCGGCGCCGCCGCCCGCTTCCCGACGAGGGCTCGCCGGACAACCCGGTGATCGACGGCGACCTGGCCCGGCAGCTCCGCGAGCGCTTCGGCGGCTCGGAGGACTCCTAGCCGCCGGCCGGCTCGATGGCCTTCGCGGTGCGGCGCCGTGGCTTGGCGGGGGCCGTGCGCCGCCTGGGCCTGGCGGTTGCGGACGGGTCCGGCACGAACCGGTCGAACCACTCCAGCACGCGCTGGTTGATGTCGTCGCGGTCGACGTCGACGCTCATGCCGTGCCCGCTGCGCGGGTACATGTGCCGTTCGACGTGCGCGCTGCAGACCAGGCCGCGCTCGATGTCGGCGGCGTTGCGCGGGTCGATCACCCGGTCGCGGCCGCCGTGCAGCACCAGCACCGGCTGGCGCACCAGGGGCAGCTCGCGGCGGACGGCGCCGACGAAGAGGTCGAGCTGGCGGATGGCCCGGGTGGGGCGGCGCCCGTAGGAGTGGAGCTCGTGGACGGCCTCGGGCCAGTAGAGGTCGACGTCCGCCGGGTCGGAGACGTCCCAGCGGACCACGTGCTTGGCGAGGGGCAGCAGCCTGAGCCGCCAGTCGCTCAGCCACACGGGGGCCGCCTGGGTGGCCACCGCCCTGATGCGGTCGTCGTGGGCGGCGAGGTGGAGGGCCATGGTGCCGCCCATCGACTGGCCGGCCACGACCACGTGCTCGCATTCGCCGGCCAGCTCGTCCAGCGCGCGCTGGGCCGAGGCCGCCCAATCCCGCCAGGTGGTGCGCTCCAGGTCCTCGGGGGTGGTGGCGTGCCCCGCCATGGCGGGCCCGCTGCAGCGCCAGCCGTGGGCGGCGAGGTGCTCGCCGAGGCGGCGCAGCTCGGGAGGCGTCCCGGCGAAGCCGTGGAGCAGCAGGGCCCCCCGCGGGCCCTCGCCCAGCACCCACGGCCGCACCACCTCGGGGTCGAAGGGGAGGAGGCTGCGAGCTGTCATGGTGGAGGGCCCGGCCAGTATAGGCAGAACCCCCTTCCTGTCACGGCCGCTCGGACGGCCGGTAAAGGTGTCACGACTGCGTCACGGCGCCGGGACGAATTGGTCAAATCTGGCAGGTAGTGACAGAACGGTCCGGTCACAAGCTGTGAATCCAGACTACATTCGTCGCCCAGCACACTAGGATCCTCAATCGTGCAAAGGGCAGAGGCGATGGACGTCGCCGCGATCGGTCAACCCCAAGCGCGTCCGGCCCAGCGGCCGCAATGGCGGGCTTTCGAGCGCCTGCGCGCAGCGTTCGCGGAGGACATCGTCCGCGCGGCGCCGGTGACCTACACCCCTGAGCTGGTCGCCTATGTCGGCCTGACCAACCTGGTGGCCATCGGCGTTGGGGTCGCCACGGTGCGCACCTCGACCGACCCGGCCGGCACCGCCATCCTGGCGAGCGCCATCGCGCTCATGGCCGTGTTCAACATCCGCTTCCTCTCGACGGTCAACACGCTGTTCAGCGCGACGACCTTCATGCACCTGGGCCTGGCGCTCGGCGTCGGCCCCGTCGGAGCTCTCGCCGGGGCGGTGAGCGAGAGCGTGGCTGTGCTGTTCCGCTATCGGACCGGCCTGTTCCGCACCGCATTCAACGTCCCCTTGGTGTTCCTCGCGAACGTGTCAGCCTGGGGAACCTACGTCGTCTTCGCGCGGCTTCCGGTGCATGGAGCGCTCTACGCGGGACTTACCGGCATCGCCACCGGGTTCGTCCACTGGGCGGTGAACTACTTCATGCTCAGCGGGATCGTCACGGTCGCGGCGCACCGCCCCTACTGGCGCCAGATCCGCGAGGCGCTGGTGGTCGCCCCGTACCACCTCTGCTATGGGTACGCAGCCATTGGCTTCGTGGCCCTGCACGACCACTTCGGCGCCATGGGATTCACCTTCGCCATGGCTCCCGTGGCCGCCCTGCAGGCCTTCCTGGTCGTTCTGTCCCGGCGCACACGCCAGCACGAGACCGAGCGCGATCAGCTCCTCGGACAGCTGCAGGAGGAGAGCATTCGGGTCGAGCGCTCGTACGATGCAACGCTGATCGCGCTGACCCACGCGCTGGACGCGCGCGACAAGGAGACCGAGGGCCACTCCCGCCGGGTCGTGGAGTACACGAAGCTGATCGCGGTGCAGCTCGGCATCGAGGGCGAGAAGCTCAAGCTCCTCTGCCACGGCGCCCTTCTGCACGACATCGGCAAGATCGGTGTGCCCGACGCCATCCTGCACAAGCCGGGCCCGCTCACCGAGGCCGAGTGGCAGGTGATGCGCCGGCACCCGGAGATCGGGGCGCTCATGGTCGAGGAGGTCGAGTACCTCGCCGAGGCGCGGCGGATCATCCTCCACCACCACGAGCGTTGGGACGGCCGCGGCTATCCGCTCGGCCTGCGGGGCCCGCAGATCAGCCAGGGTGCCCGCGCCTTCGCCATCGCGGACACCATCGACGCCATCACCCAGGACCGCCCCTACCGGCGGGGCCGTTCGCTCGACGAGGCGCGGGAGGAGATCCTCCGCCACCGGGGCACCCAGTTCGACCCCGACGCCGTGGATGCGTTCCTCTCCCTCCGAGAGGCGGACCTGATCAACGTCGCGGCCATCCGGGCCAGGGTTGCGCTCGACCTCCTGGTCGGGAACAGCTCGGTCCAGCGTGCTCCCGTCGCGGCAGGGGTGCCAGCGCCGGCCTGAGCTCGGCTGCGGGCAACCACGGTGGGCGGGAAGGGCAGCGCGCCGGCGACAGGCTCGTGAGTCTTTACAGCCCGAGCCCGGGCGCCCGGCCGGATGTCACAGACCCATGACGCCGAATGTTTAGCGCTTGACGGGAAGTCATGTGGCCCGTTACTGTTGCGCCACGAACGCAACGGGGCCGTGACCAGGAGGTGACGGCCGAGTAGCACAAACCGGAGTGGGCGCTCCGGAGTGCCGGACCCCGATGTTGCAGCATCGGGCCGGCGACGACGAAATCTGCCCCAAAAGGAGGTGTAACAGTCCATGGCTACCTGGACGGGCCACGAAGTGGGTACCTGGGGCTAGTTCGTCGGCACTGGGTGCCCGGCAAAGGTATCCGGTCGACATGACGCCCAAGTGGCGCAGGTGTCGCGGGGTGGTGACATCCCCCGACTTCTGCGCCACTTCCTTTTTCCTGAGCTTCACCCGACCATGGCGGAGTGCCCGATTGGCCACGACAGTCCCCCCAACCCGCACAATTCCTCCAGGACAGGCCGTGGGAGCCGCGGCAGCGGGCAGCTTCCACGAGGTGAAGGTGGTGGAGCAGGACATCGTCGCCGCGACGCTCGTGACGGCCCAGGGTCCGGTCACCGAGCGTGGCTGGGGCGGCCAGGGCTCGCGGTTCGCGCGCTACATCACCGCCACCTGGCTCTCCCTGTACGGAGACTGGTTCAGCACCGTGGCCCTGGTGGTGCTGCTGTACCGCCTGAGCGGGCCGGCCGCGCCCGCTGGCTACATGCTCGCGCGCGTCCTGCCACGCCTGCTCAGCGCCAACATCGGTGGGAACCTCGCAGATCGCCTCAAGCCGCAGCACGTGGTCGCTGGGTGCGCCGCAATCCAGGCGCTCTTCACCCTGTCGATCGTGCTCTCGGCGCGCATACAGGCCACGTGGGCCATCTACGGCGCAGTGGCGATCGCTCAGTTCGCCGGCGGTGTCTCCCGGCCTGCGTCCGCGTCCCTCATCCCCCGGGTGGCGCCGCCGGGCAAGCTGCAGAGGGCCAATGCCCTGTACACGCTGGGGTTCTCGTCGAGCGTCGCGGTCGCTCCGGCCATCGCCGGCCCGCTCCTCCCGGCGATCGGCGCCGAGGCGCTGCTCATCATCGACACCCTGACCTTCGCGGTTGCCTCTTTCCTCATGTTGACGTTGCGAGTCCGTGGTGCTGGGGCGTGGGCACCTCCGGCAGAAGGGGCCGTCTCGGGTCTGCGCGCGGTGTGGCGCGACCCTGTCCTCAGGGTGATCGCCGCCGCCTGGGCATGCAGCGCCATCGCTGCCACGGCGGGTGGCGCGGTGCTGGTGCTCGTGGCCGGGTCGCTGGGCGACGCCTCCGCGGTGGGGTACCTGTATGCCGCCATGGGCGGCTGCGCAGTGCTGGTCGGGTTCGTGATGCTGCTCCGGCGCACCGCCTTCGTCGGACGCGACGTCATCGTGGGATTCGCCGTGCTCGAAGTGGTCGGCCTCGCCCTCCTTACCCTGCACGGCGGCTACGCCACGACATACCTCGCCCTCGCCGTCACCGGCGGGAGCGCCGTCGTGTGGCAGACGCTCGCCCTGACGGACGTCCATCTGCGCGCCGACCCGGCCCGCATGGGGCGGGTGAACGCTGTGATCGTGCAGTCGATGACGGCGGGGATGCTGGTCGGGGCACTGCTGGCGCTGGCCCTGGTGCCGTGGGCCGGCTGGGAGCACGCCCTCTTCATCGCCTGCTGCGTCTCCCTCCTCGTCCTCGCCGCCGGCGTGGTCCTCGGCCCGAAGCGCCGCAGCACGCCTGACTGAGCCCGATCGGCCCCGCCCGACGTGGTACCGTCCGGCCGCGATGACCGACGGGGACACGCTGCTTCGCGACGCGCTCGACCGCGTCGTGCGCGGTGGGGACCTCGACATCGACACCGCCCGGGCGGTGATGGACCGGATCATGGAGGGGGCGGCGACCCCGGCCCAGATCGGGGCGCTGCTGGCGGCACTGCGCACCAAGGGCGAGACGGTCGACGAGATGGCGGGGATGGTGCAGTCGATGCGGGAGCACGCCACCCAGGTCGACCTCGGCGGCCTGCAGGCGGTGGACACGTGCGGCACCGGCGGCGACGGCTCCGGCACCTTCAACATCTCCACCGCGGCGGCGCTGGTGGTGGCGGGCGCGGGGTGCCCGGTCGCGAAGCACGGCAACCGGGCGCAGTCGAGCCGATGCGGCAGTGCCGACGTCCTGGAGGCGCTGGGGGTGGCCATTGCGCTGAGCCCCGACGGCGTGCGCCGCTGCGTCGAGGAGGCGGGCATCGGCTTCCTCTTCGCGCAATCGTTCCACCCGGCGATGCGCCACGCGGCGGGGGTGCGGCGCGAGCTGGGCATCCGCACCGCGTTCAACGTGCTCGGCCCGCTCGCCAACCCGGCCGGGGTGCGCCACCAGTCGCTGGGCGTCGGCGACGCCGGCCTCGCCCTCACCATGGCCAGGGTGCTGCACCGCCTCGGCCATCGCCGCGCCATCGTCTTCGCCGGTCCGCACGGGATCGACGAGCTGGGCCTCGCCGGCACCGCGCAGTGCCATGAGGTCACTCCCGACGGCATCCGCGACTTCACCCTCGACCCCCAGGAGCTCGACATCGCCGCCGCGCCGCTGGAGGCGCTCCGCGGTGGCGACGCCGAGGACAACGCGCAGCGCATCCGCCGCGTCCTCGGCGGCGAGCCGGGCCCGGCGCTCGACGTGGTCATCCTGAACGCGGCCGCCGCGCTGGTCGCAGCCGAGCGGGCGCCCGACTTCGGCGAGGGGCTGGAGCAGGCGCGTGCCTCGATCGCCTCGGGTTCGGCGAGGCGCAGCCTCGACAGCCTGGTCCGCGTCTCCCAGCAGGCGGCCGCCGCCGCATGACGGTGCCGCGCCTCAACCCCCGGCTCCGCGCCCTGCTGGCGCTGCTCCCGGAGGCGCGGACGGTCGCCGACGTGGGCGCCGGCCACGGCGCGCTGGCGGTGCACCTGGCCCATCGCGGCGCCGGCCGCGTCATCGCCACCGAGGCGGCGCGCGGGCCCTTCGCCGAGCTCTGCCACAACCTCGACTGGTGGGACGCGCGCGCCCGGGTCGAGCCCCGCTTCGGCGCCAACCTCGACCCCATCGACGCCGGCGAGGTGGAGGGCGTGGTCGCGGCGGGGATGGGGGCGCGCAACCTGCTCGGCATCTGCGCCGGCGCCGAGGAGCGCGAGGTGCGCTGGGTGGCGCTGCAGTGCATCCAGGATCCCGAGCTGGTCGAGCCCTGGCTGGCCGAGCGCGGCTGGCGGGTGGCGGCCCTGCAGGTTGCGGTCGACCGTGGCCACAACTATCCGAGCTGGCTCGTCGAGGTGCCCTCGGCATGAACCGCGCGGCCGAGCAGCTCCTCGAGCTGCAGCACGCCGACGACGAGGTGGAGCGGCTCGGTCGCGAGGTCGCCGCCGTCGAGGGCCAGATCGCCCGCGACCCCGAGCTCGACGCCGCCCGCGAGGACGCGGCGCGGAAGGCCGAGGCGCAGCGGCAGGCGGAGCTGCGGGTGCGCTCGCTCGACGGCGAGCTGGAGACCCTGCGCACCCGCGCCAGGACCCTCGACCGCCAACTCTACGGCGGCTCGGTGCGCAATCCCGCCGAGCTGCTCACCCTGCAGCGCGAGCTGGAGGAGGTGAAGGCGCAGGCCGCCGCCCAGGAGGACGAGACGCTGCTGGCCATGGAGGACGCCGACCAGCTCGCCGAGGCGCGCGCCATCGCCGAGAAGTCGGTGGGCGCCCTGGAGGCCAGGCGCGGCGAGCAGCAGGGACCCCTGGCCGACCGTTTGAGACAGCTCCGGCAGCAACATGAGGAGGCCGTGCAGGCCCGTGTCGACCTGGCGGCGCAGATGCCGGCCGCGTCGAGGGCGCTCTACGACCGCGTCAAGGCGCGGCACCAGCCGGCTGTGGTGCGCGTCGTGCAGGGCACCTGCGGCGGCTGCCATCTGCCGCTCGGCGCCCACGAGGCGCGGGAGGCGCGCGTCGGCGACGCCCTGGTGCAGTGCGCCAACTGCGACCGGATCCTGGCACCGTGAGCGACCTCTTCACCGTGGTCGTCTACGCGGACGGTGCCTGCAGCGGCAACCCCGGCGCCGGCGCCTGGGCGTACAGGATCGAGTGGCCCGACGGTCGCGTCGAGGAGGCGGCCGAGGCGGAGCCGGACACCACCAACAACCGCGAGGAGCTCAAGGCGATCCGCGAGGCGCTGCGCACGGTCCGGGCGCACATCGACGGTGACCCGATCTGGCGAATCGTCGTCCGCACCGACTCGCTCGGGGCGATCAACTGGCTGACGCGCAAGTGGAAGCGCAACAAGAACCTGGACCTGTTCCCCACCATCGACCCGCTGGTCGACGAGCGGGTGCATTTCGAGCACGTGCGCGGGCACAGCGGGGTGGTGGGAAACGAGCGCGTCGACGAGCTCGCCGTCGCCGCGTACCGGGCGCTGCAGCGCGATCTCGGGGCTGGAGCGACCGGTCCGGCGTTCTGAGCCCGCGCGCTCCACTGCGGCCGCGACAGACGGGACTTCCCGGGAAGACAGGGCCCCGCGGCCGAATCAGGGTGTGTCGCACGGCCCGGCGGGGACCGCCCGCCGAGGAGAGAGTGCAAGCCGGCCTGTAAGCCGGGTTCTGTCCCCACCGCGAACGGTGGGGGACGGCCATCCATCTGGGACGCCGGTTGCCCGGCGCCTCGAGCGGCCAGACCCGGGACCCGGGGCGAGCAACCCCTGGACCGCCGCGATCGCTCGCGGCTGCGTCCGTCCCTGTTCGGCCTTGCTCCGGACGGGGTTTACCTGGCCGGCCGGTCACCCGGCCGCCGGTGGGCTCTTACCCCACCATTTCACCGTCGCCCGTGCCCGCGCGGAGGCGGGCCGTCGGCTGTGTCTTTCTGTGGCACTCTCCTTCGGGTCACCCCGACTGGGTGTTACCCAGCGCCCTGCTCTGTGGAGCCCGGACTTTCCTCGAGCGGCGCGTACGTCCGCCCGCGGCCGTCCGGCCGGCTTGCACGGGCGAGTGTACCCCGGCACGTTCGTGCCGGAAACGGCCGCAACGCCCGAACATCCGTACGGCAATGAGGCTGGGCGCGCTCCCCACCACGCGCCACCATCGAGAAAGCCCTTGCCTCTCTGAGTTTTTGGCATGTCACGGCGGGGTCACGAACGCCCGTGCCCGTTGACGCCCGTGCTCACCGCTGCTACTGTTCCGCGCATCGGTGGAATGAAGTGGTGAAAAGTGGGGCACATGACCAGCAACCTCCAACACCCGGCGACAGCGGCCCAGGTGCCGCCGTCCCGGTGGGTGGCTGACCCGTGTTCATCGGCTCCTACCGCCACCAGGTGGACAGCAAGGGCCGGGTCGCCGTCCCCGCGCAGCTCCGCAAGGGACTGCCGCAGGGCAGCGTCGTCGCCATCGGCGCGGAGGGTCGCCTGGTGATCCGCCCGCCCGACGAGTGGTCCGCCATGGAGCAGAGGTTCCGCCTCACCGCCGACACCCCCGCCGAGGAGCGCCGCTACCTGCGCGCCCTCTACGCGTCGGCTCGCGAGGTGGAGCTGGACGGGCAGGGACGCCTCCTCCTCATCGACGAGCACCGGCGCTGGGCCGGCATCGGCGATCGCGCCGTCTTCGTCGGCCTCGGCAACGTCGTCGAGGTGGTCGGCGAGGACACCTGGGACCGCGAGAACGCGGACCTCGACCCGGCCGCGTTCACCGAGCTCGGCGACCGGGTCGCCCACTCCGCAGGCGAGGCGTCGTGACGACGCAGCCGTGCACCCCCTTGCAATCTGATGGCCACCATGCCGACCGTGGCAGGCATGGACGACCGGCCCACCGCCACGCCCGATCCCTCCGTCGACACTGACGGCGGGCATCGGCCGGTCCTTCTACACCCCCTCATAGAGAGCCTGCAGCCCAGGCCGGGACACATCGCGGTCGACGGCACCCTCGGTGGTGGCGGCGTCACCGCGGCGCTCCTCGAGCGCGTGCTCCCCGGCGGACGGGTGATCGCCATCGACCGCGACCCCGCGGCGGTGGCGCGCGGACGCGAGCGCTTCGCCGCATACGGGGACGCGCTGTCCGTGGTGCACGGTGACTTCGCCGACCTCTCGCAGATCCTGCGCGGCCTCGGCGTGGGAGCCGTGGATGCCGTCACCCTCGACCTGGGCGTCTCCTCGCTGCAGCTCGACGCGCCCGAGCGCGGCTTCAGCTTCCGCTTCGACGGACCGCTGGACATGCGCATGGACACGGCGAGCGGCGGGATCACCGCCGCGGACGTCGCCAACACCTGGTCCGAGCAGGACCTGGCTCGGCTCATCCGCGACTACGGCGAGGAGCGCTTCGCCCGCAGCGTCGCGGCCTCGATCGTCCGCGAGCGAGCGAAGCAGCCGATCACCACCACCACGCACCTGCGCGAGGCGGTGGAGCGAGCGATCCCCCGGCGCTACTGGCCGAAGCGGATCCACCCGGCGACACGAACCTTCCAGGCACTGCGCATCGAGGTGAACCACGAGCTGGACTCCATCGAGCGCGGGCTGCAGGCCTCCATCACCGAACTCCGGCCCGGTGGGCGACTTGGGGTCATCGCCTTCCACTCTCTCGAGGACATCCTTGTCAAGAACGCACTCCACGTCGCAGCACAGAACTGTATCTGTCCGCCCCAACAGCCCATCTGCACCTGCGCTCACCGGGCCTCTCTCTTCCTGCTGACTCGCAAGGCGATCAAGGCCGATCCGGTCGAGGTCGCCACCAACCCGAGGGCCCGCTCGGCGCGGCTGCGAGTCGCGGAGAAGCTCTAGTCGGGGCAGGCGCCCCACCCAACGTCGAAGCTCCCTCTGCCCCTAGGCGGCGAGGTGACCCGTGCCGGTCCCTCGCCGCCGCCAACCTCCCGATTCTTCGCGGGTCCTCCCGCCGTCGCATCCAACGTCCCGCCACCGGAGTACCGGGCTGTGCCCGCCAAGAACCGCACCCACGAGTCCTACGACGAGGTCTTCGACGCCTTCGCCGCCATGGAGGCAGCGAGCGACGACGACCTCGACGCGCAGGCGTCGCGCCCCCGCCGGCCGCGCACGCGGCGCGGCGGCCCGCGCACGCCGCTGCCGCTGCTCCCGGTCATCGGCATCTGCGCGGGCATCGGCATCGCCTACGTCTCGCAGACGGCGCACATGACCCAGGCGACCTACCAGGCCGCCGACCTGGCCCGGCAGCAGCAGCAGCTCCAGGCCGAGGCGCAGCAGCTCGACTCCCAGCTGGCTCAGCTCAGCTCGTCCGCGCGCATCGACGCCGCGGCGCAGCAGATGGGCATGCGGCCGCCCGCCAAATGGGCCTACGTCGCCGCCGTCCAGCAGCCCGTCGACGTGCCGCCGCTCGCGCCGGTCGCCGACAGCACCGGCGCCACCACCGGTGACCCGGTGCAGCGGCTGGTCGCCGCCCTCAGCGGCACGTTCGGGCCCTCGGAGGCCGAGGCCGCCGGGAGATGAGGCGGGCGGCGCGTCCCAGGGGCGACGCGTCCGCGTCGCGGCTGCGCGGCTGGTTCGTCGGCGACGAGCCCGACTTCCGTGCTCGCGGCATCTGGCTGCTGCTCGCCTTCGCGGGCATGGCGATCCTGCTGGCCGGCCACCTCGTCGACGTGCAGATCCGCCAGGGTCCTGCGCTCAGCACCCTGGCCACGGCGTCGCACGAGAGCGAGGTGACCCTGCCCGCCCACCGCGGCCTGATCCTCGACCGCAGCGGCCGCCTGCTCGCCGGCGACGTCACCGTCTACGACGTCTTCGCCGATCCCGGGCTGATCTCTCCGTCGCAGCGCCACGACGTCGCTCTCGAGGTGGCGCCGGTGCTCGGCCTCGGGCCGGGCAAGGTCGAGCAGCTGCTGGCCACGCCGGGACGCTTCGTGTACCTGGCCAAGGCGGTCGACGACAAGACGCGCCAGAAGCTGCAGGCGCTGGGCATCGCCGGCATCGGCACGCTGGACAGCGAGCAGCGCGTCTACGACGGCTCGCCGGTGGCGGGGACCTCGTTCGGCAGCAGCCTGCTCGGCTTCGTCGACCACGACGGCAACGGGCAGTACGGCCTGGAGCAGTACTACAACGCGCTGCTCAAGGGCGTCGACGGCAGCGAGTCGACGCTGCGCGACGTCGCCGGCAACGCCATCGTCCTCTCCCAGCAGAGCACCACCCCGCCCCGCGACGGCCGCAACCTCCAGCTCGGCCTCGACTCGGAGATCCAGTACTACGCCGAGCAGGCCATCGCCAAGGGCGTCACCGACTCGCAGGCGGTGTCGGGCTCGCTGATCGTGATGGACTCGCACACGGGCTCCATCCGCGCGCTGGCCAACTACCCGACGTTCGACGCCAACGACTACGCCACCGCGCCGTACAACCTGCTCAAGGACGAGGCGGTCAGCGACCTCTACGAGCCCGGCTCGGTGATGAAGGTGGTCACCTTCGCAGGCGGCCTGCAGAACCGGGCGATCACCCCGCAGACGACCATCAACGAAGGGCCCGTGACCATCGGCGGCTACACCATCGGCGACTGGGACGGCCACGCCCACGGCACGGTGACCATGCAGTGGGTGCTCGACGACTCGCTGAACGACGGCGCCATCCGCGTCATGCAGATGGAGGGCCAGCACGGCTTCTACGAGAACCTGGCCGGCTTCGGCATCGGCGCGCCGACCGGGGTCGACCTCGCCGGAGAGGTCAACCAGCCGCTGGCGCCGGAGCAGGACTGGAAGCCCGTCGACTTCGCCACCACCGCCTTCGGGCAGCACGTCCAGGTGACGCCGCTGCAGATGCTGGCGGCGGAGAACGCCGTGGCCAACGGCGGCGTCTGGGTGCAGCCGCACGCGGTGGACAGCATCATCGACCCCGCCACCGGGCAGGCCACGCCCTTCACGCCGACGTCCCGCCGGGTGATGTCCGCCGACGCCGCGGCGACGCTGCAGAAGATGATGACGGGCGTCGTCGAGGACCGCGGCGCCTCGGGATACCTGGCCAGGATCCCCGCCTTCAAGGGGCAGATCGCCGGCAAGACCGGGACGGCGTCGGTCGCCGTCAACGGCGTGTACGGCAGCGACGTGATCGTCTCCTTCGTCGGCTTCATGCCGGTGAGCAACCCGCAGTTCACCATGCTCGTGGTGCTGCGCCTGCCCCACGAGAACAAGGTGGCCCGCGAGGGCGCCTACCTCGCCGCGCCCATCTGGCACGACATGGCCCAGCTCATGGTCGACCAGTGGAAGATCGTGCCGTGAGCGCCCCCGCGGCCGTTCCAGTGCGCATGGATCGGCTCGCTACCATGGGCGCGATGCACTGCCCCTCCGACCTGGCACGCCTGTTCGGCGGCCGGCTCGACGGTTCCGGTGACGCGGCGCGCCCGCTCGCCGGCCTGGCCACGGACTCCCGTGAGGTCGTCCCCGGCGGCGGCTTCGTCGCCCTCCGCGGCGAGAGCGACGACGGGCATCGCTTCGTCGCCGCTGCGGCCGAGGCGGGCGCGGCGCTCGCGGTGGTCGACGCCTCGTGGACTCCCGCAGAGGATGCGCCGGCGCCACCGCTGCTGCTGCGCGTCGACGACAGCGCGGCCGCGCTGCGCCACGCCTGCGAGCGGCGGCTCGCGGAGCTGGGCGCGCACGTCGTCGGCATCACCGGCAGCGTCGGCAAGACCACCGCCAAGGAGCTGGTCGCGACGGTGCTGGAGGGGACGGTGTCGGTGGCGAAGACGCCGGGAAACCTCAACACCTGGACGGGGATCCCGCTCACCGTGCTGGCCCTCGACGCCCCCGTCGACGCCTTCGTCTGCGAGATGGCGATGTCGGCTCGCGGTGAGATCCGCGACCTCTGCGCCTTCACCCATCCGCGCACCGGCGCCCTGCTCAACGTCGGCGTGTCGCACATCGAGCTGCTCGGCTCCCAGGAGGCGATCGCCGACGCCAAGGCCGAGCTGCTCGACGCGCTGCCGCAGGACGGGCTCGCCGTGCTCAACGCCGACGACGAGCGCGTGCGCGGGGTCGCCTCGCGCAGCCGCGCGCGCGTGGTGTGGTTCGGTGTGCACGCGCATGACGCGCAGTTCCGCGCCGCCGACGTCGTCTCGCGCGGCATCGACGGCACCACCTTCACCCTGGTCGGTCCCGACAGCAGCGCGCCGGTGCGGATGCGCGTTCCCGGCGCGCACGTCGCCGTGGATGCGGTGGCCGCGGCCGCGGTGGCGGCGCAGTTCGGTGCGGACGTGGCCGAGGTGGCGCAGCGGCTGGAGCGCTTCGAGGCGCCGCCGCAGCGCGGCCGCATCCTCAGCGGCGCCAACGGTGCGCGCATCTACGACGACAGCTACAACAGCAGCCCGCAGTCGCTGGCGGCCGCGCTCGACACGCTGGGCGCCACACCCGCGAAGAAGCGCATCGCCGTGCTCGGCGACATGCTGGAGCTGGGCTCGCTCGGACCCATGGCGCATCGCCAGGCGGGGCGCCACGCGCGGCAGGTGGCCACCACGCTGATCGCCGTCGGCGAGCAGGCCACCACGATGGTCTCGGCAGCGCTCGCCGCCGGCATGGACCCCGAGGAGGCGATCACCGCGCGCAGCATCGACGAGGCGGCCGATCTGGTGCGGGTCCGGTGCGACCGCGACACCGCCGTGCTGGTCAAGGCGTCGCACGGCGTGCACCTGGAGCGGGTCGTCGAGGCGCTGCTGCCGTGAAGACGTCGCTGGGTGCCTTCGTGCTCTGCCTGGTTCTCGGCGCCGTCCTCTATCCCGTGGTGATCGGGGCGCTGGCGCGGGCGCACGCGGGACAGCGGGTGCAGGCCTACGCGCCGTCGACGCATCGCGTCAAAGCGTCGACGCCGACCATGGGCGGCATCCTCTTCTGCGCGCTGGCGGTGCTGGCCTGGCTCTTCTTCGACCGCTCGCGCTCGGGCTTCGTGCTCGCCTTCGCGCTCATCGCGGGCGCCGGGCTCGGCGTCCTCGACGACCTCGCCAACATCCGCGGCCGCGGCGTGCTCGGCCTGCTCGGCCGTCAGAAGCTGGTGCTGCAGGGGCTGGTCGGGATCCTCGTCGGCGTCGGGCTGCTCCGCGTCGGCGCCACCCACCAGGTCCTCCCCGTGCTGGGCAACGTCGACCTGCACGGCGGCATCGTGGTGCTGGCGGCGGTGGCGGTGATGGCGGCGAGCAACGCCGTCAACCTCACCGACGGCGTGGACGGCCTGGCGGGCTGGTGCAGCGTGCTGGTGTTCAGCGCGCTCTGGGCGCTGGCCCTGCACATCGGCGCGCACTCGGCCGCGGTGCTGAGCGCCGCCGTCGTCGGCGGCGTCGCCGCCTTCCTCCTCTACAACTGGCATCCGGCGCGCGTGTTCATGGGCGACACCGGGTCGCTGGCGCTGGGCTGCACCCTGGCCGCCGTCGCAGCCGAGGTGCACATGCTCTGGCTGCTGCCGCTGCTCGGCCTCGTCTTCGTCGCCGAGACGCTCAGCGTCATCGTCAACGTCACCGCGATCAGGCGCTTCCACCGCCGCGTCTTCCGGGCCAGCCCGCTGCACCACCACTTCGAGGAGCTGGGGCTGCGCGAGCAGGGCCTGGTGCTGTGGTTCGGCGCCGTGGCGGCACTGGCCGCGCTGCTGGCGGTGCTCGCCGGCATCCGCTCGGGGATGAGCGCCTGATGCCGCGCGCCCTGGTCATCGGCCTGGCGCGCAGCGGCATGGCCTGCGCCCGTGCGCTGCGAGCCGAGGGCTGGGACGTCCTGGTCGTCGACCGCAAGGACGACGCGGCGCTGCGCACCCGCGCGTCGTCGCTTCCCGCGGGCACCGAGGTGCGCCTCGGTCCGTACGCGGACGACGTCGCGGTCGGCTTCGACATGGTCTGCCCCAGTCCCGGGGTGCCGTGGGACGCGCCCGAGCTGGCCGTCGCGCGGTCGCACGGCGTCCAGGTGCGCAGCGAGATCGACCTCGTCTTCCGCCGCTGTCCCGCGCCCATCCTCGGCATCACCGGCACCAACGGCAAGACGACCACGACGACGCTGGCCGGCGCGGTGATCGCCGCGGGCGGCACGCGCGTCCACGTCGGCGGCAACATCGGCGAGCCGATGCTCGACCGCCTCGGTGAGGTGCGGCAGGGCGACTGGGTGGTGCTGGAGCTGTCGTCGTTCCAGATCGAGTCCGTCGAGGACCCGCGCTGCCGTCTCGCCGCCGTGCTCAACGTCACTCCCGACCACCTCAACCGCCACGGCACCTTCGAGGCCTATGCGGCGGCGAAGCGGCGCATCGTCGAGCACGCCGACCCCGAGGGCGCGGTGGTGCTCGGCGCCGACGACGTGGTGGCGCGCGGCATGGCCCAGGCGTCGACCGCACGCGTCCTGCTGGCGGGCTTCGAGATCGGTCCCGGCGACGGGACGACGGTGCGCGACGGTGAGGTCGTGGTCATCGAGCGCGGCAGCGCCACGCCGGTGATGCCGGTCGGCGACATCCCGCTCTTCGGCACCCACAACGTGCAGAACGTCCTCGTCGCGGTGGCGCTCGGCCACGCAGCCGGCGTCGCCCACGACGCCATCGCCGGTGCGGTGCGCGGCTTCCGCGCCGTGCACCACCGGCTGGAGCCGGTGCTCGACGCCGGCGGGGTGCTCTGGGTCAACGACAGCAAGGCGACCAACGCCGACGCCGCGATCAAGGCGCTGCGCTCGTTCCCGGACCGGCCCGTCGTCTGGATCGGCGGGGGAGAGACCAAGGGCGTCGGGCCCGAGGAGCTCGCCCGCGAGGTGAGCGAGCGGGCCCGCCACGCGGTGCTCAACGGCGCCACCGGTCCCGAGGTGGACCGGGCTCTGGCCACCCTTGGCTACAACTCGCGCACCCTGGTGGGGACGCTCGCCGAGGCGGTGCACGCCGCCCACGACGTGGCGCGCGAGGGCGACGTCGTCCTGCTCGCGCCGGGATACACGAGCTTCGACCAGTTCACCGACTACGAGGAGCGCGGCGAGACCTTCGCCTCCCTGGTGCGCGAGGTCTGCGGCGCGGCCGGGGGGACTCGCTGATGGCCGCGCGCACACGCAGCATGACCGTCGCCGAGCGCGCCGCCACCCTGCGCCGCCGCTCCGTCGCCCCGGTGGAGAGCTTCCGCCCCGCCGCGGCGCCGGAGATGCGCTCGCAGAGCGACCGGGTCGCCATCGCGCGCGTCGACGGCTGGCTGCTGGCCGTCATCGCCGCGCTGTGCGCCTTCGGTCTTGTGATGGTCTACAGCGCCTCCGAGGCGCTCGGCTACGAGGACTACGGCAACCCCAACTACTTCTTCGAGCGGCAGATCCTCTGGCTCGGCCTCGGCATCGCGCTGATGCTCGGCGCCATGCGGCTCGACTACCACCGCTGGCGGGGGTGGGCAGGCAAGCTGGCGCTGCTCGGCCTCGTCCTGCTGCTGGCGGTGCTGGTGCCGCACATCGGCACCCAGGTGCTGGGCGCGCGGCGCTGGATCGTGCTCGGCCCGCTCTCGGTGCAGCCCTCGACGCTGGCCACGCTGATCTGCATCCTCGCCTTCTCCAAGTGGCTCTGCGACCGCGGCCCCGCGGTGCGCTCGGGACGCATCGTGCGCGACTTCGGCCTGCTGCTCATCGTGGTGCTCGGCCTGGTCATCCTGGAGAAGGACCTGGGCTCGACGATGATCCTCGCCGGCATCGGCGTGGTGCTGATCGCTCTGGCGGGCGCGCGCAAGCGTCACCTCGTCCTGCTGGTGGGCATCCTCGGCGCCATCGGCTACTTCGCGGTCAGCCTGGAGGCGTACCGCTCGGCGCGCGTCGCCTGCGTCAGCAATCCCTTCGCCGACCCCCTCAACGCCTGCTTCCAGATGGTCCACTCGCTGTACGCGCTCGGCAGCGGCGGCTTCACAGGAGTCGGGCTCGGCCACTCCATCGAGAAGTACCAGTGGCTGCCCGAGGCGCACACCGACTTCATCTTCGCCATCATCGGCGAGGAGCTCGGCCTGGTGGGGACGCTGGGCGTGGTGGGCGGCTTCGTCCTGCTCGCCTGGCGCGGCGTGCGCACCTCGCTGCGCGCGCCCGACACCTACGGCGCGCTGGTCGCCGGCGGCATCACCGCCTGGATCTGCGTGCAGGCCTTCCTCAACATCGCCGCGGTCACCAACCTGGTGCCGACCACCGGCGTCCCGCTTCCCTTCATCAGCTACGGCGGCTCGTCCCTGGCGATGACGCTGCTGGCTGTGGGCATCCTCTGCAACATCTCGGCCCAGGGCCGACGACAAGGGGTATCGCGCCGTGCGCACGTTGATCGCTGGAGGGGGAACGGGGGGACATCTGACCCCCGCGCTGGCGGTCGCGCAGGCGTTGCGGCGCGCTGACCCGGGCGGCGACGTCCTCCTCGTCGGCCGCCGCGGCGGCATCGAGGAGTCGCTGGTCCCGAGCAGCGGCCTGCGCCTGGAGACGCTCGACGTGCGCGGCATCGACCTCGGCTCGCCGCTGCGGCTGCCGGGGACCGCGCTGCGCATCACCCGTGCGACCGCGCAGGCGCGCGGCATCCTGCATCGCTTCCGGCCCGACGTCGTCGTCGGTGCGGCCGGATACGTGTCGGTGCCCGTGGTCGCGGCGGCGCTGCTGCGACGGGTTCCCGTGGTGCTGCTGGAGCAGAACGCCCATCCCGGTCGCACGACGCGCATGTTCGCCAAGCGGGCGCGCGTGGTCGCAGCGTCGTTCGCGGAGACGGCGGCGCAGCTTCCCGGCGCCCGCGTGGTGCACACGGGCAACCCGGTGCGGCCGGAGGTCAAGGCGTACGCAGGCGCGCCGCTGCACGGCTCGTGCGAGCACGTGCTGGTGATGGGCGGGTCGCAGGGGGCAAGGCGGCTCAACGACGCCGTGGCGGGGTCGATCCGGCACCTGCTGGCCGACCATCCCGCCCTGCGCGTCACGCATCAGTGCGGCGCGCGCGATGCGGAGTGGGCCGTGCCGGTGCGTGCAGGGCTGCCCGACGACGTGCGCGAGCGCTACACCGTGGCACCGTTCTTCGACGACATCGCCGACCGCATCCGCGACGCCGACCTGGTGGTGATGCGCGCCGGAGGGTCCTCGCTGGCGGAGACGACGGTGCTGGGCCGGCCGATGATCCTGGTGCCGTACCCCTACGCGGGCGCGCACCAGGCCGACAACGCCGTCCCCTACGTGCAGGCCGGCGCGGCGCTGCTCATCCCCGACGAGGAGTGCGGCGCCGAGCGCTTCCGCGGCGAGATCGCCCGCGTCGTCGACGACCCCGCGCTGTGGCGGCGGATGGCGGAGGCGAGCCGCGCCAGCGGGCGTCCCGACGCGGACGAGGCGGTGGCCGCGCTGGTGCGCGAGGTCGCGGGGTCGCGGTGAGCGCGGTGGCGACGCGGCACGTGCACTTTCTCGGCATCTGCGGCTACGCCGTGAGCGGTGCGGCGCTGGTGGCCAAGCAGCTCGGCTACCTGGTCACCGGCTCGGACGAGGACGCGTACCCGCCCACCACCGACACGCTGACGGCGGCGGGCATCCAGTGGGTCAACCACCACGCCGCCGCCAACCTCGACATGGCGGGGACGCCCGACCTCGTCGTCGTCGGCAACCAGGTGCGCGACGGCAACGTGGAATGGGCGGAGGCGACGCGGCGCGGGCTCCCCGTCAGCAGCGAGGCGGAGTTCTACGCCGAGCTGACCCGCGACCGGGTGCGCATCGCCGTCTGCGGGACGCACGGCAAGACGACGACGTCGTCGCTGCTGGCCTGGATGCTGGAGGTGGCGGGCATGTCACCCGGCTTCCGGCTGGGGACCACCTCGCGCGACTTCGAGGCCACCGCCCGCCTCGGTGAGGGCGCCCCCTTCGTCTTCGAGGGCGACGAGTACACCACCGCACCGTGGGATCCCCGGCCGAAGTTCCTGCACACGCATCCCTTCGCCGCCTGCGTGACGCGGCTGGAGCTGGACCACCCAGACGTGTACCCCGACTTCGCCGCCTACCGTGCTCCCTTCGTCGAGCTGGCGCGCACCATGCCCGAGGACGGGGTGCTCGCGCTCTGCGCCGACGATCCGGAATGCGTCGCGCTGCAGTCGCAGGCGTCCTGCCGGACGGTGCTCTACGGGGTCTCGGCGAATGCGGACTGGCGCGTCGAGGCGCTCGGGCCGCAGTCGTTCCGGGTGGTGCGCCGCGACGGCGTCGCTCTTCCACCGGTGCGCCTGAGCATCCCGGGGGAGCACAACACGCTCAACGCCACCGCGGCCCTGATCCTCGCCGGCGCGGTCGGCGCCGACCTGGAGCGGTGCATCGAAGCCTGCGCCACCTTCAGGGGCGCGTCGCGCCGCTTCGAGATCCTCGGCGTCGCGGGCGGCGTGACCGTCGTCGACGACTACGCCCATCACCCGACCGAGGTCGCCGCCACCGTCGCCGCGGCGCGGCAGCGCTTCCCGGAACCGGCGCGCATCATGGCCGTGTACGTGCCGCACACCTACTCGCGCACGCTGGCCCTCCTCGACGACTACGCCGACGCCTTCCGCGGCGCCGACGTCGTGCTGCTCGGACCGATCGAGCCCGCGCGCGAGCGCCACCTCGCCCACACCGTCAGCATCGAGGACGTGGCCGCGCGCGTGCGTGGCGCGGGTGAGGTGCACATCGTGGGCGGCAGCGACGAGGCGCTCCTGCAGATCCTCGCCGAGGCACGCTCCGGCGACGCGGTGCTGTGCATGAGCGTGCGCGGCTTCGACGACCTCGCCAAGCGCACCCTGCGCGCCCTCCGGGAGCGCTCGCCATGAACGACGCGTGGCTCGCCGGCGAGCCGGGAGTGCGCCGCAACGAGCCGCTGGCGCGCCACACCCAGTACGGCATCGGCGGCAGCGCGGACTTCTTCCTCACCCTGCACGACCCCGAGCGGCTCGCCGACCTGATGCCGCGCTGCAAGCAGAACGGCGTGCCCTTCACCGTGCTGGGCGCCGGCAGCAACACCCTGGTCCTCGACGGCGGCATCCGCGGCCTGGTGGTGCGCATGTCCGACCGCCACCTGCGGGTGATCGACGAGGCCACCATCGAGCTGAGCGGCGGCTACATGATGCCCCGCGCCGCGCTCGACCTCGCCCGCAAGGGCATCGCGGGGATGGAGTTCGGCATCGGCATCCCCGGCACCACCGGCGCCAGCGTGCGCGGCAACGCGGGCGCCTTCGGCACCGAGATCAAGGACGTGATGACCGAGTGCGTCAGCATCGACTCGGACGGCGCGCACCACACCATCGCCGGCGCCGACTGCGGCTTCGCCTACCGCCATTCGCGCTTCAAGGACGACCTGCTCGACCACGTCATCGTGGCCGCGCGCTTCCGGGTGCACCGCGACGACCCGGTGCAGGTGCGGCAGCGCACCGACGCCGTCCAGGCGCAGCGCAAGGCGTCGCAGCCGTACGGCATCCGCAGCCTGGGCAGCGTCTTCAAGAACCCCCCGGGGGACTACGCCGGACGCCTCGTCGAAGCCGCCGGATTGCGCGGCCGGCGCATCGGCGGGGCGCAGATCAGCGACAAGCACGCCAACTTCATCGTCAACCTCTCCCACGCCAGCGCCGCCGACGTGCTCGCCCTCGCCGAGCTGGCCCACGACGCCGTGCTGGAGCAGTTCGGCGTCGACCTGGAGCGGGAGATCGTGGTCCTCGGCGAGCCCCAGGCGGTGCCGCGGTGACGGCGCTGCGGGTCGCGGTGGTCTGCGGCGGGCGCAGCGCCGAGAACGAGGTGAGCCGGACCAGCGGGCAGCAGGTGCTCCAGGCGCTGCGGGCGCGCGGCCACCAGGCGGAGCGCATCGAGGCCGACGAGGAGCTGTGGGACGCCCTGCGCGGCGGGGCATGGGACGTCGCCTTCCTCGCCCTCCACGGCCGGTTCGGCGAGGACGGCACCGTCCAGGGTGTCTGCGAGCTGCTCGACGTCCCCTACACCGGGAGCAGCCTGCTGGCCACCGCACTCTGCCTCGACAAGGCCATGGCCAAGCGGGTTCTGGTCGCCGAAGGCATCAACACGGCGCCCTGGCGGGTGGTGCCGCGCCACCTCGACCCCGGCGCGGCGCTGAGCGCCATGCGCGAGACGGCCGCCGCGCTGGGCTATCCGCTGGTGGCCAAGCCGAATCGCGGCGGCAGCACCATCGGGCTCAGCATCGTTCGCGCCGACGGCGAGCTGGCCGCCGCGTACCACACCGCGGCGGAGCACGACACCGTCCTCTGCGAGCGCTTCGTCGACGGATTGGAGATCACCATCGGCGTTCTGGGGCATAATCCCCCCGAGGCACTCCCGACCCTCGAGATCGTCTCCCACCGTCCCCTCTACGACTATGCAGCGAAGTACACCGCGGGTCAGAGCGAGCACGTCATCCCGGCGCGACTCCCCGAGGAGCAGCGCCGGGCCGCGCAGCGCGCCGCCGAGCGCGCCCACGCCGCGCTGGGCTGCTACAGCATGTCGCGCGTCGACGTCATCGTCGATCGCGCCGGCGCGCCCTGGGTCATCGAGGTGAACGCCATCCCCGGCCTCACCGAGCTGTCGCTGCTGCCCGACGCCGCGCGCGCCGCGGGGATCGGCTTCGAGGACCTCTGCGACCGGCTGGTCCGTGAGGCCGTGCAGCGGCACGCCGAGGACCGTCCGATATGAGCCCCGTCCTCGAGGAGCGCACCCGCCGCCAGGCGCGCGCCCGGGCCACCGCGGCCTCGATCATCGACACGCCGCGCGTCGCCCGTCGCTTCGTGCTCTCCGAGGAGAGCGCGCTGCGGTCCACCGACCGCCGCCGCGTGCATCGCAACGAGATGCCGCGCTTCGTTCCGGCGTCGATGGGTGCGCTGTCGCGCCGCCGCGTCGCCGTGGCCATCCTCGTCGTGCAGGTGGTGGCGCTGCTGGCCATCCTGGTGCTGCCGGTGTTCCGTGCCAGGACCGTCGAGATCACCGGCAACCGCCTGGTGGGGCGCGACCAGATCCTCGCCGCCGCGCAGATCTCCAGCACCCAGAGCCTGTTCACCATCGACGGCGAGCAGCTGCGTAACCGCATCGAGAAGCTGCCCTGGGTGCGCAGCGCCAGCGTCGAGACGGAGCTGCCCAGCACGGTCCGCATCAGCATCACTGAGTGGACGCCGGTGCTGGTGCTGCATCGCGGCGGGCGCCAGCTGGCCATCGCCGACCGCGGCGACGTGCTCGACCTGGGGACGGCCAGGGTGGCGGTGCCGCCGGGTGTCCCGCTGCTCGTCGACGACCGTCCCGCGCTGCAGGTGGCGCAGACCGCCTCGCCGTCGCTCGACCCGGTGCTGGTGCAGACGCTGGTGGTCGCCGCGCAGCGCTTCCCCGCCGCCTTCGGCGTCGCCGTCGACCACTTCGAGTGGCAGACCGACGGGCTCTTCGCCATCGTGACCACGGCGGGATGGCGCGCCATCCTCGGCCACATGCTGACCGACCAGGACATCGCCGCCGTCCCCGACCAGCTCAGCTCCCTGCTCTCGCTCAAGGGTCGGCTCAACTTCGCCAAGCCGAGCTTCGGGTACGTCGACCTCGAGGACCCGGGACAGCCCGCCGTCGGCGGCAAGCCCTCCGCCCCCACCGCCCCGCCAGTGGCGGCGCCCGCCGGGTCGGCCACCTCGCCACAGTCCAGCGCCACGCCGGCGCCGACGCCCACCCCCGCGCCGACCCCGAAACCCACACCGACGCCGATCCACTTCAGCATCGGTCCTCCGCCCGCGCACTGAGACGCAGCGCGCACGTGCTCGACGCGACGCGCGCGTCGTCAGCAACCTCTAGCGGGCGCGCTCCCAGGGGCGGGCCGAGAGCAGCGCGGAGAGGATCGCGCGAGTCGCGGGGGATCGGTTGAGGGTGTAGAAGTGCACGCCGGGCGCGCCGCCCGCCAGCAGCTCGCTGCACTGCAGCGTGGCGTACGCGGTGCCAAGAGCGGTGATCGCCGCCTGGTCGCCCTCGCGCTTGAGCAGCTCGCTGAGCAGCTTCGGCGGCACCGTCGCGCCGAACATCGTGCCGTCCTCGCGCGAGAGTCGCGCCAGGCTGCCGATCGGCCAGATGCCAGGGATGATCGGCACGGTGATGCCCGCCGCGCGGGCGCGCGACACGAAGTCGAAGTACGCGGCGTTGTCGAAGAACATCTGGGTGATCAGGAAGCTGACGCCCCCGTTCACCTTGGCGAGGGTGTGGCGCATGTCGTCGTCGAGCGTCGGCGATTCCGGGTGTCCCTCGGGGTAGCAGGCGCCGCCGATGCAGAAGTCGTAGCCGTCCCGGATCATCGCCACCAGGTCGGTGGCGTGGGCGAAGCCGCCCGCCGTCACCTCGAAGGTGTCGGAGCCTTTGGGGGGATCGCCGCGCAGCGCCAGCACGTTCTCCATGCCGGCCTCGTGCAGGCCGTGCAGCATCTCGCGCAGCTCCTCGCGCGTCGCGCCGGCGCAGGTGTAGTGCGCCATCGGTTCCAGGCCCGTCTCGTTGCGGATGCGCTGCACCAGGGCGAGGGTGCGCGCCCGCGAGTGGTTGCGGCAGGTGACCGACACGAACGACGGCTCCAGCTCGCGCAGCGCCGCGATGGTCTGGAAGAGCCGCTCCTCGCCCGCCGCGTCGTCGGGCGGGAGGAACTCGAAGGAGAAGACCGGCCGCGTGGACTGCGCGAAGATCGTGTCGATGCGCATGACGACGCCAATGGTGCCCCACGGCGCGCCGTTCGCGTCTGCTAGGTTGCCGTCCGATGCTCGCCGCCTACGTCGCCCGGCTCGATGGCGACCCGCTTGCCAACCTCGAGGTGGGCCAGCGGCCGCAGCCCGAGCCGGCGCCGGGATGGGCCCTGCTGCGGGTCCACGCCGCCTCGCTCAACCACCACGACCTCTTCACCCTGCGCGGGGTCTCGTCGCGCAAGGTGCAGCCGCCGCAGGTGCTCGGCTGCGACGCCGCAGGCACCGTCGCCGCCTACGGCCCCGACCGGCCTGAGGGCGCTCCGGCCGAGGGGACGCGCGTGGTCGCCCACAGCGTGATCGGCTGCGGCGGCTGCGCCACCTGCGCGCACAGCGACCCGCTCTTCTGCCGCGACATGTCGATGCTCAGCGAGGGCGACCTGCAGGGCTCCCTGGCGGAGTACGTCCCGGTGCCCGCCGCCAACCTCGTCCCGCTGCCGGACGGCGTCGGCTTCGCCGCCGCGGCGACGCTGCCGACCGCGTACCTCACCGCCTACCGCATGCTCTTCACCCGGGCCGCCCTGCATCCCGGTGACACCGTGCTGGTCCATGGCGCCACCGGGGGTGTGGCCAGCGCCACCATCCTGCTGGGACGCGCCGCGGGCGTGAACGTCATCAGCACCTCGCGCGACGAGGCCAAGCGCGAGGCGGCGCTCCGGCTGGGCGCCTCCGCGGCGATCGGCACCGACCGTGACGCCTCGAAGCAGCTCGCCGCCATGACCGGCGGTCGCGGGGTGGACGCGGTGATCGAGACGGTGGGGGAGCCCACCTGGGAGTTCTCCCTCCGCGCCGTGCGCATCGACGGGACCATCGTGGTCGCCGGCGCCACCGCCGGCCCCAACCCGCCGGCCCAGCTCCACCGCATCTTCTGGCGGCACACCCGCATCCTCGGCTCGACGATGGGGACGCGGGCCGAGCTGGAGAAGCTCGTCGCCATGGTGGCGGCGGGCACGCTGCGGCCGCTCATCGGGGCGACCTTCCCGCTGGAGCGCGCGGCCGACGCCTTCGCCGCCCTCGCGTCCGGGGAGCGCGAGGGCAAGCTGGTGGTCACGCCGGCCGCCTGATCCCCACATCACCATGTAGCGATTGTGTGATAGTGGTGTGGTCGGCATCCGAGGCAGCGGAGGCACGCACGCGATGGCACGAGAGCAGCTGGTCGCCCTGGGGTCGAGCGGTGGACAGGGGAGCTCGGCCACCTGGCCCCTGGCGGTGATCGGCGCCGTCTGGGTGGTCATCGGCATCGCCATGCTGGTGGCGCCTCGCCAGATGTTCCGGATGGGCATGTGGACGCAGAGCTGGCAGTTCGCGCAGCGACCTGAGCCCAGCCGGCGCTGGTTCCAGGTCCAGCGCGTCGTCGCGGTGGTGGCCATTCCCGCAGGCGTGGCCATGGTGGTCGTCGGTCTCCTGCACCACTAGCGCCATCGCCGCTTCCGCGGCGCCGAGGTCCGCCATTTACTTCCCAGGACCCCGGTGCTACGGTTGCCGGGCTCACGCGGCCCGATGGGGCCGCAGCCGACAGGGCTTCGTCAGCCAGGTGCAGTGGCGAGGCCCTGTTTGTCTGTCTGGGGACCGCCGGCGCGCCGCCTGGGACAGCATTCCCGAGCACGGCTGAAGGCCGCGACAGCCCTTCCTTCTGCCATGCCATCGCGATTGTCCGCTCCGCGGTCGAGGCCGCGACAGCCCTTCATTCCGAGGGCGCGGACAGCCCCCCGCGGCCGCATTCCGAAGGCCCTGAGACGCGCCTCCCGGCGGTCCACATATTGTGCCGTCCTGCCCCCCCAAACCCAGCATGTTGCGGTTTTGCACCCGAAAACCCCTATCCGCGCGACCGCTCCGCCGGTATACTCGGCATCCGATGTGACCCGTGCCCGCCGTGTTGCCGCTCTCGATCTCGGCACGACCAAGGTCTGCTGCGCCCTCGCCGAGGTCGACTCCTCGACCGGATCCGGCGAGGGCCTTCGCATCCTCGGCGTCGGCATGGCCGCCTCGCGCGGCCTGCGCAAGGGCGCGGTGGTCGACATCGAGCGCGCCGCGGAGGGCGTCGCCGAGGCCGTCGACGCCTGCGAGCGGGTCGCTGGCGTGCCCATCCAGTCGGCGGTGGTCGGTCTCGCCGGCGGCCACATCCAGTCGCAGAACTCCCGCGGCGTCGTCGCCGTCGGCGCCGGGCGCCGGGAGGTGCGCGGCGACGACATCACCCGCGCGGTGGAGGCGGCCAGGGCCGTCAGCATCCCCAGCGACCGCGAGATCCTCCACGTCCTGCCGCGGCAGTTCACCGTCGACGGGCAGGACGGCGTGCGCGAGGCGATCGGCATGGCCGGCACGCGGCTGGAGGTGGAGACGCACATCGTCACCGGCGCCACCACCGCCATCCAGAACGTCGTCAAGGTCATGCACGAGGCGGGGCTCGACGTCGACGACCTCGTGCTCCAAGTGCTCGCCAGCGCCGAAGCCGTTGTGACAGAAGACGAATTGGAGCGCGGCGTGGTGGTCGCCGACATCGGCGGCGGCACCACCGACGTCGCCGTCTTCAGCAACGGTGCAATCGTCCACACCGCGGTGATCCCCGTCGGGGGCAACCACGTCACCGGCGACCTCGCCGTCGGCCTGCGCTGCGACCTCGACACCGCCGAGGCGGTCAAGCGCGGCTTCGGGCACTCGTTGCAGCTCACCGTCCCCGCCGACGCCACGGTGACCCTGACGCCGATGGGGTACGACGAGCCGGTCGCCGTGCCGCAGCGCTACCTCGCCGAGATCATCGGGCCCAGGGCGCGCGAGATGGGCATGCTCATCGGCGCCGAGATCGAGCGCAGCGGCGCCAGCGTGCTGCCCGGCGGCATCGTGCTGACCGGGGGCGGCTCGATGCTGCGCGGCTTCGCCGAGATGTGCCAGACGGTCACCGACCTCCCGGTCCACGTCGCGGCGCCCACCGGCACGATGGGCATGGACGACGAGCTGCACGGTCCGCACTGCGCCACCGTCGTCGGGCTGCTCCGCTGGGGAGCCCGCACCGGACGGCGGAGCGCGGTGAGGAGCAACGGGAACGGCAACGGCAACCACGGTGTCAGCGATCGATTCAGCAGGTGGCTACGTGAACTCTTCTGATTACGCCCACACCAACGGCGGCGGCCAAGCGGCGGCGCGCGCTGGTTACGAATCTCTCCGTCCCAGACCACGACAGCGTGAGGAGGCGCCCATGGAGCTGGACCGCACATTGGAAGGCAACGCCCGCATCAAGGTGGTGGGCGTCGGTGGCGGCGGCAGCAACGCCGTCAACCGGATGATCCGCAGCAAGCTGCGCGGCGTCGAGTTCGTCGCCATCAACACCGACCTGCAGGCGCTCAACGCCAGCGAGGCCACGGTGAAGATGCACATCGGCCGCAAGCTGACCCGCGGTCTCGGCGCGGGCGGCAACCCCACCGTGGGCGCCGAGGCGGCCGAGGAGTCGCGTGAGGAGCTGTCCAAGCTCCTGCACGACTGCGACATGGTCTTCGTCACCGCCGGCATGGGCGGCGGCACCGGAACGGGCGCGGCGCCGATCGTCGCCGAGATCGCCCGCCAGCAGGGCGCGCTGACCATCGGCGTGGTCACCAAGCCCTTCCGCTTCGAGGGCGTGAAGCGCCAGAAGTCGGCGGAGGAGGGCATCGTCGGGCTGCAGCAGCGGGTCGACACCCTCATCACCATCCCCAACGAGCGCCTCATGGCGGTGGTCGACAAGAAGACGCCGATCACCGACGCCTTCAAGATCGCCGACGACGTCCTGCGCCAGGGCGTGCAGGGCATCTCCGACCTGATCGTCTTCCCCGGCCTGATCAACCTCGACTTCGCCGACGTCAAGGCGATCATGTCCGGACAGGGTGCGGCGCTGATGGGCATCGGCTTCGGCTCCGGCGACACCCGCGCCGCCGACGCCGCGCGCGACGCCGTCGCCTCGCCGCTGCTGGAGACCACCATCGCCGGCGCCAAGGGCATCCTGCTCAACATCACCGGCGGCCCCGACCTGACCCTCTTCGAGGTCAACGAGGCGGCCCAGATGGTCGCCGAGTCCGCCGACCCGGAGGCGCAGATCATCTTCGGCACGGTGATCGACGAGCGTCTCCAGGGCGAGGTCAAGGTGACGGTGATCGCCACCGGCTTCACCGGCATGATCGACGTGCACGGCACCGTCGCCTACGAGCCCGTGGTGCGCCCCATGCAGGAGCGCGTGCCGTCGTACTCGACGCTGCGCGCCGACGACCTCGACATCCCCGCCTTCCTGCGGGATCGCCGCTGACGCTCCGTGCGGCCGGGAGCCGCGCCGTCCTCCTCCTCATCTGACGGCGCGGCCCCGACCGCTGCGGTCCCGACCGTTTCTGCCATGAAGTGCCCATACTGCGGCCACCTCGACAGCAAGGTGGTCGACTCGCGTGACACCGAGACCGGCTCCATCCGCCGCCGTCGCGAGTGCCTCAACTGCCACAAGCGCTTCACCACCTACGAGCGCGTCGAGAACGTGCCGCTGCTGGTGGTGAAGAAGGACGGCCGCCGCGAGGAGTTCAACCGCGACAAGCTGGTCAACGGCCTGCTGATGGCCTCGAAGAAGCGCGACGTGGAGCGCGCCCAGATCGAGGAGCTGGTCGACGACGTGGAGAACGCGCTGCGCTCGCGCGGCGCTGCCGAGGTCCCCTCGCGGGCCATCGGCGAGGAGGTGATGCAGCGCCTCCGCGACGTCGACGAGATCGCCTACATCCGCTTCGCCTCGGTCTACCGCCAGTTCCGCGACGTCAACGACGTGCGCGGGGTGATGGAGGAGCTGCTCTCCCACCCGCCCGGCACCCGCCAGCAGCCGCCCCGGCGCCGCACCCGCCCCGGCCGTCCCGAGGAGGAGCTTCCCCTCAACCTCGGGAAGTGACCACCCCCGCCCGCCGCGCCGGCGAAAACCACGATCCTCCCTGGCGCGCCGAAGTGCACCTCGTGTAGGCTCCGCTGCGACCGTGGAAGGGAACGCGGCCGATCGCCGGTCGCACATGGTTGGCAGAGGTTCGCCGTGCACACCGTCCCCAGCATCCGACGCGCCCGCGGGCGCACCCGATGGGCGGCGTTCACCGCCCTCGTGCTCGTCCCAGCGGCGCTGCTGCCCGCGACCGCACGCCAGGCGCAGGCGGGGGCGGAGTGCGTCACCAAGCAGGGACCGGTGGGCGCGCCGTTCCAGGACTGCTCCCTCGGCGGCGCCCTGAACATCGTGCCGCCCGGCGAGAGCGGCCTCTACAACGCCGCCGACTTCGCCAGGTTCGAGGCGGGCCAGGGCCCCGCGCCGCACACCCAGGACCAGCGGGCGATGTACGCCGACCTCATCAAGCAGGCGCCCAACGTCAGCGGGTCGCAGCTGCTCGACTACTACAAGGACGCCAGCTTCTACGGGGCCGTGCAGCCAGGCGACAGGGTGGAGTCCGTCGCCCAGCACCCCGGCACGGTGATCGTCCGTGACGCGCAGTTCGGCGTGCCGCACATCTTCGGCAACACCCGCTACGACACCGAGTTCGGCAGCGGCTACGCATCGGCAGAGGACCGCCTCTTCATGATGGACGTGCTGCGCCACTACGGCCGCGGCCAGCTCAGCAGCTTCATCGGCCCCTCGCCGAGCACGCTGGCCATGGACTGCGGCATCGACCAGGTAGCCGGCTACACCGAGGACGAGCTGCAGCAGCAGGTCGACCTCCTCCCGCAGCGCTACACCAAGCCGATCACCATCGAGGGCCACACCACCACCGAGGGCGCCCAGGTGGTCGCCGACGGGGAGGCCTACGCCGACGGCGTCAACGCCTACATCCAGGCCGCGCTGGCCGACCCCGCCCTGCTCCCCGCCGAGTACCCGGCGCTGCAGACGACTCCCGCGCCCTGGAGCGTGCGCGACATCGTCGCCACCGCCACGCTGGTGCAGGCGATCTTCGCCGTCGGCGGCGGCAACGAGGTCAACAGCGCGCTGCTCTACCAGTCGCTGACCAGCCGCTACGGCCCCGCCCAGGGCTCGGCCATCTGGCACGACCTGCGCGAGCAGAACGACCCCGAAGCGCAGACCAGCCTGACCAGCACCTTCGACTACGAGCAGGTTCCTGCCACCACCGACCCGAACTCGCTGGCCATGCCGCTCACCCGTCCCAGCAGCACCGCCTGCAACGGTGGCCCCACCCCCGAGCCGACCACCGGCCTCGGCCAGATCACCGTCGGCCCGGTGACCATCGACCTCAGCTCGCTGCTCCCCAGCAGCACGCCGCACGCCAGCAACGAGCTGATCGTCAACGCCAACCACAGCGCCACCGGCCATCCCATCGCGGTGTTCGGCCCGCAGACCGGCTACTTCGCACCGGAGATCCTCCACGAGGTGGACCTGCACGGCCCCGGCCTGCAGTCGCGCGGCGTCGCCTTCCCCGGCACCGAGGTGTTCGTGGAGCTGGGCCGCGGCGTCGACTACGCCTGGAGCGCCACCAGCGCCGGCGCCGACATCATCGACCAGCGCCTGGAGAGGCTCTGCAACACCGACGGCAGCGCGCCCACCCTGCAGAGCACCGCCTACGTCTACAACGGCGTGTGCACGCCGATGTACGAGCGCACCGACCGCCAGGTGGCCAAGCCCACGGCGACCAGTCCCAACCCGCCGGCGGTGGTCACCATCCAGATCGAGCGCACCGTGCACGGCCCGGTGGCGGGACGGCTGATGGCCGTCGATCCCGGCACCGGGCAGGCCATCCCCGCCGCGGTGTCGATCCAGCGCTCCACGTGGGGCGACGAGCTGGGTGCGGCGCCCGCCTTCCTGGAGTGGAACGACCCCGACATCATCCACGGCCCCAAGGACTTCCAGCGCGCCGGCGGTGAGGAGACCGGCACCTTCAACTGGACGTACGTCGACTCCAAGCACGTCGCCTACTACATGAGCGCCAAGCTGCCCGTGCGCAACCCCACCGTCGACCCCAACTTCCCGGTGTGGGGCACGGGCCAGTGGGAGTGGCAGGGCTTCGTCCCCGGCGACCTCTCCGGCGCCGACCTGCACCCGCGCGCCATCGACCCGCCGAGCGGCTTCTTCACCAACTGGAACAACAAGCCCGCGCCCGGATTCTCGGCGTCGGACTCGCAGTTCGCCTACGGACCGGTGTACCGCGTGGAGTCGCTCGCCGAGCGCGTCCAGGCGATCATCAGCACGCGACCGGCGACGCCCGCCGACGTCGTCAACGCCATGGAGGACGGCGGCTCCGTCGACCTCGACGGGGCGCAGCTCGTCCCCTACGTCGCCCAGGTGCTGGGTGGCGCGTCGCTCACCGCGCAGCAGTCGCAGGCGCTGTCGATCCTGCAGCAGTGGGTGGTCGACCCCGCCTGGAGCGGCAACGTGCCCGGCGCCCATCGCCGCGACCGCAGCGGCAGCGGCTCGTACGAGCAGGGCAACGCGGTGGCGATCATGGATGCCTTCTACCCGCTGCTGGCGCACGCCGTCTTCGATCCCTGGCTCGACAGCGGCCAGTTCAGCCAGCTGCAGGGCATCATGGGCCTCAACAACCCGCCCGGCCCCACCGGCTCGGCGTACGACGGCGGCTGGGAGGGCTACCTGCAGCGCGCGCTGCGCCAGGCCGTCAACCCGGCGATCGCCAACGGCTACTCGCAGAGCTACTGCGGCAGCGGCTCGTTGAGCGCCTGCCAGACGGCGGTGGTGAACGCGTTGCAGGGCGCTCTCGACAAGCTCACCGCCGCGTACGGCACGTCAGATCCCACCCGGTGGAGCTGCAGCCGCAGCAACACGGGTGCAGGCCAGTGCAATCCAGCCGGCGACGACATCCAGTTCAGCGCCATCGGTGTGGGCTCGGTGCCGGGCATGCCCTGGGTCAACCGGCCGACGTTCCAGCAAGTGGTGTCCTACTCCGCCCACCGCGACACCTGACCGGATCAGCGCGCTGCGACGCGCGTCAGCTGCAGAGGCGCACGCTGCCCGTGGGGACCCGCAGGACCAGCGTGGTCCCGGGCAGCGCGGCGTCGACCCACTGCGCGTCGCCGGGCGCGATGAGCACCTTGGCCGCCTCGTCGGCCGGCGCCTGTGGAGTGCCGCGCAGGTAGACCTGCAGCAGCGTCGGCGTGACGGCCTCCACGTGCAGCGCCCCCGGCTGCGCGTATGCGACGGAGACGGTGAAGCCGTTGGCGCTGCTGGGCGCTGCGACGACGCACCCGGCCGGCGCAGTCGAGAGCGTGCCGCCGTCGATGCCCGACACCTGCGGCGCTTCGCCGGCACCTGCGATGCGCGTCGCGCTGACGGCGACGTGGATGCGCAGGCTCACCTCCGCCGCGACGGCGGGGTCGAGCGCCGCGGGCGGCACCAGCACGTCCTGCGCGCGCAGCCTCTCGACGTCGGCGGTCGACACCGCCCACCCCAGGATGGGCTCCGGCACGCTGTCCGGGAGGGCGGTGCCGTCCTGGCTGAGCCTCGCCGCGGCGAGGAGCAGTGAGCGCGAGGCCTGGTCGTCGTGGGTCAGCGCGTCGGCGTCGAGGGCGAGCATGGCGCCGCTGTGGGCGACGACGACGCCGAGCCCGGCGAGCAGCGCGGTGCGCGGCAGGCGGAGGCGCCGCACCAGGTCGGTGAGCGCCAGCGCAGCGCCTGGGAGCAGCAGCCCGATCCCGGCGTAGAGGTAGTGCGAGGTGGTCGCGTCGCCGCCGTTGCCGCGGCCCAGCGCGGTGAGGGCGAAGACGGCGACCGCTCCCACGGCGCAGGCGGGGATGAGCGGTGGCAGCGCCCGGGCGTGCGCCCGCACTGCCATCCAGGCACCGAGCCCCAGCAGCGCCGCCACTCCGAGGGCCGCCGGCCCGAGCATGGTGGCCATCGACGCCGTGAGCCCATCCCACACGAAGCCCGCCACGGCGCCGCCGCCCGAGGTCGTGCCGGGGTGATGCAGGATCGCCGACCCCGCGAGCGCCAGCCACAGCACGTAGACGCCAGCCGCCGGCGCAACGAGGCTCACCGCTCGCCGCGGTCCGCCGCGCTGCAACCCGACCAGCGCCGGGATGACCAGCATGGCCACGCCCGGCCCCCCCGACATCACGGCCAGGAGGGTCAGCATGGTCACCGGCGCGCTCAGACGCGCGCCAAGACGGGGGAGGCAGATCCTCCCCCGGCCTGCCCCCTCCTCGGCGGGCTGAAGCCCGCCGGCCCGCCCGCCTCGCGCCGCGCGGTCGGCGATCAGCGCCGCACCCAGCACCAGCGCCAGCGGCAGCGTCGAGGTCAGCGACAGCACCCAGTAGAGCGCCTCCCATCCCGCGCCCAGGACGAGGAACGCCGCCACCAGCCCGGTGGCGATCCAGCGGTCCGCCCCGCAGCGCAGCAGCACGCGCCACAGGAGGTGCGAGGCGACGACGTGCACCGCCAGCGACACCCCGAGGTAGGGCAGGTAGCTGCTCGACCCCGCCACCGCGCCGACCGCCCGGTAGATCAGCACCACCGCCGTCGACCAGTGGATGTCGAAGGGCGCGAAGACGTCCCAGGGCTGCGAGCCCGCACCGGTGTGGCCGAGCACGATGCGCCACTCGTCGTGGCGGAAGAACGTGGAGCGTCCCAGCCAGAGCAGCAGGGGATAGGCGAGCAGCAGCGTCGCGTAGTGCACGCGTGCGGCCAGGCGCTCGTGGTCGATCGCCCGCCGCGCCTCGACGCCCGCGACGACGCGCCGCGCGGTCCGCACCCGCACTGCCGTTCCCACGAGAGAGCACGCTGCGACACCCTCGCGCGTGTGCGGGCGCGTGCGACCGAGCCGTGACCGGCGGGCGCGTAGACTGGCACGGACGTGGCCGGATCGGCACAGGGAACCAGCACGCAGCTCGCGGATCGGCTCGACGCCGTGCGGTCGCGCATCACCGCAGCGGCCGAGCGCCCCGGTCGCGACCCCGGCGGGGTCCTGCTGGTCGCCGCCACCAAGACGGTCGATCCCGCGCGCGTCGCCGAGCTGGTCTCTCTCGGCGTCCGCGACCTCGGCGAGAACCGCGTCCAGGAGGCCGCCGTCAAGGCCGCCGCGCTGCCCGACCCCGCCCTGCGCTGGCACCTCATCGGCCACCTCCAGACCAACAAGGCCAACCGCGCCGCCGCCCTCTTCGCCGTGGTCCACTCCGTCGACAGCGAGCGGGTCGCGGAGGCGCTGAGCCTGCGCCGCCCCGACGGCCTGCCCCAGCTCGAGGTCCTGGTCGAGGTCGAGCTCACCGGCCTCGCCGGGCACACCGGCGCGCCGCCCGAACGCCTCGACGCCGTGGCCCGTGCCGTCCTCGCCCAGCCCCGCCTGCGCCTGCGCGGCCTGATGACCATGGCCCCGCCCGTCGACGACCCGCAGCAGGCCCGCCCCACCTTCGCCAGCCTGCGCACCCTGCGCGACGAGCTGCAGCAGCGCCTCGGCACTCCGCTGCCCGAGCTCAGCATGGGCATGAGCGACGACTACGAGGTGGCGGTGGAGGAGGGGTCGACCATCGTCAGGGTGGGCCGGGCCCTGTTCGGCGAGCGGCCGGCCCGGGCATAGTGGCGCCGCGAGCGCGGGCCGTGCTCGGAGCACTCCCCACCCGCCCGTATACTCGCCTGCACCCACCCACAGACGCCCTGCACGAGCATGCCCCGCTACTCTCCTGTCAGCAGTCGCGCCGGGTTCGCCGAGAACGAGGCCAAGGTCCTCGAGTTCTGGCGCTCCGCCGACGTCTTCGCGCGCAGCCTCGCCCAGCGCGAGGGCGCGCCGCCGTTCGTCTTCTACGAGGGGCCGCCCACCGCCAACGGGCGTCCGGGCATCCACCACGTCCTGGCGCGCTCCTTCAAGGACCTCTTCCCGCGCTACAAGCAGATGCGCGGCTTCCAGGTCTCGCGCAAGGCCGGGTGGGACACCCACGGCCTCCCCGTCGAGCTGGAGATCGAGAAGTCGCTGAAGATCAGCGGCAAGCGGCAGATCGAGGAGTACGGCGTCGCCGAGTTCAACCGCCTCTGCCGCGAGTCGGTGATGGAGTACATCGCCGAGTGGGAGGAGATGACCGACCGGCTGGGCTTCTGGCTCGACATGGAGCACCCCTACCGCACCTACGACTCGACGTACATCGAGTCGGTGTGGTGGAGCCTGAAGCAGATCTTCGACCGCGGCCTGCTCTACCAGGACTACAAGGTGGCGCCCTACTGCCCGCGCTGCCAGACGTCGCTCAGCTCCCACGAGCTCAGCCAGGGCTACCGCGACGACACGCCGGACCCCAGCGTGTACGTCAAGTTCCGCATCAACGACTCCGACGCCGCGATGCTGGCCTGGACGACGACGCCCTGGACGCTGCCCGGCAACGTCGCCCTGGCGGTGCATCCCACCGAGACCTACGTGCGCGTGCGCCACGGCGACGACCTGCTGATCCTCGCCGAGGCGCGCCTGTCCGTCCTCGACGGCGAGTACGAGGTGCTGGAGAGCTTCCCCGGCGAGCAGCTCGTCGACCTCACCTACCAGCCGCTGTTCACCGACATGCTGCCCGACGGCCTGGCCTTCGTCGTCGTCGACGCGCCGGAGCTGGTGAGCATGGCGGAGGGCACCGGCATCGTCCACACCGCGGCGGCGTACGGCGAGGCCGACCTCGAGCTGTGCCGCCGCAAGGGTGTCGCGGTGCGCCACGTCGTCGGCCTGGACGGGCGCTTCCTGCCCGGGCAGACGCGCTACCACGGCATGTTCGTCAAGGACGCCGACAAGCAGATCGTCGAGGACCTGCGCAGCGCGGGCAACCTCTACCGCGGCGAGACCATCAAGCACAGCTACCCCTTCTGCTGGCGCTGCGAGACGCCGCTCATCTACTACGCGCTGACCTCCTGGTTCATCCGCACCACCGCGCACAAGCACGACCTGGTCGAGAACAACCGCAGCGTCGCCTGGCAGCCGGCGCACATCCGCGACGGCCGCATGGGCGACTGGCTGGAGAACCTCGTCGACTGGAACCTCTCCCGATCGCGCTACTGGGGCACGCCGCTGCCCATCTGGGTCTGCGACGCGCCCGATTGCGGAGCGCAGCGCTGCGTGGGCAGCGCCGAGGAGCTCGGGCTGACCGTCGAGGACGACCTGCACAAGCCCTTCATCGACCAGGTGACGCTGAGCTGCGAGAAGTGCGGCGCCACCATGCACCGCGTCTCCGACGTCATCGACTGCTGGTACGACAGCGGGGCCATGCCCTTCGCGCAGTGGCACTACCCCTTCGAGAACAAGGAGTGGTTCGAGCAGCGCCATCCCGCCGACTTCATCTGCGAGGCCATCGACCAGACCCGCGGCTGGTTCTTCTCGCTGCTCGCCGAGTCGACGCTGCTCTTCGACGAGCCCGCCTACCGCAACGTCATCTGCCTCGGCCACGTCGTCGACCGCGGCGGCAAGAAGATGTCGAAGTCGCGCGGCAACATCCTCGACCCCAACGCGATGTTCGACCAGTTCGGCGCCGACGCGCTGCGCTGGTACTTCTTCACCAGCGTCAGCGCGGGCGCCGAGTACCGCATCAGCCCCGAGGCGGTGCAGGAGGTGGTGCGCCGGTTCCTGCTCACCCTGTGGAACACCTACTCCTTCTTCGTCACCTATGCGTCCATCGACGACTGGGACCCCGGCGCCTCCGACGCCCCGCCGATCGCGCAGCGCCCCGAGCTTGACCGCTGGGTGCTGGCTCGGCTGGCCGGCACCGTCGACGCCGTCACCACCGCCCTCGACGCCTACGACGCCACCGACGCCTGCCGCGAGATCGAGCTGCTCGTCGAGGACGTCAGCAAGTGGTACGTGCGCCGCTCCCGCCGCCGCTTCTGGAAGGGCGACGGCGCCGGCCAGGGCTGGGACGACGACAAGCGCAGCGCCTACGCGACGCTGCACACCGTGCTGCACACGCTGTCGCGGATGGTCGCGCCGTTCATGCCATTCCTGGCGGAGCGGATGTACCGGAACCTGAGCGGCTTCGACGGCGACGCGCCTCCTGCCGGGCCGCCCGACTCGGTGCACCTCACCGACTTCCCCGAGGCCACCGACGAGATGCGCGACCCCGAGCTGCTCCTGCAGATGGCCCGGCTGCGCCGCCTGGTGGAGAACGGCCTGGCCGCGCGCGAGACCGCCGGCGTCAAGGTGCGCCAGCCGCTGCGACTCGCCACCGTGCGCGGCGCGGCGTTCGACCCCGAGCTGGAGGCGATCTTCGCCGACGAGCTCAACGTCAAGGCGGTCGCCTACGCCGGCAGGGCCGGCCAGTTCGAGGACGTCGTCCTCGACACCGAGATCACCGACGACCTCCTCCTCGAGGGCCTGGCGCGCGAGATCTCCCGAGCCGCCAACGACCTGCGCAAGAAGGCGGGGCTCAACGTCGAGGACCGCATCACCCTCCACGTCGACGCCGAGGGCGACGCCCTGCGCGCGGTGCGGGCGCACGAGGATCGGCTGCGCGGCGACACGCTCGCCGTGTCGCTGCAGTACGGCCCGATCACCGACGGCCTGGCGGCATCGGAGACCAAGGTCGGCGGCGCCCGCGTGCACCTGGGAGTGTCGAGGGCGGAGCGCTGAGCGCGTCCCACGGCTCGCATGTGCGCGTGCGCAACATGGCGGTGCTGCTGGGGACGGCGGGGGTCGTCTACGGTCTCGACCACCTCACCAAGTGGCTGGTGGTGCAGCACCTCGTCCTCGGCGAGCAGTGGCCGTCGAGCGGCCCCGTCACCATCCACCTGATCCACAACCGCGGCGCCGCCTTCGGGCTCTTCCCCGAACTGCAGACGGTGTTCCTCGTCGTCGCCGCCGTCGTCAGCGCCTACATCATCTTCGCCGGGCCGCGCTTCGCCCAGGGGGTGTGGGCCCAGGTGACCCTGGGCGCGATCCTCGGCGGCGCCGTGGCCAACGCCGTCGACCGCTTCACCCAGGGGTACGTCGTCGACTTCGTCGACCTGCAGCGCTGGCCGGTGTTCAACCTCGCCGACTCCTGCATCGTCGTCGGCATCGTCGTCGCGGTGTTCACCCTGGGCTCGCGGCAGCCGGCGCAGAAGGGGACGGCGTGACCGTGGCCGCGCTGGACACGCAGCGGCTCGACACGTGGCTCGCGGAGCGCCGCGGCATCACCCGCTCCGCGGCGCAGGCGCTGATCGCCGCCGCCCTGGTCCAGGTCAACGGACGTCCGGGCCGCCCGGGGCAGCGCATCGGCGACGGCGACGACGTGCAGGTCGCCGACCCGCCGCCCCGTGCGCCCGTCGCCCCCGGCACGGGTCCGCGGGTGGCGCTCAACGTCGTGTACGAGGACGAGTGGCTGGCGGTGATCGACAAGCCCGCGGGGCTGGTCGTGCATCCGGCGCCCGGACATCCCCACGGCACCGTCGCCGACGCGCTGCGGCAGCGCGGCGACACCTGGTCGCTGGTCGGTGGCGCGGAGCGCGCCGGCATCGTGCACCGCCTCGACCGCCACACCAGCGGGCTGATGGTGGTGGCCAAGACCGAGGCGTCGCATCGCACGCTCGCCGCGCAGCTCAGCGATCGCACCCTGGGACGCAGCTACTGGACGCTGGTGTGGGGCGGCGTCACCGAGGAGACGGGCCGCGTCGACGCGCCGATCGGCCGCGACCCGCGCGACCGCAAGCGCATGGCGGTGGTCGACAACGGACGCGCCGCCGTCACCGACTTCCGCGCCGTCGAACGGCTGCCACAGGCGACGGTGCTCGACGTCTCGCTGCGCACCGGGCGCACCCACCAGATCCGCGTCCACCTCGCCTACATCGGGCGCCCGATCGTCGGTGATCCTGTCTACGGACGGCGCCACGACCCGCATGCCGGGCGTCCCGCGCTGCATGCGCGCGCCCTCCACTTCGTCCATCCCGGCGACGGCAGGAGCTGCACCTTCGAGTCGCCGCTCCCCGACGACCTGCGCGCGCTGCTCGATCGGGCCAGGAGCGGGACGCTCTGATGCCGCGGCCGGGTCGCCTCATCGTCATCAGCGGTCCCAGCGGCGTGGGCAAGGACACCGTGCTGCGCACGCTGTTCGCGCTCGACCCCCACCTGCGCTACAGCGTCTCCTACACGACGCGCGCGCCGCGCCCGGGCGAGGTCGACGGCACCTCGTACTCCTTCGTCGACGAGCCCACCTTCCTGGGCATGGTCGACCGCGGCGAGTTCCTGGAGTGGGCTCGGGTGCACGGCAACCTCTACGGCACCTCCCTGGCCCGCGTCCGGGAGTGCCTCGACCGCGGCGAGGACGTGGTCCTCAAGATCGACGTGCAGGGCGCCGCCCAGCTGCGCGGCCGCGTCCCCGAGGCGATCTTCCTCTTCCTGCTGCCGCCGTCGGAGGCCGAGCTCCGCCAGCGCCTGGCCGCCCGTGACACCGAGGACGAGGAGTCCCTCGCCGTGCGCGAGGCCGACGCCAAGCGTGAGCTCGCCGAGGCGGAGCGGTACGATCACCGGGTTGTGAACGACCAGGTCGAGCGGGCCGCCCGCGAGATCCTCGACATCGTTGCCGCCAGCCGTGGCTGAATCGCTCGGCCTGCAGGGGCGGCGCGTCGCCGTCTACGTGGCGGGAAGCATCGCCGCCTACAAGGCGGGCGAGGTGGTCACCCTGCTGCGCAAGCGCGGCGCCGAGGTCCGCGTCGCCATGACCGCGGGAGCGCAGCACTTCGTCACGCCGCTGACCCTGCAGAGCCTCTCCGGCCACCCGGTGGCCACCTCGGTGTGGGACGCCGCCGGCGCCGAGCACGGGATGGAGCACCTGAGCCTCTCCGCGTGGTGCGAGGTCCAGGTGACCGTTGCTGCCACAGCTGACCTGATCGCCCGCCTCGCCACAGGACTCGCCGACGACGCGGTCACCACCACCGCGCTGGCCTGCCCCGCCCCGCTGCTGATCGCGCCCGCGATGGAGACGGCGATGTGGGAGCACCCCGCGACGCAGGCGCACGTCGACACCCTGCGCCGCCGCGGCGCCCGCATCCTCGGGCCGGCGACCGGCCGCCTCGCCAGCGGCCGCGAGGGCGCGGGACGGATGGTGGAGCCGGCGGAGATCGTCGCCATGGTGGAGGAGCTGCTCGGTGCCGCACACGGACTTCCGGCAGGATCCTCCCCGCCAGAGACGTCTCTGCCGCGCGAAGCGGCGGCAGTAGCCCCGTGGCTCGCCGGCAAGCACGTCCTGGTCACCAGCGGTGGGACCCGCGAGCCCATCGACCCCGTCCGCTACATCGGCAACCGCAGCAGCGGCAAGATGGGCCTCGCCCTAGCCCACGAAGCCCTGCGCCTCGGCGCCCGCGTCACCCTGGTCACCGCCGCGCCCCCGCCGGCCCCGCAGCCGGACCTCGACGTCGTCGAGGTGGAGACCGCCGCGCAGATGCTCGCCGCGGTGCGCCATGCAGTTCCTGCCACCGATGTCCTGATCATGGCCGCCGCCGTCGCCGACTACCGCCCCGCCCACGTCGCCGAGCGCAAGATCAAGAAGAGCGGCGAGGCGCTGAACGTCGCCCTGGTGCCGACCACCGACATCCTCCGCGCTTTGCGCGAGGACTCGCGTCGCCCGGTCCTGGTCGGCTTCGCCGCCGAGACCGAGGACCTCCTCGACAACGCCGCCCGCAAGCTCGACGAGAAGGGCCTCGACCTCGTCGTCGCCAACGACGTGAGCGCCACCGACAGCGGCATGGGCTCCGACTACAACGCGGTCACCATCATCGGGCGCGAGGGCGTCGTCGCCGAGATCCAGCGCGCACCCAAGCCCGACGTCGCCCGCGCCGTCTTCGCGGCGATCCGCACCGTCCATCGCGAGGCCGGCTGACTCCGCAGCCAGCCAGCACCGTGCCCCCCGCCGCACCCTACGCCGCCGTCGTCCCCGACACGCGCTCCATCCTCCCCAAGGACGTCTTCACCTACGCGGTGCCCGACGACCTCGACGTCCTCGCCGTCCCCGGTGCGCGCGTCGAGGTCCCCTTCGGGGCCCGCACCGTCACCGGCTACGTGGTGGAACGCACCCGCGCCTCGGACGTCCCGACGCCGAAGCCGCTCACGCGGGTCCTCGACGAGCCTCCGCCGCTCGACGAGAAGGCGGTGCAGATCGCGCTCTGGATCGCCGCGCGCTACGTCGCCCCGCTGGGCGAGGTGATCAAGGCCATGCTGCCCACCGGAGTGCGCAGCGCGAAGCCCGGCGGGCGCAAGCGCGGCCCGCGCACCACGTCGCGCAGCGTCTCCGCCATCGACGAGGCCGCGATCACGCAGGCGCCGCCGCTCACCGACGCGCAGCAGCAGGCGGCCGCGCCGCTGCTCCGGGCGGTCGACGGCCACGAGCACGTCCGCCTGCTGCTGCACGGCGTGACCGGCAGCGGCAAGACCGAGGTCTACCTCGCCGCCATCGCCCACGCGCTGCAGCGGGGTCGCGGCGCCATCGTGCTGGTGCCCGAGATCAGCCTCACCCCGCAGACCGTGAACCGCTTCGCAGGGCGCTTCCCCGGGCGCGTCGCCCTGGTCCACTCCGCGCTGACCGACGCCGAGCGCGCCGCCCAGTGGTTGCGCATCAAGGCCGGCGACGCCGACGTCGTGGTCGGCTCGCGCAGCGCCGTCTTCGCACCGCTGCGCAATCCCGGCGTCATCGTCGTCGACGAGGAGGACGCCTCCGCCTACAAGCAGGATCGCGTCCCCCGCTACAACGCCGTCGACGTCGCCCTGGAGCTGGGCCGCCTGCACGGGATCCCCGTCGTGCTGGGCAGCGCCACGCCGCGGGTGGAGACCTTCTTCCACGCCAAGACGGGCGACATGGAGTACGCGGAGATGCCCGAGCGCATCGCCGGCCGCGAGCTGCCGCCCATCGAGGTCGTCGACCTGCGCGAGGAGCTGCAGGCCGGGAACCGGTCACCCCTGTCCCAAACCCTGGAGCGCGCCCTCCGCGAGACGCACAGCGACCCCGGCGCGCAGTCGATCCTCTTCCTCAACCGCCGGGGCAGCGCGACGGTGATCGTCTGCCGCACCTGCGGCGCGGTGCTGATGTGTCCCAACTGCAGCGTCAGCATGGTCTACCACCAGGGCCGCGCCCGCTGCGACTGCCATTACTGCGGCGCCGTCAACCCGGTGCCGATGACCTGCCCCGAGTGCCACTCGCCGAGCATCAAGGGACTCGGCATGGGCACCGAGCGGCTGGAGCACGAGGTCAGGCAGCTCTTCCCCCAGCTGCGCCTGCTGCGCATGGACCGCGACACCGTCGCCCACCGCGACGCCTACCACGAGATCTACGAGGAGTTCCGCAACCACCAGGCCGACTGCCTGATCGGCACCCAGATGGTGGCCAAGGGCTGGGACCTCGCCGGCGTGCGCCTGGTCGGCATCGTCAACGCCGACACCGCGCTGCACTTCCCCGACTACCGCAGCGGCGAGATCACCTTCAGCCTGCTCACCCAGGTGGCGGGACGCGCCGGCCGCGGCGACGAGCCCGCGAGGGTGATCCTGCAGACGTACAGCCCCGGCCACTACGCCATCCGCCACGCCCAGGCGCACGACTACCTCAACTTCGCCCGCGAGGAGATCCGCATCCGCCGCGCCCTCCGCTTCCCGCCCTACACCCGCCTGGTGCAGTGCACCTTTGCGCACAAGGACGATGGCAAAGCGGAACAGGAGGCCAGGCTGGCGGTGCAAAAGGTGTCCGGTATACTCGCCAGTGGTGACGGCCTGGAAGTCCTGGGCCCGGCACCGGCCTTCCTCCACCGGCTGCGCGGCGAGTACCGCTGGCAGTTCACCCTCCGGGGCGAGGCGATCGAAAGGACGTTCCCCCATCTCCCCAGGGGCAGGGGCTGGAGCATCGACGTCGACCCCGCCCCCTGACCGGAGCCTCCCCACCGTGGCAAACCTCGAGATCCTCACCAGCGAGAACCCCCGCCTGCGCGTCAAGGCCATCCGCGTCCCCCGCGTCGACGACGCCGTGCGCAAGCTGATGGACGACATGGTCGAGACGATGGTCGGCGCCAGCGGCGTCGGCCTCGCCGCCACCCAGGTCGGCGTCTCCCTGCGGGTCATCGTGATGAAGGTCGACAACCAGCTCTACCAGCTCGCCAACCCCGAGATCATCCGGGCCAGCGGCGAGCAGGTCGGCTACGAGGGCTGCCTCTCGGTGCCCCGCTACATCGGCGAGGTCGCCCGGGCCCAGCGGGTGGTGGTCAAGGCGCTCAACCGCCACGGCAAGGAGGTGCGCATCAAGGG
>DASRDZ010000014.1:0-70869 GCA_035652335.1 Candidatus Dormiibacterota bacterium
AGCTCGACGCCGCGCTGGTGCTGGTGCGCTTCCTCGCCGCCGTGCCGGTCGGCGCGCTGCTCGGCGGCCTGCTCGCGGAACGCGTGTCCTACCGCGCCACCGCGGCCGCCGGCATGGCGCTGAGCACGGCGATGTTCGCGCTGATGAGCCTGTGGCCGGCGACCGCGCTGAGCGACTCGCTCTGGCACACGCGCGTGAGCCAGAGCGACGTGGTCCTGGCCGCCTGCGGCTTCGGCTTCGGGCTCGCCATCGCACCGGTGAACGCGGCGGTGCTCGGCGCCGTGCGCGCCACGCTGCACGGGCTGGCCTCGGCTCTGGTCGTGGTGGCGCGCATGGTGGGCATGCTCGTCGGGCTGTCGGTGCTCACCGCGGTGGGCCTGCGCGCCTTCGACGCCACCCAGTCGCGCATCCCCTCGCCGATCACGCTGTGCCCGCAGACCCCCACCTCCTGCGCGCCCTACGACGCGCTGGTCAAGCAGGCGATCGTGGACGAGCTGCACGCCGTGTTCGCCGGCGCGGCGGTCTGCGCGGGCCTCGCCGCCGTGCTGGCGCTTGTGCTGCTGCGCCGCCTGCGCACCGAGACGTCACCGGACGGCACCGTCGCGCTGGCCATGGTCGCCCATGGCTGAGCTGGTCCGCGTCGAGCGCGCTGCGACGCAGCTGCCCGCGGTGCTCGCCGCGCTGCACGGCGTGGCACAGCGATTGCACGTCGAGGCATACCTCGTGGGCGGCTTCGTGCGCGACCGCCTGCTCGGCAACGAGGGCAAGGACATCGACCTGCTGGTGGTCGGCGACGGCGCGGTCGAGCTCCTCGGCGCCCTGGCCCAGGAGTTCGGCTGGGCTCCGCCGCAGGTGTTCGAGCACTTCGGCACCGCCCAGGTGCGCGGCGGCGGCTTCGTGGTCGAGGCGGTGCGCGCCCGCGCCGAGCGCTACGACCCCTCCTCGCGCAAGCCGGCGGTGACTCCCGGGACGCTGGAGGAGGACGTCTGGCGGCGCGACTTCACCGTCAACGCGCTGGTGCAGACGCTGGAGGGCGAGGTCCTCGACGTCACCGGCCGCGGCCTCGACGACCTCTACGCCGGCGTGCTGCGCACCCCGCTGGACGCCCGCGACACCTTCAGCGAGGACCCGCTGCGCATGGACCGCGCCGCCCGCTTCGTCGCCCAGCTCGGCTTCACCCTCGCGCCCGGGGTGCTCGACGCCATGCGCGAGGTGGCGCCCCGCGCCACCATCCTGAGCGTCGAGCGGGTGACCGAGGAGCTGCGCCGCCTGCTCACCTCCGAGCACCCGCGCGCCGGCATGGAGGTGCTGCGCGAGAGCGGCCTGATGCAGGTGCAGCTCGCCGAGCTGCTGGACATGGTCGGCGTGGAGCAGAGCGGCTACCACGTCTACGACGTGTACGACCACACCATGGTGGCCGTGCAGCACGCGCCACGCGATCTGCTCACCCGCGTCGCCGTGCTGCTCCACGACGTCGGCAAGCCGCAGACGCACGCGATCGCAGCCGACGGCCGCCACACCTTCCACGACCATCCCGAGGCCGGCGCCGCGATCGCCGCGCGCATGCTGCAGCGGCTGCGCTTCAGCAACGACGAGATCGACGCGGTGACGGCGCTGATCCGGCTGCACCTGCGGCCCATCCAGTACGACGCCGCGACGTTCAGCGACGCCGCGGTGCGGCGCCTGATGCGCGACGCGGGAGACCTGCGCGGCCGCCTGCTCGACGTCGCCCGCGCCGACACCCGCGCCTCGGCGTTCCCCGACACCGCGGGGATCGACGAGCTGGAGCAGCGCATGGCCCGGCTCGACGTCGACACCGGCGCCGCCTCGCCCTTCGACTCGCCGCTCGACGGCGAGGCGATCATGGCCCTCGCCGGTGGGCGCCGCCCCGGGCCGTGGGTCGGCGCCGTGAAGCGGGCGCTCTCGGACGCCGTGGTCGAGGGCGAGGTGCCCCCGGGCGACGCCGAGGCGGCGCGGCGCTGGCTGCTCGACCACCGCCCCCTGCTCGACGCCCCCTAGCGGGGCTGCCCCCGGGCGGGACGCTGCCGCACAATGTCGCCGGGTCGCCCTCCCTCCCGGCCTCGACCCGCCGCCCGTACAATTCCCACCCTCGTGCTCAAGCGCCTCTCCTTCCTCAAGCGCCTCGTCCTCGACCTGCCGCGCCAGGTGAAGCTCACCTACTGCCTGCTCTTCGACGAGCGCGTGCCGGCGGTGAGCAAGGCGGCGGTGCTGGGGGCGATGGCGGTGATCGTCACCCCGTTCGTCAACCTGCCCGAATGGGTGCCGGTGATCGGCGAGATGGACCTGCTGGCCCTCACCCTGCTGGCCACCAGGGCATTCATCAGCACCGCGCCGCGCGAGGCGGTCGAGGAGCAGGAGCGGCGCGTCAAGGAGCAGACCAGCCGCTTCGACGTCGACGTGGCCCGCGGGCAGCGGCTCGCCGTCGCGCTGGCGCACCGTTTCGGGCGGGAGCAGAAGCCACAGATGGAATTCGTCGGGGTGGCCCAGGACCGCCTGACGGCGGTCGGATCGGAGAGGAGCGAAGTCGCGTGAAAGTGCTGTTTCTGAAGGAGGTCCAGGGGACCGCCAAGGCGGGTGACGTCAAGGAGGTCGCCCCCGGCTACGCGCGCAACTTCCTCTTCCCCCAGAAGCTCGCCGTGGTCGCCGACGACCGCGTGGTCGACCAGATCCGCCAGCGCGAGGAGGCCACCCGCCGCCGCGCCGAGAAGGCGCTCACCGAGGCGCGCGAGATCGAGAAGCGGCTGCAGCGCATCACCGTGACCCTCTATGCCAAGGCGGGTGAGGGCGGCCGTCTCTTCGGATCGGTGACCAACGCCGACATCGCCCAGCAGCTCAAGCGCGAATCCGGCATCGACCTCGACAAGCGCAAGATCGACGTCGAGCCGGCGATCAAGTCGCTGGGTCCGCACGAGGTGGTCGTGCAGCTGCATTCGGACGTGACGGCGACCCTCCGAGTCGTCGTCGCGGCGCAGTGACCGTTTCGGCGACGCAGTGATCCCCCAGCCGCCCCGCGCGTTCGGGCGGCCCGACCTGGCGGGACCGCAGCTCGGCCGTGTCGTGCCGCACGACAAGGAGGCCGAGCAGTCGGTCCTCGGCGCGCTGATGCTCGACCAGAACGCGGTGGCCACGGTGCGCGACTCCCTGCTCCCCGCCGACTTCTACGAGGAGCGCCACCGCCACATCTTCGCCGCGGCGCTGGAGCTGTCGGACCGCGGCGAGCCCATCGACCCGATCACCCTGCGCGCGCAGCTGGAGCGGGCGGGAACGCTGTCGCGGTCGGGCGGCGTCGAGTACATCGCCGAGCTGTCGATCGTCACCCCGACGGCGGCGTCGGTGAAGCACTACGCCGACATCGTCGCCGAGCACGCCACGCGGCGCCGGCTCATCGACGCCGGTGCGCGCGTCACCGAGACCGGCTTCGACGAGACGATGCGCGTCGAGGATGCGCTGGACTCGGCGGAGCAGATCGTCTTCCAGATCTCCGACCAGCGCACCACCAACGAGGCGACCCACATCGCCCCGGTGCTCAAGGACACCTGGTCGCAGCTGGAGACGCTGCTGGGCGGCCAGAAGTTCATCACCGGCGTGCGCACCAACTTCTCCGAGCTGGACAACGTCACCCAGGGCCTGCAGTCGAGCGAGTTGATCATCCTGGCGGCGCGCCCGTCGGTCGGGAAGACGTCGTTCGCCCTGAACCTGGCGCGCAACGCGGCGGTGCTCGACAAGAAGCCGGTGGCCGTGTTCTCCCTGGAGATGTCCAAGGAGGCGCTGGTGCAGCGCCTGCTCTGCAGCGAGGCCCACGTCGACTCCTTCCTGCTCAAGACCGGCCAGGCCGACGCCGCCGCCTTCTCCCGCATCGCCCAGGCCATGGACCGCCTCACCCAGGCCGAGCTCTGGATCGACGACACCCCCGCGCTGTCCATCTCCGCAATGCGCTCGCGGGCGCGCCGCATGAAGGCGCAGCACGACATCGCGCTGGTCATCGTCGACTACCTGCAGCTGATGCACGGCGGTCGCCAGGAGTCGCGCGTGCAGGAGGTGTCCGACATCTCCAGCGGGCTGAAGTCGATCGCCAAGGAGCTGCAGATCCCCATCGTCGCCCTGTCGCAGCTCTCCCGCGAATCCGAGCGCCGCACCGACCGCCGCCCCCAGCTCTCCGACCTTCGCGACTCGGGTTCAATCGAGCAGGACGCCGACATCGTGCTGTTCCTCTACCGCGAGGGGATGCACAACCAGGAGGTCGACAAGTCGATCACCCAGCTCATCGTGGCCAAGAACCGCAACGGCCCGGTGCGCGACATCGACCTCGTCTTCGTCGCCGAGCAGACCGCCTTCCGCGAGCCCTACCGGGGCCGCCCCGAGGACCGCTGAGCGCGGCGGGGCCGCCACCGCCCCGCGCACCCACCGTGCCAGACCCGTGACGGCCGTTCGCCCGGGGCGGGATACACTGCCGGGCGGATGGCTGGGAACCTCGCCGAACTCCTCACCTCCCGCGGCGACCAGGCCATTGCGGTCTGGATCGCCGACCCCCACGGCCCCTCCCCCGACCGGGCTGCCGCGCTGCTCGACGGTGTCGTCGCCGCCCTGGTGACCGGGACCGACGAGCCGCTGCTGCGCGCCGCCGGGCTCACCCCGGCGACCCCCGACGAGGCGGTGGCCCCCGCGCTCGACCGCGCCCTCGAGCAGCTGCATGCGCTCTCCCGGGCCGTCGACCACGCCACCGCCGAGGCTCCGGCCGAGGAGGCCGACACCCTCCGCGACGAGGTGGCCGGGCTGCAGCGCCGACTGGCCACGGGCACCGCGCTGCTGCTGCAGGCGAGGGCGGTGGAGCTGCGCGCCGGCATGGCGGCGAAGGGAGCCGCGCTCGGTGTCACCGTGCACGAGCTGCGCCGGCCCCTGACCATCCTCAGCAGCTACGCCGAGCTCCTCGCCGACGGCACCCTCGGGGAGCTGAGCGGCGCCGCGCTGACCGGCGTGCAGGGCATCGCCAGCGCCACCGACGTGCTCGCCCGCCTCATCGAGGCGCTCGCCGAGGTGGCCCGGCTCGAGGATCCCGACGACCGCACCGTGCTCGAGCCGCTCACCCTCGGCCAGCTCATCGACGACGCCGTCGGCGAGATCCTCGGCGAGGCCCAGCTCCGCGGCGTCGGGCTGGAGGTCACCGCCAACCCCGACCTCCCCCTCCTCGGCGATCGCCGCCGCCTCTGCCTGGCCCTGACCAACCTGCTCAGCAACGCCGTCAAGCACGCGCCCGGGGGCAGCCTCATCGCCGTCACCGGCCTGCCCGACGGAGACCGCCTCCACCTCACCGTCGCCGACCGCGGCCCCGGCTTCCCGGCCCAGGAGGCGGCGCGCCTCTTCGACAAGTACTACCGCAGCGTCGTCGAGCGCGAGAGCGGGATTCCCGGCACCGGGCTCGGCCTCTTCATCGTCAGGACGGTCGCGGAGCGACACGGCGGCAGCGTCGAGGCGCGCGTGCGCAGCGGCGGCGGAGCGGAGTTCGAGATCACCCTCCCCATGGCTCCGGCGAGGGAGGAGCCCGCGCACCACGTCGAGCAGGCGGCGGCGCCGCAGCCCGAGGCCGCCTCCGCCTCCTAGCCGCCGAGCGCGACGCCGCGGCGCCTCGCTACGCTGTGGCCCATGGACAGCGCTGCGCGCACCCGCAGAGAGCGTGATTCGATGGGCGAGTTCGACGTCCCCGCCGACGCGTACTACGGCGCCACCACGATGCGCGCGGTGGTCAACTTCCCAATCAGCGACCTGCGCCTCAACCGCCGCTTCATCATGGCGATGGGCCTGATCAAGCAGACCGCCGCCGAGGTCAACCGCGACCTCGGGGTGCTCGACGGCCACCTCGCCGAGACCATCATCGCGGCGGCGCAGGACGTCGTCGACGGCAGGCTCGACGACCAGTTCGTCGTCGACGTCTTCCAGACCGGCAGCGGCACCTCGACCAACATGAACGCCAACGAGGTGATCAGCAACCGCGCCATCGAGCTGCTCGGCGGCGTCAAGGGCTCGCGCACGCCGGTGCACCCCAACGACCACGTCAACCTCGGGCAGTCGAGCAACGACGTCATCCCCACGGCGATCCACGTCGCCGCGGCCACCGCCGTCGAGGCGGAGCTGCTGCCGGCGCTCGACACCCTGGAGAAGTCGCTGCGGCGCAAGAGCGAGGAGTTCTGGCCGATCATCAAGACGGGCCGCACCCATCTGCAGGACGCCACGCCGATCCGGCTCGGCCAGGAGTTCCTCGGCTACGCGGGACAGGTCGAGCGCAGCCGCCGCCGCGCGCAGCAGGCCCTCGACGAGCTGCAGGAGCTGGCGCTGGGCGGCACCGCCGTGGGCACCGGCGTCAACTCGCACCCCGAGTTCGCCCGCCGCGTCATCGAGGGGCTCAACCGCAAGACCGGGCTGCGCTTCAGCGAGAGCGACAACCACTTCCAGTCGCAGGCGACGCTCGACAACGCGGTCTTCGCCAGCGGGGTGATGCGCACCATCGCGGTCAGCCTCTACAAGATCGCCAGCGACATCCGCCTGATGGGGATGGGCCCGCGGGCGGGCCTGGCCGAGATCGCCATCCCCGCGGTGCAGCCCGGCAGCTCGATCATGCCCGGCAAGGTCAACCCGGTGATCATCGAGTCGGTGACCATGGTGGTGGCCAAGGTGCTGGGCAACGACGTCACCGTCGGCTTCGGCGGCGCGGCGGGGTCGCTGCTGGAGCTCAACGTGATGATGCCGGTGGTGGCGTACTCGCTGCTGCAGGCGATCGCACTTCTGGCCAACTCTGCCCAGAACCTGGCGGTCCAGGCGGTGGACGGGCTGGAGGCGACGGGCAACGGCCCCGCCCTGGTGGAGCGGGGGCTGATGACCGCCACCGGCCTGGCCCCGGTGATCGGCTACGACGCCACCGCCGCGCTGGCCAAGGAGGCGTTCGCCAGCGGCCGCACCGTCCGTGAGGTGGCTCGGGAGAGGACGAACCTCAGCGAGGAGCAGCTCACCGAGCTGCTCGATCCGGCGCGCATGACCGAGCCCGGGCTCGACAGCGGGGTCGCCGCCGGGGGTTAGCTCCGCAGGCGGCGCGCCGCGCAGTGCGATATGCGCGGCAGCAGCCGTGTCTCTTCCTCCGGACCCGAACGTGCAGGGGCATGGGTTGGGGAGGAGGCCCGATGGCAGACACCATGCGCATCGACGTGTGGGGAGCCGTCCGCGACGAGCGCAACGCGCTGCTCGCCGACCTCGAACGGCTGCGGCCCGCAGACTGGGAGGCACAATCCCTGTGCACGGAATGGCGGGTGCGCGACGTCGTCGCCCACCTGATCGGCGCCGTCGAGGCCAGCGGCGCGGCGCTGATGCTGGCGCTGGTGCGGCACGGCTTCCGGCTCGACCGCATGCTCGCCGACGACGCCCTGCGCCGCAGCCGCGGACAGACGCCCGACGCGCTGATCGCCCGCTTTCGCGGCATCCTCGGCTCGCAGCGGCATCCGCCGGGGACCCGTCCGGCGAACATCCTCTGCGACACCGTGCTGCACGGCCAGGACATCCGCCGCCCGCTGGGACTGCGCCGCGACTTCCCCGCCGAGCGGATGACCGAGGTGCTCGACTTCGTGGCGTCGAGCACCGGGGCCTACGGCGCGCGCCGCCGCATCGCGGGGTTGCACCTGCGAGCCACCGACGCCGACTGGTCGTACGGCGAGGGTGCCGAGGTGACCGGCCGCGCCGAGCCGCTGCTGATGTCGCTCGCCGGCCGCCCCGCAGCGCTCGGCGAGCTGGGCGGCGAGGGGCTCACGATCCTGCGATCCCGCGTCGAGGCGGGCTAGGCGGCGACCCGCGCCTCCGCGTCGGCCGCTCCCGCGTCCGCGCGCCCCGCAGCACGCCGGCGACGCCACCAGACGACCACCGCCACCAGGAGGGCCACCGTGATCGCGGCGCCGACCGCGCGGTCGAACCAGGGGAGATAGGGCGTCACGCTGTCGCCGAGCAGGAAGCCGAGCAGGGTGAAGCCGCCCAGCCAGATCACCGTCGAGGGCAGGACTCCCCGGGCGAAGCTCCCCAGCGGGAGGCGCAGGCAGCCCGCCGCGATGGAGGCGTTGATGCGCGTGCCCGGGAGCACACGTGCCAGGAATATGGCCAGCCAGCCCCGGCGGGCCAGCCAGCGCTCGGCCCGGTCGAGACGGTGCGGGGTGAGATGCACGTGCCGCCCCCAGCGCAGCACGGCACGCCGGCCCAGCTGCCGGCTGACCAGGTAGCAGAGCAGCGCGCCCAGCACCGCGCTGCTGTAGCCGAGGGCGAGGAAGAGCAGCAGATGGGTGGAGTGCACCGCCGCCAGGTAGCCCGCCGCCAGCAGAATCACGTCGCCGGGGAGGAAGGGCAGGGGGATCCCCGCCTCCTCCACGAAGATCAGGGTGCAGAGGAGCAGGTATGCGTGGGCGCCGTCGAGGTGGCGGATGAGCTCCAAGGAGAACCTGCAGGGCGGCGCGGCGGCGACGCGGGCGAACAGCTGGTCGGCGTTGGAGGATAGCCGCCGACGAGCACGAACGGGGCATTCTTGACGCATCCGTGACGCACTGCGCAGTAGAATCGCCCGCCATGGTCGTGGATGAGATCCGCAAGGTCTGCGTCGTCGGAGCGGGCACCATGGGCGCCCAGATCGCCCAGCAGGCGGCCCTGCACGGGTACCCGGTGGCCCTGTTCAGCCGCTCCCGCGAGCGCCTCGACGCGGCGGTGAGGAGCAACGCCAAGCTGCTCGCCAAGCGTGTGGAGAAGGGCAAGCTCTCGCAGGAGGACTGCGACGCCGCGCTGGCCCGGGTGAGCACCCACACGGACCTGGTCGAGGCCGTCGGCGACGCCGACCTGGTCATCGAGTCCGTCGCCGAGGACCGCGAGACCAAGCGGCACATCTGCCAGCAGCTCGACGCGCACGCGCGGCCGGACGCCATCATCGCCAGCAACTCCTCGACGATGGCCTCGTCGTTCTTCGCCGACTGCATCGACCACGACGAGCGCCTGCTCAACGTGCACTTCTTCAATCCCGCACTGGTGATGCAGCTCGTCGAGGTGGTGCGCGGCCCGCACACCTCGGACGAGGTGGTCGACGCCTGCATGGAGTTCGTCCGCCGCATCGGCAGGACGCCGGTGCTGGTGGAGAAGGAGACCTACGGCTTCATCGCCAACCGCATCCTCTTCATCGCCATGCAGGAGGCCTTCCGGCTGGTCGAGGACGGCTACGTCTCCATGGAGGACGCCGACCTTGCGGTCAAGAATGGCCTCAACTGGCCGATGGGTCCCTTCGAGCTGGCCGACCTGGTGGGTCTCGACATCACCCAGGACATCCTCGCCCAGGGCCACCTGCAGACCGGCGAGGACCGCTGGAAGCCCACCGCCATCCTCACCGGGCGCACCGCCCGCGGTGAGCTGGGGCGCAAGACGGGCAAGGGCTTCTACGACTACGCGTCCAAGTAGGCGCGCAGCCGCTCAGCGCGGCACCGCACGGCCGCGCTGAGCGCCGCGACGCGGGGAGCCTAGGTCGAGCTGCTGCTCGACGACGACTCGGAGCCGGAGCCGCTCTCGCTGCCGCTCGACGCCGGCACGTAGGTCACCGTCGACGTCCCGCTGCTCTGCGCCTGGGTGAGCTGCAGCTGCTGGCCCTGGGTGCACTTGTAGGTGACGGTGAGGGTGCTGGGACCCGGCTGCGGCGTGCCGGCGGGATTGCCGTTCGCATCCAGCTCCTGGTTGGTGAGCGTGCTGCCGGAGTCGAGGGTGACGGTCAGGCTGTTCCCGCCCGAGCTGGTCAGCTTGCCGCTGCCCTGTCCCGCCTGCTTCACCCCGGCCACCTGGCCGCCTGCGTTGATGGTCAGCGGGGTCGAGCTGGTGTCGTCGATGTTGATGGTGCCGTCGGCACCGATGGTGAGCTTCTCGCCGGTGCCACCGGAGGTCTGGGCGGGCTGGCCGTTGACCGTCCCGCTGACGCCGCTCGAGACCCAGGTGTTGGCGAGGCAGGAGTCGATCGACGCACTCGAGCCACCGCCGCTCGCCGACGACGAGCCGCCGCTGCCTCCGCTGCTGCTGGTGTTGCTGCTCGACCCGCAGGCGGCGAGCGCCACGATGCACAGGGTCCCGGCGGCCGTGCCACCGGCGCGCGTCAATAGCGTCACGATGAAATCCTCCTTGGGGGGCGCGGCGCGCGATCGGGCGGCCGGAAGGACGTACCGGGACCGACGGTACCGGGGTGGGGCTCAGCCGTGCAACGTCGCCTGCTGGGGGCGCTGGAGGACGAGGATGTTCTGGTGGACGATGTTGGGCACGTACCCGGACGGGTAGCCGTAGGGCCGGACGCGCGCCCCCGTCCCGTACCAGATCTTGACGCCCTTGAGCACGAAGCCCGCGCGTTCGAAGCGCTTCGCCAGCTCCGCGGTGGCGAACACGTAGCGGCCCTGCTGATACGAGTCGCGGATGATCACCGCGCAGTAGCCGCCCGGCCGCAGCACCGGCAGCAGCCGCGTCGCGACGTCGCCCATGGCGTCGAAGAAGGCGTCGAAGGAGTCGAGGTTGCGCAGGTCGTCGTCGCTGTCGCCGAAGGACTCGAAGTCGGTGCGACGCGCCTGCAGGTCGTAGCGTCCGTCGCACATCGTCTTGTCGAGGGCGATGGAGTACGGCGGGTCGGTGGCGATGCAGTCGAAGACGCGCCCCTCGGCCGCGAAGGCGTCCAGCACCGCGCGGCAGTCGCCCTCGATCATCTCCTGCTGGTCGAGGTTCTCGCGGGCGCAGACCTCGCGATACACGGCGATCCAGTCGGGGTTGATCTCGATGCCCGTCGCCGCGCGAGGCGAGGGCTCGCAGATCGACGCGCCGAGCAGCGTGCCGCCCACGCCCGCGAAGGGATCGAGAACGGTGCCGCCGGGTCGGGTGAAGAACTCGACGAGGTGGCGCATCAGGTACGGCGGCTTGTTGGCGCCGTGGCGGCGGCGCAGGTCCTGGCCGAGGTGTGCCGGGTACGAGGTGCGCAGCACCGTCTTGGTGAAGTACAGCCACTCGTTGCCGCTCAGCGCGTTGAGCCGGTTGCGGGGATGCGGCACCGCGCGCTCGTAGTCGCGGCCCCCGTCGTCGCCGTCGGCCGCCTCGTCGTCGGGGTCCAGCCAGGCGAGCGCGTCGCCGTCGACCGAGGACATCGTGGCGCAGGATACGTCCCGAGCGGTCGGAGCGCCCACGGTCCGCGGCTCTACACTGCCCGCCATGCCCATGTTCGAGTCGCTGCAGAAGCTCTTCGCGGCCACCCGGGTGCGGCGCGAGGAGGTTCCTTACGTGGTCTGCCGGCTGCAGCCCGGCACCCCGCTGGAGAAGGTGGTGCAGCTGCAGCCGCCGCCACTCTGCATCACCGTCGAGCCCGACGGGGCGACGGTCTTCCTCCCCGAGGCGGAGCTGCCCACCCTGCAGAGCGCCGTCAGCGTCGCCGAGCACGACGGGCCGTGGACGGTCTTCGGCCTCTACGCGCCCTTCGACTTCGGGGTCACGGGCTACCTCGCCCAGGTCTGTGAGGCGCTGGCGGCGCGCAGCATCCCGGTGCTCTCGCTGGCCACCTACCGCCGCGACTTCATCCTCGTCCCCGGCGCGCGCAGCGAGGAGGCGCAGGCCGCGCTCGACGAGCTGGTGCTGGGGCACCCGGCGTCGTGAGCGACACCCTGGTCCTCCTGGAGCGCGCCCTCGACCAGACGGGCGGCCTGGTCGCCGCAGTCACCCCCGAGCAGCGGCACGCCCCGACGCCCTGCAGCGGCTGGGACGTCAGCGACCTGGTCGGCCACGTCGTGTACGGGCTCGACAACTTCACCGCCTCCGCCCGCGGCGAGAAGCCCGAGTGGGGCCGGCCGCGCCCGCCCGTCGAGGGCGATTGGAGCGCCGCCTTCCGCACCAGGGCGGCCGCCCTCCTCGACGCCTGGCGCAGCGCGCCGGAGGACCGCCGTCCCCAGGCCGAGCTGCAGATCACCGAGCAGGCGGTGCACAGCTGGGACCTCGCCCGCGCCACGGGGCACCCCGCCGCCGAGCTCGACGCGGAGGTGGGTGAGCAGGCGCTGCGCCACGGCCGGGCCATGCTCAAGCCCGAGTACCGCGGCGCGGGCGGCAACAACGCCTTCGGCGACGAGGTGCCCGTCCCCGACGACGCGCCCCTCTACGATCGGCTGGCCGGGTGGTTCGGCCGCGACCCCGCCTGGCAGCCGGGCTAGGCGAGCCCCAGCCGCTCCAGCACCGCCGCCACGCCGGCCTCGGCGGGCCCGCCACACACCGCGTCGGCGATTCCCAGCAGCTCTGGCGGCGCGCCCGCGACGGCGACGGCGTACCCCGCCGCCTCCAGCATGTCGGCGTCGTTCGGCGCGTCGCCGACGGCCACCGAGTCGCGGAGGTCCACCCCCAGCCGCTCGCAGAGACGGCGCAGCGCGTTGCCCTTGCCCGCACGCCGGTCGGTGACCTCGACGAACTGCGGCAGCGAGCGCTTCACCCGCGCGGTGGCGTCGAGCGCCCGGTGCAGCGCCTGCTCGCACTCGTCGACCCCGGGCGAGCCGTCGACGACGCAGACGAACTTGGTGCTGCCCCGCTGCAGCCGGGCTTCGAGGTCGTCGACGAAGGTGATGGGGACGTCGGCGATCTGCGCGTAGAGGTGCGCCTCGGGCCGGTCCTCCTCGCAGAGGAGCTGCTCGTCCTGGTACGCCTGGCGATGCCAGCCGCCGTCGCGCGCGACGCGCAGCGCGTGCAGCGCGACGTCCGGTTGCAGCCCGTCCTCGAAGAGGAGCTCACCGAGCGGAACCCCGTCGACGAGCGGGTCGCCCTCGCGGGGCATGGCGCGCACCACCGCTCCCTGGTAGCAGACGAGCGGCGCGGTGACCTGCAGCTCGCGCGCCCAGGGAAGCGCGGAACGGTACATCCGGCCGGAGGCGATGACGACGGTGGCGCCCGAGCGCACCGCGGCGCGCACCGCGTCGCGGGTGCGCGGGTGCAGCGACTGGTCGCGCAGGTCGAGGCAGGTGCCGTCGAGGTCGAGCAGCACGATGCGCGGACGGGACGCGGGCAGCGGCGCGACCGCGATCGGCGGTGGGACGCGCTCGCCGCTCACGACGCCGGCGCCGGCTTCGTCGCCGCCCAGGCGTCCGGGTTGAGGCACGTCGGCGGCAGCTCGCCGTCCAGCGCCGCCAGCACGTTCTCCGCGCACAGCCGCGCCATCGCCGCGCGCGTCTTCACCGTGGCGCTGCCGAGATGCGGTGCCAGCACTGCGTTGCGACATTCGGCCAATCCTGGCGACATCTCGGGCTCGCGCTCGTACACGTCGAGCCCCGCGGCGGCGATCCAGCCCTCGCGGAGCGCGCGCACCAGGGCGGCCTCGTCGACGACGGGTCCGCGCGAGGTGTTGACCAGCACCGACGTCGGCTTCATGCGCCGCAGCACGTCCTCGCCGACGAGATGCCGGGTCTGCGCGGTGAGCGGGGTGTGCAGCGAGATGACGTCGGCCTCGCGCACCGCGGTGTCGAAGTCGACGCGGCGCACGCGCCCGGCCAGCGCGGGGTCGACGGGCACGTCGCCGTCCTCGACGTAGAGGACCTGCATGTCGAAGGCGAGCGCGCGCCGCGCCACCGCCTGGCCGATGCGCCCGAAGCCGACCAGGGCCAGGGTGGCGCCGTTGAGGTCGAGGCCGAGCAGGTACTCCGGCTCCCAGCCCGCGTAGCGCCCTTCGCGCATCTCGCGGTCGCCCTCGCAGAGGCGGCGCGCGGCGGCCAGCATCAGGCCCACGGCGCAGTCGGCGGTGGCGTCGGTCAGCACCCCCGGCGTGTTGGTCACCACGATGCCGCGCTCGGTGGCGGCGGGCACGTCGATGTTGTCGAAGCCGACCGCGTAGTTGCAGACGGCGCGCAGCCGCGGCAGTGCGGCGTCCATGACGCCGGCGTCGACGCGGTCGCGGAGCTGCGGAGCGAGGACGTCGACGCCGTGGCGCAGACGTTCGGCGAGGTCGGCGGACGGGACGATCGAGCCGACCACGTCCAGCTGCGCCCGCGCCGACACCATCGCCGCGAACGGGTCCGGCAGCGGCAGCGTGCAGAGGACTCGGGCTGTCACGACTGCGCATCGTAGCGACGGCGCAACCACGGGCGCGTGGTATGCTCGTCGGCGTCTTGCGATCTCGTTCACGTCTCCGGCCGGGGCTCCGGCCGTACGTCGCAAGCCCGCCTCCCGCCCCCTTGCGAGCGGCGGAGGAGGCGGCTGCGACAGCCGAAACCCTGCCCACCGTCACGTTCGATGAGCTCGGCCTGTCCGCGCCCGTCCTCGAGGCGGTGCGCCAGATGGGCTTCCTCACCGCCACGCCGATCCAGGCGCAGGCGATCCCCCCGGCGATGGCCGGCCGCGACGTCATCGGCCAGGCCCACACCGGCAGCGGCAAGACCGCCGCCTTCGGCATCCCCATGGTGGAGCGGCTCGACCCCCAGGGTCCCGCCGTCCAGGGCCTCGTGCTCTGCCCCACCCGCGAGCTCGCCCTGCAGGTGCAGGAGGAGCTGACCCGGATCGGCGCCCCGCGCGGCATCCGGTCGGTGTCGATCTACGGCGGCGACTCCTACAAGCGCCAGTTCGCGGCGCTCAAGGAGAACCCGCACATCGTCGTGGCCACCCCCGGCCGCCTGCTCGACCACACCGGCCGCCGCTCGCTGCGCCTCGACGGGGTGCGCATCGCCGTCCTCGACGAGGCCGACCGCATGCTGGACATGGGCTTCGCGCCCGACGTCGAGCGCATCCTCAAGCAGGTCCCCCAGCGCCGCCAGACGCTGCTCTTCAGCGCCACCGTCCCCGAGTGGGTGCACCGCCTCGCCCAGCGCTACATGAGCGACCCCGTGTCGGTGTCCTTCAGCGTCCGGCCCGAGGTGGCGCCCAACGTCCGCCAGATCTACATCCAGACGACGTGGGCGGACAAGCTGGACGTGCTCGCCCGCATCCTCGACCAGCCCGACGTCTCGATGGCGCTGATCTTCGTCGAGACCAAGCGCAACGCCGACATCCTCCAGGTGCAGCTCTCCCGCCGCGGCTACGAGGTGGCCCACCTCCACGGCGACCTCTCGCAGCGCGACCGCGACCGCGCCATGGCGAAGTTCAAGGAAGCGCACGTCAAGTACCTCATCGCCACCAACGTCGCCTCGCGCGGGCTCGACATCGACGACATCTCCCACGTCATCAACTACGACGTCCCCCTCTCGCCCGAGGAGTACCTGCACCGGGTGGGCCGCACCGCCCGCGCCGGGCGCGACGGCGTGGCGGTGACCCTGATCACCCCCAGCGAGATCCTCAAGCTGCGCGACGTGGAGCGGATGGCCAGGACGCACATCGAGCCGTCCTCGCTCGACGCCTTCCCGGTGGTCGTGGAGCAGCGCGCCACCGCCTGAGACCGGCAGATGCGGGCCCCCGGCCCGCTCGGTCCCCCGGGCGCGGGCCGCTCCAGCCGCCACAATCGAATCGCGACTGGCAGTTCGCCCGAACCTGAGTATCCTTGCCCCTGCCATGCAGGAGGGCATGCTGACGGGAAGGGTCGTGCCTGGGGACGCCGGTGAGGCCGCGGGGATCGCGGCGCCGGCCCGCAAGCACCGTCGCTTTCGCGTGCCCTCGCGGGGGACCCTGGCGGCGCGCCTGGCGCTCGGGGTCACCCCCTCGGCGCTGGCCGTGGCCATCCTCGCCTGCGTCGACCACTTCGTCGCGCCGGTCTCGGCGGTCGCGGCGCCGCTGCTCGTCGCCGTGGTCATCGGAGCCTTCCTGGCCGGCACGCGCGCCGGCATCGCCGCCGTCCTGCCCGGCTCGGGCTACCTGGCGGTGCACGCGTCGAGCTCCCTCTGGCCGCTGCGCTACAGCACCGACGGGGCGGAGCAGGTGCTCACCTTCATCCCCTGCGCGCTGGCGGCGGCGCTGATCGTCGGCCTGCTGCAGCACCGCGTCCTGGAGCGCGTCGTCCGCGAGCGCGAGCACGGCGAGCGGATGGCCAGCCTGGAGCGGGTCAAGTCGCAATTCCTCAACGTCGCCTCCCACGAGCTGCGCGGACCGCTGGGCGTGGTCAGCGGCTACGCCTCGATGGTCCAGGACGGCTCCTTCGGAACGCTCGACTCCGTCGACATGCGGCGCGTCGCGCCCGTGCTCCTGCAGAAGGTCGGCGAGATGAACACGCTGGTCAACGAGATGCTCGACACCGCGCGGCTCGAGGAGTCGCGCCTGACGCTCTCGCTCTCCACCGTCGACATCGGCGAGGTCATGCAGCGCGCCGTCGACGCGGTGACCCCCCTGGCCACCGAGCGCCACGAGATCCTCTACACCCCGCCGCGCGAGCCGGTGCGCGTCATCGCCGACCCGGTGCGCATCGGCATCGTGGTCACCAACCTGCTGCAGAACGCCGTGAAGTACTCGCCGGAGGGCGGCGTGGTGCAGTGCTTCGTGAGCGTCGACGACGACGAGGAGCAGGCCGTGGTGTCGGTGTGGGACCACGGCCTGGGCATCGCCGAGGCCGACCTGCCACGTCTCTTCTCCCGCTTCGGACGGCTGGTCACCCGCGAGAACTCGAACATCCCGGGGACCGGCCTCGGCCTCTACCTGGCGCGCGAGCTGGCCAGGCTGCACGGGGGCGACATCACCGTCCGCTCCGCGGCGGGCTCGGGGAGCGCCTTCACCCTGGTGCTGCCGCTGCAGGGTCCGCCGCCCAGGAAGGAGGGGCAGGCGGCGCAGTAGCATCGTCCGCGTGTCGCTGCCACCGCTGCACGTCCACGACACCGGCGACGGCCCCGCCCTCCTCTTCCTGCACGCCTTCCCGCTGGAGGGCTCGATGTGGGACCACCAGGTTGCTGCCTTCTCTGGCCGATACCGCTGCCTCCGTCCCGACGTCTGGGGTTTCGGCTGCTCGCCGCCGCCGGCCGCCGGGTTCAGCCTCGACGACGTCGCCGCGGCGGCCGTCGACGCGCTCGACGCGCGCGGGATCGAGACGGCCACCGTCGTCGGGCTGTCGATGGGTGGCTACGCCGCCTTCGCGCTGTGGCGCCGCTTCGCCTCGCGGGTGAACGCGCTCGTGCTCTGCGACACCCGCGCGGGCGCCGACGGCGACCAGGCGCGCGCCGACCGGCTGGCCATGGCGGAGTCGGTGCGGCGCGAGGAGAGCGTCGCCGCGGTGGTCGAGACCTACATGGTGCGGCTGCTGGCGCCGCAGAGCCTGGCCGAGGCGCACATCGCCGACCCCGTCCGCGGGCGCATGTCGCGCGCCACCCCGGCGGGCGTCGCCGCCGCTCAGGAGGCGATGGCGCAGCGCACCGACTCGACGCCGCTGCTGCCGTCGATCAGCGTGCCCACGCTGGTATTGGTCGGGTCGCAAGACACCACCACGCCGCCCGGCGAGGCGGAGCTCATCGCCGCGGGGATCCCCGGCGCGCAGCTGGAGGTGATCGACGGCGCGGGGCACCTCACCAACCTGGAGCGCTGGGACGCCTTCAACGCGCGGCTCCGGGCCTTCCTGGACTCAGTGGGCTGAGACCAGCTCCGCGGCGCCGTCGGCGGCGACCCCGTTGGGCACCATGCAGAAGCCCTCGTAGTCGATGGGCTCGGTGATGGTGGGGTTCTCCCCGCAGACCGGGCAGTGCGGGTCGCGCGGGACGCGGAACTCGCGGAACTTCATGTCGAGCGCGTCGATGTGGAGCAGCCGGCCGGCCAGCGGCTCGCCGTGGCCGATGATCAGCTTCACCACCTCGGTGGCCTGGAGGATGCCGACGATGCCGGGCAGGATCCCCAGCACGCCCGCCTCGGCGCAGGACGGCGCCTCCTCCGGGGGCGGCGGCGCCGGGTAGCGGCAGCGGTAGCAGGGCGACGCGTGCGGCAGCACGGTGGTCACCTGTCCCTCGAAGCGGAAGATGCCCCCGTCCACCAGTGGCTTCCTGGTGAAGATCGCGACGTCGTTGGCCAGGTAGCGGGTGGGGAAGTTGTCGCACCCGTTGACCACGATGTCGTACTGCTCGAAGATCTCGCGCGCGTTCTCGCTGCTCAGCATCTCGCGATGCTCGACGACCTTGACGTCGGGGTTGAGCGCGTTGATCTGGATGCGCGCCGACTCCGTCTTGGGCATGCCGATGCGGTCGTTGGTGTGGATCACCTGGCGCTGCAGGTTGGACATGTCGACGGTGTCGAAGTCGAGCAGCCCCAGGGTGCCGACGCCGGCGGCGGCGAGGTAGAGCGCCGCGGGCGCGCCCAGGCCACCGGCGCCGATGAGCAGGACGCGCGCCTGCAGCAGCTTCTGCTGCCCCTCCTCGCCCACCTCGGGAACGAGCAGGTGCCGCGAGTAGCGGATCTTCTGCTCGGGGGTGAGCAGCTTGGGGACGGTGAACTCGTAGCCCTTCTGCTTCCAGGCGCCGAAGCCCCCGGCCATCGACTCGACCTTCTCGTAGCCCATCGTCTGCAGCGCCTGCGCCGCCAGCAGGGAGCGCACGCCGCCGGCGCAGTAGACCGTGATCGGGGTGGAGCGGTCGGGGATGCGGTCCTCGACCTGCAGCTCGAGGAAGCCCTTGCTGAGGTGGACGGCGCCGGGGATGTAGCCCTCGTCGAACTCGTTGCGCTCGCGGACGTCGAGCAGGACGTGGCCGTCCCGACCCCGCCGGTGGACGTCCTCTGCGGACACTTCGGGCACCACGGCACGGGCCGCGGCGAGCAGGTCTCTGGAACTCTGGGGCATCTTTCTCGTTCGATCCTTCGGGACTGTGGACGGTCCAGTCTAGGGCCCGCCCGGGCGTGGCGTCAAAACTGGATCGGAAAAGTCAACAATCCGTGGTACCCCCCGCGACATGGAGCCAACCGCATGTCCATCCCCGCTCGCCTCGGCCTGGTCACGCTGGGAACGGTCGACTTCGACCGGCTGCGCGCCTACTACGTGGCCCTCGGCTGGCCCATCGCCGTCGAGGAGAAGGACTTCTGCCTCTTCCACACCGCCGGCGCGCTGCTCGCCCTCTATCCGCGGCGGGAGCTGAGCCAGGAGGCGGGTGGCGGGCCGCAGGCCGGCGAGGGGTTCCGCCACTTCTCGCTGGCCGTCAACGTCGCCTCCGAGGCCGAGGTCGACGCCGCCATCGCCGCCGCCGTGGCGGCCGGGGGGTCGCTCCTGCACGAGCCCCGGGCGATGTTCTGGGGCGGCTACTCCGGCTACTTCGCCGACCCCGAGGGCAACGCCTGGGAGGTCGCCCACAACCCCCACTGGACGCTCGACGACCGGGGGATGCCCGTCCCGCCGGCCACGCAGTAGAGCCCGCCCGAGCGCGTCAGGCAGCGCAAGGTTCCGCAGCGCGTGTCGTTCACCAATGCAGGCGCTGGGACGCCGCCGGCCGGCCCAGGGGATGCCGGGAGCTCCCCGAGTGCCGCGTCGTCAACCAGGGAGGGTTGCGCCGCCTCACAGCGGCCGCTCGACGTGGACCCGGCTGCGGCCCCCAGTGCCCACCTCGACCTGGTGCAACTGTGCTTCGATCAACAGAACGGGAATGGCGGCGGCACCCAGCCACGGACAGGGGCGGACAGAAAGGAGCGCCGGGCACTGTCAGTTCGGACAGTTGGGCCCGCGAAGTCGCCGGGACGCCTTGGGGCGTTGTGATCGAATGGGAGAATTCGGCGCCGAATGAGCCAGCGCATCGTCGCCTACGAGCCCTCGGCCGAGTACCGCAGCGTCATCGACTGCCTGCTCGACGACGACAGCTACCAGGTGAGCGTCCACGAGACCTATGACCAGCTGGTGGCCAGCCTGCGCGAGGGTGCCGCCGACCTCATCATCGTGAGCTTCGGCGACCTCGACAACGGCGAGGCCGCCCTCAGCATGCTGCGCCAGGCGGTGGACACTCCGATCCTCGCCTTCGTGCAGAGCGCCGACGAGACCAAGGCGGCGCTGCGCAGCGGCGCCGACTACGACCTGCCCAAGCCCTTCGACCCCGAGGTCTTCAAGGTCGCCGTCGAGGCCGTGCTCCGCCGCGGCCCCGCCGGCAGCCCGTCGACGTCCCTGCTGCCCCCGCCCGATCCCATCGGCGTCCAGGACCTCAAGGTCTTCCCCGACCGCCGCACCGTCGAGCGCGACGGCCGCCGCCGCCAGCTCAGCCAGACCGAGTGGCAGCTCTTCGCCTTCCTGCTGCGCCAGCCCGGGCGCACCTTCAGCCGCCGCGAGCTCGCCGCCGGCGCGTGGGGACCGGGCTACGCCTCGCGCAGCGGCCAGGCCGAGCTGTACGTCTCGCGGGTGCGCCGCAAGGTGGAGCGCGACCCGCAGCACCCGAGCATCATCGAGACGGTGCGCGGCGCCGGCTACCGGCTGGTGCTCGACACCCAGGCGCGGCGCGCCCTTGAGGCCCCGCCCCCGGTGGAGAACGCCAGCTAGCCCCTAGGCTTGGCGCGTGACCACCACCCTCGGGGCGCTCCTCGACGAGGCCGGCCTCCCCGACGCCCCCGCCGGCTCCGCCGACCTGCGGGTCACCGGCCTGGCCTACGACTCGCGCCGCGTCGTGCCGGGAGCGGTCTTCGTCGCCGTCCCCGGGGAGCACACCGACGGGCATCGCCACGCGCTCGCCGCGGTGGAGGCGGGAGCGGTGGCGGTGGTGGCCCAGCACGCGCCGGAGCCCCCGCTGCCAGCGGATGTCCCGCTCGTCCTGGTCCGCGACACGCAGCGCGCCCTGGCGCCCCTGGCCGCGGCGCTGCAGGGACACCCCTCGCGCTCCCTCACCGTCGCCGGCGTCACCGGCACCGACGGCAAGACGACGACCACCACGATGCTGCAGGCGGCGTGGCGCGGCGCCGGGATCGCGGCCGGGAGCCTCACCACCGTCGACTTCCGCCTGCGCGACCGCATCGAGCCCAACACCTCGCGGCAGACCACCCTGGAGTCCGCCGACCTGCAGGAGCGGCTGCGCACCGCGCTCGACGCCGGGGCCACCCACGTCGCCGTGGAGACGTCGTCGCACGCGCTGGTTCTGCACCGCGTCGACGCCGTCGACTTCGGCTGCGCGGTGTTCACCCGGATCACCAGCGAGCACCTCGACTTCCACGGCACCCGCGACGCCTACCTGGCCGCCAAGGCGTCGCTGCTGACCCGCGCCGCGCAGCGCCACGGCGCGCTCGCCGTCCTCGACCGCGACGACGACTTCGCCTTCCCCACCCTGCACGCCATGCCCATCGACCGCCGGCTCAGCTACAGCTCGGGCGGCGACGCGGGCGCCGACCTCGTCGCCCGGGGCGTGCGCGTTGATGCCAGTGGTGTCCATTTCTCGGCGCTCACGCCGTGGGGCGAGGCGGACGTCGACCTGCGGCTGGCGGGACGCTTCAACGTCGCCAACGCGCTGGCGGCGCTGGCCGCGGCGTGCGGCACCGGCGCGTCGCTCGACGGTGCGGTGCGCGGGCTGTCGGCGCTCGACCGGGTGAGCGGACGCATGGAGCGCGTCGACCTCGGCCAGCCGTTCAGCGTGGTCATCGACTACGCGCACACCGCGGAGGCGCTGCGCACCGTGCTCAGCGAGCTGCGCGCCGCCACCGGCGGGCGGCTCTGGGCGGTGTTCGGCAGCGCCGGCCGGCGCGACACCGCCAAGCGCCCGGCGATGGGGCGCGTCGCGGCCGAGCTGTGCGAGCGCATCGTGGTCACCGACGAGGACCCGCGCGAGGAGGACTCGCGGAGCATCGTCGAGCAGATCGCCGGCGGCGCACGCGACGCAACCCATCGCGACGGTGAGGAGCTGTTCCTCATCCCCGATCGCGGCGAGGCGATCCGCTTCGCCGTCGACCACGCGGCGCCCGGCGACACCGTGCTGCTCGCCGGCAAGGGCCACGAGTCGACGATGATCCTGGCCGCCGGGCCCGTGCCGTGGGACGAGCGCGCCGTCGCCGAGCAGGCGGTGCGCGACCGGCTGGCGCGGCAGGGATCGACCGCCTAGGGCCGGCGCGTCAGCCGAGCGGCTTTCGCAGGGGGACCCCGGCGCGCCGCGGGTACTGCGCGGGCGTCGGCTGCACCTTGTCGATCAGCACCACGTCACCGGGGGCGCTGCGCGGCGTGGCACCGCCGAGCAGGCGCGCCGGAGCGTCGCAGTCGCGGACGGCCTGCAGCGCATCGCCGACCAGCGTGGCGGCGACGCCGCCGACGCGCACGAATGGCAGCAGCAGCTCACACATCACGGGCGGCGGGGCCAGCGCGCGCGACACCGCGACGTCGAACCGCTCGCGCAAGTCCTGGCGATGCGCGGCGTCCTCGGCGCGTGCGTCGAGCACCTCGACGTTGGCGAGCTGCAGCGCACCGGCGACGTGGGTGAGGAAGGCCGCCTTGCGCCGGTCGGAGTCGAGCAGGGTGACGCGCAGGTCGGGGCGGAGGATGGCCATCGGCACGCCGGGAACGCCGCCGCCGGCGCCGACGTCGATCACCCGCGCGGCCGGTGGCGGGGCGACGGCGTCGAGCAGCGGCAGCACCTCGGCGACGTGGCGGTCCCAGGCGTGCTCGCGGGGGACGGCGGTGAGGTTGATGCGCACGTTCCAGCGGTCGAGCTCGTCGAGGTAGGCGCGCAGGCGTGGCTCGTCCATCGCAGGCGACCCTACCGCCCCCGACACGAGGGAGGCCCGCGCGGGGCGCCGCCATGCCATGATTCGGAGAGCCCGCCCCAACCCTCGCGCCCCAGGAGATGGAAGCATGAGCTCGCCCGACCAGTGCCCTCGGTGCCGCGCCACGCGACTGTCGGTCGTGTACTACGACGCCAACGGCCAGCCGCTGGGCGGGCACAGCCAGTGCACCGAGTGCGGGCCGCGCCACGCGGTCAGGCTGGTGCCGCGCTCCGCCGAGGTCCGCAAGCAGCTCCTCTCGCGCAAGGCCTCCTGACCCTGCGGCAGCGGCGGCGCCGCCGGAGTCATGATCTGCGCTGATCGCGGGCAAAGACGGTACGCTCAGGCGCCGCACCGCATCACCAGGGAGGGCCCTCACCGACATGGGCACGGTACGTGACGACGTCGTCCCCGCGCTGGAGCGGCTGCCGCTCTTCGCAGGCTTCGACCGCAAGGACCTGACTCGCCTCGCCGAGCGCTTCGACGAGCAGACCTTCCTCCCCGAGCACGGTGTCCTCACCGAGGGGATGAGCGGCATGGAGTTCTTCCTCATCCTCGAGGGCAACGCCGAGGTCATCCACGACGGCAAGGTGATCGCCACCCTGCGTCCCGGTGACTTCTTCGGCGAGGTGGCCGTCCTCGACGGCGGCCCCCGCACCGCGTCGGTGCGGGCGCTCGACCGGCTGCGCACCCTGGGGCTGCCCAACGGCAGCTTCAAGCAGCTCCTGCTCGACTACCCGCTGATGGCGGTCAACCTCCTGCCCCAGGTCATCCGCCGCTTCCGCGCCGTGATGACCGCGGCCCAGAGCGCGGACAGCTAGCCCGTCCCATGCCGTCGTTCAAGCGCCGCGACGCCTCCTCTCCGGAGTCCCCGGGATCCCCGTCCTCCACCGGGGGGGCGAAGCGCGAGTCGAAGCCGCGGAGCAGCTCCGGCTCGGGCGGGTCGGGACGCTCGTCCTCGAAGTCCGCCAAGCCGGCGGCGCAGGATACGGGAACCCTGGAGCAGTGGCTCGCGCCCAGCACCTCCAGCTCGATCGACCAGGTCGAGGTGGGGCTGATCGACGACGGCTGGGAGCCGGAGCGCGTCGGCCAGGCGCCCCTCGAGGCGACCCTGGCGGCCATCCAGGCCGTCGGCGTCGTCGAGCCGGTGCTGCTGCGGCCACGGGTCGGCGGGCGCTTCGAGATCGTCACCGGCCACCGCACCGTGGCCGCTGCCCGCTCGGCGGGGATGGACCGGGTGCCCTCGGTGGTCAAGGACCTCGACGACATCGGGGCGCTGATGGCGCTGGTGTTCGACGGCTCCGCGTCGGGTCAGGTGACCGCCTCCGGCGCCGCGGAGCTGCGGCGGCGGCTGCACGAGGCCGGGGCGGTGGACGAGGACATCGAGGACGTCATGGCGGCGGTGCCGGTCGCCGAGGCCCCCGCCGAGCTGGTGGGCGCCGGGGCGAACGGAGCGGCCGCGGCCGAGGCCGAGGCGCCCGCGGCCGAGGCTCCCGCAGCGGCTGAGGAGGCACCGGTCGCCGAGGAGGCGGAGCTGGTCGGCGCGGCATCGGATGCCGAGCCGGCGGGTGCCGCCGAGGAGTGGGCGGCGACGGAGGAGCTGGTCCCCGTCGCGGAGCCGATGCTGGAGGGCCAGCCCGCACCCGTGGTCGCCGAGGAGGAGGTGCTCGCAACACCGGAGTCGCAGCCGGAGCCGGTGGCGGCCGCCGAGGCAGCGCCGGAAGCCCCGGCTGCCGAACCGGAGGTGCTGCCGGAGGCCCCGGCCCCCGAACCGGTGGCCGCGGAACCGGTCGAACAGGTCGCCGCCGCCGAGCCCGAGCCAGAGCCCGTCCCCGCTGCGCCTGCCGTCCTCCCCGAGGCCGCCCCCGAGCCCCAGCTCGTCGGCGCCGAGGACGTGCCCGCGCCGGAGGCCGCCCCCGAGCCCGAGCCGGCTCTCGTCGCCGCCGCCGCATCCGCTCGCGGTCTCGAGCCCGAGGGCGCTGCCGCCGCAGCAGCCGGTCGCTGGCTCCCCCTTCCCGCCGGCCGCCCGCGCCTGGCCCGCCTCAGCAGCGCCTTCGCCGACGCCCCCCGCATGCTCCGCATCCTCGCCGGCGACCGCTTCACCGGCACCGCCGAGCTGGTCGGCCGCGACGGCCGCAAGGACGCCGTCGCCTTCCTCGACGGCCGCATCCTGGCCACCTACGTCGAGCAGGGCGAGCGCCGGGTGGACGCGCCGCTGCGCCTACCCACGCCGGAGCAGGGGCCGACCGTGGAGATCACCGTGCGTCCGCATCCGCGCGCCGTGTCGGTGGCCCTGGGACTCGCGCTTCGCAGCCCCGCCCGCTTCACCGGCCTGCACGCCGCCTTCCTCCACCTCGACGGGCTGCTCGCCCTGCTCCGCCGCGAGGGCAGCGACGCCGCCTGCGTGGTGACCTCCTCGAAGGGCGCCGGCGTGATCCTGCTCGACGCCGGGCAGCCGATCGCCGCATACGCGCGGCGCTGGGGCGACGAGCCCGGCGAGGAGGCCGAGACCACCGACGTGTCGGCGGTGCTCGACATGCTGGTCACCGGTGACGGCGCGCTCGACGTGCACACCGGCGAGGTCCCCGAGCCGCTCGACCTGGACGACGTGATCGGTCGCGCCGTCGCCGGAGACTGAGGCAGCACAAGGCGAACACACGTTTCGGCCACTCCCGGCCCGAACGTCTGATCGGTTGTCGCAACTTTGTGATGACGACCCGTTCACACGTTCGCCCTTCGGGGTACAGGCGTGCGATAGTGCGGCTCCCATGTCCCCCCACGGCGTGCACGCTGTGCGCGGCCGCGTCGCCGCAGCGGTCCTCACCACCGTCCTCCTCGCCATCCCTGTCATCCCCGCCGCCGCGGCGGGGGACCCGGCGCAGCAGGTGCAGCAGGCGCAGCAGAACCTGCAGAACGCCAAGCAGCAGCAGGCGCAGGCCGACAGCGACCTGGGCGCCGCGCAGCAGAACCTCGCCGCCGCCCAGGCACAGCTCGCCGCGCTGACCAAGCAGGTCGCCGACATCGACGCGCAGATCGCCGCCGACGACGCCCAGGTGGCGAGCCTGGACAGGCAGACCGCCGATGCCAAGGCGCAGCTCGCCGACATGCTCAAGGCGTCGTACGTCCGGGGCATGGACAGCCCGCTGCTGTACGTGATCAGCGCCTCCGACCTGACCACGGCGCTGGAGCGGCAGGGCGACCTCTCCCACATCTCCGACCTGAGCAAGCAGCTCATGCAGAAGATCGCCGCCGCGCGGGTCGCGGTGCAGAAGGCGCTCGACGACGCCACCGCCCGCCGCGCCCAGCTGGCCACCGCGCAGAAGCAGGCCGCGACCACCGAGGTATTGGTCAGCATCGAGGAGCAGAAGCTCGCCGACGCTGCGCAGGCGGCACAGGCCAACGTGCAGCAGTCGCAGCAGACGCTGGCCAGCGCCGTGGCCGCGAAGCAGGCGTACGACGCGGAGCAGCAGAGGCTCGCCGCCGAGCGCGCTCGCGAGGAGCAGCAGCGCCAGCAGCAGCAGCAGCAGGCCCAGCAGCCCACCGGGATCGTGTACTCGCCGGTGCCCGGCGTGCAGTTCACCGTCGACACCGACCTCACCCTGCCGTCGGGCGAGACCGCGGCCCGGCTCAACGCCTTCCTGCAGGGCACCGCGCTGCAGGGGCTCGGCGACGCCTTCATGGCGGCGGAGGGGAGCTACCACGTCAGCGCGCGCTACCTGCTCGCCCACGCCATCGAGGAGTCGGCGTTCGGCACCTCGCAGATCGCGCAGGACAAGCACAACCTCTACGGCTACGGCGCCGACGACGCCCACCCCTACCAGGACGCGTACACCTTCCCGTCGTTCGCCGCCTGCATCGACTACGTCGCGCACATGGTGGCGGTGAACTACCTGTCGCCGTCGGGGCCCTTCTACCACGGGCCGACACTGCGCGGGATGAACGTCGACTACGCCAGCGATCCCAACTGGGCGAACAACATCGCGGCCATCGGGCGGTCGTTCCCCTGAGGCTCAGCGGATGGCGCGGGGCAGCAGCTCCTCGCTGATCTCCGAGATCTGGTCGAGGTCGTCCAGATCCCAGATGCGGGCGTACACCCGCTGGGCGCCCGCGTCGAGGTAGGCGCGCAGCTTCTCCGCCGCCTCCTCGTACACACCCACGACGTTGGTCGGCTCGATGCGTGAGCGCAGGTCGCCGGCGCCGTCCGGGCCACCGGTCCACTCCGCGTACCGGTCGAGGCGCCGCCGCAGCGCGGCCTCGTCGCGGCCGGTCAGCACCGTGCCCATCCACGTCGTGCGGAGCGTCGCGGGGTCGCGGCCCTCCGCCTCGCAGGCAGCGCGCACGGCGGCGAAGGTCTGCGCCGCGCCTGCCGGGTCGGTCGAGGTGGTGTTGTACTCCGTGGCGTGGCGGGCGGCCAGCTGCGTGCTGCGCCGGCCCCCGTGGCCGCCGACGATGAGCGGCAACGGGTCCTGCACCGGCCGGGGCCGGGCGACCGCGCCGTCCAGGCGGTAGTGCGTCCCCTGGTAGCTGACCGGTTGCCCGGTCCAGAGGCGGGTGATCACCTCGACCGCCTCGTGCAGCCGGTCGGTGCGCTCGCGCATCGAGGGAAAGGGGATGCCGAGGGTCGAGTGCTCGACCTCGAACCAGCCGGTGCCGACGCCGAGCTCGACGCGGCCGCCGCTCATCTCGTCGACGGTGGCCACCTCGCGGGCCAGCACCGAGGGATGGCGGAAGGTCATCGGCGTCACCAGCGTGCCGAGGCGGATGCGCGCGGTGTCGCGGGCCAGGCCGGCCAGGGTGGTCCAGGCCTCCAGCGCCGGGGGCGTGGGCTGGGCGGGATGGAAGAGGTGGTCGCTGCGGAAGAGCGCGTCCCAACCGGCGTCCTCGGCGGCGCGGGCCAGGCGCAGGAGCTGCGCATAGGTGCCGCCCAGATGCGGCTCGACCATGAGACGCAGGGCCGACATGGGGACCATGAGGCGGAGCGCGTCGGGCATGTGACTGCAGGCTAGCAAGCCGTCCCCGAGTTCGTCAGGGACGGGACCGGAAGTCGACGGCGGCCGTTTCCGGCCGCCGCCGTCCCCCCAGTCACAGGACCGCGCAGCCCGTCTGGACGAGGTGCGGCGCCTTCCAAAGCCCTTGGGCCCCCCAGCCCCAGGGCGAGGACCGCGCTGATCCTTGCCCGACGAAGTGTGCGGTCCGCTGGTTAAGTCGGATCGGGGGTCGAATGAAGGGAAGTACAGGAACCGTGACGGCGACGTGACGCGGGGCCCATCACCACTGCTTCGTGACAGGCTTCCCGGTTTCGGACGCCCTTGTCTAGATCTTCTCGGGCGCGGCGATGCCGAGGGTGGCCAGTGCGTCGGCCAGGGTGGCGCGGGTGGCCGCCACCAGGGCGCGGCGGAAGCGGCGCACCGCCGGATCCTGCTCGCGGACGATGGGCGGCGTGTGCTCGTAGAAGTCGCTCAGTGCCGAGGCCAGCTGGAAGGCGTAGGTGCAGAGCACCGGCGGGGCCAGGCCCTGCGCCGCCTCGGCCAGCGCACCCCGGTAGCCGTCGAGCCGGAGCAGCAGGGCGCGCTCGGTGGGGTCGAGCTCGCCGTGCGCCTGGGGCGGCGCGCCGTCGTCCTCGACCTTGCGCAGGATGCCGGCGGCGCGCGCGTGCGCGTACTGCAGGTACACGCCGGTGTCGCCGGTGGTGCGCAGCGCCTCGCCGAAGTCGAAGGCGATGATCTGGGTCAGGCCGAACTTCTGCAGGTAGTAGCGCACCGCGCCCGCGGCCAGGCTGCGCGCCGCCTGGTCGCTCTCTGCCTTGTCGCGAACGCGGGCGACGGCGGCGTCGAGCAGGTCGTCGGCGCGGACCTCGATGCCGCGCCGGCCGCTCAGCGCCACCATGGTGCGGCCCTCCTCGACGTCGAGGCCCATCTCCTCGGCCGCGTGCAGGCTGAGCGCCACCACCTCGTAGGCGAGGTGGACGGAGCGTTCCGCCTGCTCGTGGAAGCCGAGGCGGTGCACCGCCTGCCTGACCACCTGCTGCGGGTACGCCTGGCGCGCGTCGATGACGTTGACCACGCGCCGGGCGTGGCCGAAGCCGGTGCCGTCGAGGTCGGCGCCCCGCTCGTCGCTGGTCGTGGTGGCGGGGGTGCGGGCGTCCTCGGGGTTCCAGCGGCGGTAGTGGAAGTCGAGGCCGAGCAGGCCGAACTTCCAGAGCTGGTAGGCGATGTCCTTGGCCGTGTACGTGGCCACCCCGTCGGACTTGACCAGGATCTTGGCATCCGCGTCCTCGGCCGGCGTGTCGCCCTCCGGCGCGGCCGCGTCCTCCCACGGCATCACCCAGGTGCCCGCGTTCTTGCCCTCTTCGACATGAACGACCACGTCCCTCTCGCGCAGCATCTCGAAGGCCCTGCGCCAGAACCCCAGCTCCAGGATGTCGGACTCCCAGGTGAGCAGGTCGTAGCCGATGTCGAAGCGGCGCATGGTGTCGAGGTGCGCCTGCACGATGCGGCGGGCGAGGTCCTTGGCGAACTGGGCGACGTCGTTGTCGCGCGCCTCGATGTGGCGCAGCGTCTCGACGCGCCTGCCGAGCAGGCTGGGGTCCTGCTCGTAGCGGCGCATCACCTCGACGTAGACGCGCGAGCAGAACTGGTCGTAGGGCTCGCCGTCGCGCGCCTCCATGCCCAGCTCGCGCAGCCCGACGATGACGTCGGCGACCTGCACCCCGGTGTCGTCGATGTAGTTGTTGACCTCGACCTCGTGGCCGGTGCGGCGCAGGATCCGCGACACCGCGTCGCCGAGACAGGCGTTGCGCAGGTGGCCGACGTGCGCCGCCTTGTTGGTGTTGATGTTGGTGTGCTCGACCAGCGTCTTGCCCGCCTCGGGCTGCGCGCCGCCGGGGAGCGGCACCGGCGCTCCCGCGTCGAGGGCGAGCGCCTCGGCGATCACGGCCGGCGCCCAGGTGGTGTCGTCGAGCCGCGCGTTGACGTAGCCGGGCGGCGTCGCCGTCCACTCGCGGACGTGCTCGACGCCCATCTCCTCGAGCCGCGCCCGCAGCTCCTCCGCGATCTGCAGCGGCGCGCGGCGCAGCACCCGGGCGGCGCGCAGGGGAGCCGGACTGCTCCAGTCACCGAACTCAGGCCGGCCCGAGGGCTCCACCGTGGCCTCGACCGCGGCGCCCGCGCCCATCGCCTCCAGCGCGGCGCGGACGGCGCGGGCGATCGAGGTCTGGACGTCGGGCATGGGCCGCAAGGGTACCGGCTCGAAGGCGGGGTGCAGAGCTACGCTCGGCGCTCGAGATGACCGCCCACGCCTTCGCGCTGCTGGTCGATCGTGTCCAGTGGTGCCGCGCCTGTCCCCGCATGGAGGGGCGGCGCCGCGTCCTCGGCGAGGGCAACGGCAGCCTGCGTCCGGTGGTGATGCTGGTCGGCACCGCGCCGGGGCGCCACGGCGCCGAGCGGACCGGCGTCCCCTTCAGCGGGGACCGCAGCGGCGAGGCGCTCGACCAGCTGCTGCGGCGCGCCGGGCTCGACCGTGAGGACGTCTTCATCACCAACGCGGTGCTCTGCAACCCGCAGGATGCCCGGGGCCGCAACGACGAGCCCACCGCCGCGGAGCTGCGCGCCTGCCGCGCGCATCTGGCGGAGACCATCGCCGTGGTCGACCCCCCGCTGGTGCTGGCGCTGGGCCGGACGGCCCACGCGGCGCTGGCGAGGATCGCCCGGGCGCCACGGTGGGACGAGGCCCTGGGGACGGCCCACCCCTGGAACGGGCGGCGGCTCGCCGCCACCTACCACCCGGGCCCGCGCGTCTGGAACCAGCCGCTGCGGCGCGCGGCCCTGCTGGCGCAGTGGGACGCGCTGCTCAGCCCGGTGGCGGCGCCGGCGCCACTGTGAAGCTCCACACGGAGTCGTAGCCGACGCCGTCGACGGTGGCCACGATGTGTGCGGTGTAGCGGGCTCCGGCGGTGAGCGGCGCCGACGGCAGCAGGAACGCCGAGTTGTCGGTCGCCGCCGACGGCGGCTGCACCGCCACCAGCGGCACCGCGCCACCGCCTGGCCCCGTCAGGGTGAACGACGACATGCGCACCATGCTGCGCGGGTCGAAGGTCACCGTGACGGGATAGCCGGTCACCCGCGCCGCCCCTGCCGGCACGGGGTCGGGCAGCTCGTTGTCGACGAAGATGGCAGGAACTCCGCTCTGTCCCGCGCCCGGGTAGCGGACCGGCGCGGCCGGCGCCGCAGACGCGCCGCCGAAGCCGAACTCCATGTCCTCGATGGGCAGCGAGAGCATCGACGCGTCCGCGTAGCCGATGAAGCGCAGGTCGGGTCGAAGGATGGGAAATCGGTGGTACACGCTGTCCACCCAATCGTGCACGGCAGCTTCGGGCGAGCCGGTGTGGGTGATGTCCTCCCCGACCGCGCCGCCGCTCCAGCCGTAGGCGTGGTCGCGGTCGTAGATCCCCGCCGCGGTGAAGCCCGGCGTGCCGGGCGTCTCCCCGTGGATGCCCAGGCCCTGCTGCGACGGCCGGGCCTGGTTGAAGAGCCAGTAGAAGCTGTGCGCGGCCGCCGCGGCGCTGAGCTGCGGGTCGAGCTGCACGGCGGGCAGGCCGGCCGCCTGCCGCGTCGCGTTCACCACCGCCAGGGCACGCTGCGCATCCGCAAGCAGGATGGCGTCGACGTCCGGCGCCGCGACCGCATGGCGCGGGCGCAGCGGCTCCAGGTCCTCGGCGCCGGCCACCGCGTCGGCGATCATGGCCCTCCCGCGCGCCTCGTCGTGCCACACGTCGCGCGCGATGTAGAGCAGGTACGCCGCGGCCTGCGCATCGCCGGGATCAACCCGCAGGGCATGGGCGAGGTCCGCCGCGGCGGTGGCGGCGTCGCCGCCCGTGTCCATCGCCACCTGCGCCTCGCCGTGCAGCGCCTGCACGTCGCCGGGCGCGAGCTGACCGGCCCGTCCATACGCCGTCGCGGCGTCGCCGTAGTCGGCCGCGAGCAGCGCCTCGCCGCCGAGGCTCAGCAGGAGGCCGACGTCGGAGCCGCGCAGCTGGAGCGCGTCGAGGAACTCGGTGTGCGCCCTGGCCACCTGGTCGTCGTCGAAGAGCGCGCCGGCGAGCTCCACGACGCGCTCCGCCCAGGCCGGCTGCTCCGCCTCGGCGGCGCTGAGCGCGGCGATCTGCGCCGCCGCGTCGCCCTCGTCGTGGGCCAGGTTGGCCGCCTCGCGATGGACCTCGGCGCGCAGGTACGGGGTGGCCGAGGGGCCGGCCAGCCGCGAGGCGGCGTCGATCGCCGACTGCGAGGCCTTCGAGTCGCCGCCGTCGGCGAGGGCTTCGGCGAGGAAGAGCCGGGCGAGAGGGTCGGCGGGGTTGAGCGCCACCGCCCGGCGACCCGCCGCGGCTGCCTGGGCGACCGATCCGTTCCAGTCGAGCGCCCGGCAGAGGATCGCCTGGGCCCGGGCGTCGGAGGGCGCCAGGGCGACGCCGGCTCGCGCCTCGCTCAGAGCGCGGGGGAGGTCGCCCCTGTAGGCCAGGAAGAGCGCGTATGCGGCGTGCGCCTCGGCGTCGCCGGGACGGGCCGACAGGCGGGCGGTGTAGGCCCGGTCGGCCTTCTCGTACTGGTTGGCGTACACGAGCGCCTCGATGGCGGCGAGCGAGGGCAGCGCCGCGCCGGCCGGCGACGGTGATGCCGGAGGGCGGGCGGCGGCGGGCGGCGACGGCGTCCCCGCGGCGCCCGAGGCCGACACCGACACCAGCACCAGCAGCGTCACCACGGCGGCGGCGAGGCGCGGAGACCAGCGGCGCACGGAGCGCGAGGGGTTCGGCACAGCGCCGATACTGCCGCAGCGCCGCGCGGGAGGGGGATCCCCGCCGGGAGCGGCAGGGCTCCCGGTGAGACGATCCCCGGCGGCGCCGTCGCGGCGGCTCGGCAGGGGGAGCCGCGTCACCCGCTCCGTGGGATGGGACGGCGCCGCCCGGGGACCTGGAAGGGAGGGAACCGAGGCGCAGCGTACGCCCGCCTGCTTAACGGCAACGTGAAATCACTCAGTGGGTCTTGGCGTCGACGATCTCGGCGATGCGCAGGGCGTCGTCGAGGGTGATGGCGCCCTTGTAGTCGCGGTCGAAGAGCGAGACGACGATCCGGCCGACGTGCCAGGTCACCGAGAAGAGCTGCGCCTCTCCGCTGCCGACGACCTCGTTGAAGGTGTAGGCGGTGCTGCCGTCGTCGAGGGTGGTCTGGTCCTGGCCCTGCGCCTTGGAATCCCCGGAGCCCGTCCCCAGCTCCTCGGCCAGGCTGCTGGCGGAGTCGTCGTCGGGCATGACGAAGACGTCGATGGCCACGCGCTTGGGACCGGGGGCGTCGTAGACGGTCTCGTAGGCGTCGCCGGCGCCGTTGGCGTCCTTGCCGGTGATCGCCGCCGGGGGGAACTGGGTGGAGTAGCGGAGGGCCGCGATCCCCAGCTCGCCCGGGGTGGGCATGTAGGCGCGGGCGGCCTTGACGACCTGGATCGGCGTGGGGCTCGGCGTGGCCTGCCCGAAGGTCGGCTCTCCGAGCGGCTTCTTCACCGCCAGCTTGGGCGCCTGCAGCCTGCCGAGGTGCCACGCCAGCACGGACGGCGTGGCCGCCGCCCCGGACGCCTCGCCGAGCACCAGGCCGGCGCCGTCGCGGATGTCCACCGCGGTGGCGACGACCGTCGCCGGCAGGTTCTTGGCGGCGATGGCGACCCAGCCCCGGCCGTCCCAGCGCCACACCCCCGGGCCGCCGGGGCCGGTGTCGATGACGGCGAGCAGGTCGCTCTCGTCCGGCGCCTCGAAGAGGTGGGGATGGGCGCCCGCGGGGAAGTCCGAGAGAGGTCCGAGCCTGCTCCAGAAGACGCCGTCGAAGGCGGCGCTGACGGGTGGCGCGCCCGCCCCTCCCGGGCCCACCACCATCACGCGCCCGGTGCTGTAGTCGAAGGCGCTCTCGAGCCAGGTCGCGCCGGGCGTCACCGGCGGGTCGCCGGCGAAGCTCGGGTCCTGCCGGTTCCACACGTGCCCGTTGCCCGCGTACGCGATCGCCGTGGCGGCGCCGCCGGTGGTGCAGCACATCACCATGTCGAGCTGGCGGCGGCTGCGGTTGAGGGTGACCGTCATGGCGGTGGCGTCGTGGGCGGGCGCGTCGAGCGCTGCGCCCCGGCTCCAGGCGGTGCCGTTCCAGATCCAGGTGTCGTCGTCGTGCGCCGACCCGTTGTGGCCGCCCACCAGCACGTCCTCGGCCGCCTCGGGGTTGTACGCGAAGCTCGCGCCCTCACGCGGTGACGGCCCGGGCTTCCCGGCGGCGAGCTGGTGCCAGCCCTTGGTGTCGTAGGCCCAGGTGTCGCCGAGGGCATGGCCGGCGCGGTCGGCCCCGCCGAAGAGGATCAGCTCCTGGCGCTTCTCGTCGAACACCGCTGCGGCGTCGGTCCGTCCGGACGGCGCGGGCTTGGCGGGCGGCGTGCTGCTCCCGCAGGCGGCGACTGCCGCGGCGACGACGGCCAGCAGCATCGCGAATGCCGCACGGCGCATCTCCATCCCTCCCCCGTGCCCGCCAGGGTCCCGTCAACGTCCGGCGATGATACCGCTGGTCCTGGTCACCGAGATGCCCTGGTCCTCCATGCCGTCGATCACCTTGTTGATGCCGATGGAGTCCGTGGCCATGTGCCCGGTGATGAGCAGGTTGGCGTTGGGCGGCGCGGCGGCGCGCAGCCGGTGGATGTCGTCCTCCGGGATGTGCATGGCGAGGATGGTGTCGACCCCCGCCTTGTAGTACTCGTTGAACACCGGGTAGCCGCCGTTGGTGCCACCCGCCATGGCCACCACCCAGCGGCCCAGCGGCTTGGAGGGGTCGCCGATCCAGGTCTCGGGGCGGGACAGCGCGGCCTCCATCTCGGGGAACTCGAGCAGCCACTCGATGACGTCGCCGACGCGCGTCGACTCGCCGGCGCGGGCGCGCAGCAGGTCGACGATCTCCTGGCGGCCGATGATGTCGCAGGCCAGGTGCACGTTGCAGAAGGGCATGCCGATCAGCCGGGCGGTGTCGACGATGCGGTTCCAGTTGCCCATGTGGTCGGCGCGGCGGATGCGGTCGAGCCGCGAGGCCACGGCCTCCTCGGCAACCGTGCGGTCGATGCCCTCGGCGACCATCATGTCGACCTGGCGGTGCACCACCTTGGCGAAGTCCATGCGGGCGTGCTCGCCGGCGGGGTGATGCGCGATCACGGCGTCGTAGCCCTCGCGCTGCGCCCAGAGCAACTCGGTGCCGTCGATGTCGATGCCGAAGAGGACGCGCCGGACGTCGCGGTCGGCCTCGACGTAGACCTGCGAGTCGGCGGGGACCTCGTCGCAGCCGGCGAGGTGTGCGGACCAGGTGAGGAGATCGGCGAGCTTCATTGCCCGCCCAATCTACAGCGGCAGGTGCAACCTGGAATGCGGTCGTGCCTGGGGGGCGCGATCGAGGGTGGCGCCGGCGGCGGCGGGGCGCTGCCCCCAGTTGCGCCCCATCGCTGCGACTGCGAAGGCCATGGCGCCGAGGGCGAGCCCGACCAGGGCGTCGGCCACGTAGTGCTCGCCGAGGTAGAGCACCCCGAAGGAGATGCTCAGCGGATAGAGCATCCACAGCCACGAGCTGGTGCGGCGCACGCCGCGCACGGCCACCACCATGCAGGCGATGACCATCGGCACGGCGACGTGCAACGAGGGCATCGCCGCGTTGGGCTCGGGGTCGGCGCCCGCGTAGAACTGGCCGAAGCCGCCGAGCTGCTGCAGGGTGTCGACGACGATGCGCTGCACGTGGGGCAGGAGCCCCTCGCGCGCGGCCAGCCAGGGCGGCATCTCGGGGAAGAGGAGGTAGACGATGAAGCCGATCGCCATGACCAGGAAGTAGGCGGTGACGAAGCTCGAGAACCACGCCCGGTGCCGCCACCAGAGCCAGAGCCCCGCGACCAGCGGCGCGGCGAAGTGGAAGAGGTACTCGACGACCAGCGCCGTCGAGAAGATGTGCTGGAAGGTGCCGTGGCCGAGGCGGTCCTGCAGCCACGTGGTGGCGACCGCCCCGCCCAGCAGGGTCTTCTCGAAGACGATCGGCCCCGCCGTGTGCACGGCGCCGGCGATCTGCGCGCCCACCCCGGTGAGGTCCTCGAACATGACGGCGATGAAGAGGAAGGGCAGCCAGTCCCAGACGAAGGGCCGCGCCTTGCCGACCACCGAGAAGAGGACGAGCGCGATGAGGATGGCGTGCTCGCTGGTGATGCCCACCGCGTGCGTGGCCATCAGCGCGATGGAGAGCACCGCGTAGGCGGCCATGGCGCCGTAGACGAGCGGGCGCTGCCGGAAGGCGTGGACGCTGCGCCGCTCGGGCGGGGAGGCGATGGCGGCGTTGACGGTGAGCGCGGCGGTGCGAACGGCCTGCCTGGTGGCGCCGAGCCGCCGGCGGGTGCGCATCTGCAGCCGGGCGGCTGCGCGGGTGGAGCGGGCGATCTGGCGCCGGGTGGGGCCCGGCTTCAGCACCCGTCCGGCGAGCGCGCGGGTGCGCACCGGGACGCGCGCGGACATCCCGTGCCGCTGTCCGCGGCGACGATGCGGACCCGGGGACTGCATCTGCCGAACTCCAACCCCAGCTTCGTGCCGGCTGCCACGGCGGGTGGGGTGGAGAGAACGACTCGTCCAGACCCCCCGCTCGACGTGCTTCAACAACCATAGTGCATCACCGGCGAGAACGGAGCAATTCCCCCCGGGATGAACCGGCGCGCAACCTCGTCCGTATCCACTGGTGGATGAGCCCATTGGAAGCGACCAACGCCGAGATCCGCCGCCGCCTGCGGAACGAGCGGCGCCGCCGCGAGGAGCGCCGACTCGCCGAGCTCCCCGTGCGGACCATCGACGCGCTCATCGCCGAGCTGGAGGAGATGCACCTCCACGGGCGCAAGCGCGTCCCCGAGAGCTTCGAGGAGCGGCTCGAGGCACTCGACGCCACCCTCCCCGACGAGTGCCGCGGCGGCGAGCTGCGCAGCCGGATCACCATCGCCCACCTGATGGACCGCCTCTACTCGATCCAGGACTGCCTGTTCCGCCGCCTCCCCGGCCGCGACGCCGCCGGTGACGGTTCTGACGACGAGGATCACGAACTGCCGCAGGCGTCGTAGGCTACGGGCCAGGTGAGCCCCGCCCCTGCCGAAACCCCTGTCCGTGCCGCCATCCTCACGGTGAGCGACGCCGGCGCGCGTGGCGAGCGCGACGACGCCAGCGGCGACCTGATCGCGGCGCGGCTGGCCGGCCTGCCGGCCACGGTGGTGTCGCGGGGGATGGTGCCCGACGAGGCTCCCCAGATCGCCGCCTGGGTCTCCAGCGCCGCCGACGGCGCCGAGCTCCTCGTGATCACCGGCGGAACCGGGCTGGCCCCGCGCGACGTCACCCCGCAGGCGGTGCGCCCACTGCTCGACTACGAGGTCCCCGGCATGGCCGAGGCCATGCGGCTGCGGGGCCTCGACTCGACCCCCCATGCGATGCTGTCGCGGCAGGTCGCCGGCGTGCGCGGCCGCTGCCTGGTGCTGGCCCTGCCGGGGAGCCCCCGGGGGGTCGGCGACTGTCTCGACGCCGTCTGGCCGGCGCTCCCCCACGGCCTGCGGCTCCTGCGAGGGGAGCACGACCCGCATGGGAGGACCGGGTAGCCGATGCGCCGCTTCACCGTCGCCGGACTGGTGCCCTGTGACCCCGTCGACCTCGCCGACCGCCTGCTCGACCCCGCCGCGGCGCCCGTGATCTGGCCGCAGATCCGCGCCTCGGCGGGACCGGACCTGCCGGGGTGGCTGGAGTGCGCCGTGGCCGACGACGAGGAGGCCGCGCCGGGAACCACGGCGCTGCGGGTCCAGCTCCGCCGCTCAGCGCCCATGGAGGTGCAGGAGCGCACCGAGGGAGGGGTGACCATCCACCGCTTCCTCCCCGCCACCGGCGGCTGCCTGTGGACGGTGGAGAGCCACGCCCACCCGCTTCCCCGAGAGCCCTGGTCGCGCTTCGTGCGCCGCCGCCGCCGCGACCAGGCGCGGGCGATGGCGCTGGTGGACACCGCCGCCGGCTACTTCGCCTCGCTGCCCTAGAGGGGACGGTCGGCGGGACGGCGGACCTCGCCGGACTTCCCGCCGCTCTTCTCCAGCAGGCCGACCCCCTCGACGCTCATCCAGCGGTCGCTCGCCTTGGCCATGTCGACGACGGTCAGGGCGGCCACAGCGGCCGCGGTCAGCGCCTCCATCTCGACGCCGGTCTGGGCGGTGCAGCGCGCCGTGGCGACGATGCGCACGCCGGGGAGGGAGGGGTCGAGCCGGAGGTCGACGTCGACGGCGGTGAGCGGCAGCGGGTGGCAGAGCGGGATCAGCTCGGGGGTGCGCTTCGCCGCCATGACGCCGGCGATGCGGGCGACACCGAGGACGTCGCCCTTGGGCGCGTCGCCGCGCGAGATCAGGTCAAAGGTGGCCGAATCACAGCGGACGCTGGCCGCGGCGCTGGCAACGCGCTCGGTGTGCGGCTTGGCCGAGACGTCGACCATGTGCGCCCGGCCGCTCTCGTCGAGGTGGGTGAGGCGAGGCTCGGCCATGGCGCGGATTGTGCACCATGGCGCGGCGGTCAGCCGACGGCGGAGACCGGGGAGTCCTCGGAGAGGAAGCTGCGGATCACCGCGCCCAGGCCGATGAGGCTGAAGGGCTTGTTGATGAAGCGGTTGGCCCCGGCGGCGCGGCCGTTCTCGACGTCGTCGGTGCGCGAGAGCGCGGTGAAGAGGACGACCGGGATGTGCCGCGTCTCGGGGTCGCTCTTGATGCGGCGGCAGGCCTCCAGGCCGTCGATGCCCGGCATCATCACGTCGAGGATGACGAGATCGGGACGCTGCGCCTCCAGGCGCTGCAGCCCCTCCTCGCCGTTGGGGGCGGTGTCGACGTCGTAGCCCTCGATGCTCAGGTACATCGAGACGACGTGGAGGAGGCGGGGGTCGTCGTCGACGACGAGGATGCGGCGGCTCACAAGGCTCCTGGACCCGGGTGGGCGAAACGATCGGTGAGGGGCTCGGGGCGTGGCCCGAGTATAGGGAGGGCCCCACGGCCGCAATCGGGCCACACGGGCTCGTGACCGACCCGTTTCCTGCCGGGCTCAGCCGCAGGCGCCGGGGTCCTCGGCCGCGCCCGGACGGTGGAAGCCGAGCCGCACCACGCCGCCGCCGACCCGCACGCACTCCAGGGCGCTGCGGGCGAGGTTGAGCACGGGGTCGGCGCTCATCAGGTCCTGGAGGTTGAAGGCCTGCTGGACGTGGTCCTGGAGCGCCGAGGTCACCTGGTCGGGCAGGCCGAGGTTGCCCACCTGCGTCGACGTGAAGGTGGCCGACACCCGCGGCCCGCCGGCGTCCTCGGTCCTGGCCAGCGACATCCGGGCCACGGCCACGAAGCTGAAGGGCCCGAGGGGCGTGCGCGCGTCGATCACCACCAGGGTGTCGCGGATGCGCACGTCGGGGCTCTGGAAGCGGGCCGGCTCGGGGTCGTGCTCGCGGACCAGCACGGTGAGGTCGTGCTCGCTGAGGTCGACGTGGCCATGCTCACCGGCGATGAGCTGGCCCGCCAGCGAGCCGCCGAGGCGGGCGGCGATGGCCAGCTGGGTCTCCCCGTCGTCGGCGCCGCCGGGCGGAGGGCCGAGGTCGGGGCTGGCGAAGGCCTGCACGGCGAGCACCACCAGCAGGACGGCGACCACCGCGGCGCCGGCGAGCAGGCAGCCGCAGCCGCGGGAGATGCGGCGCCGCGTCAGGACCGGCGGGTCGACCACGCCCCTAGCGGAGCCGCCAGAACAGGTACCCGGCGCCGCCCCCGAGCCCGAGCAGGACGAGCATGGCGACCAGCACCAGCGTGAAGCCGCCACCCCCGCTCGACGGCGTCGCCGTGTTGGAGGTCGAGGGCGACGTCACCGGCGTGGTCCCGGGCGACACCGTCGAGGTGTCGGTGCCGGAGTCGGTCGCGCCGCTGTCCGTGGGGCTGGGCGACGGAGTCGCCGGCGTCGAAGGCGTGCTGCTCGGCGAGGGGGTGCCCGTCGGTGGCAGCGGCGTGGTCGGGGCCGGGGTGAACGTGGGCTGGAGGAGCGTCGGTGACGGAGTGGACGTGGGGGTATCCGTGGACGGGTTCGACGCGGTGGGAGGAGGACAGGGCGTGTGAAATGGTGGCTTGACCGTGCAGGCGCTGTTGGCGTCGGCAGACTGCTGAACCTGCGCCGACGCCGCGATGAAGCCCGGCGGAAGGATCGGCGCCGGTGGCGTCAACCGCGCCCCCGCGAGGACCAACCCCACAACAGCGAGCGCCACCCCGACGCACCCCGCCGCCGCCAGCCGGCGCAGCCACCCGGTGCTCACGCCGCCTCCTCGGCGACGTGCTCGGAGGGCGCCACCTGGGCCACCGGTGCGGGGGTCAGCACGAGCGTGGCGTGCGTCGCGGCGGCGACGGCCTCCCGGCTCCAGGCCAGCGGCTGCTGGGCGTTGCGCGTCCAGTCGGCGATCATGTCGCGGTAGTTGCGCGAGCCGGGGTGGCCCGACTGCCCGGGGAAGTGGATGCCGGTGCAGGCGTCCCAGTCGCCGACGTCGAGGATCTGCCGCCACGAGGGCGCCCAGCCGCGGGCGCGGTAGGGGTCGTTGCTGACGTACGCCGTCTGCAGCACGGTGTCGGTGTCGCCGCCGATCTCGATGCTGCCGGCGTTGAAGAGCAGGTTGAGCGGGCGCTTCCGGCCCAGCACGTGGTCGACGGGGACGGCGTGCAGCCTGCCCCAGCGCCACCTGCGGGGACGGCCGGCGCGGCGGCGCAGGTCGGCGACCGCGTCCTCGAGGGCGCGCGCCGCCACGTCCTGCCAGGTCACGCCCGGCGCGAACCAGGAGGTGTCACCCTCGCGCCAGCGGCGCAGCAGGTGCGGGGTCACCCCGCCGACCAGGTTGCCCGCCATGCCGAAGACGGGATGCGGCAGCTCGCCCGCCGCCAGCGGCCAGTGCTCACCGCAGAGCGGCTCCAGCGCGTGCTGGGTGAGACGGCGCATGAAGGCCTCGTAGACGCAGGCCTCGGCCGACTCGGGATCGAGCACGCCGTCCCAGCGGGCCAGGTTGGCGCGGGCCTCCTCGGCGAGCGGCTGCTCGCAGCGCACCTCGCCGAGGAGCTGGGCGACCTCGCGCGCCGGCGGGCAGGTGATGTCGAGCTGGGCGGCGGCCATGTCCGACATGGTCAGACCGCTGCGGCCCGTGAGGATTTCACGGATGCGCAATGCGCGGTAGCCGTTCATGTAGTCCATGCCGATGTGGTGCGGGAACTCCGGGCCGACGACGCGATTGTTGGCGGTGACCACGAGATGCTCGGGCGGGTCGAGCACCTGGGGCACCTCGTCGATGCCGAGCACCCCCTTCCACAGCGCGTCGCCGGTCCAGCCGGGGACGGGCAGCCCGCTGGCGGCGCGCGCCCGCACCGGCACGTGCCCGGAGAGCAGGTAGCCGATGTGCCCGTCGACGTCGGCGTACACGACGTTCTGGGAGGGACCGTCGAGCGGCGCGAAGGCCTGCTTGAAGCTGCGCCAGTCGGAGGCGCGCTGCAGCTGCAGCACCGTCTCCGCGGCGCCTCCCGGCTTCAGCGCCGTCCACTGCAACGCGAGCCCGCGCCACATGCCCGCCGCCTTGTCCTCGTAGCGGTCGACGAGCGGGCCGTGCCGCGTCACCACCACGTCCTCGACCACGGGATCCGGCAGCCCCTTCACGGTGATGCGCTCGCTGCGCAGCTCAGCGTCGACCATGCCCTTCTCTGTGCGGTACTGCCGGCCGTCGCGTCCCGAGAGCTCCTCGATGACGAGGTCCTGCACGTCGGCGAAGGAGTTGGTGTAGCCCCACGCGACGCGACGGTTGTGGCCGATGATGGGGAAGGGCAGGCCGGCCAGGGTGACGCCGGTGGTCTCGAAGTCGTCGCCCGCGGCGATGTGCGCCTGGTACCAGATCGACGGCGCGCTGGGCGGGAGGTGCGGGTCGTTGCAGAGAATGGGCCGGCCGCTGGCGGTGAGGGTGCCGTCGACCACCCAGTTGTTGCTGGCCGCGCCGCCGGTGCCGGCCGGGATCCACTGCGCCGCCTCGCGGAACAGCTCCAGCGCCTCGCCCGAGCTGCCCGCCGCGGCGCGCGCCGCCGACCCGAGGATGGTCGGGTTGGTGTCGACGTAGAGGAAGTCGAGCTGCGCCGCCTTCTCGGGACCGAGCCGGCGCAGCAGCTCGAAACGGCGCAGCTCGTTGTCCATGTTCAGCGCCAGGCCGAGGTTCAGCAGCTTGCCGAGCAGCAGCGAGTGGGCCGGCTTCCACGGCTCCGGCCTGAGGCGCAGCAGCGTCATCTCCAGCGGCAGCGGGCGCCCGGACTCCCACACGGCATTCACCCCGCGCGCATACGCGTCGAGCATGCGGCGCGCCTCCTCGCTGAGCAGCGCGACCTCCTCCTCGGCGACGCGCGCGAGCCCGAGGCGCCGCATGAAGCGGTCGGCGGGAAGGCCCTCCTGGCCGGCGAACTCGGACACCCGCCCCGCGGCGACGCGGCGGTTGAAGTCCATCTGCCAGCCGCGGTCCTGGGCGTGCACCCAGCCCATGGCGAAGGCGGCGTCCTCCATGGAGCGTGCCTCGACGTGGGGCACGCCGCGGCGGTCGCGGCGGATCGTCACCGGCGCCTCGACGCCCGGCACCGTCACGCTGCCGCTGACCAGCGGGAGGGGACGCCGGTAGAGCACCCACCAGAGCGCCAGCAGCACGGCCAGCACCACCACGACGACGATCAGCGCGACCACCCAGAACCTCTCCGTGCTCTCGCGCGCACACCCCGTGGCGCGCGCTCCCGGCGACTCTATGCGACGCCGCGCGTCATGGCGCGTCGCTTCAGCCGGCGGTGCGCAGGGCGGTGAGGATCTCGGTGTGCGTGCCGAAGGCGAGCGGCGGGACCTCCGGGAGGGGGAAGCGGGCCACCTCCAGCGCCTCCGGCCCCGGCGCGGGACGCCCGCCGGTGATGGCGCCCAGATAGGCGATGACCACCACCCCCCCGTCCGCGAAGCCGGCGTGGTGGACGCCGAGCAGCCGCTCGATGCGCACCCGGCAGCCGATCTCCTCCAGGCACTCGCGCGCGGCGGCGTGGCTCGGGTGCTCGTCGAAGTCGACGTAGCCGCCGGGGAGCGCCCACTCGCCGAGGCAGGGCTCGATGCCGCGGCGGAGCAGCCACACCGCGCCGTCCTCGACCAGGGCGGTGACGGCCACCACCTTGGGGTCGCGGAAGGCGATGTAGTCGCAGGCGGGGCAGGCGGGCAGGGCGCGACCCTCGACGTCGCGCTCGGTCAGCTCGCTGCCGCAGGCAGGGCAGAAGCGGTGGCGGCGGCGGGTCGACGGCGGGCGCGACTCGCTGCCGGCGGATGTCATGGCGACGGCCATCGTACGGCTGCCCGCCGGTCCACGGCGGCGGGTCCCGCTCGCTACACTCGCGCAGCCCATGGCGCAGCGCACTCCCCTGTACGACCGCCACGTCGCCCTCGGCGCCAGCATGGTCGAGTTCGCCGGCTACGACATGCCCATCCAGTACTCGAACATGCGCGACGAGCACACCGCGGTCCGGCAGCGCGCCGGGATCTTCGACCTCTCCCACATGGGCGAGGTGCGCATCGGCGGCGCCGACCCGGTGGCGGCGGTGCAGCGGCTGATCACCAACGACCTCGACCGCATCGGCGAAGGCCGCGCACAGTACACCGCGATGTGCAACGACGATGGCGGGATCATCGACGACCTCGTCGTGTACCGCGGCGTGGCGGAGTGCTGGATCGTCGTCAACGCCTCGCGCCGCGCGGTGGACGTCGACTGGATGCGCGCGCATCTGCGCGACGGCGCGACGCTGCACGACGCGTCCGACGAGACGGCGCTGATCGCGGTGCAGGGACCGCGCGCCGTGTCCGTGGTCGCGCCGCTGGTGTCGGGCGTCGACGTCGCGGGGCTGCGTCCCTTCGCATACGGCTGGGGCGCGACCGTGGCGGGGGTCGAGGGCGTCGTGGTGTCCCGCACCGGCTACACCGGCGAGGACGGTGTCGAGCTGTACGTCGACGCACCGCGCGCCGGCCAGGTGTGGGACGCGCTGCGGGAGGCGGGGCGCTCCGTCGACATGCTGCCCTGCGGTCTCGGCGCGCGCGACACGCTGCGCTTGGAAGCCGGTCTGCGGCTGTACGGCCAGGACATGGACGAGTCCGTCGATCCCTTCTCCGCAGGGCTCGGCTGGGTGGTGAAGCTCGACAAGGACGACTTCATCGGCGCCGGCGCGCTGCGCACCATCAGGGAGAACGGCGCGCCGCGCCGTTTCGCCGGACTGCGGATGTCGGGACGTGCGATCGCGCGGCATGGCATGCCGGTGCTGCACGAGGATGCGCAGGTCGGCGAGGTGACCAGCGGCACCTACAGCTTCACCCTGGGATGCGGCATCGCCACCGCGTCGCTGCGCAGCGACGTGCCCGGTGACGTCGCGCTGCAGGTCGACATCCGCGGCACGCGCGCCGGTGCGGAGCAGGTGGCGCTGCCGTTCTACAAGCGCCCGTCGAACACGTAAGAGGAGCCGACTCGATGCCCGACCTCAGTGGTTATCGCTTCACCGCATCGCACGAGTGGGTCGACGGCGGGTCGCGCGTCGGCATCACCGACTACGCGCAGCAGCAGCTCGGCGACGTCATCTTCCTGGAGCTCCCTGAGGTGGGGCGCACCCTCAGCGCCGGCGAGCGCTTCGGCGTCATCGAGTCGGTGAAGGCGGCCTCCGATCTCTACGCACCGGTGGGCGGGCGCGTCGCCGAGGTGAACGACGCCCTTGTCGACGCCCCGGAAAAGGTCAACAGTGACCCATACGGCGAGGGCTGGCTGATGCGCCTCGAAGAGGTCGACGAGGCCGGCGCGGAGCTGCTCGACCTGGAGGCCTACGAGAAGGTGGCCTCGGGGCACTGAGCCCCGGACCGGCGCGCTGCGCGGCCGTGGCGGACTCGGGCAGACTTGCGCTCGTGAGCTTCGATCCCGACGCCGGCTCCGACCACCTGCGCGAGACCCTCGCGGAACGCCGCACCGTCTTCGAGGGGCGGCTGTTGAAGGTCTACCAAGACCAGGTGACGCTGCCCGACGGCCGGCCCGCCACCCGCGAGATCGTCCACCACCGCGGCGCGGTCGCCGTTGTGCCGGTGGCCGCGGACGGGCGTGTGGTGCTGGTGCGGCAGTGGCGGCACGCCATGGAGCGGGCGCTGTGGGAGATCCCGGCGGGCACGCGCGACGAGGGCGAGGAGCCGTTCACCACCGCGCGGCGGGAGCTGGAGGAGGAGACGGGCTACACCGCCGCCGCGTGGCGGTCGCTGGGTGAGGCGTGCGTCTCGCCTGGCTACTCGCGGGAGCTGATCTGGTTCTTCCTCGCCGAGGGGCTCACCGAGGGCGAGACCTCGACCGACGCCGACGAGCTGCTCGACGTGCGGCTCTTCGAGCCCGGTGAGATCCTCCAGCTGGTGGGCTCGGGCACGACCGACCTCAAGACGCTGGCGGGCCTCGCCCTGGCGGGGCGGCTGCCCGCGCTGCAGGGGGTGCGGTGAGCGGCACCACCCCACCCCTCCCCGACGCGGAGGACTTCATCGAGCGGGCCATCGAGAGCGTGCTCGACCAGGTCCCCGACGTCACCGACGAGGAGCCCGAGGGCAGCGCCAAGCTGCAGCCCTGGGCGGAGACCGCCGCCCCGCCCTCGAAGGACAAGCGTCCCCTGAGCGAGCTGCTCGAGCAGTACGCCGCCCGCGTCGCGGCCGCGCCCGACGCCGTGGCCGGACGGCCCCGCGGCCAGCACCCCGTCGCCGCCTTCTTCGCCCGCTTCACCCCGCAGCGAGGCGGAGCGCGCGCCGACGCTGGGGAGGGGGCCTCCCGGAGCCGGCGCCGCCGCGGCCGCCGCGGGATGCCCGACGCCGGGCGCGGCACGGCCACTCCGCAGCCCGCCGCCACGCCACCGGCCGCCCGGCCGCCGCGGGGACCCCGCCGCTCCCCCGAGGCGGGCTCGCCGCCGCGCCAGCAGGATCCCGCCGGCCAGGGTCCGCGCCGCTCCCACCGCCGGGGTCGCCGCCGCGGCCGGGGTGGCGGAGGTGGTGGCGGAGGTGGTGGCGGCGCCCCTGCCCAGGGCTGACACCGCCGTGCAGGACATCCTCGCCCGCATCGCCCGCGGCGAGCTCGCGCCCGCCGAGGCGGAGCCCCTGCTCCGCGCCGAGCGGGTCGCCCGCCTGGAGGACCGGGCCGCCCTCGACCTCGACCGCCACCGCCGCGGCGGCGTCCCCGAGGTGGTCCTGGCCGGACCCAAGACGGCTGCGGACGTGGCCCGCATCGCCTCGGTTCTCCTCGAGGCCACCGGCCAGGCCTGCGTCTCGCGCATGCGCGCAGGTCATCGCACCGCCGTCCGCCGCCTCGGCGAGCAGCGCGGTGCGGAGCTGGTCGCCTACGGCCGGGCCAGCTGCCGACTGGTCGCCCCCGCCGCCAGCGGGAACGGGGCGCACGCCGCGAGCCCGGCCGGCCACGTCGGCCTCATCGCCGCCGGCACCTCCGACCTCGAAGCCCTGGCGGAGGCGCGCATGGTCTGCGACGCCGCGGGCTGCACCACCGCACAGGTGGCCGACGTCGGCGTGGCCGGGCTGCACCGCCTCTTCGAGCCGCTCTCCACGCTGCTCGCCGGCGACGTCGACGCCCTGGTCGTGGCCGCCGGGATGGACGGCGCGCTTCCGTCGGTCGTGGCGGGGCTCGTCCACGTCCCGGTGATCGGGTTGCCCACCTCGACCGGCTACGGGGCCGGCGGCAAGGGCGAGGCGGCCCTGCTCTCGATGCTGCAGACGTGCGCGCCGGGGCTGACCGTCGTCAACGTCGACAACGGCGTCGGTGCCGGCGCGGCGGCCGTCCGCATCGCCCTGCAGCGCCACCGGAGCGCATGAGCCGGGCGCGGCTCGGCGACCGGCCCGTCGAGGCCGTCCTCTTCGACTACGGGCTCACCCTCATCACCTACGCGCGTCCCGAGTCCGCGCTGCGTCGCGCGTACGAGCGCATTGCGGCATTGGTCGGCGGCGATTGGGACGCCGGCCGCCTGCTCGACGCCGTGCACGACCGCGTCGACGCCCGGGTGGCCGCCCACGAGGCGAGCGGCGGCCTGGAGGAGATCGACATCACCGCCGCCCACCGCGACGCCTACGCCGGCCTGGGCATCAGGCTCGACGCCGCCACCCTCGACCGCGCCATGCACGAGGAGCAGGTCGCCTGGTGGGAGGGGATCCACGTCGCCCCCGGGGCGCCGGAGGTGCTGCGCACGCTGCGCGCGGAGGGCCTGCGACTCGGCATCTGCTCCAACGCCCCCTACCGCCCCGCCAGCATGCGCGAGCAGCTGGCGCACGTCGGGCTGGCGCCGCTGGTCGACGCCGCCGTCTTCAGCGCCGAGGTGGGCTGGCGCAAGCCGGCGCCCGAGATCTTCGCGGCCGCGCTGCGGGCCCTGGGCGCACGCCCGGAGACCACAGTCCACGTCGGCGACCGGCTGCGGGAGGACGTCGACGGCGCCCACGCGGCGGGGATGCGTGCCGTGCGCCTCCGCGAGCACAACGACGACCACGACGTGGACGACCGTGCCGACGCCGTCATCGACCGCCTCGGCGACCTGCCGCAGCTCCTCGGCCTGGCCTGAGCGAGCGCTTGCTCGGAGCGCTTTTCTAGGCGATCGCTATAATGCGCATCCCGTCCGGCGGGTGGGACGAACCTGAGCGCGAGGTCCCCGACAGTGGAGTTCCGCGACTACCTCAAGGAGAAGTGCCGCGAGCGCGGCATCTCGCTGCATCGCCTCGCGCTTCTCTGCGACCTCAACCAGATCTACTTCTACCAGGCGGTCAACAAGAACAAGGAGAACCCGCCGCCGTGGGTGCTGCGCCGCGCCGCGCCGCACCTCGGGGTGCCCTACGTCGAGCTGCTGATGGCGGCGGGCTACCTGCGTGACAGCGACCTCGCCGAGTGGCACGAGCACCAGCGGCGCGGCGGGCGGGTGCCGGCGCTGGCGGGAGCCGAGGCCGGCGGCCCGGGCGACTAGGGGCCGGCGGTCAGCGGGATGCAGGAAGGGATCGACGGAAGGGAGCGAGAGCGGTGATCGAGGCGGCCGCCGTTGTTGTCGAAAGCGACCAGAACTCGACGCCTGCGAACGACGACGCCGCGCTCATCGAGCGCTTCCGCGCCGGTGACGTCAGCGCCTTCGAGCAGATCTACCGCAGCCACCACCGCTACGTGCAGATGCAGGCGCGCCGGGTCATCTCCGACTCCCATCGCGCCGAGGACATCGCCCAGGAGGCCTTCCTCCGCCTGGTCCGCCAGCTTCTGGCCACCGATGGCCAGATCAAGCTGCGCGCCTGGCTGCACCGCACCACCACCAACCTGGCCATCGACGAGCACCGCCGCAGCCGCACCCAGCAGCAGTACCACGAGCAGCGCTCGCCGCTCGACGAGCTGCACCGCACCCTCGACCGCAGCGACCGCGGCCACCCCGAGCAGGAGGCCGAGACCGGCGAGGTGCGCGACACCATCCGCCAGGTCATCGACACCATGCCGCAGCGCTACCGGGCCATCCTCGCCCTGCGCGAGCTGGAGGGCCTCGACTACATCTCCATCGCCCAGGCGATGAACCTCTCGGTGTCGGCGGTGGAGTCGCTGCTCTTCCGGGCGCGCCGCCGCTTCACCGAGGTCTACAACCAGGTCGCCGACAGCGACGCTGCGATCGTTCCCCAGAGGCGCCGCAGACGCGGCGCAAAGCCACTGCCGCACTAGCGCCGCCGTCGCGCACAATCCCCTCCATGCAGCCCGACGCCGGCGCCTGGCCGCGCGCGATCATCCACCTCGACCTCGACGCCTTCTACGCGTCGGTGGAGCAGCTGCGCCGCCCCGAGCTGCGCGGGCGGCCGGTCATCGTCGGCGGCGTGCACGACGCCAACGGCCGGGTGATCACCACCCGCGGCGTGGTCAGCGCGGCGTCGTACGAGGCGCGGCGCTTCGGGGTGCACTCGGCGATGCCGCTGGCCACCGCGATGCGGCTGTGCCCGCAGGCCGCGGTGGTGCCCGTCGACTTCACCGCCTACCGCGAGAAGTCGGCGCAGATCTTCGCCATCGCGCGCGCGGTGACGCCTCTCGTCGAGCCGCTCTCGCTCGACGAGGCGTACCTCGACGTCACCGGCTCGCGGCTGCGCTTCGGCGAGCCGCAGGACATCGCCGCCCGGCTGCGCGACGAGATCCTCGCCACCACCGAGCTGCACGCGTCGTTCGGCGTCGCCACCAGCAAGGTGGTGGCCAAGGTGGCCTCCGACCTGCGCAAGCCGCGCGGGTTCGTGGTCGTGCCGCCGGGCGAGGAGGCGGCCTTCCTGGCACCGCTGCCGGTGCGCCGCCTGCCGGGGTTGGGTCCGGCCGCCGAGCGGGCGCTGGAGGGGCTCGGCATCACCACCCTGGGACAGCTGGCCGCCCTGCCGCGCGAGGTGGTGCAGCGGCGGCTCGGCGAGCACGCCGGCACCTCGCTGTGGGACCGCGCCCAGGGCGTCGACGGCGGCGAGGTCAGCGTCCCCGGGCGTCCCAAGAGCGTGTCGCGCGAGGAGACGTTCTTCCACGACGTCGCCGATCGGGCCGTCCTCGCCGAGCAGATGCGCCATCTCGCCGCCGACGTGGGACGCCGCCTCCGGCAGGGGGAGTGGCGCGGCCGCACCGTCACCCTGAAGCTGCGCTACAGCGACTTCACCACGCTCTCCCGGCAGGTCTCCCTGCCCAGCCCCACCGACGCGGACGTGCTCATCGCCGGGACGGGGATGCGCCTCCTCGACGCCTGCTGGACGGGCGACCCGGTGCGCCTGCTCGGCGTCGGCGTGTCCTCGCTGGAGGACGCGTCGCAGCTCGACCTCTTCGACGCCTCGCTGCAGCGCGACGAGCGCCTCGACCACGTCCTCGACCAGCTCCGCTCCCGCTTCGGCGACCGCGCCGTGCACCGCGGTGCCGCCACCGCCGGCCTGCGTGACGCCGACTTCCGGGGTGACGACCTGCGCCGGCTGGGCGGGTCCGACGAGGGGCACGCGGACCGGTAACGCCGCCGTCCCGACTCCGCTGCACCCGATGAAGGCGAGCGCCGAGCGGGGGACGATGGCTCCGAGATGGTCGGTTGCGGCCGCGTGGCTTCGCGGCGCCTGGGACGCGTGCTCGGAACCGCCGCGGCGGCGACGGCTGCCGTCGCGTGCCTGGGTGCGCGCGCGGCGCCGCCCCTCGTTGTGCAGGCGGCCGCCGTGACCACCGAGGCGCCACGCTCGACGCCGCGCCCGACCGCGACGCCCCGCCCGAGCCCGACTCCGACGCCCTCGCCAGGGCCGACGCCGACGCCGAGCCCCACCCCGACGCCCCGGCCGACCGACCCGCCGCCGCCCCCGGCCACCGCGCACCCGGTGCCTTCGCACGACCCCGACGGCACGCCGCAGCCGACCCACGCCGCGGCGGTGCCTCCTCCGGCGCCGACCGGCCCCCCACCGGCGCCCCCGGCCACGGCCAGCCCCTCGGCGAGCGCGCGCCCCGCCGCCCCCAGCGCGACGCCGAGCCTGGCCACGCAGCTCAGCGCACTGCCGGCGGCGGTGGCCGGCTACGCCGAGGACGCCAGCGGGCACCTCAGCCCGTACGTGGTCGGCGCGGACGCGCTGGCCGGGCTGGCCGCGTCGTCCTCCCTGGCGCTGGCCGTGCTGCGACGGCGCGGGCTGATCTGAGGCCTCAGCGCCAGTCGCAGCCCGTGATCTCGAAGCTCTCGTCCTCGCTGCAGAGCGTGCGGATGCGGGCGACGACGTAGCGGCGGTCGCCCGGCTGGAGCTCGATCGCGCCGCTGCCCTGCACCGTGCCCCGCCGGTACACGGTGGTCGGCTCGCTGAGCCGCTCGCGGAGCAGCGCCACCAGCTCGGCGTCGCCGTCGATCTCGCCGTCCTCGCCGACCCGCGCGGTGTGCTCGCCGCGGGCGACGGTCCAGACCAGCATGTCCACCGGCGGCTACTCCTCGTCGTCGCCGGCGGCGTCGCCGTCGTCGAGGTAGGGCAGCAGCGACTCGTCGTTCAGCGCGCGCGCCTCGACCAGCATCTCGGCGACGGTCTCGGCGTGCTCGACGCTCCACTCCAGCGCGGCCGCCATCTCCACCGAGGTCGGCGCGCGTCCCAGGCGATGGCGCATCTCCACCTCGACCAGCTCGTAGCGCTGCGCGTCGCGCACGAAGGCCTCGCCCGCCGCCTTCTCCTCCGCCTCGCGCTCGACCGCCGCGTCGAGATGGAGGTCGACGACGCGGCGCACGTAGTCGCGCAGCCCGGCGGGCTCACCCCCGCGCCGGGCGTACTCGTCGACCGCGGTGACCACGGCCACCGAGCCCTCCTGGTAGAGGTCGCCGACATCGACCCCGCGGTCGCGCCGCTCCAGCGCTGCGTCGAGGGCGACGGCGAGGTTGTGGCGCACCAGCGTGGCCGTCGCCGCGGTGGCGTCGGTGGCGCGGTCGTGGATGCGCCCGAGCAGCACGGCGACGTCGGCGTCGGGGAGCGGCGGGAAGCTGCGGGCCTGCGCGGCCAGGGCGTCGAGGGGGCTGTCGTCAGCCCAGTCCAAGCCGGACATCGTGCTCAGCCGGCGAGCGACTTCCGTCCGAAGCGGGCGGCCAGATTCTCCACGGCCCGGGCGACCTCGTGCCGCGCCGCCCCCACCGTGGCCCGCTCCACGGCGCCACCGAAGGGACCGCCGCCGACCGCGTAGCTCGCCGCCAGCTCCAGCTTGCAACCGCCGCTGACGGGACGGATCTGCAGGGCGATGCGCAGCTCCATGCCGTCCTCGAGCTCGTAGAGCGCGCGCGACGGCGCGTCGCTCTCGCGGCAGACCAGGACGCCGCGGAGATGCCGCCCGATGATCCCCACCTCGACCTCGTAGCGCGCGCCCACGCCGTTCTCGGGGCCGCCCACGTGGCGCAGGCCGCGCACGGCGGGGAGCCAGTCGGCCTGGCGCAGGTCCGTCGCCGCGGCGAAGGCCTCGGCGGGACCGACGGGAAGGGTCACGTCGGCGCGTGCCTCGATCATCGACGGCACGGTACCACCGGGATGCCGGCGGAGTGTCCCGCTCAGTACATCAGGGTGGCGAGGTTGGCCACGGGCTCGAATCCGAGCCGGTCGTACACCTTCCGCGCCGCCACGTTGTAGTGGTTGACGTACAGCGTGCACACGGGCACCTCGCGCAGCACCGCGCGGCAGACGGCGGCCATCGCCGCGGTGGCGACGCCGCGGTTGCGACGGCTCGGCGCGGTGTAGACGCCCTGGATCTGCACGGCCTCGGGTGTCCAGGCGCTCAGCTCCGCCTTGAACACGACCTCGTCGCCCTCCGTCCACACCCAGCTCCAGCCGCGCTGGATCAGCGTGCTCATCCGGCTGCGCCAGCCCGAGGGGTCGATGGCCAGCGGGTCGACACCCATCTCCTCGCGGTGCATGTCGGCGGCGGCGACGGTGAGGCGGTCGAGGTCGGCAGCCGTGCCGTTGCGCACCTCCGCCGCGGGGACGACGGCGGTGACGCCGCCGCGCCGCTGGGCGAGCAGCGGCTGCGGGTCGCGCAGCTCGCGGAGCGGCGGCGCGGGATGGCGGGCGCGGTGCAGCGCCAGCACCTGGGCGCGCGGGCCGACCAGCATGCGCGGCGCCTGCTGGCGGCTGAGCGCCTCGGCGAGCCGGTCGACGTCGTCACCGCGGGGGACCCAGGGGACCACCAGCGGGCCGCCGAGCATTGCCGCCCGGATGCGGCCGTCGCCGTCGACGCCCCACCACTGGCCGCTGCCCAGGCCGGCGAGGCGCAGCTCGCTGCGCAGGTAGACGTTCTGCAGCGGCTCCTCGTCGAGGAGGGCGGCGAGAGCGGGGGCGTCCTCGGGGATGAGGCGCCGCAGCGCGGTGGCGATCACGGTGCGACGATCCTACGGTCGTGCACCGCGCCGATGCAGGGCGCCCGCTCGGTGCGCCGCTACCATTGCGCCCATGCTGATCCTGATGCACGCCCACGCCTCGCGGGCGGAGATCGACGGCGTCATGGACCACGTGCGCTCGCACGGCTACGAGCCGATCGAGCTGCCGGGCACGGACCGCATCGCCATCGGTGTGCTGGGGTCGCACCCCGCGTCGATCCGCGACAACGTGGTGGGGCTGCCGGGGGTGGTCGACGCCATCCCGGTGTCGAAGCCGTACAAGATGGTGGGCCTGGAGTGGCACCCCGCCAGGTCGCAGGTGCGGGTCGGGCCGGCGGTGTTCGGGGGGAGCGAGTTCGTGGTGGCGGCGGGGCCGTGCGCCATCGAGTCGCCGGCGCAGATGCTGGCGACGGCGTCCGGGGTGCGCGCGGCGGGCGCTCTGCTGCTGCGAGGCGGCGCCTACAAGCCGCGGACGTCGCCGTACTCGTTCCGCGGACTTGGCGTGGCGGGACTCGAGCTGCTCGCCGCGGCGCGCGCTGAGACCGGGCTGCCGGTGGTCACAGAGGTGCTGACGCCGTCGGAGGTGGGCGTGGTCGCGGAGTGGGCCGACATGCTCCAGGTCGGCACCCGCAACGCGCAGAACTTCGCCCTCCTGGAGGCGGTGGGGCAGGCGGGCAAGCCGGTGCTGCTGAAGCGCGGCATGTCCAACACCGTCGAGGAGTGGCTCCTCTCGGCGGAGTACGTGCTGTCGCAGGGCAATCCCGACGTCGTCCTCTGCGAGCGGGGCATCCGCTCGTTCGAGACGGCGACGCGCAACACCCTGGACCTTTCCGCCGTGCCGCTGGTGCGCTCGCTGTCGCACCTCCCCATCGTGGTCGACCCGTCGCACGCCACCGGGCACCGTCACCTGGTCGCGCCGATGGCGCTCGCGGCGCTCGCCTGCGGCGCCGACGGGCTGCTCGTCGAGGTGCACCCGCAGCCCGACGAAGCGCTCTCGGACGGGCCGCAGTCGCTGACCCTGGAGCAGTTCGGGTCATTGATGGCCGAATTGCGACGGGTCGCAGCCGCGGTGGGGCGGGAGATGTCGGCGGCGCCGGTGGGCTAGCGGCCGCGCGCCTCCCGAGCCTCAGGGGAGCGCGGCGACAGGCTCCAGGGCCTGCTCGGGGCTGACGTTCATCTGGGCGGCGAGCTGCAGGCGCTCGCGCTTGTTCTCGTCCGCGATGCGGGCGAGCTCGGCGTCACGCCCCGTCCACATCATCCCGAGCATCTTCCAGTCGCCCCGGAAGGACCAGGCGGCGTGGCCGAAGGTGGCCGGCTTGTTGCCCTCGATGACGAAGTGGCTGAACCAGGCCATCCCGTAGGCCACCACGGGTGCCGCGGCGAGCCGGCCCCAGCGGCGGCGGGCGATGCCGGAGGTGCCGAGCGCAACGCCCAGGTGGGTCCCGGCGAAGTGCATCCAGCGCGTCGCGGCCTTGGAGTGCTCGGCGACATAGAAGGGGAAGAAGTCCTCGAAGCTGGTGAACTCGTTCATCTGCGTCCCTTCGTCTGCCTTGTGCGACGCCCCATGATGCCTGAGGCGCCGGGTTGGACGCCTAGCCCCTCCGCTTCGGCTTCGTGGCCGGCCGGTTCGGCCCTCCCACCGAGGACTGCTTGGCGCGCAGCGCCTGCTGCGCCTCGCGCAGGGCGGACCACTGCGCCGCCACCTCGCGCACATACGCGGGGTCGAGCCGCCAGCCGGCCTTTCCCCCGAGGCTGACGCCCTCCAGTGCGCCGCGCCGCAGCAGCCGGCGAACCTGCTCCTCGCCGACGCCGAGGACGACGGCGGCCTGGGCCACCGTCATCCCCGAGTACCGCAGCGAGAGGCCGGGTGCCGTGACGGACGGTGACGGCGACTCGCCGGACCCTCCCTGGGGTTGCTCGGCGCCCGATGCGTTCATCACGTCGGCGAGCAAGCGGCGCGCCAGCTGCAGCGACGAGAGCGCCGCGTCCAACTCGTCGCGGAGCGCCCGGAACTGCGGCGCTGGGAGCATTGTGACGCACCACCTCCTGTGCCCAGGTCTTCTCTCGGCGGCTCGGCGTCACCACACTACGGGTTGCGGAACGGCTGCGTTGTGGTGCTTCTGCCAGTACAAATTCCTTGTGACTGGAGACAAATACAGTTGGCGACTGTTGTGCCACCGTTTCTCTCAAGGCCCACACCACGGAGGAACCGGCATGCAGCGGGCGGGGAGTCTCAGCGTTGTCGAGGCGGCGGAACGGATCGCGCAGCTCTGCCTGCACACTGCGATCGCCCAGACGAACCAGTCCACCAAAGGCGCGATGCTCCTCAGGCGTGCACGCGCGGACGGTGATCGCCGGGGCGCGCCGATGCCGGAGTGGCGCGGCCGGGCTCGCGCATGGGAGTCGCACACGGTGATGACCGTGGCGCAGGTGGCGGCGGCGATCGGCATCCCGCCCGAGAAGGTGCGGCGCCTGCTGCGCGCCGGTGTCCTGTTCGGGATCAACTTCGGCGGTGCAATCGGTTGGCGTGTGTTCCGGGATTCGCTGGTGGAGCTCGGCCTGGACAACGTCGCGGCGGCTCTGGACCTCCCTCCGGAGATCAGTCCGTGACTCGCCGGGCCGACCCGGCCGCGCCGAAGCCGGCGGGGAGTTCCCAGTCGGTGCCGTCAGGGGTGTCCTTGACCTCCACGCCGAGGTGGAGCAGCGAATCGCGCAGCGCGTCGGCGTCGCCGAAGCGGCGCTCGGCGCGGGCGGCGCGGCGCTGGGCGAGGATGGCGTCGACGAAGGGGGCGACCAGGGCACGGGGGTCGCGGGCGCCGAGGCGGGCGAGGTCGGCGAGGCGGACCAGCATGCTGCGCATCAGGGCGCGGGCGCGGTCCATGTCGTCGGTGGCGAAGGTCTCGCGGGACCACTCCCAGAGGTAGGCGTCGAGGTCGAGCAGGGCGGCCTGGGCGGCGTCGACGTCGGCGGCGGCGACGGCGGTGTCGAAGCGCTCGCGGCGCGTGTCGACGCCGTCGGCGAAGGGGTTGACGGATTGCGCGACGGCGACCGGGGATCCGGGGGCCGAGGACGGCGCGGCGCTCGGGGCGGCGGGGTGCTGCACGGCGCCGCTGCGCAGCACGTCCAGCGGCACCACCGAGCCCGCCTCGATGCGCTGCTCGCAGCCGCGATGGCGCAGGGTCACGACGCCGTTGCCGCGCACGGTGGCCGTCGCCGCGCCGGCGTCGATGATGCAGGCGGTGTGCTCGTCGACCCCGAGGACGAACGCGTCCTCCGGCATCATCTCCTCGAGGATGCGCAGCCGCCGCTCGCCCATGTAGCAGTGCGAGGTGTCGTGCGTGCCGCCCTCCGCGTTGTTGTAGTGCGGCACGACCACCGCGTTGATGCCAAGAGTGGCCAGAAGGTCGAGGCCGTCGAGCCAGTAGGGGTCGGCACCGACCTTGTAGACCTCGTACACCGGCAGCGCCAGCACGCCGATGGTGGCCGCGGCCGCGGAGGCGAAGACCACGCAGCCGCCGGATTCCAGCTTCTCGGCGAGCAGCGACGGCAGCGCGCCGTCCTTCCACTGCCGCAGGGCGTAGCTGGGGCTGCCCGGCCCCGAGAAGACGTACGAGGCCTCGCGCACCCGCGCCAGCATCGTCTCGTAGTCGCCGGAGGCCGACCACGGCATGCCGCGGTACGAGGCCACCCCTAGCTCGCGCTGCACGTTCTCGCGGAAGTAGGTCACCGCCTTGGCGGCGATCTCCGCAGCGTTCTCCTGGAAGCCGAAGGGCGTGTCGAGCATCACCGCGGGCACGGGTGGCGGACCGAGGCGGGCGAAGAGGTCGACGTGCACCGACGTCATCGTGGGGCTGGTCTCGCCCGATCCCATGATGGCGAGCAGGCGCGCGGGGGCTGGCACGCCCCTATTGTGCCGTGCGGCCGCGGGCGACCCTCAGCGCACGGCCCTGGCCACCGCCGCGCACGCCGCGCCGACCCCGGCGAGCGCTCCGACCACCGGCGCCGGGTGCTCGGCCACCCACGTCTGCAGGCTGCGCGGATGCGCCCGGTCGTCGAAGATCCCGTGGGAACCGTGGTCCGCCTCCTGGTCGACCGGGGCGAAGAGGTTGTCGGGACGGTTGGCCGGGATCGGCCGGTCGGTGAGCTGCGAGTCGATCCCGCTGCGCGCCAGGTAGCGGTCACCGAGCGCGGGCAGCAGCTTGTTCCCCAGCACGGTGATCACCGTCGGCATGCCCACGAAGTGCTCACGGCGCCGCGGGTGCGAGGCCGCGTACACGATCGCCTCGGCGGCCACCTCCGGCTGGTAGATGGGCGGCACGGGCTGGGGATGGCGGCGCAGCCGGGTGCGCACCCAGGAGAACTGCGGGGTGTTCATCGCGGGCAGGTGCACCATGGTGACCTGCACCCCGCTGTGGTCGTGCAGCAGCTCGGTGCGCAGCGACTCGGTGAAGCCGACCATGGCGTGCTTCGCACCGCAGTACGACGCCTGCAGCGGGATTCCCCGGTAGGCAAGGGCGGAGCCGACCTGCACCACGACGCCGCGATCGCGCGGGAGCATGCGCTGCAGCGCGGCGAGGGTGCCGTGCACGAAGCCGAGATAGGTCACCTCGGTGACCCGGCGGAACTCCTCGGCGGTGGTGTCGGCGACGCGCGCGAAGACCGCGGTCATCGCGTTGTTGACCCACACCTCGATGGGGCCGAGCTCCTCCTCGATCCGGGAGGCGGCTGCGTCGACCGCCGGTGCGTCGGCGACGTCGCACTCCACGGCGCACACCTGCACGCCCAGGTCGGCCAGCTCGCGGGTGGTGGCGTCGAGGCCGGCGCGGCCCCGGGCGAGCAGCCCGATGCGGCGGACGCCGTGCTGGGCGAAGGCGCGGGCGGCGGCCCGGCCGACCCCGGCGGACGCGCCCGTGATGACAACGACAGACTGACTATCCATGACACCAGGATAGTCAGGATCGCCCCCGGCGGCCAGCCGCCGCGCTCGGCTCAGCGCTGCAGCGACTTCACCTCGAGGAACTCCTCCAGGCCGTAGCGGCCCAGCTCCCGCCCCACCCCCGACTGCTTGAAGCCGCCGAAGGGGGCCATGGGGTTGAAGCGGCCGCCGTTGACGTCGACCTGGCCGGTGCGCAGCCGGCGGGCCACCCGCTCGGCCCGCGCCGGGTCGCCCGACCACACCGCCCCGGCCAGGCCGTACACGGTGTCGTTGGCGATGCGGACCGCCTCCTCCTCGGTGTCGTAGGGGATGATCGACAGCACCGGCCCGAAGATCTCCTCCTGGGCGATGGTCATGTCGGGCCGCACGTCGGCGAAGATCGTCGGCTGCACGTAGTAGCCGCGCTGCAATCCGGCGGGTGCGTCGGCGCCGCCGACGACCAGGCGCGCACCCTCCTCGACGCCCCTGCGGATGTAGCCGCGCACGCGGTCGCGCTGCACGTCCGACACCAGCGGCCCGAGTCGGGACGATTCGTCGAAGGGGTCGCCGAGGGTCAGCTTGGCGGCCTGGTCGGCGGCGATGCGCTCCGCCTCCGCCTGCTTGTGGCGCGGCACCAGCATGCGGGTGAGCGCGGTGCACGTCTGCCCGCTGTTGAGGAACGCGTTGTTGACGCCGCTGCGCACCGCCTTCTCCAGGTCGGCGTCGTCGAGGATGACGTTGGGCGACTTGCCGCCCATCTCCAGGGTGACCCGCTTGACCCCGCTCGCCGCCAGCTCGGCGATGCGCTTGCCGGCGCGCGTCGAGCCGGTGAAGGAGATGGCGTCGACCAGCGGATGGGTGACGATGGCCTCACCGACGACGGGCCCCGTGCCGGTGACCAGGTTGAACACGCCGGGCGGCAGCTTCGCCTCCGCGACGATCTCCGCCAGGACGAACGCGGTGAACGGCGCCACCTCGCTCGGCTTCAACACCACGGTGCAGCCGGCCGCCAGCGCCGGCGCCACCTTGTTGACCACCTGGTGCAGCGGGTAGTTCCAGGGCGTGATGCAGCCGACCACGCCGACCGGCTCGCGCACCACCAGCGAGTTGCCGATCTCCTCCTCGAAGGCGAAGTCGCGGACCAGCTGCGCCATCTGGCCGCTGGTCATCACCGGCAGGCCGGCCTGGATGGCGGTCGACATGGTGAGCGGCATGCCCACCTCCGACGCGATCAGCCGGGCGATCTCGTCGATGCGCGAGGCCAGGCCCAGGTTGATCGCCTGGAGGAACGCGGCGCGCTCCTCGACGGACGTCTGCGACCACGCCGGGAAGGCGCGGTGCGCGGCCCTGACCGCCCGGTCGACATCCTCGGGCGTGCCCTCTGGGACGGTGCCGATGACCTCCTCGGTCGAGGCGCTGCGCACCTCGATGCGGCCGCCGCCGGCGGACGGCGTCCAGGCCCCGTCGATGTAGAGCCGGTCGCGATCGGTCCGCTCCGCCGCGGTCTCGGCGGGGCGCACGCCTGTGTCGGTCATGATGGAACCTCGTCGTCGGGAAGTCGCCGGGGCGGCTATTGTCCGCCTCATGCACACGATGGTGTCGCGCGCCGGGCTGGCGGGGCTGGTCTGCGCCCTGCTGGTGGCTTGCGGAGAGCCGCAGGTCGACAACGCGGCCGTGGCCTCCGCGCTGGCCGCCGCCCAGACCGTCGAGGTCACCGCGCAGGGCCGCGTGGTGGCGCTGCTCCCCGACGGCAACGGTACCGACGGACCCCACCAGCGCTTCCGCCTCGACCTCGGCAACGGTGTTGTTGTCGAAGTCGACCACAACCTGTCGCTGGCGCCGCGCGTCCCGCTGCAGGTCGGCGACACCGTCACCCTGCATGGGGAGTTCGCGCCCGACCCGGGCAATCCGGTGATCCATTACACCCACCACGCCACCGGCCGTCACGAGGGCGGCTGGATCATGCTGAAGGGGCAGACCTACAGCTAGATCGGCGGGCGGACGCCCTCGGCACCGGGGGTGCGCGGGCCGGGGACGCCGCGGAACTGGTAGTCGATCGGATCGCGCCCCGGCTGGATGGCGTAGCAGGCGCCGGGCCTGCGCTCGCGCAGCGCGAGCAGCACCGCGTCGGCGACGTCCTCCGCGCGCAGCATGGGGAAGCCCGCGTCGCGCAGCACCTGGGCGTCGTTGCCGATGAGCGGCGTCTCGACGATGCCAGGGCACACCGCGGCGATGTGGATGCCCTTCTCACCGAGCTGCGCCGCCAGCGAGCGCACCAGCCCGACGACCGCGTGCTTGCTGGCGGTGTACACGGGGTCGTGGTCGAAGGGCACGATGCCGGCCAGCGAGGCGGTGGCGACGATCTGCCCGCCGCCGTGCGCCTGCATCGCCCGCGCCACCTCGCGCACGCCGAAGAACACGCCGTCGACGTTGACGTGCATCACCCGCCGGTACTGCTCGTCGCTCATCGCGGTGACGTCCTTCTCGTGCGTCACCACGCCCGCGTTGAGATACGCGATGCGCAGCGGGCCGAGCCGCTGCTCGACGCGCTGCACCACGCCCGGCCAGGCGGCCGGGTCGCCGGCGTCGGCGACGACGTGCAGGTCGGAGGGGTCGTCGCCCTTGGGCTCGGCGAGGTCGACCGCGGCGACGCGCGCGCCCTCCGCCTTCAGCCGCCGCACCGTGGCCAGCCCGATCCCCGAGGCGCCCCCGGTGACCAGCGCCACCGCGCCGTCGAAGGCGCCCATCAGGTGGCGCCTCCACCCGAGCCGACCACGGCCCGAGCCTCGATCTCCACCAGCAGCGACGGCTCGATGAGCCGCGAGACCTCGACCATCGACGTCGCCGGCCGGATGGCGCCGAACACCTCGCCGTGCGCCCGCCCGACCTCCTCCCAGCGGCTGATGTCGGTGACGTACATGCGGGTGCGCACCACGTCCTCGATGCGCGAGCCCGCCTGCTGCAGCACCGCGGCGATGCGGCGGAGGATCTCGCGCGCCTGCGCGCCGGGGTCGCCCGGGTGCAGCGCGGCGCCGTCGCTCCCGGCGTCGGTGGTGCCGGTGACCTCGACGACGTCGCCGACGCGCACCGCCCGCGAGTAGCCGACCAGCGGCTCCCAGGGGACGTCCGAGGCGATCAGGGTGCGCGGCATGGGCGCCAACGGTACACCAGGCCCGCGGGTCGTCTCCGCCCGTGCCGTGGCGCCGCCGCGCACGCCGGACCCCAGGCCGCAGCGGGGATAATCCGCCTCCCATGCGCATCTTCTCGGGCATCCAGGCGACCGGCGCCAAGCACCTCGGCAACTGGAGCGGCGGCTTCCGCCAGTACGTCGCCACCCAGGAGCTGGGCGAGGCCTTCTTCTGCGTGGTCGACCTCCACTCCATCACCGTCGAGTACGACCCGCGCGACCTCCACGAGCGCACCCTCGACCTGGCCGCCATGCTCATCGCCACCGGGCTCGACCCGGAGCGCTCGGTGGTCTTCCTGCAGTCGCACAACCCCGCCCACGCCGAGGCGGCCTGGCTGCTCTCCGGGGTGGCCACCTTCGGCGAGCTGCGCCGCATGACCCAGTTCAAGGACAAGTCGGACCGGCAGTCCACCGTCTACGCGGGGCTGTTCACCTACCCGGTGCTGATGGCCGCCGACATCCTCCTGTACCAGACCGACGTCGTCCCCGTCGGCGAGGACCAGCGCCAGCACCTGGAGCTGGCCCGCGACGTCGCCCAGCGCTTCAACTCCCGCTTCGGCGACACCTTCCGGGTGCCCCAGCCGCGCATCCCCGAGTCGGGCGCGCGGATCATGGACCTGCAGGAGCCGACCCGGAAGATGTCGACCACCAGCGGCACGCCGCAGGGCACCGTCTACATGCTCGACCCGCCCGACGCTGTGCGCAAGAAGTTTCGGACAGCCGTGACGGATTCTGGGCGCGACGTGCGCCGCGCCGCGGACAAGCCGGGTGTCAGCAACCTCGTCGAGATCATGGCCATGGCCACCGGCGAGCCGATGGACGCCATCGAGTCGCGCTACGACGGCAAGGGCTACGGCGTCTTCAAGGACGCCGTAGCCGACTCGGTGATCGAGCTGCTGGCGCCGATCCAGTCCCGCTACGAGGAGCTGCGCTCCGACATGGCCGAGCTCGACCGCATCCTCGCCCGCGGTGCTGAGCGCGCCCGCGCCGCCTCCGCCCCGACGCTCCAGGCGATGTACGAGCGCATGGGCTTCGTGGCGCCCCCGCGCCTGTAGGTCCTACGCCGCAACCGCCGCCGGGGTGCACACCTTGCAGGCGCGGTAGCCGGCGCGGTGCGCGTCCTCGGCGGTGGGGAAGCCGACGCGGTGCAGGTCGGTGATGCGGCGGGCGTTGCGGCAGGTGGGGTAGCAGAAGACGTGCGTCGTGTCGCTGCCGACGAAGCGGATGCCACGGCGGGCCATGCGCTCCAGCTCCATGGCGTCGACGCCCTCCCAGCCGAGGATGGCCCGCTTGGCCACGGGCCCGCCGCCGCCGTAGTTGCCGATGTGGCCGTCGGCGCGGACCACCCGGTGGCAGGGGATGAGGTACGGGATGGGGTTGTGTGCCAGCGCGGTGCCGACGGCGCGCACCGCCAGCGGGCGGCCGATGCGCCGCGCCACCCAGTTGTACGGACGCACCTCGCCACGCGGGATGCGCAGTGTCGTCTCCAGGACGTCGCGCTCGAAGGGGCGCAGCCCGGCGAGGTCGAAGCGCACCTGCGCACGCGCGTCGCCGGCCAGGCGGGCCAGCACCGCCTGCTGCAACGGCGCGGGCAGCGCCTCGGCGCGCGCAGGCGCCACGCCGAAGCGATTCGCATACCAGCGCTCGAACTCCTCGCCGCTGACGTCGCGCATCGCCGCGCGCACACCGTTCGCGGTCCACGCGACGAAGATCGTCCCGATGTCGGTCTCCACGGGCGCGTAGCGCGCCGCGACGCCCACCGCGTCGAGCACGTTGCCGAGCAGCGTCGACGGCGCGCGCACCTCGCCGATGCGCTGCAGCGCCGAGACCAGCGCGTCCTCCGTGATCATCCGAGCCATCTCAACCAGCCTCCCGGTCTTCCAGCGCGTGGCGGAGCAGTCCCAACCCGCGATGCACGTTCGCCTTCACCGTCCCCTCCGGCTTGCCCAGCACCGAGGCCACCTCGGCGTAGGAGAGCTGCTGCACGTGGCGCAGCACCACCGAGTCGCGATAGGCCACCGGCAGCGAGGCCACCAGGTCGCGCATCTCCGCCGCCGAGGCGCGCCCCAGCACCACCGATTCCGGCCGCGCCGCGGTGGCATCGGCGACCAGGCCGGCCTCGGACAGCTCCACCGTGGCAACCCGGCGGACCCGCACGCGGTTGCGCACGACGTTGAGGGCGATGCGGTGCAGCCAGGGTCGGATCCGGAGCGCCTCGATGCGCTCGGCGCCATAGGACTGCAGCGCCCGGTGCGCCCGGACGAAGGTGTCCTGGGCCACCTCCTCGGCGTCGGCGGGGCTGCCGGTGAGCGTCAGCGCCAGGCCGTAGATGCGGTCCTGGAAGCAGCGCACCAGCCGTTCGAAGCCGGCGTCGGGGTCACGGGCGAGCAGAGCGGTGAGGGCGTCGTCCATTCTCGTCAGCATGAAACACCGCCGCGGCGACGGGAGTTGCAGCACCACCGTCGACCTGGCCGGACCGCTGGACGTCGCCGCCTCCGTCGAGGTCTTCCGCCGCGCCGGCGACGACCTCATCGACCGCTGGGACGGAGCCACGCTGCTGCGCACCGTGCGCGTCGCCGGCGAGTCGATCCCGGTCGCCTGCACACCGCTGGGCTCGGTCGAGCAGCCGAGCATGCGCGTGGCCACCAACGACCCGCGCCACCTCGACGCCGCCGCGCGAGCCGCGGCGAGCTTCTTCGCCACCGTTCCCCGGCAGACGCTGGAGAGCCTCACCGACCGCGACCCGGTCATCCGCGCCGCCGACCGCCTGCACCACGGCGTGCGCACCGTGCTGCAGCCCGACGTCCTGACCGGGCTGGTCCGCGCCGTCAGCGCCCAGCAGATCAACCTGCGCTTCGCCGCCACCGTGCGCGCCCGCCTGGCCCGCCGCTACGGCCGGCGCCACGAGGTCGAGGGCCACGAGGTGTGGAGCCTGGAGCCCGACGTCCTCGCCGCCGCCCGGGCCGCCGACCTGCGCGAGCTGCAGTTCACCACGCGCAAGGCGGGGTACATCATCGGCATCGCCAGCGCGGTCGCCGGAGGGACGCTCGACGCCGCACAGCTCGCCGAGCGGAGCGACGAGGAGGTCGTCGCCGAGCTGGTCACCCTGCCCGGCATCGGCCGCTGGACGGCGGAATGGCTGCTCGCCCGCAGCTTCGGCCGCCCCGTCGTGGTGGCCGGCGACCTCGGGGTTCGCAAGGCGGTGGGCCACGCCTACCGCGAGGGCGCCATGCCCAGCGAGGAGGAGGTCCGCGAGCTCACCGCGCACTGGCGTGACGCCGCCGGGGTCGCCCAGCAGCTGCTGCTCCACGTCCTCGCCGGCGACGAGTGGCAGCAGCTCCGCGAGCTCAGCGCCGCAGCAGGTCGGTGAACTCCATGCGGGTGCGCTCGTCGGTGAGGAAGCAGCCGCGCATGCACGACGTCACCGTGCTGCTGTTCTGCTTCTGGATGCCGCGCATCATCATGCAGAGGTGGGCCGCCTCGATGACGACGGCGACGCCCAGCGGCTGCAGCACCTCGTCGATGGCGGTGGCGACCTCCGTGGTCAGGCGCTCCTGCACCTGAAGGCGCCGCGCGAACACGTCGACGATGCGCGGCAGCTTGCTGAGCCCCACCACGCGCCCGTCGGGGACGTAGGCGACGTGCGCCTTGCCGAAGAAGGGCAGCATGTGGTGCTCGCAGAGCGAGAAGACCTCGATGTCCTTGACCAGCACCATCTCGCTGTACTGCTCGGCGAACACCGCCCCGTTGACCACCTCCTCGACCGACTGCGCGTAGCCGCCGGTGAGGAAGCGCAGCGAGTCGGCGACGCGCTGCGGCGTGCGCAGCAGGCCCTCGCGGACCGGGTCCTCGCCGAGCTGGACGAGAACGTCCTCGACGAGCCGCGGCAGCGGGTCGCGGTCGGGTAGAACGGTCAGGTCGGTACTGGTGACGGCCATGGGGACCTCAGTGGAGGGGCTCGGTGAGCTCGACGCTGACCCGGCCGCCCGCCTCGACGACGTGCAGCGCAGGCTCGCTGAAGGTGGCGGGGCCGCCGCAGACGCGCCCGGTGCGCACGTCGAACGTCGAGCCGTGCCAGGGGCAGGTGACGATGGTGCCGTCGAGCGTCCCCTCGTCGAGGGGGCCGCCCGCGTGGGTGCAGGTGTTGACGATGCCGAAGAGCTGGCCGCCGCGGCGGACCATGAGCACCGGCAGGCCGCCGGCCGTCACCTTGCGCAGCTCGCCCTCGGGGAAGTCGGTCGAGGCACCGACCTCGACGGCGCCCTCGAAGCCGTCCAGGAAGGCGACGCGGTTGACCATGGTGGCGCTGCCGAAGACGAGATGGCCGCCGATGTATCCGCCGAGGATGACCAGAACCCAGCCGGCCGTGGACAGGCCGACCGCCAGCGGATGGGCGCCACCGCCGACCCACCAGCGCAGGGCCAGCGAGACGGCCATGAGCAGCAGCACCACGGTGTTGACCAGCCCGTGCAGCAGTGCGATGCGTCGCTCCTGGGCGAAGGTCTCGTGGAAGTCGGTGTACCCGGTCAGCGCGGCCCCGAGGCCGGCGACCACGCCGACGGCCAGGGCGACGTCGCCTGCCTCGGTGGGAATCCGCGGGGTGAAGTGGGCCACGTGGTCGGCGACGACGCCGGCCGTCCAGGCGCCGATGGGGACGTCGGTCAGGGCGGGGTGCAGCGGATGGCCGAGGATGGCCGTGCCGTGCATGAGGTTCTTCAAGGACCGTCCCGGCCGGCCGAGCGCGCCGTAGACGCCGCCCACCGCCGCCTGGATGGCGTCGCCCCATCCCTCCATCCAGCCCTGCCGCCGGACGAACCGATCGAGCCGCGACTCGGCCATGCCTGACCTCCCCGATCCGCGAATTTATTGCGTCACTATGCTATAAACCGCAGTGACGGCGCAAGCGGGCGCCGGCAAACCCATCCGAGGAACCGCAGCAGCCAGCATGGCACCGGAGTCCCTCCCCACGCCGGGCCCGGCCTCGCCCTCGACGGGGGCGGCCATCGAGCGGCTGGTCGGCGCCCTGCAGGACCCCACCCGGCGGGGCATCCTGCTCGCCTTCTACGAGGACCCGGCGCCGCGCACCGTGGACGAGGTGGCGGCCCAGGCGGGCGTCCACCGCACGGTGGCCTTCACCCACCTGGAGCGCCTGGCCGGGCTCGGCTTCCTCGCGGTCACCCGGCGCCGGGGCGTTCCCGGCAAGCCGGCCAACCTCTACGCACTCGCCGCCGGGCCCCTGGAGCTGCACCACCCCGCCCGGCAGTTCGCCGTCCTCGCGGGGATGCTGGCAAACGGCCTGGAGCGGTTCGGCGAGGCCGGGGTCGATGCGGCACGCGACGCGGGACGCAGGCACGCCTCCCTGCTCTGCACCGAACGCACGGCGACCCCCGAGCAGGCACTGCGCCCGCTCGCCCTGCTGGGCGGCACCTACGAGGTCGACGGCGACCGGGTGCTGGCCCGCAACTGCATCTTCCGCGAGGCCTGCGCCACCGCCCCGCAGGTGGTCTGCCAGCTCCACGCCGGAATGATCGAGGGCGCGCTGCGCGCCGCCGGCCAGGGTGCGGAGGTCGAGGCCCTGGGGCACGCCGGCGACGTGCCGTGCGCCTACCGGCTCCTTCCTGCGGGCGCCTGAGCCTGACGACCGGCGTCAGGTCCCGTCAGGCGCCTGCTGCTCGACCGACCGGGTGAGCCGGCGGGCCAGCGCGTCGGCCGAGAAGGCGCGGCGGCGCTGCCGTGCGGCGGACTGCTCCTCCGGGGGCACGGTGAGCACGGCCAGGTCGGCGATGTCGTCGATCTCGCCCCGCCACTCGCGGAACAGGGCCGACTCCGGAGCCGCGGCGACCGCGGCCTCGCCCGGCTCACCGCCGGCACTCAGCGTTCCCGCGACCGCGAGCGGGCGCCGCGGCCGCAGCACCCGCCACGCGACGGCGATGCCGAGCAGGGCCGCCGTCCCGCCCAGGCCCGCCGCGGTCAGCTCGGTGACGCGGGGGCTGGACACCGGGGTGGCGCCGCCGGGCGGACCACCGCCGGTGATCGGGGTGATCGTCGTCGCGGTGGTCGGCAGCGGCGTGGGGTCGATGAAGCCCAGCACGGCGGCCGTGGGGCGGGGCGACGCGGCGGTCGTCGCCGCCGGACGGACCACCAGCGGACTGCCGAACAGTGGGGTGATCACCAGGGGGTGGGCGGTGCCGGCGGTGCCCGGGGTCGCGGGCGGCGGCGCCGGGACGAGGGTCGGCGGGGGTGGCGCCGGCGTGGGCCTGGGTGTCGCCGTCGGGCGTGGCGTCCAGGTTGGCCGGGGCGTGTCCGTCGGCCTGGGGGTCGGGCTCGGCGTGGGCGTCGCCGTCGGCGTCGGGCTCGGCGGCGAGTCCGCGCTCGCCGCCAGCGGAGCGAAGCCGGAGCCGTGCGGCGACAGGGTGAGAGCGGATGCGACGGCGAGCGCGCCGGTGACAGCGAGCGCAGCGCCGCCGGCCAGCCGGGCGAGCCGGCGTCCGGACCCAGACACGTGGTGGGTACCTCCTGCCCCCACTCCCCTCGGTCGATCGGACCTGGCCGGGAGAGGACGGCGACCGGATCAGCCCGGCGTGAGGCCGCCCTGTGTGCCCGGGATGTAGCTGTACGTCGTGGTGACGTGACAGGTGAGGGTCTGGCCGCTGACCGAGCACCCCGCCGCGGGGGGCCCCCAGAACTGCGGCCATGTCAGTGTGATCGAAGTGGTGTAGCTGATGGTGTAGTCGAGCCCGGGAACGGGCCCGGCGGAGCTCAGGCCGGAGGTCAGCGACCCCTGCAGCGCGTAGTCACCGGCGGAGGTGCCCACGCCCCACACCTGGCCGTAGCCGTTGCCCGCCGCCACCACATTGCCGAAGACGTCCTGGAGGACCGCCAGGCCGCTGAGCGCCGGCGCGTAGACCCCTGCTCCGCAGGCGCTCTGGCCCCGGAACGCGCTGCCCGGCGGGTTGGTGCCGGTGTTGTCGTAGCTGGTGTAGACGTTGCAGCCCGTCAGCGGCGGCGGCACCGGGACCGTGGCCACGCTGGGCGGGGCGATCACGACGTCGATGGGCTGGCCCGACGCGGGCAGCCCGGGCAGCGGAGGGGTCGAGGGCAGGGGCGGCACGGCGGCGTGGGCCAGCCCGCCGCCCAGCAGGGGGAGGGCGGCGCCGGCAAGCACGGCCGCTGCTCGCACCAGGGCGCGCGGGCGTCTACGCGGCACCCGATGTCCCTCCGTCCACATCAAGTAAGACGGGCGCTCCGCCAAAATCCGTCACCGTCCGCGGGGGTCGAGGGAGCGCAGCTCGGTCTCCAGCCGGACCACCGCCTCGGCGCGCCGCCCTGCCCGCTCGGCGACCTCGCCGAAGAGCCGGAAGCAGCGCCAGCGTGCCTCGCTCTCGGCCTCACCGGCGTCGGCGAGACGCTGCAGCAGGCGGGAGCGCGACTGCGGGCGGGGGACGAAGCCGGCGGGGAGCTCGTCCACGAGCGCGGTGGCGGTGGCTCCGGCGGTGGCCCGCCGCCCCGCCAGGTGGATCACCCGGCAGGAGATGCAGGCGCCCCGGCGGGCCAGGCGTGGGTCGCGGGGAAGGCCGGTCCACTCCCAGCCGCAGGACGGGCAGGCGGCGGCCTCACGACCGCACTCCGTGCAGAGCACAGGGACGGTGGGGCCGTCCGAGGGGCCGTACCAGGCGCGGGCGCCGCCGCAGCGCGGGCAGGGGCTGGGGTGGGTCATGACCTGGATAACGACACCGGCCGGGCCGACCTTTCGGTGGCCGTCGCGGGCCGATGAGTCCGCCGCCGCAGAGCCGTCTCACTCCGCAGGGCGGCGCGTAGACTCGGCGCGCCGTTCGTCGGAACCGCCGTCGGGCTTTGTGAGGTGAGGCGCGTGGCAGAGGCAGTGGTGCTGGTGGGGACTCGCAAGGGGCTGTTGATCGCGCGGTCGGACGGGCAGCGGCGGCGCTGGGACGTCGACCCGATGCAGTTCGGCAACAAGGAGGTGAGCGCCGTCGCCGTCGACGCGCGCCGCTCCACGCCGCGCATCCTGGCCGGGCTCAGCTTCGGCCACTTCGGGACGACGGTCGCGTACTCCGACGACCTCGGGCGCACCTGGTCCGAGCCCGAGCAGGCACCCATCGCCTTCCCGGAGTCGACCGGCGCGACGCTGGCGCGCGTCTGGCAGCTGCACGTGCCCCCGGAGTCGCAGCCGGACGTCGTGTACGCGGGCGTCGAGCCGCACGCGCTGTTCCGCTCCGACGACGGCGGCCTCTCCTTCTCGCTGGTCCAGGGCTACTGGGACATCCCCGACCGCACCCAGTGGATGCCGGGCGGGGGCGGCGCCTGCCTGCACACGGTGCTGACCCGCGCCGAAGACCCGCGGTGGCTGATGGCGGTGATGTCGACGGGCGGCGCGTACCGCTCCGAGGACGGCGGCGCCACCTGGGTGCGTGCCAACCGCGGCATCCAGCAGGCCTACGCGCCGGAGGACCAGCGCTTTCCCGAGTTCAACCAGTGCGTGCACAAGGTCGCCTTCCATCCCTCGCGACCCGATCGCCTCTTCGCCCAGAACCACTTCGGCGTGTATCGCAGCGAGAACGCCGGCGACTCCTGGACGGCGATCGAGAACGGGCTGCCCTCCAACTTCGGCTTCCCCATCGTGGTGCATCCCGACAACCCCGACATGCTCTTCAACTTCCCGCTGGAAGCCGACATGAACCGCATCCCGCCGTCGGGACGCTGCGCCGTGTACCGGTCGATGGACGCGGGCGAGTCCTGGCACGCCTCTGCGGCGGGCCTGCCCGGCGACACCTACTACTCCTCGGTGCTGCGCGACGCGATGAGCGTCGACAACGGCTCGCCGGCCGGCGTGTACTTCGGCACCCGCCTTGGCGAGGTGTACGCCTCGATCGACTGCGGCGAGTCCTGGAGCGCGGTGGCGTCGCACCTGCCCGACGTGCTCTCGGTGCGCGCCGCCGTCGTGTCGTGAGCGCGCGTCTCGTCGTCCCGTCCGCGCTGCGCGCCAGCGCGGGCGGGGCGCACGAGGTGACCGTCGAAGGCGCCACCCTGCGCGCCGTGCTCGACGACCTGGCGGCGCGCCTGCCGGTGCTGGAGCGCCGCATCCGCGACGAGCAGGGCGCGCTGCGCCCTCACGTGCTGGTGTTCGTCGACGGGATGATGGTGCAGCGCTCGGCGGGCACGGAGATCCCGGTGCCCGAGGGGTGCGAGGTTCTGGTGGCGCCGGCGGTCTCAGGGGGCTGACCCACCGGCTGCCGACGCGGCGCTACGTCTCGCCTCCGACCACGACCGTCCACGGCCGGACGCGCCAGCGGGTGACCAGGCCGTTGCGGACGTAGGGGTCGGCTTCGGCGAAGCGTTCCACCACGCTCGCGTCCTCGCAGCGGAAGACGAGGAGGGCGCCGTCGGCGGGATCGGCGAGGGCGCCGGCGAGGACGATCTCGCCGCGGCGCTGCGCCTCGCGGGCGAGGCCCAGGTGCTCGTCGCGGAACTGGGCGCGACGTTCCAGGTAGTCGGGAACCAGGTCGTACTGGAGGACGAAATAGGCCATGGAGGCTCCTCTGCCGGGGTCGGCGGCCGGTCGCGGAGGCCGATGCTATGATCCGGGGTCGCGTGGCCCCGTGGTGTAGCCTGGCCTAACACGCCACCCTGTCAAGGTGGAGATCGTCGGTTCGAATCCGATCGGGGTCGCCAGCCTCGCGAGGCGCCAAGCGCCCGGGTCCGAGAGCGAAGGACCGCAGGCGGCGCAGCCGCCGTCAGCGAGGCGCCCGTCCCAATGCGAACGAACGTATCGGGGTCGACCAACGGTGTGCCAGTCTCTGCGCATGGCTGAGTGCGCCCGCCCACTCTCGCGTGCTCTCGCCGCGACGTGGGAGCTGGTCTCCCGCAACACCGGGACGACGGCAGGACGAGACGGCCGAACTTGCAGGGAGCGCCACTGCCGACGTGATCCACCACCGCTTCACGATGACCCTCAATTCTCCGAAGCAGTGGCCGCCCGACACCCGCCTGCCCGACGGCTTAGGTGGAAGGGAGGATGCTTGTACTAGGACTTCACGGTCGCGATGGTCCCTTCGCTAGCGCGCCAGGATTGGACGACCTCGCCCCTTCGAGTATCAGCGTCGATGATTGTTCTGCCCGGCTGCGGAACTCCCCGGACCTGTGGGCTGACATCAGCGAT
>DASRDZ010000015.1:0-81992 GCA_035652335.1 Candidatus Dormiibacterota bacterium
GCGAGGGTCCACGTGTTCTGGTCGACGATGGCAGCAACCATGCGCGCCCCTAGGGGACCTCGTCGAGCTCCGCGCCGCGCAGCGGCATGGCGGCGAAGCCGGTCATGCCCGGGCCCGTGTAGGCGCCCATCACCGGGCTCAGGGTGATCGTCTCGCTGCGCCGCACGGTGAGCTTGGCGTGCAGCGCGTCGCGCAGCTCGGCGGCGGGCTCGGGCGCGCCGGAGTGGAACACCGCGAGCCAGAGCGGGGTGTCGGCGTCGAGCAGCTCCAATGCGCACTTCTGGAAGCTGCGCACCACGCGCTTCTCTCCGCGCACCAGGGCGAGGCGGCGCGCCTCCCCCTTGCTCAGCTCGAAGATGGGGCGCACGTCGAGCAGGTTGGTGATCCCCGCGACCAGGGAGGGCACCCGCCCGCTGCGGGCCAGGTAGGTGAGCGTGCGCAGCGTGCCCAGCATCACCACCTCGTTGCGGGCCTGCTCGACCCGCTGCAGCACCGCGTCCGCGGGCCGGCCGGCGGCCACCAGCTCCGCCGCGGCCCGCGCCACCAGCCCGAAGCCCGCGGCGGCGTTGCCGGTGTCGACGACGTGGACGCGCCGCGAGTCGCCGCTGTCGTTGAAGAGGCGCGCCGCCAGCGTCGCCGACTCGTTCATCGCCGAGAGGCTGCGGGGGATGGTGAGGCAGACGATGTCGGACTCCGCGTCGCTGGCGCGGAAGGCCTCCAGGTACTCGCCGGGGCTGGGCGTCGACGTCGTGGGCACGTCGCCGATCTCGAGGCGGGCGTAGAAGGAGTCGGCGGTGATGTCGATGCCGTCGCGCAGCACCTGCTCGCCGAAGACGATGCGCAGCGGCACCACCTGGGTGCCCGCATAGCGGCCCTCGTCGAGCACCGCGCCGCTGTCGACGACCAGCGAGCAGGGCCGCGTCATGCCGCCGCTGCGCCGACGCGCAGCCTCCGGTAGACCGCCAGCAGACGGTCGAGGTTGGCCTGCAGCGCGTAGTGCTCGGCGGCGCGCGCACGGGCGCGCAGGCCGAGGGCGACACGCATCGGCGCGTCGTCGCGAAGCGTCTCCAGCGCGGCGCGCAGGTGCGGCTGCAGCGGGTTGGCGGGGATGCGGACGCCGGCGTCGGCGAGCGCCGCGCCGTCCTCGCCGACGTCGGTGGCGACCACCGCGCAGCCGGCCGCCATCGCCTCCAGCATCGACAGCGCCAGTCCCTCCGCGGTCGAGGGCAGGACGAACACGTCGGCGCCGCGCAGCAGGGAGATCCGCTCGCCGGGGTCGGCGACGACGCCGAGCACGCGCACGTTGCCATGCCCCTCGGCGAGGCGTCGCACGCGGTTGCGCTGCACTCCGTCGCCGGCGACGACGAGGACGTGGTCCTCCGGCCAGCCCATGCCCAGGAAGGTGCGGATCAGCTCGGGCACCCGCTTCTCGGGGTCGAGGCGGCCCATCGAGAGCACCACGAACCGCGCGCCCAGGCGCTGCTTCAGCGACGACGGCCCGGGAGTGATGGCGTCGACGTCGACGCCGTTGTGGATCACCTCGATGCGCGAGGCGGGATAGCCGGCCTCGACGAGCAGGTCGCGCTGCCCTTCGCTGAGCGCGACGCAGGCGTCGTAGTGCTGCAGATGGCGCACGTGGTAGCAATAGAGGCCCTGCAGGACTCGGCCGCGCGCGCTGTGCGGCGCGGCGTAGGGCAGGTGGAACGTCGCCACCGCCGCCGCGCCGCGCCGCCGCGCCATGCGGCCGATCTGCCCGTCGAGCAGCGAGAAGCTCCACGAGCAGTGCACCACGTCGGGACGGAACCCGTCGAGGACTCGCTCGATCCGCTCCGCGTAGCCGGGCACCGGCAGGGTGACCGTCTTGAAGCGCAGCGCGCGCAGGCTGGTCGACACCGGCGCGGGCGCGATGTCGCCGTCGAGGGCGTGGGAGACGAACTGCACGTCGACTCCGCGGTGGCGCAGGCCCTGGACCGTCTCGCGGCTGTAGGTGGAGAGCCCGTCGGCGCGGCGCCCCTCGGCATGCCCGAACCAGGCGACCCGCAGCGGGGATGCCACAGGCGCCGGAGTGGGTCGCCCCGGCGCGGTCTCAGGTGCCAAGCTGCGCTCCAAGTGGCTCCTCGGTGTGGCGGGCATCCTGCCGCCCGCGGCGACCACCCCGAGGATACGGTATTGCCGGGCCTCCAAGCCGACAACCCCACTATAAGAAAAGGACCTATCACCGCGGGCTGCAGGTCTGTCAGATGTCTCCCGTGTACACCGGGCCGAACGGATACCACTGCTGTGGGCGCTGGCGCACCGCGCGCTCCAGGACCCGGGCCACGCGCTGCATCACCGCCCGCTCGCCGTCCCCCTCGCGGATCTCGACCGGCGGATGGATGACCACCTCGAAGTGGCCGCCGGGAAAGCGCGTGCACTCGGCGGGGAGCACGGGTGCGCCGCTGTGCATGGCCAGCCAGGCGGGGACGGTGCTGAAGGGCACGAGCCCGCCGCAGTACTCGACGTCGACGGTGGGTCCTGCGCCGGGGATGTCGCTCATCAGGCCGACGATGCGGTTCTGCCGCAGCGCGCGGAGCAGCGGGCGTGCCGCGTTCTGCGGGGTGTGCACCTCCAGCTGGTTGCGCTGCCGCGCCCACCGGACGAGGTCGGTGAAGGGCCGCGGGCCGAGCGGCGCCATCACCGTGGTCAGGGGCACGTCGCGGGCGATCGCCGCCAGCGCGCCCATGTCCCAGTTGCCGTAGTGGCTCAGCGCGATCACCCCTCCCCTGCCCCGCCGTCGCGCCTCCAGGACGTGCTCCATGCCGCGCACCATCGAGCGGCGGCGCACCTGCGCGTCGTCCATGCCGTTGGCCCAGAAGAAGTCGGCGGTGGTGCGGCCGTACTCGCGGAACGACCGGCGGGCGCGCCGCCGCGCCTCGCGCTCGTCGATGCCGGGGGCGAGCCGGCGGTGGTTGCGCTGCGCGTTGCGGCGCCGCTGCGGGTCGAGCGCGTACACCGCCATGGCGATGCCGTCGGCGACCCCGTAGCGTGCCGGGCCGAGCACGCGGGCCAGCCCGACCACCGCCTGCCAGCCACCGCGCAGCAGCGGGCCGGGCCGCGGCGGGCGCTCAGCCACCGGCGCCCAGAGAGTGCAGCGCCGCGGCCAGGCCGTCGACGCCACCCGCGCCCGTGCCCGCGTAGGCGACGCGTCCCTTCGCGTCGATCACGTACACGGTGGGGACGACGGTGACGCTGTAGGCGCGCAGGATGGCGCTCTGCGGGTCGAGCAGCAGCGGCCAGCCGGTGCAGCCACCGCCCTGGGTGCGCCTGAAGTTGTTGACAGCACTGGCATCTTCTCGCGCGGCGTCGACGCCGTAGAAGTCGGCGCCGGGATGCTGCGTCCTGGCCTGGCACATCGGCGTCACCTCCTGCTGGCAGACGGCGCAGGTGGTCTCGAAGAACTCCAGCACCACGGGCCGAGCCGGTGCGCCGGCCGGCCCGAAGAGGGCGACGTGGTCACCGCTGGCGGCGGTGGTGCTGATCTGCGGCGCCGCCGCCCCGCCGGGGAGAAGGCGCGGGCCGCCGACGTGGGACACCACCGCATAGTTGATCACCGTGGCGACGACGGCGAGGGCGAAGAGGCCGACGAGCTGGACCAGCCGGCCGCGGGTGAACAGCGGCGGGTGAGGCGGGAGCTCCCCCACCTCAGTGCGGGACGACGGCGCCCGCGCCTGCGCCGGCCAGCGCCAGCAGCGGCTGCACCGCGGCGGCCAGGCCGACCACGGCCACCCCGCACACGGTGAGCACGGTGCGCGCCGAGGCCGGCTCGTCGAGGGGCAGGGCGTCCTCGTCCGCCGCCGCGACGAAGAGCGTGCGGACCAGCCGGACGGCGGCCACAGCGCCGACCACCGTCGCCGGCAGGGCGACGGCGAGCAGCCAGGCCCAGCCGTTCATCACCGCCGCCTCGACGGTGAAGACGCGGCCGAAGAAGCCGATCAGCGGCGGCAGCCCGGCCAGCGAGAGCACGGCGAGCGACAGCGTCAGGGCCACGCCGGGAGAGCGCCGGCTCAGGCCTTCGTAGCCGGCAAGTGTGTCGCTCGTCCCCGAGCCCTCCACCAGGGTGATGGCGGCGGCGGCGGCGATCACGGCGACGCCCCCGGTGAAGAGCGAGAACATCACCGTGGCCACGCCCTGGTTCTCCAGGCCGAGCACGCCGAGCAGGACGACGCCGAGCTGGGCCAGGGCCAGGTGGGCGACGACGCGGCGAACGCTGCGCTGGCGAACGGCGAGCAGGCTGCCGTAGAGCATGGTGAGCGCCGCCGCCGCCGCCACCAGCGCCTGCCAGTTGAACCTCACCGCGGGGAAGGCGGTGACCACGGTGCGCAGGAACAGCCCCATGACCGCGGCGACGCCGAGTGAGGCGAGCAGCCCGGCGACCGGCGCGGGCGCGCCCTGGAGCACGTCGGGGAGGAGTCGCTGGTAGGGCACGATGCCGACCTTGCCGAGCAGCCCGAGCAGGGTGAGGGCCATGGCCAGCACCAGCGCGGCGTTGGGATGGGTCGCCGTGTGGGCCACCTCGACCAGGTCGGTGCTGCCGCCCACTCCATAGAGGAGTGCCAGGCCGTAGAGCAGCACACCGCTGCTGGCGACGCCGAGGACCAGCTGCTTGACGGCCGCCTCGCCGCCCAGGCGCGAGGTCTTGACCGTCCCCACCAGCAGCACCAGGGCGACGCTGAGCAGCTCCGCGGCCACCCACAGGCTGATCATCTCCCGGGTGCTCACCAGCAGCACCGCACCGAGGGTGGCCAGCAGCAGGAAGGCGTGGTACTCGCCGAGATGGGTGCGGATGCGGTCGCTGAGCAGGGTGCCCAGCAGCACGGTGAGGAGGCTGAAGGCGCAGAGGGTCGCCGTCATGAAGAGGGTGAATCGGTCCACCACCAGGCCTCCCCCGAAGGCGAGGTAGCCGGGGTTGGCGCCGCCCGCCGGCATGCCCCTGAGGTAGGCGAAGTTCATGCCGATCGCGGCCAGAAGTGCGGCACCGCTGACCGCCTGGTAGGTGCGGATGCCGCTGCGCCTGCGCGCCGCCGCCAGCACCAGGCAGACGACGGCGCCGAGCACCAGCATCGCCTCGGGCAGGAGGTCGACGAGCGCGGTGAAGACGGTCGGCTTCATGGCGCCGCTCAGCCCCCGTTGATCCGCGAGACGATGCTGAGCACGCCGTTGTTGATGATGGGGAGCAGGCGTCCGGGGAACACGCCGAGCAGGAGGGCGACGCCCGCCAGCGGCACCAGGTAGAACAGCTCCAGGGTGGTGGCGTCGCGGACGCGCGCGAACGCCTCGCGCGCCGGCCCGAAGAAGACGCGCTGCAGGGTCCAGAGCAGGACCCCGGTGTTGAGCAGCATGCCGATCATCACCAGCAGGGTGGCCCAGCGGTGTGCCGCGAAGGAGCCCGTGAAGAGCATCAGCTCGGCGGCGAAGCCGGCGAAGAGGGGGACGCCGATGGCGGTGAAGCCGCCCGCGATCCACAGCGCGGCGAGCCGCGGCGCCTGCCAGGCGAGCCCGCCGAGGCGGCGGATGTCGCGGGTGCGGGCGCGGTCCTCGATGGTGCCGCTGAGCAGGACCAGCATGCCCGTGCCCAGGCCGTGGGCCATCATCAGCAGCACCGCGCCGTTCAGCGCGATGGCCTGCCCCACCGCCACGGCGAGCAGCACCACGCTCATCTGTCCCAGCGTGCTGTAGGCGATGACACGGCGCAGGTCGCTGGTGCCCACGGCGCCGAGGAATCCCCAGAACGTGCCGATGATGGCCAGAACCGCCAGCACGAAGCCGAACCGTCCGGCGCCGGTGGGGAACGCGCCCAGGGCGATGCGGATCATCCCGTAGGCGCCCAGCTTGGTGAGCACGCTGCTGACCAGGAAGGCGACGGGTGGGCTGGACTCGGTGACGGCGTCGATCATCCAGGTGTGCAGCGGCACCACCGGCAGGCGGATGGCGAAGGCGGCGAAGGCGAGCCAGAAGCCGGTGAAGCTGATCGCCTTGACCAGGTTCACGGTGTTGGTGAGGTCGAAGTCGAAGGAGTTCTGGCCCGACTTGAAGGCGAGCAGGAAGGCGCTGGCCAGCAGCAGGGCCAGGGAGACCAGCCCGTACACCAGGTAGCGCTGCGCGGCGCGCATCCGCATGGTGCCGCCCCAGATGGCGATCATCAGGAAGGTGGGCACCAGCTCCATCGCCCAGAAGACGCTGAAGAGCATGTAGTCGAGCGCGCAGAGGGTTCCGTTGACGCCCGTCTCCAGGACGAGGAGCAGGATGAAGAAGAGCTTCGGCCTCACGTCGTTGCGCCAGGCCGCCAGCGCCGCCACGGTGAAGGCGATGGTGGTGAGGAAGAGCAGCGGCAGGGAGATGCCGTCGACGCCCAGGTGATAGGTGGCGTGGATCGGGAAGGAGTCGATCCAGTTGTGCTTCTCCTCGAAGGAGATGGTGCCGCCGCTGAACTCCTGGCCCATCTGGAAGTTGAGGCCGCCGACGGTGAAGAGCAGCGGGATGACGGTGCCGACCAGTCCCATGATGCGGATGCGGCCGCGCTGGTCCCGGGTGCGCTCGGGGAGGAAGAGGATGATCAGCGCGCAGGCCATCGAGCTGAAGACCAGCGAGGTGAGCAGGACGGTGGGGAACTCGGGTCCCGTCGGCGTCGTCGCAGGGGCGGTCGGGTTCGCCGGGTTGGTGGGGATCGTGGGGTTGGTCTGCGCCAGGATGGCGTGCGCGGCGTGGACGAGGAGCGCGCTCATCGCGTCGCCCCCACGTGGGGCAGGTGCCCGGTGGCGCCGAGGACGATGAGCCCGGCCACCAGCGCACCGCCGGCGAGCGCCGACACCGTCACTGCGTCGATGCGCCCGAGCTGCCAGCGCCGGCCGGTCTCAGCGCCCAGGTCGACTCCCGTGCCCAGCTCGTCGAGATTGGCGCCGACGGCCTGGTCGACCGTCTCCACCAGGGGCGCGGGGCGGACCACCACGTGCTGGACGACCCACTCGTAGGCGGCGTCGACGCGCAGGCCCTCGGCGAGCAGCGCCGTGGCGCGGACGGCGGGCAGCCTGAGCGCGCCGCGATGCAGCGCCCAGGCGAGCGACGCGCCGGCCAGCCCGAGCACCGCGGTGATCACAAGCCCGAGGACCGCGCTGCCGGTGCCGGGAGGGCGCAGCGTGTAGACGAAGTTGCTGAAGCTGGCGCGCAGGCCTGGGATTCCGGCGAATCCGCCGATGGCGGCCAGAACTGCGAGGGCCGTGGTCGCCCTGGTCACCCGGCCACCCAGCTCGCGCACGCGCTGCGGCTGGAAGCCGCGCCGGCGGGGCAGCTCGCCCAGCGCCACCGTGAAGAACATGCGCAGCGGGCTGATCGCGCCGAGGAGCACGGCGGCGGCGACGCAGACGATGAGCACCCCCTTGACCCCGCCGCTGACGTGGCCGAGGTTGGGGAACTGGTTGCGCAGCACGCCCGCGGTGATCGCCGACAGCGACCAGAACCCCGCCAGCAGCACCGCGCCCGCGCTGCTCGCCGCGGCCACCAGCAGGGCGCGCGAGCTGGTGCGCATCGCGTTCCAGGCGCCGCCCATCTCGCGGATGTCGGTGGTGCGGTAGGCCGTCACCAGCGAGCCCGCCGCGAAGACGAGGACGCAGCCGAACCAGGCGTGGGCGACGAGCTGGAAGATCGCCGCGCCGTCGGCGCCGACCCCGAGGGCGACGAACATCAGCCCGAACTGCGACACCGTCAGCCAGGCGAGCAGCCCGCGGATGTCGCTCTGGGCCAGGGCGAACACCGCGCCCGCCACGGCGCTGAGGGCGCCGAAGAGACCGACGACGCTGAGCACGTGCGGCGCCGCCAGGAAGAGCGGGTCCATGCGTGCGATGAGGAACACCCCGGCGGCCCCCACCGTCACCGAGGAGATCAGCGCGATCACCGGGGCGGGCGCCTCCTCGAAGACGCCGCGCAGCCAGCCGTGCAGCGGCACCAGCGCCGACTTGGCCATGGCGGCGAGCAGGAGCAGCAGCGAGAGGATGATCAGCGTGCGCGGACCGGACCCCTGCACGTGGCCCGACATCACCGCCGTCCACTCCTTCTGCAGGCTGAAGAAGTTGAGCGGGTCGTTGACGCTCTGGCCGGGCGGCGCGGGCTGGAGGGCGATGCTCGCGGCGAGCTTGGTGTAGAGGAACACGATGGCCAGCAGCAGGGCCAGGTCGCCGATGCTGGTGACGAGGAACATGCGGCGTGCCGCCGAGGCGGCCTCGTCGCGCTGCCACCAGTGGCCGACCAGCAGGAAGAAGCAGCCGCCCAGCGCCTCCCAGAAGAGCCAGAGCTGGAACAGGTTGGGGCTGGCGACCAGGGCCAGCATCGCGAAGGTGGCCAGCAGCAGCGTGGTGAAGTGCCGCGTGTAGCCGTCGTCGCGGCGCATGAAGCCGGTGGCGTACACCTGCACCAGCAGGCTGACGAACGACACCACCGCCATCATCACGGCGCTCAAGCCGTCGACGACGACGCCCACCTGCATGTGGAAGTCGCTGATGAAGCCGCCGATCATCTTGGTGCCGGGGTCGAAGGTCCAGAAGGTGACCATCGACTGGTACGGGTTGTCGCGCACGTGGGCGACTCGGTAGAGGAGCACCACCATGGCCATCACGAAGGCGGCGGCGGTGAAGGTGATGCACACCTGCGCAGCCCGGCGCGGCGACTCCGGCAGGAAGGCGAAGAGGAACCCGCCCAGCGGCAGCAGGACGACGGCCCACGCCAGGTTGTACATGTCCCTCCCTATCCCCGCAGGTCGTCGAGGGCGTCGACGTCCACGGTGTCGCGGCGGCGGTGCACCAGCAGCAGCAGCGACGTGGCCACGATGACCTCGGCGCCGCCGGCGACGACGACGAAGAGCGCGAACACAGCGCCGCTGAGGGGATGGGTCCCCTTGTAGCCGAAGCGCGCGAAGGCGGCCAGCGCGATCGCCGAGGCCATCAGCATCACCTGCGCCGACATCAGCACGCCGAGCAGGTTGCGCCGCGCCACCATGCCGAAGGCGCCGACGGCGAAGAGCAGCGCCGAGAGGACGACGAAGTGGTCGAGGCCGGCGTCCACTACTGGGCCTCCTCGCCGCCCACGGCAGCGGGGCGGGCGGCGCGGCGGGCCCGCTCGCGGTCCTCGCGGCGGCGGCGCATGCGCTCCTCGCGCTGGCGGCGCTCGCGCTCCGCGGCCTCCAGCTCGGCTTCGAGGTCGTCGCGCCGCCCGATCACGACGGCGCCGACCAGGGCGGTGAGCAGCAGCACGGCGCTGGTGGCGAAGGGCAGGGCGTAGGTGCCGAAGATCAGCTCGCCCATCCTCTGGGTGACGGTGCTGTCGCTCGGGTAGGTCCCCTGCGACCACGCGTGGGTGCTGACCGCGGCGACGCCCAGCAGCAGCGCCGCCGTGCCGAGGCCGGTGAGCAGGGCGACCGGCCACCACGCGGTGAGCGCCCCGGCGCCCGCCGGGTTGCGGTCGCGGGCACCCATCAGGCTGACGGCGCTCAGCACGAGAGCCGGCACGGCGAGGCCGTACACGAGCAGCTCGGCGGCGAAGAGAAGCTCGTTGCCGAGGATCAGGAAGACCAGCGCGGTGGCGGCGCCGAAGGCGGCCAGCGCATAAGCCGCGAGGCGCAGCGAGGGGAGGCCGACCACGCCGGCCGCCGCGACCAGGGCCAGGGCGGCGACGACGTAGAAGGCGATGCCGTTGACGCTCACGCGCCCGTGCCCGTGAGCGTCAGAGCCGAGCAGGCGGGACCCGTGCAGGCGCCAGACATGGGGGCGAATTGTAGTCGGGTTCTATCGGCGCGCTCAGACGCGCGCCACACGGGGGAGGCAGATCCTCCCCCGGCATGCCCCCTCCTCGGCGGGCTGCTGTCGATCGGCGCGCTCAGACGCGCGCCACACGGGGGAGGCAGATCCTCCCCCGGCGTGCCCCCTCCTCGGCGGGCTGAAGCCCGCCGGCGCAGCTGCATGACAGACGCGTCATGGCGGCGGCCTGGCGGGTCGCAGCTCCCGTCACGTCCCCTGCGCACACTCAGGATCGTTCGCATCACCTAAGCATCTTCCACACGGAGGGCGGCACCTCGTGGAGGTCATCCGCGCGCGCCAGATCGGGCCGTGCTTCGGCGTCCGCGACGCCCTCGCCACCGTCGAGGCCGTCCTCGACGAGGACGACGGACGGCGCGTCACCGCCCTCGGCCACGTCGTCCACAACCCCCAGGCCATGGAGCGGCTGGCCGCCCGCGGCCTGGAGGTCGACCCGGATCCGTCGCGCCCCGAGCCGGGGGGAAGGCTCGTCATCACCGCGCACGGGGCGCCGCCCGCCACCTTCGAGGCGGCGCACGCACGCGGGCTCGACGTGGTCGACACCACCTGTCCCCTGGTGCGGCGGGTGCAGGACGCGGGCCGGGCGGTGGCGGCGTCGGGGCGGACCCTGGTGGTGGTCGGGCACGGGCAGCATCCCGAGGTGCGCGGCGTGGTCGGCTGGGCGGGCGGGGGACACGTCGTGCACGACGTCGACAGCGCGGCCGCCGTCCCCGAGGGACTCGACCTCGGGGTCGTGGTGCAGAGCACCTTCTCCCCCGCTCTCCTGCCGCCCATCCTCGCCGCGCTGCAGGCCCGCGCCGCCTCCGTCGAGGTGCACGACACGCGCTGCCCGGTGGTGACGCTGCGCCAGCGGGCGGCGGGCGAGCTGGCCGAGCGGGTCGACGTCATCGTCGTCGTCGGCGGGCGCGGCAGCGCCAACACCGGCGCCCTGGTGGCGCACTGCGCCTCGCGCCGCCCCACCCACCACGTCGAGACGGCGGACGAGGTCGAGCCCTCCTGGTTCGCGCCGGGCCAGACCGTCGGCATCACCAGCGGCACCTCGACCCCCGACTGGGTCGTCGACGCCGTCGAGTCCGTGTGCAGGAGTTTCTGAACGAGATGGCAGCAACCTTCGTCCTGCAGCCCGCCGCGACCGACGCCGACCCCGCCCGGCTGCGCCGGCTCGTCGAGGAGGCGCTGACGGCGCTGGTCGGGGACGTGCCCGAGCCGATGCGCGCCCTCTGCGGCGAGGCGCTCGGGGTGACCGACCTGGAGGGCCGTCCCGCCCGCAACGGCGGCAAGCGGCTGCGGCCGCTGCTCTGCCTGCTCGCCTGCGAGGCGCAGGGCGGCGCCGTCGAGGATGCGCTGCACGCGGCGCTGGCGCTGGAGTGCGTGCACGCCTTCTCGCTGGTGCACGACGACATCGTCGACGGCGACCGCGAGCGGCGCGGCCGTCCCTCGCTGTGGGCGGCGGCGGGGATGTCGCTGGCGCTCAACGCGGGCGACGCGCTGCACGCGCTGGCCTGCGCAACCGCCTGGCGCGCGGGCGCGTGGACGGCGGGCCTGGTGCACGGCGCGACCATGTCGATGATCGAGGGCCAGCACCTCGACCTGTGCTCGGAGGGGACGCTGGCGCCGACGGTGGCGTCGTGGGAGCGGCTCGCCGTGCGCAAGACGGGAGCGCTGTTCGCCGCCGCAGCGGCCGCCGGCGCGGCGTCGGCGGGCGCGGCCGACGACGTCGTCGAGTCCTACTGGGAGCTCGGCGAGGCGCTGGGGCTCGCCTTCCAGGCGCAGGACGACGTCCTCGGCGTGTGGGGCGACCCGCGGGTGACCGGCAAGCCGGCGGGCAGCGACCTGGCCCGGCGCAAGGCCTCGCTGCCGGTGGCCTGCGCGCTGGAGGCGGGCGGTGCCGCCGCCGAGGCGCTGCGCCGGGATCTGGCCAACCCTGGCAGCAGCGTCGAGCTGCTGCTGCAGCGGCTCGACGACTGCGACGCGCGGGAGCGCGTCTCGCTGGCGGAGGCGGGCTACATGGAGAAGCTGCGCCTGGCCCGGGCGGACTCCATCCCTCGCGACTCCCGCGGCGCGGCGCTGTCGTCGCTCATCGACGGCCTGGCGGGGCGTCAGTCGTGACCACGCAGGACGTGCTCGCGACAACGGAACCCGCCGGCGGGGCGGGCCCCCTCGCCGCGGTCGACGACAGCCCTGCAGCGCAGCACGTCGCCTCGGTGGCCCTGCCGCTCAAGGACCGCCTCACCCACCCGGTGATCCCCCGCCCCGCCCGCGCCGGCTCCGCCGCCCCCGACGACGCCCTCCTCGACGAGGCCTGCCGCCGCGCCGTCGACGGCCTGCTCGCCCAGCAGCGGCAGGACGGCCACTGGTCCTACCGCCTGGAGACCAACGTCTGCATGGAGGCCGAGTACGTCATGCTCGGCCACCTCATCGACCGCGTCGACCCCGCCCGCGAGCGCCGCATCGTCACCCGCATCCTCGGCGAGCAGCAGCCCGACGGGGGCTGGGCGGTCTACCGCGGCGGCCCCTCGGACGCCGACTGCACCGTCGAGGCCTACGTCGCGCTGCGCGCCGCCGGCCTGGCCGCCGACCACCCGGCGGTTGTGGCCGCACATGGCTGCATCTCGAAGCTCGGCGGCGTGGAGGCGACGCGCGTCTTCACCCGCATGTGGCTCGCCTGCTGCGGCCTGCATCCCTGGCAGCCCCTGCCCGAGCTGCCGCCCGAGCTGCTGTTCCTGCCCACGCGCGTGCCGCTCAGCCTGCCGCGGTTCGCGTCCTGGGCGCGCGCGACCATCGTCCCACTCACCGTGGTGCTCACCCTGCGTCCCGCCACGGCCGCGATCGTCCTCGGCCGCGACGAGCTGCCGCGCGGCGCCAGGCCTGCGAACGCGCGGCGCAACTCGCCCACCGGCCTGGTCGCCGCCGGCTTCCGCGGTCTGGACAGGGCGCTGCACGCCTACCGCCGCTCGCCGTGGCAGCCGGGCCGCGCCCGTGCGCTGCGGGCGGCCGAGCAGTGGATCCTCGACCACCAGGAGGCCGACGGCGGCATCGGCGGCATCCAGCCGCCCATGGCCTATCAGTGCCTCGCCCTGCACGCGCTCGGCTACCGCCGCGGCAACCCGGCGCTCGACCGCGCCTGGAACGCCTTCGAGGGCTTCATCCTCGAGGACGAGACCACCTGCGAGGTGCAGGCCTGCCTCTCGCCGGTGTGGGACACGGGCCTGGCCATGCTGGCGCTCTCCGACCTCGGCCTGCCCGGCGACCATCCCGCGCTGCTGCGCGCGGGGGAATGGTTGCTGGACCGCGAGTGCACGGCGGTCGGCGACTGGTCGGCGGTGCGGCGCGGGCTGCATCCCGGCGGCTGGCCGTTCGAGTACGACAACCAGCTCTATCCCGACATCGACGACACCGCCATCGTGCTGCTGGCGCTGCAGCGCCTCGACATGCCGCAGGCCGCGGATGCGGTGCGGCGCGGCCTGCGCTGGATGATCGGGATGCAGTCGCGCGACGGCGGCATGGGCGCCTTCGACGCCGACAACACCGGCAAGCTGGTCGGCCGCATCCCCTTCTGCGACTTCGGCGCCGTGACCGACCCGCCCTCTGCCGACGTCACGGGCCATGTCGTGGAGGCCTGCGCGGCCTGGGGGCTTGCGCCCTCGTACGCGCCGGTGCAGCGCATGGTGCAGTGGCTGCTCCGCGACCAGGACCCCGACGGCGCCTGGTTCGGGCGCTGGGGCGTCAACTACGTGTACGGCACCGCGGCGGCCATCCCAGGGCTCGTCGCCGCCGGCGTGCACCGCACCCACCCCGCGGTGCAGGCCGGTCTCGACTGGCTGCTCGCGGTGCAGCACGACGACGGCTCCTTCGGCGAGGACTGCGCGTCGTACGACGATCCCGCGCTGCGCGGGCGCGGCGAGGCGACGCCGTCGCAGACGGCCTGGGGCCTGCAGGGGCTCTGCAGCGCGGGCGAGGCGCGCAGCGGCGCCGCGGCCAAGGCGGCGCGCTGGCTCATCGAGTCGCAGCGCGACGACGGGCTGTGGTTCGACGAGCGGTTCACCGGGACCGGCTTCCCCCGCGACTTCTACCTCCGCTACCACGGCTACGCGGCGTACTTCCCCGCCGCCGCGCTGGGCCGCTACCGCCGCATGCGACCCACCGTGGGCGCGCGCAAGGCCACCGGGGTCCCCATGAAGCTCGTGAAGATGGAGTCCCACTGACGTGCGCTTTCCCCTCAAGATGACGCTCGACACGGCGGTGTACACCGCCAAGCAGCAGATGGCCCACAACGCCCACGCCCCGATGGTGCTGATGCTGGAGCCGACGCTGGCCTGCAACCTCGCCTGCATCGGCTGCGGCAAGATCCTCGAGTTCGAGAACAACGCCACCGAGCTGACCGCGCAGCAGTGCCTCGACGCGGCGCGCGAGTCGGGGGCTCCGGTGGTCTCGATCTGCGGCGGCGAGCCCCTGATCTACCGCCACATCGACGAGGTCGTCGACGGGCTGATCGCCATGGGCAAGCACATCATCCTCTGCACCAACGCGCTGCGTCTCGAGCACTTCGCGACGCGGCGCGCGCCCGACGCGCACCTCTCCTTCGCCGTGCACGTCGACGGCATGGAGGAGACGCACGACCACATCTGCGCGCGGCAGGGCGTCTTCGAGACGGCCATCCGGGCGATCCGGGTGGCCAAGGCGGCGGGCCACCGCGTCACCACCAACACCACCATCTACCGCGAGACCGACATCGAGGAGATCCGCCAGCTGCTGGAGCTGCTCACCTCCATCGGCATCGACGGGGTGCTGCTGGCGCCCGCCTTCGGCTACGAGGCGATCGACAAGTCGGTGGTGATGACGCGCGACGAGATCGTCGCCAAGTTCCGCGCCATCCAGTCCTTCGACACCCAGTACCCGGTGCTGACCTCGCCGATCTACCGCCAGTTCCTCCGCGGCGAGCGCGACCTCGACTGCCACGCCTGGGGCACGGTGACCCGCAACCCCTACGGTTGGAAGGGGCCCTGCTACCTGATCACCGACGCCATCCACGACTCCTGCAGCGACCTGCTGGCCACCGACTTCTCGCAGTACGGCCCCGGCAAGGACGACCGCTGCACCCACTGCATGATGCACTCGTCCTTCGAGCCCTCCGCGGCGGTGGAGGCGAGCAAGTCGATCCGCGACCTGATGGCGATGCTGCGCTGGCAGGTGGCGTGAGCACGGCGCTCGACGCGGCATCCCGGGTCGGGCTGGGAGTGCCGCGGCGGCGCGAGAACTTCCCGCTCGCCTTCCTCTGCCCGCCCGCGGTGCGGGTCGCGCGGCAGGCGGTGTACGGCTACTGCCGGCTGGTCGACGACCTCGGCGACGAGTACGCCGGTGACCGCCTGGCCGCCCTCGACGCCGCCGAGGTGGAGGTGCGCGCCGCGGCGCGCGGCACGGCGGCGCATCCCGTCTTCGTGGCGCTGCAGCCGGTGTTCGCCGCGGGGATGCCGGTCGACCCCTTCCTGCGGCTGCTTGAGGCCAACCGGCAGGACCAGCGCGTGGTGTCGTATGCGTCGTGGGACGAGGTGGACGCGTACTGCGCGCTCAGCGCGGCGCCGGTCGGTGAGATGGTGCTGCGGCTGGAGGGGCTGGCCACGGCGCCGCGGCTGGCCCTGTCGGCGCAGCTCTGCGCCGGGCTCCAGCTTGCCAACCACTGGCAGGATCTGCACGAGGACGCGCAGCGCGGCCGCTGCTACGTCCCGGCGGAGGTGCTGGGTCGCCACGGCGTGACCGTCGCCGCCCTCGCGTCCGGCCGCGCGGAGGCGGAGTTTCTGCCGATGCTGGCCGAATGCCTGGCGGCGGCACGCGAGCGGCTGCGCTCCGGCTGGCCGCTGGCCGCGTCGCTGCACGGGCGGATGCGCGCGGAGATCGCCGGGTTCGCGGCGCACGGCGCGGCGGCCTGCGACGCGGTGGAGCGCGCGGGCGCATCGGTGCTGCGGTCACGCCCCTCCGCGGGCACGCGCGGGCGTGCGACCGCGACCATGACGGCGCTGCGCGCCCTGGTCGCACCCGCGCCGCTGCCGCGAAGTCTTGCCTCTCGCGAGAGATATCCGCAGAGCGCAACCCCTGCCCGATCCCAGAGGCAACCCCGATGACCCGCGGCGTCGCGACCCTCGACCGCGCCGCGGTGGACCTCGTCGCCACCGGCACGCACGAGTGCGCGCACATCGCCCGCCACGAGGCGCGCACCTTCTACTACGCCTTCCTCCTCCTCCCACCGCGGCGGCGCCGCGCCATCCACGCCGTCTACGCCTTCTCGCGCGCCGTCGACGACGTCGCCGACGACGGCGCCCTCTCCGCCGCCGACAAGCTGCGCCGGCTCGACGCCCATCGCGCCACCCTGGAGTCGGTGTACGCCGGCCGCCCCGGCACCCCGCGCCTCGCCGCCCTCGCCGAGGCGGTGGCCCGCCACTCCATCCCGCGTTCGATGCTGGAGACGCTCGTCGACGGCGTCGCCATGGACGTCCTCCCGCGCCGCAACCCCGACGTTGCCGCGCTGCGCGCCTACTGCCACGCCGTCGCCGGAGTCGTCGGCCAGATGTGCGTGCGCATCTTCGGCGCCACCGACCCGCGCGCCGACGGCCTCGCCGACGAGCTGGGCTTCGCCCTCCAGCTCACCAACATCCTCCGCGACGTCGGCGAGGACTGGGCCGGCGGCCGCTTCTACCTCCCCCTCGACGAGCTGGCCGGCCATGGCCTGAACGAGCAGTCGCTGCTGGCCCACGACCCGGCGCGGGGCGACACGCCGCAGGCGCGCTTCCTGCGACTGCAGGGCGAGCGCGCCGAGCGGTCCTTCGGCGCCGCGGACGAGCTGCTGCCCCTGGTCCCCGCCGCCAGCCGGCCCTGCCTCGCCGGCATCGCCGGGCTCTACCACGACCTGCTGGTGCGCCTGCGGCAGCGGGGCTTCCCCGTGAGCGGCGAGCGCGTGCGGCTGTCCGGCGGCGAGAAGGCGCGCTCCGCCCTGCGCGCGGCCGTGCACGGCCTGCGCGACTGAGTCGCGTCACCATTGTCGAGATGAGCCGGGCTGAGGCGTACGACTGCATCGTCGTCGGCGGCGGCGTGGCCGGCGTTGCCGCCGCGGTGGCCGCCACCGACCGCGGCTGGCGCACCCTGCTGCTGGAGCGCGGGCGCGTCCTCGGCGGCATGGCCCGCTCCTTCCCCGACGACCGCCTGGGCGGCGAGATGGACTGCGGGCAGCACGTCCTGATGACCTGCTGCACCGAGTACCGCGCCCTGCTGCGGCGTCTCGGCACCGCCCACCTGGCGCCGCTGCAGGAGCGGCTCGACGTCCACGTCGTCGACGAGGAGGGCCGCAGCGCCCGGCTGCGCGAGGTGCACATGCCGCCGCCGCTGCACCTGCTGCCGTCCCTGGCCCGGCTGCCCTGGCTGTCGACGGCCGACCGGGCCGCCGTGGGGCTCGCCGTGACGCGGCTGCGCGCGGCGCGCGACCTGGACGCGCTCGACTCCCACACCTTCGCCGGCTGGCTCGGCGTCGCGGCCCACGGCCCCACCCGCCAGGCGATGTGGGACCTGGTCACCGTGGCCACCTGCAACCTCGGGGCCGCTGAGGTCAGCGCCGGCGTGGGCGCCTTCGTGATGCGCGAGGGCTTCCTGCGCTCCCGCGCGGCGGCGGTGGGCGTGCCGCGCGCAGGGCTGAGCCGGTTGCTCGAACCCGCGATCGACGCGGTGGGGCGCGGCGGCGGCGAGGTGCGGCTGGGCGTCGCCGTCGACTCCGTCCTCCACGACGGCGCCGGCGCCGCCGGCGTGCGCACCTCGTCGGGCCACGAGCTGCGCGCCCCGCGGGTCGTCGTCGCCGGTCCAGCGCCGCTGCTGGCCCGCGTCGCCCCTGACGTCGCCGCGCATCCGACGCTGGCCGGCTGGCAGCGCATCACCACCTCGCCGATCCTCAACCTCCACCTCCGCTTCGACCGCCCCGTCCTCGACGCGCCCTACCTTGCCGTCTGGAACTCCCCGCTGCAGTGGCTCTTCAGCCGCTCCCGCCTGCACGGCGAGCCGGGGCCCGAGGAGACCGTGGTCTGCTCGCTGAGCGCCGCCACCGACCTCGCCGACCTGCCCGCCGAGGAGGTCCGCGACCGCCTCCTCCCCCACCTCCACCGCGCCCAGCCGCGCAGCCGCGACGCCCGCCTGATCGGCTGGCGGGTCACCCGCGAGCGCGAGGCCACCGCCGCGCTCCGCCCGGGCACCGGCGCGCTGCGCCCGGGCCCGGCCACGCCCGTCGCCGGCCTGGCCATCGCGGGCGCCTGGACCGCCACCGGCTGGCCGATCACCATGGAGTCCGCCGCCCGCAGCGGGCCGGCCGCCATCGACCACCTGGCCCGCACGCGGCGCCACTCCCCCCGCGCCGCGACCCTCGCCGCAAGCGCCTGAGCCGGGGCCGCCTGCCCTCAGGCCGCCGCCAGGGCTCGGGCGGCCCGCACTGCGGTCTCCGCGGCGCGGCGCTCCGCCATCACCGCGGCGCGGCCCACCCGCACCACGTGCGCCCAGCCGCCCGGGTGAAGCGCCGCCCGCAGCACCGCCCCGGCCCGCGGGCCGCGGTCGCCCTCGCGGACCATCGTCGCGGCCGTCCCCAGCGGCTCCTCGGGGGTGTCGAGCAGCGCCCGCACGACGACCAGCGGGACGCGCAGGCGGGCGCAGACCTCGGCCCACGAGCGGGCCTCCATCTCGACGGCGACGGCTCCGGCGGCGCGCAGGCCCGCCCGCGCCTCCGGGGTGTCGACGGCGCTCTCCACGCTCGCCACCAGCCCCAGCAGCGTGCCGGGCAGCTCCATCCCCAGCACGCCGTGCTCCGCCCCGCCATCCGTCACCCAGAGCCCGGAGGCGACCACGACGTCCCCGGCCCGGGCCAGCCCGCCCGTCCCGCCCGCCAGCCCGCAGACGACGACACCCCGCACCTGGGGCACCCACTCGTCCGCAGCGACCCGAGCGGCGGCCTGGCCCAGGCCGGTGACCACCACGCGGACGCCCGGATCGGCGCGGAGCGCCCGGCGCACCGCCCGCGCCTCGCGCGAGAGGGCGCAGGCGATCAGGACAGGACGGTCCGTACCCGTTCCTCGTTGTGGTGGAGGTGGCGGCGCGGGGCCGCCTCGCCGTCGACGTAGAGGCGGTAGCCGAGGCCCGGCTCGGTGGCGATGCGCACGGTGGCGTCGACGGCCTCGAGCTTGCGGCGCAGCCGGTAGACGGCCGAGACGACCGCGCCGTCGGTGGCCTCCGCCTCGCCGCCCCAGGCGCCCTCGATGATCTGCGAGCGGCTGACCACCCGCCCCGCGTTGAGGGCGAGGAACTCGAGGAGGTCGGCCTCGCGTGAGGGCAGGGTGAGCCGTGAGCGCTCGGCGGACAGCCGCCGCCGCCCGGGCTCGAACACGGCGCGCCCCAGCACCAGCCGCTCCCGGGGCAGGGGGACGATCGTCGACGCCCGGCGCAGCACCGCCTGCACCATCGAGCGCAGCAGCGAGGGCGAGAAGGGCTTGGCGACGTGGTAGTCGGCGCCGGCCTCGAGCAGGCGCTCCACCGGTGCTGGGCCGTCGAGCACGATCAGCGGCACCTGCGAGCGCGCCCGCAGCGCGGTGACCCCGGGCAGGCCGCCCAGGAGCTCACCGTCGGCGATCACCAGGTGGCAGTCGGGGTCGGAGGCGCGGCGGAGCGCGGCCCCCGCATCCGCGACGCACTCGGGTTCGAGACCGAGGCGGCGACAGATGGCGGAGACCAGGTCGCGATAGTCGGGTTGGGTCTCCAGCACGACTGCCGGCACGTGGAACGTCGACTCCTGCGGAGGCGGGTGTGAGAGGGTCCCACTACAATCGCGAAGGGTCACCACGGTTGTCAACTCGACCGAACAATTTAGAAATGCAAACAGATCCGGCCCGCCAGCGCGTCGTCCAGCGCGCCCGGATGCGCATGCTCTTCCGCAAGGCGGTGCAGCGCATCGACGGCGCGGCCCAGGCGGAGGGGCTGAGCCCGGCCCAGTACCACGTCCTGCTTGCCCTGGCCGCCAGGGCCGGTGAGCAGGGCCTCGCCGAGACCGACCTGGTCCGCTACCTCGACGCCAGCCGGGCGCACGTCTCGGTGCTGGTGCGCGGGCTGGAGGGCGCGGGGCTGGTCCGCGACTGGCGCGACAGCGACGACCGCCGGCAGGTCCGCCTGGCGGTGACCGACGCGGGCTGGGAGCTGCTGGAGCGGCTCGGCATCCGCCAGGAGGAGGTGCTCAGGGAGTTCGTCAGCGGGGTCGACGCGGAGGAGATCCAGGGCATCGTGGCCGAGATCAGCTCGCGCTACCTCGGCCTGACGGGGTTCTCGCGCGGCTGAGCTAGCTCCAGCGCAGCACCCCGCGCCGCCAGGCGTAGCCGACGCCGAGCAGGGTGAGCACCGCCATGAAGAGCCCCACCAGGGCGGTGTCGCGGTGCGGGTGCAGGCCGCCGAAGGCGACGGCGAAGGGGACGAGGAACACGAGGCCGAGGTCGACCACCGCCAGCACGGCGAGCATCAGGAACGTGTGGATGTCCGGCTCGGCGCGCCGCCCGCGCCGGTCGCGGTCGAGCCAGGACGGCCGGCCGCCGAGCAGCACCGCCACGCCCAGGGTGACGGCGGGGACGGCCACCGCGATGGCGACGAGCTCGAGGATGGCGGCGACCGGGTACGGCATGGCGCAGCAGTATAGGCACCCGCGTGCGCCGCGCTCAGACGGTGTCGGGATCCTCCGGCGCCGCCGCGGCGACCGCCCGGGCACGGTGCTCCTCCGACGGCACCACCTCGAAGAAGAGCACCAGCGACAGCCCCACCACCGCCACCAGGAAACCGCCCACCGCGAGCGGCGTCGCCTGCAGGCCGATCACCGGGATCTGGACACCGGCGTCCCAAACTCCCGGGGTGTGCCGCGAGGCTCCGAGCGGGTCGCGCTTCTGCAGGTCCTCACTCGGGAAGACGCGCTGGCCCACGATGCCGACCACGAAGGCCGCCGCGCCCAGGGCGCAGACGTAGAAGAGCCAGTTGCGCGTGCGCCGCGCCGCATGCACCGAGGCCGCCGCCGCCGCGCAGCCGAGGATGACGCACAGCGAGCCGACGACGACGTCGTGCAGGCCGGTGAAGGGCATCAGGCGGCCTCGGCCACGGTGCCGCCGCCGAGCACCTCGCCGCCGCGGTACACGACCATCGACTGTCCCGGGCTCACCTGCGCCACCGGCGGATCGAAGCACAGCGACAGCCCGGCGCCGCTCGCGGCTTCGACCCTCGCCGGGTGCGCCGCGCCGTGCGCGCGGAGCTGCACCGTGCAGCCGGTCCCGGACGCCGGAGCGGAGCCGCTGATCCAGCTCGCGTCGCCCGCCGTCGCCCGCGTGCGCAGCAGAGCGGTGCGCGGCCCGACGACGACGCGGTTGCGCGCGGCGTCGAGCGCCACGACGTAGGCGGGCGCGGCATCGGGGATCGCCGGCCGGAGACCCAACCCGGTGCGCTGCCCGACCGTGTAGAACGGCAGCCCGCGGTGCGCACCGACCACGTCGCCTTCGAGGCTCACGATGTCGCCGCCGCTGAATCGTCCGCGCAGGCGGCGGGACAGCTCGTCCGGCAGCGACACGTCGACGAAGCAGAGCTCCTGCGAGTCCGGCTTGGCCGCGGTGGGCAGCCCGAGTCGCAGCGCCTCCGCGCGCACCGACTCCTTGCTCGCCGTCGCCCCCAGCGGGAAGACGGCGTGCCGCAGGCGCCGCTGGTCGAGGCGGTGCAGCGTGTACGCCTGGTCCTTGCGCGCGTCGGCGGCGCGGTGCAGCGTGAGCGCGTCGCCGCGGCGGCCGACCTGTGCGTAGTGCCCGGTGGCCACGTGGGTCGCCCCCAGCGCCAGCGCGCGGTCGAGGAGGGTGCCGAACTTGACCCGCTCGTTGCAGCGCACGCACGGATTGGGGGTGCGGCCGGCGGCGTACTCGTCCTCGAAGTCGCGGATCACCCGCTCGCGGAAGTCGTCCTCCAGGTTCCACGCGTAGTGGGGGATTCCCAGCAGCCCGGCGACCCGCCGGGCGTCCTCGACGGCGTCGAGCGAGCAGCAGCCGCGGTCCCGCTCCACCTGGCGGGAGCGCGGCCACATCGCCAGGGTGATCCCGATGGTGCGCAGACCGCGCGCCGCGCAGCGCGCGGCGGCGACGCTGGAGTCGACGCCGCCGGACATGGCCACGGCCACCACGGCGCCGGCGGGCAGCAGGTCGAGCGGGTCGTCGGGCAGCAGGGCCGGCTCGATCGCCGGCGCCGGGGCGGGCCCGAGCGCGCTCATGTCGCCAGCTCGCCCTCGACCGGATCGACGCGAACGCCGCGCTCCGCCGCGTAGGCGAGGGCGCGGTCGATGTCGTCGAGCTCGCCGTCGACCTCGAGGACGACCCAGCCCTCGTCGCGGGTGACGTCGGCACGGCGGATGTTGGTCACCACCGGGAAGCGCGTCCCCAGCTCGTGGATCACCGGCTCGGTGACCATCGCGGGGCTGAAGCTCAGCTTGACCCGGCGTCGCGCCATGGTCCGCCGCTAGAGCCCGCCGGCGACGGCGGGGACGATGGAGAGGTCGTCGTGGTCTCCGAGGGGGGTCTCCAGGCCCTGCCCGAAGCGGATGTCCGAGTCGTTCAGGTAGATGTTGATGAACTGGCGCAGGTTGCCCGATCCGTCGTAGAGGCGGTCGGCGAACCCCGGGTACTTGGACTCGAGGTCGGCGAGCGCCTGCGACACGGTCGACCCCTCCACCTCGACCTCGGAGCTCCCGTTGGTCAGGCGGCGAAGCGGACCTGGGACGCGGACGGTGACAGCCATGGGTGCGTGATCTCCCTCTGAGCGCGAGGCTCCTGAGTATACCGGGCGCCCTGGAGGCGCCTTCAGCGGGTGGCCGCGGCCTCCACGCCGGCGCTCGCCGAGCCGGGCTGGGCGCTGCGCTCGGCGAAGCGCTCGCGGAAGGCGCGCACGGTGGGGGCGATCGGCTCGTCCAGTGTGGACCGGCCGGTCAGCACCTCGGCGGTCTTCAGCCCGTGGCCGGTGATGTAGGCGGCGATGGTCTCGTCGCCACGCCAGCGGCCGGCGCGGGCCAGCTTGGCGAGGACGGCCACGGTGACGCCCCCGGCGGTCTCGGTGAAGATGCCCTCGGTGCGCGCCAGCAGCTCGATGCCCTCGAGGATCTCCTCCTCGGTGACGTCCTCGACCACGCCGCCGGTGGCGCGGGCGATCTGCACCACGTAGGAGCCGTCGGAGGGGTTGCCGATGGCGATGGACTTGGCGATCGTGTCAGGCTTGACCGGAACGATGTGCGTCTCGCCGCGCTTGAAGGCGGTGGCCACCGGAGCGCATCCCGCCGCCTGGGCGCCGGTGAAGCGCGGCATGGCGCCGCCGCCGGCGGTGCCGTCGACCAGCTCCAGGTCGAGCAGCTCGCGGGCGGCCTTGTTGTGCTTGACGAACTGGCAGCCGCTGGCGATGGGGATGACGATCTCGTCCGGCAGCCGCCAGCCCAGCTGCTCGGCGGTCTCGTAGGTGAGCGTCTTCGAGCCCTCGCTGTAGAAGGGGCGCACGTTGATGTTGCAGAAGGCCCAGGGGAAGATGTCGACCAGCTCGCTGCAGAGACGGTTGACGTCGTCGTAGTTGCCGTCGATGCGCACCATGGTGGGGCGGAACACCGCGGTGGTGCTCACCTTCGCCGCCTCCAGGTTGGACGGGATGAAGACGAACGCCGGCATCCCCGCGCGCGCCGCGTAGGCGGCCACGGAGTTGGCCAGGTTGCCCGTCGAGGCGCAGGCGATGGTGGTGAACCCGTTGCGCCGCGCCCACGACACCGCCACGCTCACCACCCGGTCCTTGAAGGAGTTGGTCGGGTTCATGGTGTCGTTCTTCAGGTAGAGGTTGCGCAGGCCGAGCACCTCGCCGAGGTTGGGCGCGTGCACCAGCGGGGTGAAGCCCTCGCCCAGGGTCACCGGCGGCACGTCGTCGTCGAGGTCGACGGGGAGCAGGTCCCGGTACCGCCAGATGCTGGCCGGGCCGCGCTCGATCGACTCCCGCGACACCCGCCGGGACACCTCCTCGTAGTCGTACCGCACGTCGAGCGGCCCGAAGCAGAGGTCGCAGACGTGCGTCGGCTGGACGGGGATCTCGGTGCCGCACTCGCGGCAGACGAGGGAGCGGATGCGGGAGGGCATGAGGGTGTGCGTGGTCCTTGGGCGGAGAGACTGAGGGCGAAGTCTACCCGGCCCGGGCGCAGCGTCGTCGCCGGACGGCGCCCCTACGGCGCCGGGTCGAGCTCCACGACCAGGGGGCTGCGCTCCGCCCGCGCGGGTGCGCCGGCGACGAGGTCGTCGTAGACGAGCTGCGACCAGGACTCCATGTTGAGGTAGTGGCGCCGCATCGCCTCCAGGGAGAGCACCTCGCCCTCCAGCTTGTTCACCTCCCGCACCGCCGCCGTTCCCCCGCCACGCGGCTCGACGAGGAACACGAGCCCCAGGTGCACCTGGGAGACCGGGGTGGTGTCGTCGTTCAGCAGCGCGACCAGCGACGCCGTGGCCGGCGCCGGGCAGACGATCTCCTCCGCCCACTCCCTCCGCAGCCCGCCCACCACGGGGTCGTCGCCGACCTCGCCGTCGCCGGGGTTGACGTGGCCACCGACGCCGAGCGAATAGAGGTGGTGCAGGCGCTTCTCCGACGACGCCCGCAGGCGGTGGGTGAGCAGGTAGGTGCCGTCGGCGTGGCGGACGATGCAGTACGGGATGATCTGCTGCTGCGCGGGGTCGTCCTCGACGAGGTGCCGCGGGCGGTACTCCGCGGTGGCGCGGATGGTGCGCAGCACCCGCTCCAGGCCGGTGGCGACCAGCCCGTGCCAGGCGCCGTCGGGGAAGATCGTGGTGCGCGGCACGCAGAGCACCGCCTCGCGGCGCAGAGCGGCGGACGCCGCCCGCGCGTCGGCGGTGGCCGCCTTCACCACGGCGCGCACCGCACCGGGTTGCGCAGCACGCCGACCTCCTCCACCTCCACCTCCACCACGTCGCCCTCGTGCAGCGGGCCGACGCCCGCGGGGGTGCCGGTGTAGACCGCGTCGCCCGGCTCCAGGGTCATCACCCGGGAGATGAACGCGATCAGCTCCGCGACCGGGGTGATCAGCAGCGAGGTGCGGGCGTCCTGGCGCACCTCGCCGTTGACCCGGGTGACGATGCGCAGGTCGCGCGGGTCGACCCCCTCGACCACGGTGGGGCCGAGCGCTGCGAAGGTGTCGAAGCCCTTGGCCCTGGTCCACTGCCCGTCCTTGGCCTGCAGGTCGCGGGCGGTGACGTCGTTGCCGCAGCAGTAGCCGCGCACCCCGCGCAGCGCGTCGGCGGTGGAGACGTTGCGCATGCGGGTACCGATCACCGCCACCAGCTCGCCCTCGTAGTCGACGCGCCCGCTCTGCGCCGGGAGCAGGATGGGGTCGCCGTCGCCGATCACCGCGCTGGGCGGCTTCATGAACAGGATCGGCTCCTCGGCGGCCTCGCCGCCCCCCATCTCGCGGACGTGGTCGAGGTAGTTCTTGCCGACGGCGACGATCTTGCCGGGCCGGGCGACGGGCGTCACCGAGCGCACTCCACGAGGGGCGATTCTAGGGCCGCGGCGGCGGCGCCGTCCGCGACGTCAGCGACCGACCGCACCCCCGATCGGCAGCAGCTCGACGACGCGCTCGGTCATCTCGCGGGTGCCCAGGGCGCGGTCGTCGTCGGCGCCCAGGTCGCGGGTCCTGGCGCCGCCGTTGATGGCGTCCTCCACCGCGTCCTCGATGGCCTGGGCCGCGTCGGGCTCGTTGAAGGAGATGCGCAGGCAGTGGGCCACGCTGAGGATGGTGGCCAGCGGGTTGGCCAGGCCCCTGCCGGCGATGTCGGGCGCGCTGCCGTGCACCGGCTCGTAGAGGCCGAAGCGCCTGCTCCCATCCTCGCCCGAGTCACCGAGGGAGGCGCTGCTCAGCATCCCCATCGAGCCGGCGATCATCGCCGCCTCGTCGCTGAGGATGTCGCCGAAGAGGTTCTCGGTGAGGATGACGTCGAACTGGCGCGGGTCGCGCACCAGTTGCATCGCCGCTGAATCGACGAGCATGTGGACGAGGACCACGTCGGGGTAGTCGCGGCGGACCTCGGTGACCACCTCGCGCCAGAGCCGGGAGGTGGCCAGCACGTTCTGCTTGTCGACGCTGCAGACGCGGCGGCGGCGCTGCCGGGCCAGCTCGAAGGCGACGCGGGCGACCCGCTCGACCTCCTGCTCGGTGTAGCGGCAGGTGTCGACGGCGCTGCGCTGGGGAGGGTCGCCCTCCCGGCCCTGCGGCTGGCCGAAGTAGAGGCCGCCGGTCAGCTCGCGGACGCAGATGAAGTCGCTGCCGACGATGACCTCCTCGCGCATGGTGCTGAACTGGGCCAGCGCGTCCATGACCCGGACGGGGCGCAGGTTGGCGTAGAGGTTGAGGCCCTTGCGCAGGCCGAGCAGGCCCTGCTCGGGGCGGACCGGGGCCCGGGGGTCGTCCCACTTGGGGCCGCCGACGGCACCGAGGAGGACGGCGTCGGCCTGCCTGCAGGCGTCGAGCACGCCGTCGGGCAGGGCGCTGCCGGTGGCGTCGATGGCGGCGCCGCCGATGAGGTGCTCGGTGCGCTGGACGTCGAAGCCGAATCGCGCGCCCGTCTCGTCGAGCACGGTGAGCGCGGCGGCGACGACCTCCGGGCCGACGCCGTCACCCGGGAGGACGGCGAGCCTGTGTTGACGCGGTGCCATCTAGACGCCGCTTCCCGCGGGAAGGCTCACCGCCGGCTGCTCCGCCGCCACCTTGTTGAGCGCGTTGCAGTACGCCTTGGCGCTGGCCACGATGATGTCGGTGTCGGCGCCGTGCCCGCTGAAGATCTGCCCGTCGCGGTTGCGCACGCGGACGCTCGCCTCCCCCATCGCGTCGATGCCGCCGGTCACCGCGCGGACGCTGAAGTCGACCAGCTCGTTCTCCACGTCGATGAGCCGCGCGATCGCCTTGCACACCGCGTCGACGGGCCCGTCGCCGACGGCGGCGTCCTCCAGCATCTCGCCGTCGCGCTCGGCGTCGCGGACGCGCACGGTGGCCATGGGCCGGCCGGAGGTGCCGCTGATCACCTGCACCAGGTCGAGCTTGAAGCGCTCAGGAACCAGGCGCGCCTCGTCGGCGACGAGCGACTGCAGGTCGCGGTCGGTGACCTCCTTCTTCTTGTCGGCGAGGACCAGGAAGGCGTCCCAGGCGCGGCGGAAGGCGTCGTCGTCGAGCTCGTAGCCAAGCTCCTTCAACCGGTGGCGGAAGGCGTGGCGACCGCTGCGCGGCGACAGCACGATGCGCGTGTCGGCGACGCCCACGTCCTCGGGACGCATGATCTCGTAGGTCAGCTTGTCCTTGAGGACGCCGTCCTGGTGGATGCCGCTGGCGTGGGCGAAGGCGTTGGCGCCGACGATCGCCTTGTTGGCCTGCACGTGCATGCCGGTGCGCGCCTCCACCAGGCGCGAGGTCGGCGCCAGCAGCCGGGTGTCCACCTCGGTGCGCAGCCCGAGCAGCTTCTCGCGCGTCCTGAGGATCATCACCAGCTCCTCCAGCGAGGCGTTGCCGGCGCGCTCGCCGATGCCGTTGATGGTGCACTCGACACGGCGCGCGCCGGCGTCGATGGCGGCCAGCGAGTTGGCCACGGCGAGGCCGAGGTCGTTGTGGCAGTGCACGCTGATGATGGCGTTGCCGACGTTGCGCACGTGGCGCATCACGTCGCCGATCATGCCGCCGAACTCCCAGGGCAGCGTGTAGCCGGTGGTGTCGGGGATGTTGATGACCGTCGCGCCCGCCTCGATCATCGCCTCCACCGTCTCGTAGAGGTAGTCGCGGTCGGCCCGACCGGCGTCCTCCGGCGAGTACTCCACCTGGTCGCAGAACTGGCGGGCGTACTCGACGGCGGCGATGCCCTTCTCCAGCACCTGCTGCCGCGTGCCCAGGCCCTTCTTCTCGATGTGGATGTCGGACACCGAGAGGACGATGTGGATCTGCTTGCGCGGCGCGTCCTGGATGGCGTTCCACACCGCGTCGATGTCCTGCGGCACAGCCCGCGCCAGCGCGGTGATGGTCGGGCCCTCGACCTCACGGGCGATGCGCTGGCAGGCCTCGAAGTCGCCCGGGCTGCTGATGGGGAAGCCCGCCTCGACCACGTCGACGCCGAGCCGCGCCAGCTGGTGGGCGATCTCGATCTTCTCCGCCACGTTGAGGGCGAAGCCGGGGGCCTGCTCGCCGTCGCGCAGCGTGGTGTCGAAGATGTAGACGCGGTCGTTCTCGGGCATGGAATGCTCCTCGGTCAGCGCCGGTAGAGCTCGACCAGCGGGTCGAGGACGGGCGCGGGATTCCATCGTGGGCGGCGCGGGGCACCGCGTTGCTGGGCGTCGCGCGGAGGCTCCTCGACCGCCGTGGCGAGTTGGGGGGCAGAAGGCTGGGCGCTGGGACGAGCGGCGCGGCGGCGCTCGATGCGCGCCTCGTAGCGGGGCGAGTGGGAGCGCTGCATCAGTCGCCCACCAGCACGCCGACGGAGCGCCGCTGCTCGTCGGCGGCCTCCAGGTCGGGCTGGCTGCGGCGCTGCTGCTGCCGGCTGCCGATGCGCAGGTCGCGGCCCTTGGCCATGGCCACCGAGCCGCTGCGGGCCACCTCCTTGATGCCGAATGGGCGGATCAGCTCGAGGAAGGTCTCCACCTGGTCCTCGGGGCCGCTCATCTCCAGCACCATCGCCTCCGGCGAGACGTCGGCGATCTTGGCCTTGAAGATGTCGACGATCTGCAGCAGCTCGCTGCGGTCGCCGCGCTGCGCGGCCACCTTGGCGAGCACCAGCTCGCGGTCGACGATGGGGTCCTCGGTGATGTCGGCGACCTTGATGACCTCGATCAGCTTGTAGAGCTGCTTCACCGCCTGGTCGGCCTGGGCGCGGCCCACGTCGACGGCGATGGTCATGCGCGACACCGTGTCGTCGTCGGTCTCGCCGACGGAGAGCGAGGTGATGTTCATGCCGCGGCGGCGGATCATGCTCGACACCTTGTTGAGCACGCCCGGATGGTTCTCCACGAGGAGGCTCAGGAGTCGATGGCGGCTGCTCATGGCTAGAAGCCCTCCTCGGCGATCTCTTCGACGAAGTCGGGCAGCCCCTGGCCGAGCGGCACGATGGGGCGCACGTTGGCCTCCGGGTCGATGATGAACTCGGCGATGCAGGGGCCCTGGTGCTTCTCCATCTCGTCGAAGATGCGGGGCAGCTCGCGGATGTCGTCGGTGCGCCAGCCGGGCATGCCGAAGGCCTCTGCCAGCTTGGGGAAGTCGGGGCCGACGCGCAGGTCGATGGCGCTGCGCACGCCCTCGTAGTAGTCGTCCTGGAACTGGCGGACCATGCCCAGGTTGTAGTTGTTGAGGATGACGATCTTGACGTCGACGTTGTGCTCCGCCGCGGTGGCCAGCTCCTGCATCGTCATCACGAAGCCGCCCTCGCCGACGACGCACCACACCCGCTTGTCGGGACGGGAGAAGCGGGCGCCCAGCGAGGCGGGGAAGGCGAAGCCCATGGTGCCGGCGCCGCCGCTGTTGAGGAACAGCCCGCTGGTGCGGAAGTCCCACCACAGCGCCGCCCAGATCTGGTTCTGGCCCACGTCGGCGACGACGATGTCGTCGCTGTCGGCGCGCTTGAACATCTCGATGAGCACGTCCTGCGGCTGCAGCACGCCGGTGGAGCGGCGGTAGCGGAGCGGGTGCTCCTCCTTCCACTTGTCGATCTGGGTGATCCAGGCGTCGTGCCGCGCCGGGGCGACCAGCTTCTCGATCTCGCCGAGCACGTGCTTGGCGTCGCCGACGATGGGCACGGTGGGCCGCACGTTCTTGCCGATCTCGGCAGGATCGATGTCGATGTGGACGATGTTCTCCACCTGCGGGGCGAAGGAGTCGAGCTTGGTGGTGACCCGGTCGTCGGCGCGCATGCCGACCATGACCAGCAGGTCGCAGCCGAGCACCGCCTTGTTGGTGTAGCCCGCACCCATGAAGCCGACCATGTGCAGCGAGAGGTCGGTGCCGACCGGGTACGCGCCGGTGCCGAGCAGCGTCCAGCCGACGGGGACGCCCGCCTTCTGGGAGAGCCGCAGCAACTCGTCCTCGGCCTCGGCGATGAGCACGCCGCGGCCGGCGAGCAGGACGGGGCGCTGCGCCTTGTCGATCAGCTCGGCGGCCTTGCGGATCTGCACGGGGTTGCCGCGCGTCGTGGGGTTGTAGGAGCGCAGCCGCACCGGCCCCTCCGGCCAGTGGACGGCGGCCCTGCCGTTCTGCAGGTCCTTGGGGAAGTCGATGAGGACGACGCCGGGCCGGCCCGTGGTGGCGATGTGGAACGCCTCGTGCACCACGCGCGCGATGTCCTCGACGCGCTGCAGGAGGTAGGAGTGCTTGACGATCGGCATTGTGACGCCGATGACGTCGGACTCCTGGAAGGCGTCGCTGCCCACCGCCACGGTGGCCACCTGGCCGGTGACCACCACCAGCGGCACGGAGTCGTACTGCGCGGTGGCGATCCCGGTGACGCAGTTGAGCGCACCGGGCCCCGAGGTGGCGAAGACGACGCCGGCGCGGCCGCGGTTGGCACGGGCGTAGCCGTCGGCCATGTGGGTGGCGCCCTGCTCGTGGCGGGCCAGCACGTGCTTCAGGTCGGGGAACTCGGGCAGGTACCGGTAGAGCCAGAGGTTGGCCCCGCCGGGGTAGCCGAAGATGGTGTCGACGCCCTCGCGGCGCAGCGCCTCGAGCATGATCTCGGCGCCGGTGACCACCTGGCCCTCGCTGATCCGGGTGGGGGCCCGCCCGTTGGAGCCCGCCGCCCCGGCGGTCGGTGTCGTGCTGGTTTGGGTCATCTCTGGCTGGTACCTCCGGAAACAAAAAATCCCTGCGTCCGCAGCAGCAGTCCACTGCTGGGACGAGGGATCACCCCCGCGGTACCACCCGGCTTGATCGCCCCGACCCCGCACTGCATCGGAACGACCCACTCGTCGGCGCTGCTATCGGGCGCCACTCCGGCCCGGTCTAGTGCCTCCCTGCGGTGGTGTGCCGCAGGCGGGGGTTCGACGCTCGCCACACCGGGTCACGGCATGGCTCGGACTGCTCAGGGGCGAGTTCTGGGCTGCTGCGCGGCTGCCGGCTTCCACCGTCCCGGCTCGCTGGGCGCCTGCAGGAAGCCCGTACTACTCCCCGTCAACGCATGTTCAGGTGTGAGCTGGCGAGTATACCAGCCGCCCGGCACGCGCGACAGAACCGCCGAGGCGGCGCTCCAGGGCGATCGCCCCGCCGACGGCCATGGCGTCGACGATCGCCCCGCCGAGGGCGTCGACGGCGTAGTGCTCGCCGAGGTAGACGACGGCCACCGACATCGCCATCGGGTACAGCACCGTCGCCGCCGCGCGCCAGGAGAAGGCGCGGATCGCCCAGAACGCCACCAGCATGCTGACGGCGACGTGCATCGAGGGCATGGCACCCTCGGGCCGGTCGCCGGTCCCGTACCAGGGCGAGTACATCCAGTGCGACTGGCCCATCACCTCGGCGGCGACGCGGTGCACCGGCGGGAGCTGGCCGCGGATGCCCGCCAGCCAGGGTGGCGTCTCGGGGAAGGCGACGTAGACCACGGCCGCGATGGCGCCGCCGACGAGCAGGCTGGCCACGAAGGGACGGAAGAGGCTGCGGCGCCAGCGCCACAGAGCCATGCCCAGCAGGACGGGTGCGTAGCTGTGCATCCAGTACACGAAAGTGAGCACGTCGTCCCACCACTGCACGGTGCTGCGGTGCCAGGCGTCCTGCAGGGCGATGACGGTGTCGCCGCCGAAGAGGCGGCGCTCCAGGGCGATGACGTCGGCGGCGTGGGGGGCGCCGCCGAGGAAGGCGAGCATGCCCAGCTGGTCGAGCAGGACCATGCCGGCGAACCAGGCGGCGAAGGGCCAGGCGAAGTCGCGGTCGGGGCCGGCGGCCAGGTAGAGGGTGATGACGAGGAGGCCGAAGAACTCCGCCGTGAGGGGGAGGTGGCCGCTCAGGCCGAGGAGGAGGCTGGTGGCGAGCCAGGCCACCAGGAGGGCGAACAGGCGGGGGTGGCGGCGGGAGGCGCGCATGGAGGTGGGAGGGACGCTAGCAAGGGTTGGAGCGACGGTCTTGCGCTGCGGCGGAGCCGTGACATATCCGTGCCGGGGATTCACTCGTGCGCTCTATTCCGGCGCCGGGGCGCTGTTCTTCCAGGGAAGAGAGGTCTGTCGGCGCCGAGCTCAGGGCGTGACGCCCCGACCCTACGCGCTGCGCTGGTAGGCGAAGGAGTCGACGTCGCACTCGGCGAAGAAGGCGACCAGCTCGCTGGCGGTGAGCGGCGGCGACACCAGGTAGCCCTGGGCCGCGTCGCAGCCGAAGCCGGCCAGCATGCGCAGGCACTCGACCGTCTCCACGCCCTCGGCGACGACCTTGAGGCCGAGGTTGTGGCCCAGCTCGATGGTGGAGCGCACGATGGCGGCGTTGTCGGCGTTGTCGACCATGTCGCCGACGAAGGACTTGTCGATCTTGATCTCGTCGACGGGGAGGCGCTGCAGGTAGGCCAGCGAGGAATAGCCGACGCCGAAATCGTCGATGGCCACGCTCAGCCCGAGGTCGTGCAGCCGGGCCAGCACCTGCTGCCAGTCGCTAGCCATGACCACGCTCTCGGTCATCTCCAGGCGGAGCCGCGAGGCCCCGACGCCCCAGTCGCGGAGAAGGGAGGCCATCATCGCCGGCAGCTGCTGGTCGGCGAGGTTGCGCGCCGAGATGTTGATGGCCACGGTGAGGTCCATCCCCAGCTCGCTGAAGACGCGGCACTGGCGCACCGCCTCGCCCGCCACCCAGGCGGTGAGCGGATGGATGAGGTCGGACTGCTCGGCCACCGGGATGAAGTCCGCGGGCGGCACCAGGCCGTGTACCGGATGCTGCCAGCGCACCAGCGCCTCCAGGGCCGTGATCTGGCCGCTGGGGAGGTGCAGGCGCGGCTGGTAGTGGAGCACCAGCTCGGAGGCGGGGATGGCGCGGCGCAGCTCACCGGTGAGCTGCAGGCGGCGCTTGCTGTGCTCGTCCTGCGCCGGCGAGTAGATCGACTGGCCGCTGCGCATGCGCTTGGCGGTGTACATGGCCACGTCGGCGCGGCGCATCAGGGTGTCGGCGTCGTCGCCGTGGGTCGGGTACACGGCGACCCCGATCGACATGCGGGCGTGGATGGCCTGCTCCTCGATGAGGAAGGGCGTCTGGAAGGCGGCCAGCACCTTGTCGGCGATGCGCATGGCGGTGGCCTCGTCGCAGGCCCCCGCGGGGAGGATGGCGAACTCGTCGCCGCCCAGCCGGGCGACGGTGTCCTCGGCGCGCAGCGCGGTGCGCAGCCGGTCGGCCACCTGGCGCAGCAGCTGGTCGCCGCTGTGGTGCCCCAGGGAGTCGTTGACCTCCTTGAACCCGTCCATGTCCATGAGCAGCAGGGCGGCGGGACGGCCGGCCCGCGTCGCGCTGTTGATCGCCTGGACCAGCCGGTCGGTCAGTAGGGTGCGGTTGGGCAGGCCTGTGAGGTTGTCGTGCATGGCCTGGTGCTGCAGGGCCATGGTGCGGGCCTTGAGCTCCGAGGTGTCGCGCAGGGTGGCGATGAAGAGGCGGCGGCCTCCCAGGCGCATCTCGCTGGCGCGCAGCTCCATGGGGAACATGGTCCCGTCGCGGCGCAGCCCCTCGGTCTCCCAGTCCATGGCGCCGCGTTCCAGCCGGGCGGTGATGCCGCTGCGGCGCTCCGGCGCGAGCAGCACGTCGAGGGTGGTGCGGGTGAGCTGCTCGGCGGCACACCCGAAGAGGCGACCTGCAGCATGGTTGGCGGACTCGATGGCGCCCGTCTCGTCGAAGGTGATGATGCCGTCGCCGACGCTGTCGAGCAGCGACTGCAGGCGCACCGCGGTCTCGCGGTGGGCGGCCTCCTCGAGCCGGCGCTCCATGAAGAGGCCGGCCTGGGCACCGATGGCGCCCAGCATGTCGCCGACGTCGTCGAGCGCGATCGGCGTGCGCGAGAAGAACTCGGCGACGCCGATCACGCCGCCGTCGGTGACGATGGGGAAGGCGATGCCGTACGCCAGCCCGGCGGCGGTGAGCGCGCGCCGGCGCGGGGTGCGCTTCATGTCGGCGGTGCGCGCCACGACCGGTGCGTTCTGCTCCCAGGCCGCGCCGGCGAGCTGGGTGCCGCGCTTGAAGCGCAGCTCGCCGTCGATCTCGTCGAGTGCGGCGCAGTCGACGCCGTCGCCACCGTATGCGTGCATCAGGCGCAGCATCCTGTGCTCCAGGTCGAGCTGCCAGATGCGGCCCGCCTGCCAGCCGAGCTGGGTGCACATGGCGTCGAGGAAGCGTTCCACGCCGATGCCGAGGGTCGGCGACTCGACGAAGACGCGCACCACGCGGGCCTGCACCTCCTTGCGCAGCTCCACCCGCTTGCGGACGCTGATGTCGGTGACGAAGACGGCGTGGCGCACCTCGCCGGCCAGGCGCAGCGGCTCGGAGACGACCATCTCCACCGCCACCTCGGTGCCGTCGCCGCGCTGGGCCGTGGCCTCGACGGCGACGTCGCCGCCCGCGGTGGCGAGGATGTCACCCTCGGCGCCGGTGCGCTGCAGAACCAGGTCGAGGTGGTGCCCGGTGACGTCGGCGGCGGCGCGGCGGAAGAGCTCCTCGGCGCGGCGGCTGCACCCCTGCACGACGCCGGCGGCGTCGACGGTGACCACCGCGGCGGGCGAGGTGTCGATGATGCTGCGCAGCGCCTCCTGCGACTCGGCGAGCGCGTCGGTTCTGGCCTGGAGTGCCCGGAACTGGGCGGCCGACCGGGCGAAGACGCCGATCACGGTGGAGGTCAGCCCGATGATGCCGACGCGGATCCCCGCGGCCCCCGCCATGCTGAAGGCGGCGCCCTCGACGTGGGAGATGGCGATGCCGGCCAGGACGTAGACGCCGTACCCGGCGGTGGCGCCGTTGAGCGTCCAGCGCGCGGCGCCGGAGCAGACGAGGCCCACGAAGCCGAGCCAGGAGAGCGCGTCCGGGCTCGGATAGGCGGCGGCGACCAGGCAGGCGGCCAGCGTCTCGACGCCGAACAGGACGCGCGGGGCCCGCAGCAGCTCCGGCGTGCGCCGCGACGCACCGCGAAGCAGCAGCGGCGCCGCGCTGGTGAGCAGCAGGGCGACGGCGACCAGCGCGCCGGGCGTCCAGGCGGCGTGGTGCAGGGGGAGGATCAGGCCGAGCGCGACGGCGACCGCGACGCGACCCACCGCGAGGGCTCGTTCGGACGAGACCCCGGGAGCCGCGACGTGCGTGCCGATCCGCATCAGTGTCCCCCTCGTGCTGTCAGTGGTGGCCGTGGCTGGGATTGCTGCCCGTGGTTGCCCAGCTGCTGCTCCAGGTGCTCGGGTAGGTGCCCGTGACCGCTCCTGTGGCGGTGTTGTAGGTGCCCGAGTAGGTGGTGCTGCCGCTCGTCGCCGTCCAGTCGTAGACGTACGTCGTCGCGGTCGCGCACCAGGTCACCGTCCAGCCCTGGTACAGCCAGGTCGTGCACTGGGGAGCCGGCGTCGGTGCGGGCGTGGATATCCTGGCCGGGGCCGGCGTCGGGGCGGGCGCGGGCCTGGCCGTCGCCGCAGGCGCGGCGACCACCGGGGCCGGCGGTGCGCTGGTGGGCGCCGGAACAGGCGCCGGGACGGGCGTCGCGACGGCGACGGCGCCGATCGTGGTGTCGGACGGCTCGGCCAGCACGCGGGCCGACATCCTGCCGGGCGCCTCGACCGAGATGCCCTGGACCGCCGCCATGGCCACGACCGGCGGGTTGGCCGGGGCCTGCGGCAGGCTCTGCACCCCGCCCATGGCGGTGACCAGGCTGACGCTGGTGGTCACACCGGCGACGGCCAGGCTGGGCAGGAGGGACAGGCCCTGAAGCATGGTGAGAGGTATACAGGGCTGTCGAAACACCGCCGTGGCCCGGTGGTCACGGGCCGCCAGCGGAGGCGAAAGTCATTGCTGCGCAAGGGAAATCGCAACGTTCGGCGGCTTTCGGACGGGTTCGGGCGGCGCCGCCCACCGCTCCTCTTCACATGCCTTCACAGCCCGCGACGGCATCGCCAGCCCGGACCGCGCAGCTAGCTGGTGACGGCCCCCTTGGCGGCCGAGCTCACCGTGGCGACGTACTTGGCGAACACGCCACGCTCGTACTTCGGCGCGGGCGGCTGCCACGCGTCGAGGCGTCGCTGCAGCTCCGCGCCGTCGACCTCGATGGAGAGCGCGCGCTTGTCGACGTCGATCACCAGCGGCTCGCCCTCGCGGATCACCGCGATCGGCCCGCCGCGCGCCGCCTCGGGTGCGACGTGGCCGACCATGAGCCCGCGGGTGGCGCCGGAGAAGCGGCCGTCGGTGATCAGCGCCACCGTCTCCCCCATCCCCTGGCCCACCACGGCTGCGGTGATGCCGAGCATCTCGCGCATCCCCGGGCCGCCGCGCGGACCCTCGTGGCGGATGACGATGACGTCGCCGTCCCTGATGCTGCGCGCCATGACCGCGGCCATCGCCTCCTCCTCGGAGTCGAAGACGCGCGCGGGGCCGCGATGGTACGGACGCTCGTGCCCCGCCACCTTGACCACCGCGCCCTCGGGGGCGAGGTTTCCCTTGAGGATGACCAGCCCGCCGGTGGCCTTGAGCGGGTTGCCGGGCGTGACCACCACCTCCTGGCCCGGCGTCTCCTGCGCGTCCGCGCACGCCTCGGCGAGGGTGCGGCCGCTGCAGGTGGCCTGCGAGCCGTCCAGGTGGCCCGACTCGATGAGGCGGCGCGCCACCAGCTGCACCCCGCCCGCCTTCTGCAGGTCGAGCGCGGCGAAGCGGCCGCCGGGACGCAGGTCGGCGATGATCGGCGTGCGCCGCGAGATCTGGTCGAAGTCGTCAATATCCAGGTCGACGCCGACCTCGTGGGCGATGGCCAGCAGGTGCAGCACCGCGTTGGTCGAGCCCCCGGTGGCCGCCACGCCGGCGATGGCGTTCTCGAACGCCTTGCGGGTGAGGATGCTGCGCGACGACTGGCCGCGCTCCAGCATGTCGACCGCGACGCGACCCGCCTGCTCGGCGACGTGCGCCTTGTCGGGATCCACCGCGCCGACGCTGGCGGAGCCGATCGGCGAGAGGCCGATGAACTCCATCACCAGCGCCATGGTGTTGGCGGTGTACTGCCCGCCGCAGGCGCCGGCGCCCGGGCAGGCGACGTCCTCCAGCTCGCGCAGGTCCTCCTCGTTGATGCGTCCCGCCTCCAGGGCGCCGATGGCCTCGAAGACGTCCTGCACGGTGACGTCGCGACCGCGGTAGTGGCCGGGCGCGATGGAGCCGCCGTAGAGCACCACGCCGGGGATGTCGAGGCGCATCAGGCCCATCGCCGCGCCCGGGATGGTCTTGTCGCAGGCGACCAGGCAGACCATGGCGTCGAACATGTGGCCGCGGCCGAGCAGCTCGATGGAGTCGGCGATGACCTCGCGCGACACCAGCGAGGCCTTCATCCCCTCGGTGCCCATGGTGACGCCGTCGCTGATGGCGATGGTGTTGAACTCCATCGGCGTCGCGCCCGCCGCGCGCACCCCGCGCTTGACGTGCTCGGCGAGGGCGCGAAGGCCGAGGTTGCAGGGCATCGTCTCGATCCAGGTGTTGGCGATGCCGACGATGGGACGGCGCAGCTCCTCGTCGCTGTAGCCGGTGCCCTTGAGCATGGCGCGGGCCCCCGCGCGAGAGGGCCCGTCGAGGAGATGGCGGCTGCGGTGGCGCGGGTCGACGCTCATGGTGTGCGACACCATAGCGGGCGCCGCGGGCGCTGCGCTGCCGGCATCCGCGGGCGGAGTCGGAGGCGGGTGCCGTGCCCCTACCATGCAGCGGATGCGCCGGCCCCCCTCCCCCGCCCAGGTCGAGCTCGCCATGACCCTGGTGGCCCTGGCGGCCGCGGTGGCGGCGGCGCTGCAGGCGGTGATCGCGCTGGTCCTCCGGCCGCATCCCGTCCACCCCTCCTGGGCGCCGGGCGCCGCGGCCGGCGCGCTGGCGTTCGCCGCGCTGTGCTCGCTGCTGGTGGGACGGCTGCGCTTCGGTCCCGCGCAGCAGCGGCGGGTCAGCGTGCTGCGTTGGCTGACCCTGGCGATCGCCCTCGCCGCCGGCGGCGTCGCCCTGGGGGCGGGCCTGACGGCCTAGCCGGCTACCGCCCGGCCGCGCTCAGCGCGGTTGTCACCGGAAGGAACGGGGGGCGGCGCTGCTCGAAGGCGGCGATGTCGGCGTCGTGCTGCAGCGTCAGGGAGATGTCGTCGAGCCCGTCGAGGAGGCGGTGGCGCGACTCGGGATCGATGTCGAAGTGCTGGGTCTCGCCGTTGAAGGAGACGGTGCACGACTCGAGGTCGACGGTGGCCTGCAGGCCGGGCTCCTCCTGGGCCGCGTCGAGCCAGCGCTCGACCACCGGCTCGGGGAGCTGGATGGGGAGCAGGCCGCCCTTCAGGGAGTTGCTGTAGAAGATGTCCGAGAAGGACGGGGCGATCACGGCGCGGACGCCGTAGTCCTGCAGCGCCCAGACGGCGTGCTCGCGCGACGAGCCGCTGCCGAAGTTGCGCCCGGCGATGAGGATCGGTGCGCCGCGCCAGGGCTCGCGGTTGAGCTCGAAGTCGGGGCGCTCGGTGACACCGTCGGCCTCGAAGCGCCAGTCGTAGAAGAGGAAGGGCCCGTAGCCCGTGCGCTCGATGCGCTTGAGGAACTGCTTGGGGATGATCTGGTCGGTGTCGACGTTGGGACGCGCCATCGGCGCGGCGATGCCGGTGACGGTGCGGAACTTCTCCATGCTCAGCGCGCCCCCGCCGGCTGCGGCTCGCCGAGCGAGCGCACGTCGGTGAGATGCCCGGCCACCGCGGCCGCCGCCGCCATCGCCGGCGAGACGAGATGGGTGCGGCCGCCGCGGCCCTGCCGCCCTTCGAAGTTGCGGTTCGAGGTCGAGGCGCAGCGCTCGCCGGGCTGCAGCACGTCGGGGTTCATGGCCAGGCACATCGAGCATCCCGGCTCCCGCCAGTCGAAGCCCGCGTCGCGGAACACGGCGTCGAGGCCCTCGGCCTCCGCCTGCCGCTTCACCTGCATCGACCCCGGCACCACCAGCGCGTGCACGCCCGAGGCGACCCGCCGCCCGCGCGCCACCGCCGCGGCCTCGCGGAGGTCCTCGATGCGCCCGTTGGTGCAGGAGCCGATGAACACCTTCTGCACCTCCAGCGAGTCGAGCCGCTCGCCCGCGCTGACACCCATGTACTCGAGGGCGCGGCGCACCGCGGAGCGCTCGATGGGGTCCTCGTACTGGTCGGGATGCGGCACCGCGGCGGTCACCGGCAGCACCTGCGCCGGGTTGGTCCCCCAGGACACCTGGGGCACGATGGCGGCCGCGTCGATCAGGACACTCTTGTCATAAACAGCGCCGCCGTCGGAGGCCAGCGAGCGCCAGTCGGCCACCGCCTCGTCCCACCGTGCACCCGAGGGCGCACCGGGCCGCCCCTCGATGTAGGCGAACGTGGTCTCGTCGGGCGACACCATGCCGGCGCGGCCGCCGCCCTCGATCGACATGTTGCACACCGTCATCCGCCCCTCCATCGAGAGGGCGCGGATGGCCGATCCCGTGTACTCGATGACGTGGCCCACCGCTCCGTCGACGCCGATCTGCCCGATGACCTCCAGGATCAGGTCCTTGGCGCCGACGCCGAAGCCCAGCGCGCCGTCGACGCGGACCTCCATCGTCTTCGGCCGCCGCTGCACCAGCGTCTGGGTGGCCAGCACGTGCTCCACCTCGGAGGTGCCGATGCCGAACGCCAGCGCCCCGAAGGCGCCGTGGGTGGCGGTGTGCGAGTCGCCGCAGACGATGGTCATGCCCGGCTGGGTCAGCCCCAGCTCCGGACCGATGATGTGCACGATGCCCTGGCGGGGATCGCCGAGCCCGAAGCAGGGGATGCCGAACTCGCGGCAGTTGGCCTGGAGGACGTCCATCTGCTGCTTGGCGACGGGGTCGGCGATGGGCAGCGCGCGGTCGGTGGTGGGGACGTTGTGGTCCATCGTCGCCACCGTCAGGTCGGGGCGGCGCACCCGGCGCCCGCTGAGTCGCAGGCCCTCGAAGGCCTGCGGCGAGGTCACCTCGTGGACGAGGTGGAGGTCGATGAAGATGATCGCCGTGCCGCCGTCGTCGCGCACGACGTGGCGGCGCCAGATCTTGTCGAAGAGGGTCTCGGCCATGAGGCCGCCCATGATACGGGCCGCCCCGCCTCAGCCCTGAGCGCGGCGTCCGCCGCGGCCGCCGTCAGGCGCTGCCGAAGAGGCGGCGCTCGATGATGTCGTCGACGTCGGGGTCGACCGGCGGGGCGGCCACGTCGTTGGGGACGACGGCGGCCCGGGTCTGCTTCTCGGCGGCCTTGACCGGCGCGGGCCTGCCCCGGCCGAAGATGCCCTTGGGCTTCTTGCGGCCGCCGGCCGAGCCCATCACCTCGGAGCGCACGTAGGCGAGCTCGTCGCCCAGCTCCTCCATGCGCTGCTCGGCGCGCATGCGCAGCTCGTCGGCCTCGCGGGCCCGGGCCGTGGCGGCGAGGGCCTCGCCCCGGACGGCCTCGACGTCGTCGGTGAGGCGCACGATGTCGGCGCGCGCCGCGCCCAGCTCGGCGGTGGCCGCCTCCATGGCGGCCTGCCCGTCGGCGATGCGCTGCTGCAGGGCGGCGATGGCCGCGCTGGCCTCGCTCTGGATCTGCTCGACCTGCTCGCGGTGCTGCGCGGCCTGCTCGGCGTGGGCGCGCTCCGCCGTGTGGCGCTCGTCCTCGAGGGTGCGGTGGTACTCGTCGCGCTCGCGGCTGAGCAGCGCCTCGACCTCGGCCTCGCGCTGCTCCCACTGCGCCTGCAGGGTGCTCAGCTGCTCCTGGAACGACACGGTGTGCAGGCGCGTCTGCTCGTGCGCCTCGCGCTCCGCGTGCAGCTCGGCGTTGACGGTGTTGAGCTGCGTGCCCAGTTCGTCGAGCGCGCTCAGCTGCTCGCTGGCGACGCGCTCCCAGTGCTGGCGCGAGCGCTGCTCGGCGGCCAGCTCGTCCTCGACTCCGGCGAGGCGCTGGTGCACCTCGTCGAGCTCGCTGGCGGCGGCGCCGAGGTCGTCGCGGGCGGCGGCGAGCGCCTCCTCGAGACGCTGGGCGCGGCGCTCGATCTCGAAGGCGTGGTGGTGCAGGACCGGCGCGGCCGGCTCCTCCTCGCCCCTGGCGGCGCGCTGGCGCCGGGCCAGGCCGAACCAGCCCCGCCGCTGCTGCTCCTCCTTCCCGTCGCGCGCAGCGGGCACTGCCGGCTGCGGCTCGGGCTCGGCGACGGCCACGCGCTCGTCGACGGAACCGGAGAGGAGGTCGACGGGGACGTCGGTGAGCGCCTGGCGGATCGCCTGGCGCTGCGGTCCCGGGTGGTGTGCGTTGCGGTTGCGCTTCGACATCTCTAGAGCATCGTGGCCAGGTCGCCGATGGCGGCGACGGCTGGGCTGTTGGGCTGGGAGAGGGTGACCGGGCGCCCCGTCGACACCGCGTCGGGGAACGACTGGCCGCCGTGCGGGATGGTCACCGCCACCGGGCGGCGCAGGAAGGCCTCGGCGCGGCGCGCGTCGATGGCCGGCACGTCGATGATCCGGTTGAGGACGACCAGGACCCGCTCGTCGGGGACGCCCAGGCTCTGCAGCACGCCGACCAGCTCCTTGGTGCGGCGCAGCGAGGTGATCTCCGGCGAGGTGACCACCACCAGGCGGTCGCTCTGCTCGTACACCGACAGGGCCAGGTCCTGGTACGACGGGGGCAGGTCGGCGATGACGTAGTCGTGCAGCGAGCGCAGCTTGACGGTGACCGCGGACACGGCCTCCTCGGTGACCGCCGACGCCTCGTGCGGCTTGAGCGGCGCGGCCAGCACCTTGGCGCCGCTGGAGTGGCGGACCAGGTAGTCGTCCCACTGAAAGGCGTCGCCCATGGTCTGCATCTCGCGGACCGCGTCGCCGACGCTGAGCTTGGGCTGCAGGTCGAACATCACCGGCAGGTCGCCGTGCTCGAGGTTGAGGTCGTAGGCGCACACCGTCTCGCTGCGGCGGCCCAGCAGGACCGCGAGGTTGGCGGTCAGCATGGTGGTGCCGACGCCGCCCTTGGCGGCGGTGACTGTGATCAGCTTGCCGGTGGTGGGCTGCAGGCCGCTGCCGTTGGTGGCCCGCGAGCGGCGCAGCAGCGCGTCGATCTTGAGGCCGAGGACCTCCATGTCGACGGGCTTGGTGACGTAGTCGTCGGCGCCGGACTCGTAGCCGGCGACCAACTCGTTGGCCTCGGAGTGGGCGCTGAGCAGGATCACCGGGATGGCCGCGGTCGCGGGGTTGCGGCGGATGGTGCGGACCAGCTCGTAGCCGTCCATCTCCGGCATGGCGACGTCGCTGACCACGAGGTCGGGAGCCTCGTCGCGGGCGACGGTCCAGCCTTCCAGGCCGTTGTCGGCGATGGCGACGTCGTAGCCGCGCGCCTCGAAGAAGCGCTTGAGCAGCTTGCGGACAGAGGGTTCGTCGTCGACGACCAGCAGTTTCATCGGGCTCCCTCGGGGACGGCGGCGGTGGTGGCGGAAGTGCCCACCCGGGTGTACTCGGCGGGTGCGGGGAAGTACATGGTCTGCGGCAGGGTGACGTGGAAGGTGCTGCCGCGGCCCACCTCGGACTCGACCCAGATGCGTCCGCCGTGCAGCTCGACGAGTCCCTTGACGATGGAGAGACCCAGGCCGGTGCCGGGGATCCCCTTGGTGTCGTAGGAGGAGACGCGGAAGAAGCGGTCGAAGATCCGCGAGCGCGCCTCGGGCGGGATGCCCACGCCCTGGTCGCTGACGCAGAGCTCGAGCCAGCGGTCGCTGGGGTGGGCGCTCACCCGCACGGCGCCGCCGCGCGGGCTGTACTTCACCGCGTTGCTCACCAGGTTGAGAAGGATCTGCATCACCTTGTCGGGGTCGCCCGAGACGCTGGGGACGTCGTCGGGCACGTCGTTGACCAGGTCGTGGTTGGGCGCGCCGGTGGCGAGCTGCTTGACCACCTGGTCGACCATGGGACGGACGCGCACCTCGCGCATGTCGAGGGTCTCGCCGCCGGCGTTGATCGCCTGCTCCTGGAGCATGCGCTCGACGTAGGTGGAGAGGCGCACCGCGTTCTCGTAGATCTCGGTGGCGAAGTCGCGCGACTCGTCGCCCTCGACGTCGCCGTCGCGGATCATCTGGGCGAAGCCGCGGATGCCCATCAGCGGGGTCTTCAGCTCGTGGGAGACGGTGCTGATCACCTCGCTGTAGAGGCGCTCCGACTCGGTGAGCTTGTCGAGCACCTCGCGCTCCTGGCCGTAGAGCTGGTTGAGCTCCTCCAGGCGGAGGCTGAGCGCCCGCTCCTGCTCGTGCACCCGCGCGTTCTCGAGCGCGATGGCGGCGCTGTTGCCGACGGTGGCCACCAGCAGTAGGTCGTCGTCGCTGAACTGCACCGCGGGGGCGCGGCGCACCAGGGTGAGCGCGCCGACGACGCGCTCGCCGAGGCAGAGGGGCACGCCCAGCATGCTGCGCGAGCTGCGCCCGTCGAGCGAGGCGAACCGGACATCCATGTCCGAATCTCCGACGATGGTGGGCGCCCGGTTGGCCACCACCCAGCCGACCACGCCCTCGCCCACCTCGAAGGAGCGGAGCTGCTCGGCGTGGAGCTCGTAGCCCCAGGCGGCGCGAATGAAGAGGCGGCCGCCGCGGTCGAGGAGGAAGAGGGTCGCGGTGTCGAAGTGGAGCACCTGGCCCAGGGCGCTGAACACGCCGTTGAGCGTGTGCTCCATGTCGGGGCTGGCCGTCAGCGTGCGGCTGACGTCGTGGAGCAGGTCGAGCTGGGCGTGCCCGGCGAGCTGGGCGTGCACCCGGACGATGAGGTCGATGAGCTCCCGGTCGGGATGCTTGCCGGCCAGGCCGCGGATGTCCTCGGCGCCGAGCATCAGCACCGGCACCTTGTGCAGGGCGGGCTCCGCCCGCACCCGGCTCTCCGGGTTGGGCTGGAGGTCGGGCATGCGCGGGTCGATGACCGCCAGCTGCACCCCCGCGTGGGCGCGCTCGGCCAGCTGGGCCAGCGTCGCCGCCTCGACGATGACGTAGCCCTGGCGCGTGAAGGCGCGCTCGGCCCGCCGGCGCAGGCCCGAGTCAGCCGAAGCGATGCAGAGGGGGACGGATGGGTCGGTCATCGGCGCGGCCATCGTATGTGTGGCCTCCCGCCGTCTCGGACGGTGTTACCGGACGGTCGCCGACCCGTGGCGGGCGCAACGGCAGGCGCGCTCTCGCAGCGGACTACCGGGGATCGAGCTGGACGGTCCCGGTGGTGAGCTGGGCGAGGTCGTCGAAGAATCCCGGGTAGGAGACCGACACCGCCTCGGCGCCGTCGATCACGGTGACGCCCGCGCCCGGCAGCGCCAGCGACCCGGCCACGCCCCAGGCCATGGCCAGCCGGTGGTCGCCGTGGGAGTCGACGGCGGCGGGCTGCAGCCGGGTGGGGCCGGCGATCTCCAGGCCGTCGTCGAACTCCTCGACGTCGGCGCCCATGGCGCGGAGCCCCTCGGCGACGGCGGCGATGCGGTCGGACTCCTTCACCCGCAGCTCGGCGGCGTCGCGGATGTGGGTGGTGCCGTGCGCCTGGGTGGCCAGCACGGCGAGGACGGGGATCTCGTCGATGCAGCGCGGCACCAGCTCACCGTCGACGAGCATGCCGGTCAGCTCGCCGCCCTCGACGGTGACCGTCCCCACGGGTTCCACGCCGCCGGCCGGCTCCCCCTCCTCCACCGTGATGCGCGCGCCCATGGCGCCGAGCGCGTCGAGGAACCCGGTGCGGCCCGGGTTGAGGGTGACGTTGGGGCAGGTCACCCGCCAGCCCCGCCGGCCCGCCGCCAGCGCCAGGAAGAAGGCCGCCGAGCTGAGGTCGCCGGGGATGCGCATCCCGAAGGGCTGCAGCGGCGCGGGCGTCATGGTGATCCTGCCGGCGGCGACGGAAACCTCGACGCCGCACATGCGCAGCATCCGCTCGGTGTGGTCGCGGCTCGGGGCGGGCTCGACGACGGTGGTGGGACCGTCGGCGGCCAGCCCGGCGAAGAGCACCGCCGTCTTCAGCTGGGCGCTGGCCACCGGGGCGACGTACTCGATGGCGCGCAGCACGGCGCGGCCCTGGATGGCGATCGGCGGCCTGCCGTCGTAGCCGGTCTCCACCTGCGCGCCCATGCGGCGCAGCGGGTCGGCCACGCGGGCCATGGGGCGGCGGCGCAGCGAGGGGTCGCCGTCGAGCGTGGCGTTGAGGTCGTGTCCGGCCAGAACCCCGGCGAGCATGCGCATGGTGCTGCCGGAGTTGCCGCAGTCGAGCACCTCGTCCGGGGTGCGCAGGGTGCGGCCCACGCCCGCGCCGTCGAGCGACACGCGCCCGTCGCCGAAGGGACGGACCGCGCCGCCGCAGGCGCGCAGGCAGGACGCGGTGCTCTCCACGTCGGCGGCCGGCGAGAGGTTGCCGACGTAGCTGCGGCCCGCCGCCAGGGCGCCGAGGATGAGGGCGCGGTGCGAGATCGCCTTGTCGCCGGGAACCGTCACCTCGCCGTCGAGCCGCTCGGCGGGAGCGACGTGGCGCATGCTCACCGCACCGGTCTCCCCTGCTCGGCGCGCTCGGTGAGCCAGGCGGCGCGGAGCTCCCTGGCGGTGGCGAAGTAGGCCTCGGCCGTCTCCGGCCTGCGCAGCGTCCTGGCCAGCAGCTCCAGCTCCTTGACCAGCGCGTTGAGGGCTTTGAGCATCGCCGCCGGATTGGTCTCCACGATGGCCGAGTACATCTCGGCGTCGCCGCCCGCCAGGCGCGCCATGTCGCGGAACCCGCCCGCGGCGAGCTGCTGCGCCGCGGTCCACTCGGGGGCCGCGGCCGCGGCGCGCACCAGTGCGGCGCTCAGCGCGAAGGGCAGGTGGGAGATCCAGGCGACGGTGCTGTCGTGGTCGGCGGCGTCCATCACCTCGACGTGGGCGCCGAGGGCGCGCACCGCGCCGACCCAGGGCGCGAAGTCCTCCTGCTGCGACGGCGACGTGGGCGTGAGCACCCAGGTGCAGCCCTCGAAGAGGCCGGCCTCGGCGGCGTCGTAGCCGCTCTGCTCGCGCCCCGCCATGGGGTGGCCGCCGAGGAAGTGGCCCGCCTGCAGGCGCCGCGCGGCCTGCTCGACCACCCACTGCTTGGTGCTGCCGGTGTCGGTGACCAGCAGCCCGGGGTACTTCGCCGCCTGGTCGAGCCAGTGGGGCATGGCGTCGACGGGGGTGCAGAGCACCGCCAGGTCGGCGTGGCGGAGCAGGTCGGAGGTGGTGCCGGCGAGGTCGCAGATCCCGTCAGACATGGCACGATCTGCCGTCTCGACGCGGCGGGTGACGCCGACGATGCCCATGTCGGGCAGCTTCTCGCGCAGGGCGCGGCAGAGCGACGCGCCGATCAGGCCCAGCCCCACCACGGCCACCGCCTGCGGTGCCTCGACGCCCCCGGTGGCGATGGTCCGCATCACCGCCGTCAGCCGGACGCCGCCGCCGCGGGCTCGGCCACCGTGCGTCCCACCGCCGCGGCGATGGCGCGCAGCTCGGGCATCAGCGCCGCGAAGTTCTGCGGCGTCAGCGACTGCGGCCCGTCGGAGAGCGCCTCGTCGGGACGCGGGTGAACCTCGACCATGATGCCGTCGGCTCCGGCGGCGACCGCGGCGCGCGCGGTGGCGTGCACCAGCGACCACTTGCCGGTCGCGTGCGAGGGGTCGACGATGACGGGCAGGTGGCTCAGCTCCTTGAGCAGCGGCACGGCGGCGATGTCGAGGGTGTTGCGCGTCGCCGTCTCGAAGGTGCGGATGCCGCGCTCGCAGAGGATGACGTCGTAGTTGCCCTGGGAGAGGACGTACTCGGCGCTGAGCAGCCACTCCTCGATGGTGCTCGACAGGCCGCGCTTCAGCAGCACCGGCTTGGGCTGGCGGCCCACCTCGCGGAGGAGGTCGTAGTTCTGCATGTTGCGCGCGCCGATCTGCACGATGTCGGCCGCCTCGCTGACGAACTCCACCTCGCTCGGGGTCATCACCTCGGTGACCACGGGCATGCCGGTCTCCGCGCGGGCGCGGGCGAGATGGGCGAGGCCGAGGCGGCCCAGGCCCTGGAAGGAGTACGGCGAGGTGCGCGGCTTGAACGCGCCGCCGCGGAGGATGTGGCCGCCGGCGCTGCGCACCGCGTGCGCAGTCTCCAGCAGCATCTCCTCGCTCTCGACGCTGCAGGGACCGGCCATGACCACCACCTGGCCGCCGCCGATCTGCACGCCGCCGGTCAGGGTGATGACGCTGTCGGTGGTGCGCCATTCGCGCCCGCTCAGCTTGAACGGCTTGGTGATGCGGACGACGTCCTCGACCGCCTCGTCGTGGGTGAAGGCGTCGCGCAGCGAGAAGGGGTCGTGGCCGATGACGCCGATGACGGTGCGGTCCTCGCCGGTGCTGAGGTGGGTCTTGAGGCCGCGGGCCTCGACCCTGGCGCAGACGCGGTCGATGTCGGCCTTCGACGCGCCGGACTTCATGACGATGATCATCGGGAGCGCACCTGCCCGCTCACGGCGTGGGCACCGCGGTGTCGCGGCGCAGGTTGGCGGGCTGGGGGAGGTCGCCGGCGCGGGCGCGGTCGAGCTCGGCCTTGATGGCCAGCGCGCCGCGCAGGTAGACGTGGCGGATGGCGCTCTGCGGCCGGTCGGTGTTGACCAGGATCATCGCCCGGATGCAGCGCGGGATGCTGCGCGGGTTCTCGTAGGGGACGTCCATCTCGTGCCCGCAGATGAGCGGCACGTCGACCCAGCCCAGGCGTCGCGCCGCCACGGCGGGGAACTCCGTCTTGAGGTCGGTGGTGGTGGTGAACCAGGCGCCCGCCACGTCCTCGGCGACGATGCCGTTGGCCTCGATCAGCGCGGAGAGCAGCTCGCGAGTCGCCTCGACGATCTCCACCGCGCTGTCCTCCTGCGCCGTCGTCGCGCCGCGGATGCCGCGCACCGCGAGAGCCGGCATCACGCCGCGCCCAGCATGCCGCGCAGGAACCGCTCGGCCGCGCCCGCGGGATCACCGGCCTGCGCGGCGACGGCGTTGAGCAGCGCCGACCCGACCACGGCGCCTTCCGCGTGGCCGCGCAGCGCTTCGAGATGCGCGTTCGTCGAGAGGCCGAAGCCCAGGGCGCGCGGCAGGTCGGTGACCCTGCGAACCCGGCGGAGCAAGTCCATGGCCTCCTCGGCGATCTCGGTGCGCGCCCCCGTGGTGCCGGTGACGCTGACGCAGTACACGAAGCCCGACGCGTGCGCGCAGGCCACCGCGAGGCGTGCGTCCGGGGTCGTCGGAGCGACGAGCAAGATTAGCGCGAGCCCGGCCGCGTCCGCCGCGGCGCGGATCTGCCCCGCCTCCTCCAGCGGCACGTCGGGGACGATCAGCGCGTCGGCACCCGCGGCGGCGGCGTCGGCGGAGAAGCGCTCCAGGCCGTAGGAGAGCACCGGGTTGACGTAGGTCATGAGCGCGAGCGGCAGCTGCACTCCCGCGGCCCGCGCCCCGGCCACCTGCTCCAGCGCCAGGTTGACGGTCATTCCGTTCTCCAGCGCGCGCTGCGAGGTGCGCTGGATGGTGGGTCCGTCGGCGAGCGGATCGCTGAAGGGCAGGCCGACCTCGGCGGCGAGGCAGCCGGCGCGCTCGGCGGCCTGCAGCAGCGCGGCGGTGTCGTTCAGGTGCGGGAAACCCGCCGTCACATAGGGGATGAGTCCCGGCAATCCCTTCGGGTCGCGGCGCGCGAAGGCATCGGCCAGACGCGCCCCGGCGAGCTGCTGCGCGCTCATCGACGCAGCCCTTCGGCCTGCATGGAGCGGACCGTATCAACATCTTTGTCGCCGCGGCCGCTGAGGCAGACCAGCACGATCTGCTCCGGCCGCATCGCCGCCGCCAGCTCGCCCGCCGAGTGCACGGCGTGCGACGACTCCAGCGCGGGGATGATGCCCTCCAGCGCGCACACGCGATGGAACGCCGCCAGCGCCTGCGCGTCGTCGGCGGAGACGTAGCGCGCACGCCCCATGTCGCGCAGCAGCGAGTGCTCGGGCCCGACGCCCGGATAGTCGAGGCCCGCGCTGATCGAATGGGTGGGCAGCACCTGCCCGTCCTCGTCCTGCATCAGGTAGCTCATCGCTCCATGCAGCACACCGGGCCGGCCGGCGCTGAGTGGCGCCGCGTGCTCCCCGGTGGCGATGCCGCGTCCCGCCGCCTCCACCCCGACGAGGGCGACCGGCGGGTCCGGCACGAACGCCGTGAACATCCCGATGGCGTTGCTGCCGCCGCCGACGCAGGCCACCACCACGTCGGGCAGCCGGCCCCAGCGCTCGAGCCCCTGGACGCGCGCCTCGTCGCCGATGACCCGCTGCAGGTCGCGGACCAGCTGCGGATAGGGATGCGGGCCGACCGCGCTGCCGATCACGTAGTGGGTGGTGCGCACGTTGGTCACCCAGTCGCGGATGGCCTCGTTGGTGGCGTCCTTGAGGGTGCGCGACCCCGACTCCACGCTGACCACCTCGGCGCCGAGCAGCCGCATGCGGTACACGTTGAGCGCCTGCCGCCGCATGTCCTCGGCGCCCATGTACACGACGCACTGCAGCCCGAAGCGCGCGCACGCCGTGGCGGTGGCGACGCCGTGCTGTCCCGCCCCGGTCTCGGCGATGATGCGCTGCTTGCCCATGCGGTGGGCGAGCAGCACCTGCCCGAGCGCGTTGTTCAGCTTGTGCGCGCCGGTGTGCATCAGGTCCTCGCGCTTGAACCAGATCTGCGCGCCGCCGTGGTGCGCGCTGAGCCGCTGCGCGTGGTAGATGGGCGTCGGCCGCCCCGCGAAGTCGCGCAGCAGCGTGTCCAGCTCACCGCGGAACGACGGGTCGGCGAGCGCCTCGCTGCTGGCGGTGATCAGCTCCTCCAGCGCGGGGACCAGAGTCTCGGGGACGTACGCTCCGCCGTACGGTCCGAAGCGGCCGGCGAGAGTTGCAGCCTTCGTCTCAGACACGGGCCTCCCTCCGCGAGGGCGCCGGTCCGACGACGTCGAAGGCGGCGCGCGCGGTGCGCACGTAGGCGCGCACCAGGTCGGGGTCCTTGACGCCCGGCGCGGACTCCAGGCCGCTCGACGCGTCGACTCCGTAGGGGCGGACCCGGGCGATGGTGTCGGCCACGCTGTCCGGCGTGATCCCGCCGGCGAGGACGATGCGGCGGTGCAGCGCGACGTTGGCGGCCCACTCCAGGGGCAGCCGCCGCCCGGTGCCGCCGGGAAGGGCGCTCTCGATCTCCGGCGCAGCGTCGAGGAGGACGACGCCCGAGGGCGGCCACTCGAAGGTGTAGGCCTGCTTCTCGGTGCCGACGTTCATGCCGCGGATGACCGGAACCGTGCAGTCCACCAGCAGCGACGGCGCCACGTTCTCGCCGTGCACCTGCACCGCGTCGAGGCGGAAGCGGGAGGCGAGCTGGTTGCACAGCTGCGCGTCCGCGTCGACGAGCACGCCGACGAGGTCCGCGCGACCACCCACCGCCTCCATCACCGCCTCCGCCTGCGCCTCGTCGACGTGGCGCGGGCTGCGCGGCTCGAAGACCATGCCGATCCAGTCGGCGCCCGTCTCCACCGCCAGCTCGGCGATCTGCGGCGTGCTGACGCCGCACACCTTGACGATCATCGCGCCCGCGCCGCCTCGACCAGCTCACGGCAGGCCGCCTCGGCGTCGCCGCTGCGCATCAGCACCTCGCCCACCAGGATCGCGTCGGCGCCCTCGTCGCGCAGGCGGCGCACATCGGCCGCGGTGCGCACCCCGGACTCGGCGACGCACACCGCATCCGAGGGCAGCAGCCGGCGCAGCCGCGCAAACGTCCCCAGGTCGGTGGTCAGCGTGCGCAGGTCCCGGTTGTTGACGCCGATGCACGTGCCGCCGCTGTCCGCCGCCCGGCGCGCCTCCTCCTCGTCGTGCACCTCGACCAGGGCGTCGACGCCGAAACGGCGCGCGGCGTCGAGGCAGTCGAGCAGCGCATCCCCCTCGAGCACGGCGGCGATGAGCAGCACCGCGTCCGCACCCGCGACCCGCGCCTCGGCGATCTGCACCGGGTCGACGGTGAAGTCCTTGCGCAGCACGGGGATCGCGGCGGCGTCGCGGGCGGCGACCAGGTCGTCGAGGGAGCCGCCGAAGTCGGGGCCGTCGGTGAGAACGGAGAGCGCAGCCGCACCGGCATCGGCGTAGCCGCGCGCGACGGCGGCGGGGTCGAGGTCGCCGCGCAGCGCGCCACCGCTCGGGGAGCGGCGCTTCATCTCGGCGATGATCGTGCCGCCTGCCAACGCGGCGACGAAGCCCCGCGCGGGGGGCATGGATTCGGCCTTGGCCCACAGCGTGCCCGCCGCGCATTGCAGGTCGGCGGCCTCCTGCTGCTTGCGGGCGACGATCGGGGCAAGGGCGCCGAGGCGGGCGCTGTCGATCGCGCTCACGCGGAGGCGCTCCGCGCGGGCTCGGATGGGCTCACTGAGGGGATGCCTGCCAGGAAGGCGCCCAGCAACCGGTGTCCCACCGGGGTGCAGATCGACTCGGGATGGAACTGCACCCCGGCGACGGGATGCACCCGGTGCCGCAGCCCCATGACCAGCCCGTCGTCGGTCCAGGCGGTGACCTGCAGCTCCTGCGGCAGCGACGAGCGCTCCACGACGAGCGAGTGGTACCGCGTCGCCTCGAAGGGGTCCGGCAGCCCCGCGAAGACGCCGGACCCGTCGTGGCGCACCCGGCTCACCTTGCCGTGCATCACCGTCGGCGCGCGCACCACGCGACCGCCGTACGCCTGGCCGATCGCCTGATGTCCGAGGCAGACGCCGAGCAGCGGCGTCGACGCGCCCATCAGCCGGACGACGTCGAGCGAGATCCCCGCCTCGTCGGGCGTGCACGGCCCCGGGGAGATCACCACGCCCGCCGGCTCCATCTCCGCCAGCTCGGCCGCCGAGAGCGCGTCGTTGCGGAACACCGCCACACGCGCGCCCAGCTCACCGAGGTACTGCACCAGGTTGTAGGTGAAGGAGTCGTAGTTGTCGACCACGGCGACGACGCCGTGCAGCGACTCGCTCATGCCTCCAGCCCCCGGTTCGCCGTCGCCACCGCGGCGAGCACCGCCGCCACCTTGTTGTCGATCTCCAGCGCCTCCTCCTGCGGTGTCGAGTCGGCGACGATGCCGCCCGATGCCTGCGCGTAGGCGACGCCGTCCTTGACCAGCAGGGTGCGCAGGGTGATCGCGGTGTCGAGGTTGCCGCCGAAGCCGAGGTAGCCGACCGTGCCCGCGTAGACGCCGCGGACCTCCGGCTCCAGCTCGGCGATGATCTCCATCGCCCGCACCTTGGGCGCGCCCGTCACCGTGCCGGCCGGGAAGCAGGCGCGCAGCGCGTCGACGGCGGTGCAGCCGTCGCGCAGCTCACCTGTGATGGTCGAGACCATGTGCATGACGTGCGAGTAGCGTTCGATCTCCATGAACTCGGTGACCTTCACCGTCCCGGTGCGGCAGACCCGCCCCACGTCGTTGCGCCCCAGGTCGACGAGCATGAGGTGCTCGGCGCGCTCCTTCTCCGACTCGCGCAGCTCGCGCTCCAGCGCGAGGTCGCGCTCCGGCGTGGCGCCGCGGCGGCGCGTGCCCGCGATGGGGTGGTACTCGACGTCGCGCCCGGTGACGCGCACCAGCATCTCCGGCGAGGCGCCGACGATGTCGCAGGCCGGCGTGGCCAGGAAGAACATGTAGGGCGAGGGATTGATCGAGCGCAGCGCGCGGTAGACGTCGAACGGCGCGGCGCGCAGCGGAACGGCGAAGCGACGTCCGACCTGCACCTGGAAGACGTCGCCGGCGAGGATGTACTCCTTGCAGCGCTCCACCGCCCGCATGTAGTCGGGCCGAGAGAAGTTGGCCGACTCGTCGGCGCCGACTCCCGCCACCGACTCGTCGGGCAGGACCGCCGGCGGCGGCAGGGGACGGCGCAACCGGTCGCGCAGCTCCTCCAGCCGGCCCACTGCGTCGGCGTAGGCGCGGGCCACGTCCGCCCCGCGCGGGGTGCGGGCGTGGGTCATCAGCAGCATGCGGTGGGTGACGTGGTCGAAGGCGATCAGCGTGTCGACCAGGGCGAACCAGCCCTCGGGCAGGCGCAGCGGGTCGCGCGGCGCCACCGGGATGCGCTCGAACCGGGTTGCGGCCTCGTACGACAGGAACCCGATGGCCCCGCCCGCGAAGGGCGGCGACGCGCCCGGGACGGGTGCGACGCGGTACCGCGCCACCGCCCGCTCCACCGGGAGCAGCGGGTCGCCGTGCTCCTCGCGCGTCTCCCCGCCGTCCGCAGAGCGCGTCGTGGCGACGCCGCCCTCGAAGGTGATGGTGCAGAAGGGGTCGCGCCCCAGGAAGCTGTAGCGCGCCAGCCGCTCGCCACCCTCGACCGACTCCAGGAGGAAGGAGCCGGGAGCCACGCCCAGGCGCAGGAAGGCGCTCACCGGCGTGTCGCAGTCGGCCAGCAGCTCGGTCACCACCGGCACCAGGTCGTGCTCAGTGGCGAGGGTGCGGACCTCGTCGAGGGACGGGTGGCAGGTCGCGGTCGTGCGGGTCACCATGAGGCCATCGCACCCTCACGGCTCACGCCCGCAGCCGGCCGGGGGGAACGCTGGCATCCGGCCGCACTCCAGCGGCGGATGCTGGCGTGGGGGAGCTCCCCCGATCTGGGCGCGCGTCAGCGTGCCGGACGGGCGGAGTTGCGGCCAGGTGTGCCTCGAACCGTTGCAGGGCGAGCTGCAGGTTCTCCAGCGAGTTGGCGTAGCTGAAGCGCAGGTGGCCCTTGCCGTGCTCGCCGAAGGCGGTGCCCCAGAGGCAGGCGACGCCGGCCTCGGTGAGCAGCGAGTCGGCCAGGGAGCGCTCGTCCCAGCCGGTGCCCTCGATGTTGGGGAACACGTAGAAGGCGCCGACGGGCTTGTGGCAGCGCACCCCCGGGATGCGGTTGAGCCCGTCGACGAGGGCGTCGCGGCGGCGCTGGAACTCGGCGCGCATGGCGTCGACGGCGCGGTCTGATTCGGGCGACTCGAAGGCCTCGACGGCGGCCATCTGGGTGAAGGCCGCGGCGCAGGACGAGGTGTTGATCATCAGCTTGTCGAAGCGCTGCGCCAGCTCCACCGGCATCACCCCCCAGCCCAGCCGCCAGCCGCACATCGCCCACGCCTTGCTGACACCGTCCATGAGAATGGTGCGGTCCTGGATCTCGGGGATGGAGTACATCGAGACGTGCTCGCCGTCGTACACCAGGCGCCCGTAGATCTCGTCGCTGAGGATGACCAGGTCGCGCTCCATCGCCAGCTCCGCCACCGCCTCGCAGTCGGAGCGCGTCAGCGCGCCGCCGGTGGGATTGGCCGGGGTGTTGACGATGAGCATGCGGGTGCGGTCGGTGACCAGCGAGCGCAGCTCCTCGACGTCGAGCCGGAACTGGTTCGACTCGCGGATGGGGATGGGCACGGGCCTGGCGCCGACGAACTGCGTCAGCGAGTGGTAGATCGGGTAGCCGGGGTCGGGGTAGATCACCTCGTCGCCCGGCTCGATCAGCGAGAGCAGGGCGAAGTGCAGCACGTTCTTGCTGCCCGGGACCATCACCACCTGCTGCGCCTGCGGGCTGGCGCCGGTCCACCGGTGCACGTAGCGCGCCACCGCCTCGCGCGCCTCCATGATGCCGCTGGCCGGCGTGTAGTGCGTCGAACCATTGCGGATCGCCGCATACGCGGCCTCGACGATGTTGTCCGGCGTGGGGAAGTCGGGCTCGCCGATCTCCAGGTGGACGATGTCGCGACCCTGCGCCTCCAGCGCCCGGGCGCGAGCCAGCACCTCGAAGGCGCCCTCGGTGCCGAGCACCGACATGCGGTCAGCGATGCGCATGGTCACGAGGTCACCCGCATGTGGTCGGGCAGGGTGCGGTGCGCCGCCGGTTCCTCGCGCACGTCGACGGCGCTGACGCGCGCGTGCATCGGGCCCTCGCGCATCAGGTCGAGCAGGCGCTCCACCGCCGGGCGCGGGCCCTCCATCAGCGCCTCGACGCTGCCGTCGGGGCGGTTGGAGACCTCGCCGCGGATGCCCAGGTCCTGGGCGTGGCGCTGCACGAAGGCGCGGTAGCCCACCATCTGGACGCGTCCCCGGGCGGTGGCGCGGACGCGGACGAAGTCGCTCTCGGGCATCAGGCGCTCGATTATATGTGGGCGCCGAAACCGGCCCTCCGGGGCGACGCCTCTACGCCGCGGGCTGGGCCTCGTGGGCGCGGATGACCGGCAGCAGCTCCCGTATCGACTCGATCCGCGTCCCGCTCAGCTCCGACATCAGCGCCAGGACGCGGCGCTGCACCGGGGCCTCGTGGTCGCGCCCGGGGAGGTAGACGTCGAGCATCCGGGGGATGTAGTCCGGCTGCTCCAGCAGGTCGACCACGGCGGGGTCGGTGATCGTCGTCGGGTGCTTGGGCGCCTCGTTGGTCGAGCGCAGCATCCAGAGGGCCATCCTCAGGATGGCGGGCAGCACCTCGGGCTTCCGCTCCACCGCCCGGCGCAGGTACTTGGCGTAGCAGGCGGCGTGGCGCAGCTCGTCGGCGGCGAGCGTCTTGAACACCTGCCCGAGCACAGGCTCGGGGCTCTGCTCGCTGAAGGCGGTGTACCAGTGGCCGAGGCGATGCTCGCCGACGAAGTGCATCGTCAGCGTCTCGATCGCCGGCCCCTCGGCGAAGGTGAGCCGCAGCCGGGGCAGCTCGGCCTCGTCGAACTCCTCGCCCACCGCCTCCAGGTAGCGGCGCAGGGTGAGGTGGTGCTTCATCTCCTCGTAGAACCAGATGGAGACGAAGCTGCAGAAGTCGATGTCCGCGTAGAAGTCGCGCAGGAACATCTCGGTGGCGTAGAGCGCGCTCAGCTCGGTGAGGCAGATGTTGCGGAGGTCGCTGATCCACTGCTCGCTGAGCAGGGAGCGGTCGATTCGGTCGAAGGCGAACTCGGTGCGCAGCTCCCAGCGGGCTCGCTCCAGCCGGTCGAAGAGCTCGTCGTACAGCATGAGGCCATTCTGGCTGAGCCGTCCTGTCCAATACATCGGCCCGCGCGCACGGACGCGGCCCCGCTTTCTTGGCCACGATGGCCTACCATCGAGGGTGCACATGGCCGCCGCCCGCCCCCGGCCCGAACCCGCCGCCCTGACCGCGCCGACGCCGCCCGCCGCGCTGCCGCCCGAGATCACCGAGCGGCTGCTCGGCCAGGTCGACCGCATGGCCCGCGTGCTGGCGCGCCACCTGGCCAGCGAGGTCGAGCTGCCCCCCGGCTTCGGCAGCCGGCCCTACCTGCGCAGCGTGCTGCGCGCCTGCCGAGACGGGGTCGAGGCGCTGGTCCAGCAGCTCCACGACCAGCGCCGCCACAGCACCGCCGAGCTGGCCCGCCTCGGCCGCGCCGGCGAGCGGCAGGCGGAGATGGGCGTTCCCCTGGAGGTGCTGCTCAGCGCCTACCGGCTGGCGGCGCGCGTGGTGTGGCACGAGGTGATCGGCGAGGCCAGCCGCGTCGGCGAGCTGGAGCCCGCCACCGTGCTGGCCGTCTCCGAGCAGGTGCTCGACTACCTCGACCAGATCTCCGGCGCGGTCGGCCGCGCCTACCTGGAGACCCGCGAGCGCCTCATGCGCCAGCGCGACCGCGACCGCAACCAGGTTCTGCAGCGCCTGCTGGTCGGCGACGTCGCCGGCGAGGTGCGCCGCCTCGCCGCCACCCTGGGACTGGAGCTCACCCCGCCCTATCGCGTCCTCGCCTGCTGGGCGCCGGCCGGCGTCGACGCGGAGCCCGTGCTCGACGAGGCCTGGCGCGGCGCCGGCGTCCTGCTGGTGGGCGACGAGCCCGGCACCTGGATCGCCCTGGTCCGCGCCGGCGCCGACCTCCCCCGCCTGGCCCGGGACGGCGCCCGGGCGATGCACCGCGCCCGCCTGGCGGCCGGCGGCTCCCCCGAGGACGGCGCCCTGCCCCTGCGCATCGGCGCCGGCCCGGTGGCCCAGCGGCTGGAGGACATCGCCGGCGCCGCCCGCCGGGCCCGCCAGGCGCTGGCCGTCGGCGCCCGGCTCGACCCCGACGTCCTGGTCCACGACGAGCGCGAGCTGGGCATCTTCGCCGCCATGGGCGGAGACCCCGAGGAGCTCCGTGCCCACGTCGACCACGTGCTCGGCCCCGTCCTGCGAGGGGGCGGCGCCCGCTCGGCGATGCTGCTCGACACCCTGGAGGCGCTGGTCTGCACCCGCGGGGTCAACGAGGCCGCCGCCCAGCTCGGCATCCACCGCCACACCGTCGTCTACCGGGTGCAGCGCCTCCGAGACCTGCTCGGCGTCGACCTCGACGACCCGGGGGAGCGCCACCGCCTCTGGCTCGCCCTGCAGGCCGCCCGCCTGCTGCAGTAGCCGCGGCTACTTCTGCGTCGTCGCGCCGTGCTCGGCCTGGCGGGCCAGCATGAAGAGCAGGTCGCTGCAGCGGTTGAGGTAGCGCAGCACCTCGGCGTTCTCCAGCTCGCCGGCGCGCTGCAGGGCGACGGCGCGGCGCTCGGCGCGGCGGACGAAGGTGCGCGCCATGTCGATGGCGGCGGCGGGGACGGTGCCGCCGGGGATGACGAACGCCTTGGGCAGCGGAACGCTCGCCTCCAGGTCGTGCACCTCGCGCTCCAACGCGTCGACCATCGACGCGCTCACCACCGCGAAGTGCTTCTCCAGCAGGTGCCGCTCGCCGCGGCCGGTGGCCAGCTCGGCGCCGACGGTGAACAGCTCGCGCTGCAGCTCCAGGAGCCGCGTGGCGAATGCGGCGTCGGACGCCGCCACCGACGCGCGCGCCAGGCCCAGTGCGCTGATGGCTTCGTCGAGCGCGCCGTACGCCTCGGTGTGCAGGTCGTCCTTGGGCACTCGGCCGCCGTAGAGCAGCGACGTCTCGCCGGAGTCGCCCCCGCGCGTGACGATGCTGCCGCTCACGCGACCCAGCCGCCCTCTTCGGCCGCGTGCTCCAGGACCTCGAGTCCCTTCTCCGCGCGCGCCACGCCCTGTCCCTTGTGCCACTCTTCCACCCACTTCGACGCGGCGATGGTGGCGGTGGTGGCGTCGCCGACGGCCGTGGTCACCTGGCGCGTCAGCTGCGAGCGCACGTCGCCCGCGGCGAAGACGCCGGGGACGCTGGTCTCCATGGTCATCGGGTCGGTGGTGTAGTAGCCGCCTGCGTCGTGGTCGACGTGGGTGTCGAGCAGCTGCGTGTTGGGGATGAAGCCGATGAAGATGAACACGCCGCCGACGCTGAAGTCGCTGCCTTCGCCGGTGACGACGTTGCGCAGCTTCATGTGCGTCACCCGTCCCTCGCCCTCGATGGAGTCGACGACGGTGTTGAGGACGAACTCGATCTTGGGGTTGCTGCGCGCCTCCTCGAGGAGGATGGGCTGGGCGCGGAACTCCTCGCGCCGGTGGATGATCGACACCCTGGAGGCGTAGCGCGTCAGGAAGATGCCCTCCTCGATGGCCGCGTCGCCGCCGCCGATGACGGCGAGGTGCTCGCCCTGGAAGAAGGCGCCGTCGCAGACCGCGCAGTAGGAGACGCCGCGCCCCGCGAACTCCTCCTCGCCCGGGGTGCCCAGCTTGCGCGGGTTGCCGCCCGCGGTGACGATCACGGCCGGTGCGCGCCACTCGCCCTCGTCGGTCTCGATGACCTTCATGCCGTCGGGCTCGACGCGGATGCGGTTGACCTGGGCGATGACCAGGTCGGCGCCGAAGTGGGTGGCCTGCTCGGTCATGCTCACGGCCAGGTCGCCGCCGGTGATCGACCTGAAGCCCGGGTAGTCCTCGATCAGCTCGGTGTTGAGGAGCTGGCCTCCCGGGGCCTTGCCCTCCAGCAGGACGGTGCGGACCTTGCTGCGCCCCGCGTAGAGAGCGGCGGTCAGCCCGGCCGGGCCGCCGCCGATGATGGCGATGTCGTAGGTGCGCTCGTCCACTGTGAGGAGATCCTCGTTGAGAAGGGCAGGCCGGTGGCCCGCTGTACCAGTATGGGTTTCCGGGCGGGCCGCCAAACCCGCCGTGTCCTGAGCGATTCTACGGGCGGGCGGAGGGCCTACGAGGTGGGCCGCGCCGCGAACCCGAAGAGCTCCACGCTGACCCGCCCGACCGGGATGGCATAGGCCTGCGGGGTCGACTTGCTGGCCAGGGTGACGATGCCGATCACCTTGCCGTAGGCGTCCATCACCGGCCCCCCGCTGTTGCCGGGGAAGACCTGGTTGCCGCGCATGGCGATCATGTCGTGGTAGAGCACCGTCGAGGTGTCGCTGGGGTCGATCTCGCTGTTGCCCCGCACCGGCACGTCCTGGTGCAGGCGGGCGATGGTCTCGATCGTCGCGGTCTGGTCGTGGCCGGTGGCCCGCCCGGAGGCGAGCACCACGACGTCGGACGGCACCGGCGGGTCGGTCTGCGCCGAGAGCGGCAGCGGCTGGCCCTGGAAGCCGTCGAGCGAGCGCACCACGGCGATGTCCTGGCCGTGGTCGACGCCCATGATCGCGCCCACGTGGGTGGCGTTGCGGCGGTCGCGGATGCGCACGCTGAGGGCGCCCTCGACGACGTGGGCGTTGGTGACGAAGTCGCCCTTGGTGTCGAGCAGCCAGCCGGTGCCCAGCTCCTGGTGGTCGGGGGTCTGGGTCTCGATGGTCACCACCCGGCTGAGCGCCGCGTTGGCCACGTCGGCGAGCGGCTGCGCCGTGGCGGTGGCGGTCGGCGCGGTCAGCGACTGGGGGAGCTGGCGGGCGATCTGGTCGCTGCCCACCGTCGCCGAGCGGTAGCCGGCCACCAGCGGCACGACCAGCACCAGGACGAGCAGGGCCACCAGGGCGGGGAGCAGCCACCGGCGCGGCCGCACCGCGACGGGCGCCACCACCGGCTGGGGCAGCGGCACCGAGCGCGGGCCGCCCCAGACGTCGCCGTGCCAGCCCTGGGGCGGCGGGCTGTAGCCCGGCGTCGACCACGGGACGCGGCGGCGGCCGCACTGCGGGCACTCCGTCTCGCCCGGCTGCCAGGCCCGTCCGCACCAGCAGTCCTGCCTCAAGCCCACGGCGGGAACCATACTCTGAGGCCGTGCGCCCGGCACCCTGTCGCCCGGCGCTGGATCGACGCGGTAGGAGGTGAGCGGTGGCCGGGGACGCAGCGCGCGGGGTGGCGGTGGTCGGGGGTGGCGCGGGGGCACTGGGACGGGCGGTGGTCGAGCGGCTGCTCGCCGACGGCTGGCCGGTGGTGGTGCCGGTGCGCCGCCCCCAGGACGCGGAGCTGCCCGCCGCCGCCGTCGTGGTCGCCTGCGACCTGCGCGTCCCCGCCGAGGTGGAGGGCGTGGCCGAGGCGGTGCGCGCCGTCGGCCCCTGGCGGGCGCTGGTCAACGCCTCCGGTGGCTACGCCGGCGGCGAGGCGCACCGCATCGACGACGACGAGATGACCGACATCCTCGAGCTCGACCTCCTCGGCCCCTGGCGCCTGGCGCGCACCGCGGCGCGGGCGATGATCGAGCAGGCCCAGGGCGGGCGGATCGTCAACGTGGCGAGCCGCGCCGCCGTCGACGTCGCCGCCGGTCAGGCCGCCTACCAGGTCGCCAAGACCGGGCTGCTGCGCCTCACCGAGGTGATGGCCCTGGAGCTGCGCGAGCACGACATCACCGTCAACGCCGTGCTCCCCAGCATCATGGACACCCCCGCCAACCGCTTCGCCATGCCCAACGCCGACCACAGCCGCTGGCCGCAGCCGGCCGAGGTGGCCGCCACCATTGCCTGGCTGCTCGGTGACGAGGCAGCCGTGGTCAGCGGGGCCGCCATCCCCGCCTTCGGCAAGGTCTAGGCGCTAGGCGCGACGACCCCGGCGGCGGAGGCGCAGCAGCCCACCGGCGCCGATCGCCAGCAAACCGGCGGCACCGGCCGAGCCGCCCGGTGCGGACGTGTCGGGCAGCGTCGAGGTCGCCGCGGCCACGCCGGTGACGGTGGCGCCTCCGACGGCGGCCGCCTGCACCCCGCCGCAGGGCTCGCCGTCGCCGTTGACGACGACCACGTCCACCGGGTCGCTGCCCGCCGCGAGGTTGACCTTGGCGTTGCAGTCGACCCGCGCCCGCTCGGCGTCGACGACCACCCTGGAGACGTTGGTGGAGCTGACGTCGAGGATGTCGGCGCAGGGCGCGCCGGGCGCGTCACCCCACGTCTTGTACTGGCGGGTGTAGGGAGTTGCGGCCACGCCTGCCCCGAACTGGGTGCTGCTCGCCGGCGCGTCGCCGGCGCAGAAGCCCTCGCTGCGCACGTCGATGGTGCCGCGGACCTGGCCCGGGTCGCGCACCGTGACGCCGCTCAGCCAGTAGGCGTGGTCGGCCTTGAGGTTGACGTCGCTGAAGTCCATCGTGGGGTTGACCACGTAGGTGACGTGGGCCGGGTTGGGGTCGATGGTGGCGCCGTCGAGGAACTGCGCCGGCCAGGTGTAGTTGTCGAAGAAGCCGAAGGCGAAGTGGTCGTAGCCCGGGAAGGTGTCCTTCTCGTAGCGGTAGTTCAGGCTGTCGAGCTGCTGCGCCACCAGCTGCGGGCCGTCGGCGGGCACCAGCTCGTCGTTGGTGCCGTGCCAGATGAGGATGGGCACGTTGCGCAGCGAGCCGAGCATGAAGTACGTGTTGGTCTGGTCGCCGCCGGTGGCCGGGACGACGCCGGGCGGCCCGGTCCAGATCCCGTCGGCGGGCGGCCCCACGGTGACGAAGTCCCTGGCGAACAGGTCGGGGAACTGCGTGCTCAGCTTGTACGTCCCGTAGCCGCCCATGGAGTAGCCGGTGGCCACCGTCCGCGTCGGGTCGAGGCGGTAGTGGTGGGCGATGTCGTTCCACATCTCGAAGACGTCGGCCTCCGCGGCGTCGTAGTACCAGCCGTCAGGGCCGCGCGCCTCGGTGGTGGCGACGAGGGTCCCGCCCGCGCGCTCGCCGAACTCGCTCTGGTTGTTGCTGCCGAAGTACTGGTTGTAGTTGGCCGACAGCGCGTGCATCTGCAGGGTGAGCGGGTAGGCCTTCCCCGGCTGGAACGCGCTCGGGACGTAGAGGTTGTAGGGCTGCAGCCTGCCCTGGTACTCGCCCTTGTAGCCGGCGGGGTTGACCTGCGACGCCGTGTTGGCGTAGGTGACGCCGCCGCCGAAGTCGAAGTGGGACGAGAAGATCCGGTCGATGGGTCCGGTGACCGGCACTCCGCTCATGTCGGTGCTGCCGGCGGCCAGCTTGGCGAAGTCGACGTCGTCGTGGAAGGCGCTGATGTCGTTGGCCGCCAGCGCCGACGCCTGGCTGCACTCGCGCCACATGCACGACGACGGCGGGCCCGGCCGCGACGCGTACGAGAGCGTCGCCGGCTTCTCGCTCTCGCGGAAGGCGACGTTGAAGAACCCGGCGGGCGTGCTCAGCGTCCCCGCGCCGCCCGGCGTGGTGGCGCTCGACGCCTGCGCGGGCAGCAGGTACTTCGCGTTGGCCGCGTCCCAGAGCCCGACGCCGGCGCTGAGGCGGACCACCGAGGTGCCCGGATTCCACAGCGAGTGCGGCACCTGCACCGTGATCTGCGCCCGGTTGGTGTCGAAGCTGACCGGAACGGCGGTGCCGTCGAGGTCTGCGCTGCCGCCGTGGACGGTGAGGAAGTGGTCGGCGGGCATGGAGACGTTGGCGCCGTCGGGCGCCGGCTTCGACGCGGAGGACGGCGTGCCGATGCCGATCGTCGCCGCCACGAGAGCGGGGTCACTCAGCTCGGTCAGGGTGATGCGGAACGCCGTCGCGCCGTCGAGCGGCTTGACGCGCAGCTCGACGAGGTCGGCGGCGTTGCCCTGGTACCTCGGGTCGCCGGGGTACGTGTAGGTCCCGGTGCGCAGCGAGAAGAGGTCGGCCTGCGGATGCTTGTCGTTGGGGTCGTTCAGGTTGCCGTTGGCCCCGGAGTCGTCGTAGAGGAAGTCCTGGTAGAGGAACTCGCCGTGCTCATAGGCGTGGGCGCCGGAGACGAGCAGCGGCCTGGCGCTCCAGGGCGCCGTGTTGGTGAGCTGCGGGGCGACCGAGGGCTCCTCGTAGAGGATGGCCGGCCCCGGCCGGGAGATCGTCGCGCCGTCGTCGGCCCGCACCGCCGGCGTCGCCGCCGTGGCCGTGCCCACGATCCCCACCACGGTGGCCGCGACGGCCGCGAACCGGCGTGCCTGCATCTGCTCCAGCCTCCGAGCTCCGTCCCTGCTCCACCCCCTCTGCCAAGGGTTATGACGAGGCCGGGCCCCCGGAGATTGCGTCGAGCGCGCCCGTGGCCAGCAGGGCCCGCAGCGCGCGGGCGCGGTGGGAGACGGAGTCCTTGAGGGCGTCGGCGGCCTCGCCGAAGACGACCCCGAGGTCGTCGCTGAGGAAGGCGGGGTCGTAGCCGAAGCCGCGCTCGCCCCGGGGTGTGTCGACCAGCACGCCCTCGCACGTGCCGTGGGCGACCACCGTCGGCGCCCCGGGCCGGGCCAGCGCCACCGCCGCCACGTACCGCGCCCGCCGGTCGTGCGGCGACTCGGCCGCCACCCGGGCGAGCAGCCCGAGCAGGCGGTCGCGGTCACCCGCGTGCCCCGCCGCCCCCATCCAGCGCGCCGAGCGCGGGCCGGGCCAGCCGCCCAGCGCCGGGACCTCGATGCCGCTGTCGTCGGCCAGCGCCGGCATGCCGGTGAGGTCGCGCACCCGCTCCGCCTTGGCGCGCGCGTTCTCCTCGTAGGTGGTCCCCGGCTCGGCCAGGTCCTCGCTCACCCCGACGTCGTCGAGGCTGCGCAGCTCGACCCCCTCACCCAGCAGCCGCCGGAGCTCGGCCAGCTTGCCGCGGTTGCGGGTGGCGACGACCAGCGCCGTCAGCGCTTCAGCGCCGCCCGCTGTGCGGCGAAGAGCTCGCCCAGGCCCTTGTCGGCGAGCCGGAGCAGCTGGTCCATCTCCTCGCGGCTGAAGGGCTCCTGCTCGGCGGTGCCCTGCAGCTCGATGAAGCGGCCGTCGTCGGCGGCGACGCAGTTCATGTCGGTGTGGGCCGCGGAGTCCTCGAGGTAGTTGAGGTCGAGCCGGGGCTGGCCGCCGACGATGCCCACGCTCACCGCCGCCACGGCGCGGCGGAGCGGCTCGCGCCGGATCAGGCCCGCCTCCTTGACCCGTTCCAGCGCCAGGGCCAGGGCGACGAAGCCCCCGGTGATGGAGGCGGTGCGGGTCCCACCGTCGGCCTGGAGGACGTCGCAGTCGACGATGATCGTCCGCTCGCCCATCGCCTCCATGTCGGCGGCGGCGCGCAGGGAGCGGCCGATGAGGCGCTGGATCTCCGACGCCCGCCCGTCGATGCGCCCGCGCCGCGCCTCCCGCTCGGTGCGCACCTGGGTGCTGCGGGGCAGCATCGAGTACTCGGCGGTGATCCAGCCCGAGCCCGTCCCCTTGCGGTAGGGCGGGACGCGCTCCTCGACGCTGGCGGCGCAGAGCACCCGGGTGTCGCCGAAGCAGACGAGGGCGCTGCCCTCGGCGTAGGGCACCGCGCCGGTCTCGATGGTGATGGGGCGCAGCTCGTCGGGGCGCCGTCCGTCGGGTCGCATGGCCGCGCCAGTCTACGGGGTGGGCGGCGCGGTCAGCGGCCCAGGGCGAGCCCGATCGCCGCCCCCGCCCCGGCGCCGAGGGCGACGCCGAGCGTCTCGCGGAGGAGGTGGATGCGGGGCAGCACCGCCCCGCAGGTGCGGCATCGCCCGCCCAGCGCCAGGAAGCTGAGCAGCGGCACCAGCTCGAACCAACGGAGGGTCCGACCGCACCCGTCGCAGCGCGAGCGGCCCGACAGCGAGGCCGCCCAGCCCCGATCGGCCACCACTCCGAAGTAGGAGGCGAGGGTGCCTCCGAGAGCTGCCCCGAGGAGCGCGATCAGTGCCGTTTCCACCCAACTATTCCTTCGCGAATTGTGACATTCGGCCCATATGTGAAGTCTTCCGGGGTGTGGTTCAATCGACCTCCGTGTCTCTCCCGGACAGCCATCTCCGTATCGAACCCCTCCTCGACGCGCTCTTCGACCAGGGGGCGACCGACCTGCACCTGAGTGCCGGCGCGCCTCCGTCGCTGCGCATCGACGGCCACCTCGCGCCCGCCACCTCGCGGGTGCTCACCCCCGCCGAGACCGAGTCGCTCTGCAACCAGCTGGTCAACGACGCAGCCAGGATGACCCTCGAGGAGAAGGGCGCGGTCGACTTCTCGTTCCAGTGGAACGACCGCGGCCGCATCCGTGGCAACGCCTTCAAGCAGCGCAACTCGCTGGCCATCGCCCTGCGCGCCATCCCGCAGACCATCCCGACCTTCTCGGAGCTGCGGCTTCCCCCGATCGCCGAGCGCCTCGTCGAGCTGCCGCGCGGACTCATCCTGATGACGGGCCCCACCGGAGCCGGCAAGTCGACCACCCAGGCCTCGATGATCGACTGGATCAACCGCTCGCGGGCCCAGCACGTCATCACCGTCGAGGACCCCATCGAGTACCTCCACACCAACCAGCGCTGCATCGTCGACCAGCGCGAGGTGGGCGTGGACACCCCCGACTTCGAGAGCGCCCTGCGCGCCGCCCTCCGCGAGGACCCCGACGTCCTCCTGGTCGGCGAGCTGCGCGACCTGGAGTCGATCCGCATGGCGCTGACCATCGCGGAGACGGGGCACCTGGTCTTCGGGACCCTGCACACCAACGACACCTCGCAGAGCGTCGACCGCATGGTCGACGTCTTCCCGGCCAGCCAGCAGCAGCAGATCCGGGTGCAGCTGGCGGCGTCGCTGCAGGCGATCCTCTACCAGCAGCTCCTCCCCAAGAAGGGGGGCGGGCTGACCGCGGCCTTCGAGGTCCTGGTGGCGACCCACCCCGTGCGCAACCTGATCCGGGAGTCGAAGAGCGCCCAGCTGCGCAACGTCATCTCGACGTCGGCGAAGGACGGGATGCAGACCCTGGAGACGTCGCTCAACTACCTGATCAACGCGGGCGTGGTCGAGTACGAGGACGCGGTGGCGGTGTCGCTCTACCCGTCGGAGCTGAAGCGGCCGGCGCCGCCCGAACCCGTCGACGGGCAGACGCAGCAGCGCATCGCCCAAGCACTGTGGAACGCGGAGCATCCCTCGTCGGAGCCTGCGCCGAGGGCGAAACGCGGACAGACCGACCCGGCGCGGTAGGCTTGAGCCCTGTTGGGGCTTGGTGGCGGGTGTTCGGGAGTCTGTGCCGGTGAGCCGTGCCGGGCCGTCTCGGGTTCACTCCCTGCAGCACGTCCGCCTGCGGGACCTCCTGGCCAACCCCGCCTTCGCCCTGGCGTGGTGGGTCTACGTGCTGGGCTCGGTGGCGGACTGCGTCACCACCTCGATCGCGCTGGCCAACGGGCTGCACGAGCGCAACCCCGTGGCACGGACGATCTACCGGGCGGCGGGGATGGACGCGCTGTGGGCGTTCAAGCTCGCCGTGCTGGGGGTGATCCTCTACGGGTTGACCTGGCTGCCGCGCCGCGTCGGGTTGGTGTTCGCCGGCGCGCTGGCGGTGACCATCCTGCTCGACGTCAACGCCAACCTCGTGGAGCTGCGGACGCTGCTGCCCTGAGTCCTGAGCAGGTCGGTCGCCACCAGGGCGATGACCGCCGCCAGGATGAGGCTCGAGGCGACGCCCTCCACGACGCCGAGGCCGCTCAGCGGGAGGGTGACCGACCATTCGGCGAGGAAGGTGTCGACGGTGAGGAGCGCGGGCACGGCGGCGCGCCAGGTGAGCGCGCTGCCGGGCCGGCCGAGCCACCACACGGCGCCGAAGACGTACGGCTCGAACATGTAGTAGGAATGCACCGTCTTCGCCAGCATGGGGAAGCAGGCGGCGGCGATGCACAGAAGTCCGACCAGGCCCGCCGGGGTGGCGGCCGTGGTGGGGCGCCGCCGGACGACGAGGGTGCACACCACCACCGCGACCGCCAGGCTGAGCCATGCGTCGCCGTGCTCGACGATCGTCGCCAGCGAGCTGCGATAGAGCGTCACCCAGACCGAGCCGCCCCCGATGGGCAGCTGGCCGCGGTAGGTGACGAGTGAGTGGACGACGTTGGCGCCGTCGGCGACGAGGAACGGAGCAAGCACGGCGCCGCCGACGCCCACCGCCGAGGCGACGAGTCGCATGCCGCTGCGCGCGCCTCTCCCCCACGCTGCAAGGACGAGCGGCACGGCGCACGCCAGCGCCGCCGTGCGAGCCAGCAGGGCGAGTCCGAAGGCAACCCCGGCCCCCCCGTCGCGTCGCTGCAGCACCATCCGCACGGCGACGAGCAGCAGATAGGTCTCGATGACCTGCTCGACGTGGCCGAAGCCGGCCACCGCGATCCAGAGCACGGGAGCGAGGAGGAAGGCCGCATACGCTGCCAGCGGCCACTCCAGCTCGCCACGCACGGTCCTGATGATCCCGACGGCCTCGCGAGCGGCCAGGAGCGCCAGACCCGCCGCGAGCACCCCCACCATCCCGGCGGCGACTCGTGGGTCCGTCCACCCGAGTGCGTTCGCGATCGCGGCCGGCGGAGCCAGCAGGATGACGCTGAGCGGGCCGTTGGCGTCGGGGTAGGCGTCGACGCCGCGGAACGAGTAGACGGTGAGGAGATGCCCGTGGGCCGCCGACTGGGCTGCGGGCCAGAAGAAGAAGTCGAGGTCCGTCCTGGTGCCGTGCATCACCAGCGGGCTCAGCGCCCAGGCCGCCACGTACATGGCGACCACGGCGGCGCCCGCCACAGTGGTGCCGCGCGGGCGGTGGATCATCGCGCCACTCAGGAACAGAGGGAGCTGGTCACGGTGCCGGCTCCATCGGAGTTCATGTTCACGGTGCCCAGGTCGGTCGGCGCCGAGTGCAGATAGGTCGGCACGAGGCTGTCCAGGTCCGGGGCATACGAGCCGTTCGCGAAGTGGTAGGCGTCGGCGGCCGACTGGGCGCTCTCCAGGTCGGTCTTGCACGCCGCGCTGGAGCCGCGATTGGTCACTCCGGTGACGTTGAAGGCCACGATCGCCGCCAGGATGGCCAGCACGGCGATGACGACGAGAAGTTCGATGAGAGTAAAGCCCGTCTCCGATCTCCGGCGGAACCGAGCATGGCAGAAACGCGGGGGATTCATGCTCCTACTTCACCCCTGATGTCTGATGGCTCAGGAGCCCGGCGATCCGCTCGCCGGGTCTCCTGCCGAAGTCCTGTGCTGCCGCCTACTCAGCTGCAGGTGTTGGTCACTGTCCCGCTGGCGTCGATGGCCCACGTCTGGCCATCGTCCGGCCAGGTGTGCACGTAGGCCGGCGCCAGCTTGCTCGAGTCGAGGTTCTCGCCGCCCGCACCATCGGCGGTGGCATAGCTGCCCTTGTCGCCCTTGTAGGCGTCGCTCGCACTCTGGACCGTCTTCAAATCGGTCACGCAGGCCGAGCTGGCGCCGCGGTTGGTCACGCCGGTGACGTTGAAGATGACGATCGCGGCCAGGATGGCCAGCACCGCGATGACGACCAGGAGCTCGATCAGGGTGAAGCCCGATTCACTCCGCCGTCCCGGGCGCTGTGCACGGTTGACAAACCGTTCCATGGGTGGTGTCTCTCCCATCTGACGAAAGGTCGGTGAATGCGACCCAGAGAGGAGCCGGGGCGTCCACAGACACCCGGCGCTTCTCAGGTGCGATGGCGGGTCGGGGGTTACGGGCAGGTGGTGGTGACCGTTCCGCCGGCGTTGATCGCCCAGGTCTTCTCGCTCGGCCACGTGTGCAGGTACGTGGGCGCGAGCTTCGACGAGTCGAGCGTGACGCCGTCGACCAGAAGCGCGTAGCTCCCCGTGTCGTTCTTGTACGCGTCGCTTGCCGTCTGGACGCTCTTGAGGTCTGTGACGCAGGCTGAGCTCGACCCGCGGTTGGTCACACCGGTGACGTTGAAGATGACGATGGCCGCCAGGATGGCGAGCACCGCGATCACGACCAGCAGCTCGATGAGGGTGAAGCCCTGCTCACCGTTGCGGCGCTGCCGCGTTGCCCTGTTGATCAGTCGTTCCATGGTTCGTTTGCTCCTGCTGTTCTGGGCGGATGGTGTTCCGCTTTCCTTCTGATGGATGTCTGGGAGATGGGGTCGGCCCCGGGTAGATCCGTCTCTCACGCCCCCCGTTGGCGCCGGCGCTCGGCCTCGGTCGCGCGACGCGTCGCGCACGGACGTGGAGAGGTCACGGCTTGTAGTTGAAGGCCACGACGCCGCTCAGCGACCCGGTCCCGCATTGCGACTGGACGATCGCCCGCCCGGTCGAGCTGGTCGCACCGGTGGTGCCGCTCACAGCGGAATCGAAGACGCCGCACGTCGCGGTGTTGACGCCCGGGATGCTGCCTGAGAGCGAGAGGCCCGATCCGATGTGCCCGCTGATCTGCATCTGCAGCGAGTTCACCACCAGGCGCCCGGTGATCGTGGCGGTGCCGTTGCCGCCGAGGGACGCCCCGGCACCGTGCAGATCGATGCTCCCGGAGATGCCCCCGCCCTGGCCCTGGCTGATGAATGCGCACTTGTTGCCGTTGCCCGGGCACTGGCTCAGGTCCGGATCGACGAGCCCCGTGTCGGCGAGGATCGAGAGGCTCTCGGTCTGGCCACCGATGGTGTGGGTGTACTGGGCGGACCCCGGTGCGGTGATGTTGGCGCTCCCCTGGCCGCCGAGGTTGATCGAGCCGCCGCTGGTGCCGGCGGCGCAGAGCGTCCCGCTCGGGCCGTAGCCCGCGCAGGTCAGGAACAGCGTCACGGCGGTCCCCGTCAGGTTCGCCTGGCCGCTCAGGGTCAGCGGTCCCGTGAAGGCGTAGACGCCGGTCGCCATCGTCACGTTTGCGTTCGTCTTGATGTCGAGTGATGACCACAGTCCGGCGCTGACGGTCACGTTCCCGCTGGTGAGGCTGACCGAGCAGCCGTTGGCCGCGCTCCACGACGAGCCGGTGCCCGCTGTGCCGCAGGCCTTCGCACCGCTGCCCGTGTTGATGGTCGGCTTGCCGGTCGCCGCCGGCGACGGCGGGCCGAAGTAGGACGTCGATCCCACCGTTGCCAGCGGATCGGTGATCGCGGGGGCGAAGCTGGTGGCGGCCGGCGAGCACGTGCACCGGCCGGCGTAGGTCGCGCCGTTGAGGAAGCGGATGTGGGTGCTGGCGGTCGGATTCGCCGTGATCGAGCTCCCACTGCTGATGCTGCCGTTGACATAGATGTCGCCGCCGCTGGTGGTGAGGTCCGTGCCGCAACCGTTGCCACAGCTCAGGTTGAGCACGACGTTGGACGGGTTGGTCGGCGAGGGGTTGAGGTTGAGCACGCAGAGGATGCAGTTGGTGCCGGGCACCGTGCCCCCCGTGCCACCGCTCCCCCCGGAGCTGCCGGGGTTGCAGCCGTTCACCGTGTAGGAGGCCTTGTCGTTGTTCTGCATGGTCACCGTGCCGGTGTTCCCCGCGGCGCAGATCAGGGAGACGTCGGTCCGGCCCGCGTCCGCCGCGGCCAGCGCGGCGCCCCCCTCGGCGCTCGAATCGGTCACCGCCGTCGACTCGGTGCGGACGTGCTGCAGGTTGCTCACGTCGGCCACCCGCAGCATGGCGACGACCACGACACCGAAGAAGGCGACGAAGGCGAGCGCCATGATCAGCGTCTGCCCATGCTCCCGGCTCCGCCGCGCGAACGGCCTGTTGCTCAGCATGGGCTGCCTCCGCTGGTGATCGCCGCCGCCTGACCGGCCGGGTCGGTGGCGACGGGATGAAGCGTCAGGGTCTGCGACGGCGGGTTGCTCAGGCCCGTGGACGTGATCGAGACCGTCAGTGCGCGCACCCACAGGTACGCCTCGCCCGGCGGCTTGGCAGTGGAGACGGCTCCGACGGCGACAGTGACCGGGTTGGTGCTGGTCAGAGACACGAGCGAGAGCGGGCTGACGACTCCCGCCTGATACTCGGTTCGCTTGGCGGTCACGCCGCTTCCGATCACGTAGTCGGCGACGTGGCACGTCGAGTCCGAGACCTGGGGCCAGCCGAAGCACAGATCGCTGAGCGGGCACGAGACCAGGCCGAACTTGCTCGCGGTGCAGCTTCCGAACTGGTTGGTCGGACCGCCCGGAGGAACCTGGATGCACGATGCGCGTGCCCCGTCCCGCCCCAGATCCTCTTCCAGGATCGAGAGGTTGTACGACGCGAGCAGGCGCGTCTGGGGACCGCCCGGCCGCAGCGTCGCGTAGCCCACCGAGAACATCGTCCCGATGGCTCCCCCGATGATGCCCAGGATGGCCACCGAGACGAGGAGCTCGATGAGCGTGAGACCGTGCTCACCCGCGCGTCGCGTGCGCGCCGCCCGCGCCGTTCGCAGCCTCGTCATGACGCGCTCTTCCAGATCGTTCGCGTCAGCGTTCGGCTGCCGTTGGCCACGAACAGCGTGAGCTCCTGCACACCCCAGTCACACGTGTGCGTGGAGTCGCAGGTGTTCGCGGTGACGCAATATTGAATGGGCGCCACCGGAACGCTGTTGCGGGCCCCGGCCGTGGACAGCGTGACCGCCGAGACGCCCCACGAGGTCACACCCGTGGCGGGCAGGGCCGGCATCTTGCTGGACGGGTAGTCCGTGGTCTTGGCGCAGAGCTTGTAGGTGAGGCCACTCGCCGACGAGTCGCGGACGTAGTCGGAGAGCTGCCGCATGGCGACCTGGAGCTGCGCCTGGTCCTGGCTGATGCCGGCGATCTTCTGGCTCTGCGCCAGCGACCCGCCGATGCCCACGATGGCCACGGTCATGATCGCGATGGTCACGATCATCTCGATGAGCGTGAGCCCCCGCTCGTTCCGGTGCCGGCTGCGGCGCGGACGGTGCATCAATGCACTCCGTTGGCCAGCGAGTAGATGGAGGTGACCATGGTCACCGCGACGAAGCCGACGAGAAGCCCGACGAAGACGATGAGCATGGGCTCGAGCATCCCCGTCAGCCGCTTGATGCGATAGTCGAGCTCTTCCTCGTTCATGTCGGCGGCCTGGATCAGGTTCGTGTCCAGGGTGCCGGTCTCCTCGCCGACCCGCACGAGCTGCGTCACCGCCGGCGAGAACACCTTGGTGGTGGCGAGGGGATGGGAGAGACCCTCACCTGCCGCGATCGAGGTGCCCACCGCCGCCAGCGAGCGCCGGTACACACGGTTGTGCACGTTGCTGAGCACGACCCCGTAGGTCTGACTCATCGGCACACCGGCGGCCAGCATGTCGCCGAGGGTCCGGCAGAAGCGCTCGGTGGTCATCGTCTTGATCAGGGGCGAGAAGAGCGGGAGATGCAGCACGAGCCGGTCGATGAAGAGGCGCCCGGCATCCTGGCGGAGTGCGTACCACGCGGCCAGGATGGCGGCGACGACGCCCAACCCGATCCACAGGTAGTGGGCGGTGATGAAGGCCGAGAGGTTGAGCAGCCCGTTGAGGATGCCCGGCGTGTTCACGTTGAGCGACGCGTAGAGATCCTTGAACCTCGGCAGCACGAACACCACCATGCCCACCGCGATGACGATGGCCAGCGAGGCGATGATCGCCGGATAGGTCATCGCGGCGCGAATCCGCTGGCGAGCGGCCGCCTCGCGCTCCAGGTGGCGTGCCGCCTGGCGGAGCACCTTGTCGAGCGCCCCGGTCTCCTCCGCCGAGCGGACCATGTCGATGACGATGGTCGGGAACACCAGCGGATGGCTGGCGAAGGCGTCGCTGAGGCGCATGCCGCGCTCCAGCTCGGTGACGACGTTGACGTAGGTCTCGCGCAGCAGCTTGCTGTGCGCCTCCTCCGCGAAGGTGCGCATCGCGGTCGTGACCGGGACGCCGACGGCGACGAAGGATGCGAGCTGGCGGCAGAACAGGACGATGTCGCGGGACTTGACCTTGGGCTGGAGCTTGAACCAGTCGTACCACTTCGCGCCGGACGCCGACACCGTGGACACGCGGAGGTCACGGGCGAGCAGCGCGGCCCGCACGTCCTCAGGATGCGCCGCCTGCATCACGCCCTCGACGTAGGAGCCGTCGCCGGCCAGAGCCCTGTACTTGTACACCTGCATGGTCGTCCGTTCCTCAGATCACGTAGACGGCGCGCATGGCTTCCGCCACGGTGGTTTGGCCGCGCTCGACGAGAGACACAGCGGCTTCCTGCAGCGGCACCATCCCCTTCTCCAGTGCCGCGCGCCGCAACTTCACGTGGGTGGCCTTCTCGACGACGAGCTGCCGCAGGTCGTCGTCGAAGTGCAGCGTCTCGAAGACCCCGGTGCGTCCGTAGAAGCCGCGCTCGCCGCAGTGGACGCAGCCCACGCCCGAGGTGGGGCGGAAATGAGCCTGCGGTCCCCGCACCGAGCGGTAGAACTCCAGCTCGTCCGGCTTGGGGTTGTAGGTCCCCGAGCACTCGGGGCAGTTGGTCCGCACCAGGCGCTGGGCGACGACGCCGATCAGCGCCGAGGCGACCAGGAACGACTCGATGCCCATGTCGAGGAAGCGATGGATCGCCCCCGCCGTGTCGGACGCGTGGAGCGAGCACAGGACGAGGTGGCCGGTGAGCGCCGCCTGGATGGCGATGCTCGCCGTCTCCGCGTCGCGCACCTCGCCGACCAGGATGACGTCCGGGTCCTGCCGCAGGATCGCCTTGAGCCCGTTGGCGAAGGTCATGCCGGCGAGCCGGTTGATGCGGACCTGGTTGATGTCGGCGAACTGGTACTCGACGGGGTCCTCGATGGTGGTGATGTTGAGGACGTTGCGATCGAGCTCGTTGAGCAGCGAGTACAGGGTCGTCGTCTTGCCGGCGCCCGTCGGCCCGCTGACGACGCAGAGGCCGTAGGGTGACTGGATCAGGTGGCGGAGCGTGTTCTCGGCGGTCTCGTCGAGGCCCAGCCGCGCCAGCGACACCAGTGACTGGTCGGGGTCGAGCAGCCTGAGCACGACCTTCTCGCCCCAGATCGTCTCCATGGTGGCGACGCGGATGTCGATGTTGCGCTCGTCAAGGCGCAGCGCGATCTGGCCGTCCTGGGCGCGGTGGCGGTCGACGATGTCCATCTGCGCCAGGATCTTCAGCCGCGAGGCGATCGGGCTGATCAGGTCGCGCGGCAGGTCCTGGACGTCGTGCAGCACACCGTCGATCCGGTAGCGGACGCGCAGACGGTCGGACTGCGGCTCCAGGTGGATGTCCGACGCGCGGTCGCGAAGGCCCTGGGTGAGCAGCAGGTCGACGATCTTGACCACCGGGGCGTCGACCTGAAGCGTGACCACCTGCCGGTCGGCCGTCTCGACGCGACCGCTGATCGCCTCCTCGACCGCCGTCGAGACCCGGTCGAACACCGGGTAGTGGCGGTCCAGCGCCCGGTAGATGGCGTTGCGACCGGCCAGGTGCATGGTGACGTCGTGGCCGGTGAACGTCCGCAGCGTGCCGATCAGCTCGTCGTCGCCGGGCCGCGAGGTGGCGAAGTGGATCCGGCTCGCCGCGTCGATGCTGACGGGGATGACGTTGAGCCGGCGCGCGGTGGCGCCGTCGAGGGTGGCCAGCGCCTCCTGCTGGGGGTTGAGGTCGTCGAGGTCGACCGCGGCCCGCCCGATCTGCGTCCCGATGGCGGCGATGACGTCCGCCTCGCGCACGCCCAGCTCCTGCAGCAGCTCCCCCAGCGGCCGGCGATCGCGCTTCTGCCGCTTGAGCGCCTGCTTGATGAGCCGGCCGTCGACGACGCCGTTGCCGACCAGGATGTCGCCGATCCGACGCCACACGGGCGTGGCCGGCTGCTGCTCTGGTGTCCTCAGCGCCATCTCAGACTCGGTGGGTTCGACTGCATGCACCCGCACACTCCTGGGTCCTGCCGTTCCTCAACCCTTTGCGTGCACACGGGGAGCGCGGTGGGGGGTCGTGACCTGAGGCTAGAGGGGTGCACAGGCGGCCGCCACACCCGTATGGGCGAGCTCGGCCCCCCAATTTGAGGGGTCCCTGCCGCAGCGGCGCCGACCCAACCAATTTTGGGGGGGACCACCCCGTCCGGATGGGTGTCGCCGCTTCACCCGTGTCCCACTAGTGTCAACCACACGTCAACCGATGCCCGTCACGGCCGGGAACTTCCGCGACGGGTCATGCAGGGGCAGTCATCTCCACGATGTGCGTTGTCAGCGCGCATGCCGGCTTCGGCCGCGCTGTGCTCCGTCACCTTCACCGTGATTGCATGCGTGCGCATTCTTGCGAGGCGCACGGGTGAGCGGTACGACGTCGCGCCGCGTCCGCACGGGCCTGATCGCCGCCGGCACGCTGCTGCTCACCGCGCCCGCCTTCATCTCCAACCCAGCGCACTTCCCGGGTGCCGTCCTGGCTGCGGGCAGCGACTTCTCGCTGAGCGGCAGCGTCTCCAACCTCGCGCCGGGCGTGAGCGGGACGTTGGTGCTCACCGTCGACAACCCGCAGGTCGTCCAGATGACGGTGACCCAGCTCACCGTGACGGTGACCGCCGATCCGGCGGGCTGCTCGGCGGTGAGCAACCTCACGCTCGACGGGTCGTCGTTCGCCGGCAACCCGCCGGCGGTGACCATCTCCGGATCACCGCTGCCGCAGCTCGTCGGCAGGAAGACCGGCAGCACGGACGGCAGCGCCACCATCTCGCTGCCGATCGTCGCCGCCCGCGCCGCCGGCGCCGCGTGCCAGACGGCGAGCTTCCCCTTCAGCTACACGGCCTCCGCAACCTACACCGCGGCCACCTCGACCACGCTGACGTCGTCGCCGAACCCGTCGATGTTCGGCCAGCCGGCGAGCTTCACGGCCACCGTCACCGCCTCGCCCTCGGACGCCAACCCGGCGGTCGGCTCGGTGACCTTCTACCGCTGCACCAACCCGGCGAACCTCTCGGCGGGCTCGGCTGCGTCGTCGTGCACCTCGTCGGTGGCGATCGGTCCCGCGCAGGCGGTCAACAACAGCGACCAGGCCTCGCTCACCACCTCGGGCCTGCCGCCCGGCTCGCTGCCCATCTTCGCCACCTTCACCCCGACCGACTCGACCAACTACACGTCGAGCTCGTCGACCACCCTCACCCAGACGGTCGGCTTCAGCCAGCCGTGCGTGAACTCCTCGGTGGGCGGCGGCTACACCGTCGGCTCCGGTCAGTCGCTCTGCCTCGGCAGCGGCGCCAAGGTCAACGGCGGGGTCACCGTGTCGAACGGCGGCTCGCTCTACCTCAACGGCGCCACGGTCAACGGGTCGCTCACCGTCAGCCACGGCGGCGCGCTGACGCTGTGCGGTTCGACCGTCGGCGGCGGCGCGACCATCTCCAACGCGTCCGGCTTCGTGATGGTCGGCGACGCCGGTGACGACGGCACGCCCGCCTGCGCGGCCAACACCATCAAGGGCGGGATCACCATCAGCAACGGGACGGGCAGCTTCGAGGTCGGCGGCAACTCGATCACCGGTGGCGCGACGTTCACAGGGAACACGGGGACGGGCCCGTTCGGGCAGGACGCGACGCCTGAGGTCGAGCACAACACCGTCACCGGCGGCCTCGCCTGCTCGACCAACAACCCCGCACCCAGCAACGGCGGGCAGCCCAACAGCGTGTCCGGAACCCGGTCCGGACAGTGCGTGGCAGGGAGCTTCTGATGAGCGCCTTGGTCGACGGCACGACGAAGGTCGGCACCCGTCGCATCCGGCGGCTCCGGAGGTTCGGGCTGGCCAGCGCGGTCGCAGGAGCGGCCGCGCTGCTTGGCGGGGTGGCCTACGCGCTGCTCACCGCGACGGGGACGGGAAGCGGGTCGGCGAGCCTGGGCAGCGTCAGCATCGGCACCCCGGTGACGACGGCGTGCAGCTACACCAACCTGGCGCCCGGCGACCTCACCGGATCGCACACCTGCAGCCTCGGCGTCACCTACTCGGGCACGCTGCCCGCCTACATGTCGCTGACGGTGCAGGTGCAGTCGGCGAAGGGGATCGGCACCAAGTCGCTCTACGACGGCTCGAACTCGACCGGTCTCACCCTGTCGATCAGCGACGGGCACACCACGTACATCGTGCCCACCGGCACCGGCGTGACGGGCAGCCCGTGCCCGGCGACCTACACCTGCTGGACGGCGACCAACGAGCTGGCGGCCTGGTACAGCGGCAGCACGCCGAACCTGTCGTTCACCACCGGCAAGGCCGTCACCTGGACGGTCACGCCGCGCTTCCCGACGATCGCGGGCAACCCCTACCAGGGAGCCCACGCCACCGTGACCCTGACCGCGCAGGCCGTGCAGGCGGGCGCCAACCCGCTGCCCGCCGGCTGCACCACGTCGACGATCGGCCACCCGTGCGCCGCCACGGCCACCTTCCAGTGGAGCTGACGATGGTTGCACGCTCCGACGCCATCCTCACACCCACCGCGGTGAAGCCGCGCCGCAGCGCGTGGGCGGTGATCCGTCGCGTCGGCGACTGGGTCGGCACCACGCTGGCGGTGGCCACGGTGATGATCGGCTGCGTCGGCGTCGTGGTCGCCGTCGCCACGCACTTCTCCCAGGACGGCGAGTACACCGTGTTCGGACACCCGATGATGGTGGTGCTGTCGGGGTCCATGTCGCCGGCGGTCCGCACCGGTGACCTGGTCATCGACGACCCCGTCGGCGCCGCGCGTGCAGCCCACCTGGAAGCCGGGCAGATCATCAGCTTCCAGTCGGGCGCCAAGGTGATCACCCACCGCATCGCGACGGTGCAGACGGTGAACGGCGCGATCGCCTACCAGACCAAGGGCGACGCCAACAACTCGCCGGACACCACGCTGGTGACGCCCGGCCAGATCATCGGCGTCTACCACACCAGGATCCCCAGCGGGGGGTACGTCCTCAACGCGCTGCATCAGCCGCTGACGCTGGCGTTCCTCCTGGCGGCGCCCGTTCTGTGGTTCATCTCCGGGCTCTTCTTCCACTGGGCGAAGGCGGTCGACGACCCAGCCGGGAAGGACGCCGCGCCGCGCCGTGCCGGCCGCAAGGGAGGGCCGCGATGAAGGCAGGCATCGCGCCCGCTCCCCGCGAAGGGAGGGCGCCGCCATAGGCACTCCCTCGCCATCCACTCACCTCACCCCCGCCCGACGGGCGGGGAACCACAACCTCACCAGACATCAATCGGAATCAACAAAAGGGGCAATCACATGGGTTTCATGAGCAAGAAGCGACTCCTGCTCACTGCAGGGGGCATCACCACCGTGGCTGCGGCGGGCATGCTGGTCGCAGGGACCACCTTCGGCCTGTTCTCGAGCACTCCCGCGAGCGAGAGCAACAACTTCACCGCCGGCACCGTCACGCTGTCGTCCGATGCCACGGGCGTCTGCAGCACGGCGACCAACATCGCACCGGGCGACGGCAGCGCCTGCACCTTCAAGGCCAGCTACAACGGCTCGCTGGACGCATTCCTCGGGCTCGACGTCCTCATCGAGACGCAGCACGCCACGGCGTCGGGCAGCGGCGGGACCGCGCACGGCGGCACCAACCTCTACAAGCCGACCGACTCGAGCAACGACCTGCAGGTGACCATCACGGACGACAAGGCGGTGTCGTACACGGTCCCGACCGTTGCCACCACCTGTGTCGGTGCGCCTGCGGGCTCGACGTGCTACGAGCTCGACAACGAGCTGGTGAGCTCGACGGCTGATGCGGGTGGCTCCACGACCAACCACACCTTCACCGTGACCTGGAGCCTGCCGAGCAGCGCAGGCAACGGCTACCAGGGCGGGACGGCCCAGGTGATCCTCACCGCACACGCCGTCCAGGCTGCCAACCAGCCGACCGACAGCACCACGCCCGGCTCTTCGGACAGCACGCTGACCTGGAGCTGATCTGACCACCATGGCCCGCAGGCATCTCGACGCGTTCGACATGCCACAGGGAGCGGGGGCAGGCCTCGGCCTGTCCCCCTCCCAGCGGGACTCCACCGCCAACCACTGACAGAAGGACCGAAATGCTGACCGCCACGACCCCACCCCCGTCGTCGATGCGACGCACCCTGCTCAGGGTGTGCCTCATCGGTGCCATCGTGGGCATCGCGCTGGCGGCCACACCCGTTGTCTGGGCGCGCTTCTTCGCAGCGCCGGCGACGGAGACCAACACCTTCTCCGCGGGCACGGTGACCCTGACGACGAGCGCTACGCACACCTGCTCGGTGTCGGGCCTGCTGCCGGGCGTCTCGCCCTCCGCCTGCACCCTGCAGGCGACGTACGGCGGAAGTGTCTCTGCCTACCTCAGCCTCGACGTGCTGATCGCCACCAAGTCCGGGTCGCCCGGCACCACCCCGCTGTACAACCCCAGTGACGCCACCAACGACCTGCAGATCACCGTCAGCGACAACCAGGGCTCGCCGGTGAGCTACGTCACGCCCAGCACGAGCTTTGGATCGGCGCTGGCGTCATGTCCGGCCGGGTCTGGTTTCGACTCCAGCTACACGTGCTACCAGCAGCTGGACCTCCTGGTCAGCACGACCCCGTTCAGCAGCTCGTCCAGCCCCGTGATCTTCTCGACCGCCGTGACGCTGCCGGCAGGCAATCCCAGCAGCTACCAGGGCGGCACCGCCTCGATCGCCCTCACCGTGCACGCGGCGCAGTCAACTCACCAGAGCCTGAGCGGCTGCAGCGCCGGCGCCGTCTGCTCGGCGGTGAGCTGGAGCTGACGATGAGCAGGCGCGCTGTACACCGCTGGACGATCAAGGGCACCATCGCCCTCGGCGTCGCCGTGAGCGGCCTCGCGGCCGTGCTCGTCGCGCTCGCGGTGTTCGTCAGCGCGCCAACCGGCCAGACCAACACCTTCACCGCCGGAAGCGTCGGCAGCGGACAGCAGCCGGGCGCAACCGTCTCGGGCCGCGACGTGGCCCTGAGCTGGTCGGCCGCGACCAACGCGACCAGCTACACCGCCGCGCGGAGCAACGTCTCGCCGCAAGCTCTGAGCACGACGCTCCACGGCTCGTGCGCGAGCAGCGTGGTCAGCACGGCCTGCACCGACAGTGGCGTACCGGAGAGCGGCGGCTCCGCCACCAACTGGACCTACACGGACACACCGCACCTCAACAGCTGGAACGGGCCGGCGAGCGCCCCCAGCGTGACAGTCACCGTCCCCGCGCCCGCTCTGTCGTTGGTGACCACGACCTTCACCGACAGCGGCGGGAGCACGAACGCGACAGTCAGCAACTACTTCGACAACGAAGGTGTGACGTTCTGCCTGGACACCAACGTCACCCCCTGCACGAGCCTGGGGACCGGCACGGTGCCCGCGAGCGGCGGCAGCACGACCGACTCGATCTCGATTCCCAGCGGAACCTCTGCGGGCGGCCACACGGTGTACGCGGTCGGCTCACTCGGCAGCCTCGCGTCCGAAGGGATCACGGTGACGTCCGGCGTGGCCACCCAGCTGGTCTTCACGACGCAGCCCGTCGCCGGCGCCTCGGGCGCCGCCCTGACCACGCAGCCGGTCATCAAGGTCGAGGACTCCTCCAATGACGTGGTCACGACCTCGTCGCAGACGATCACCCTCAACGCCAGCGGCGGCACCCTCACCAACTGCGCAGGGCTCACCGCCTCGGCCGGCGTCATCACCGTGAGCGGTTGCACGTTCGCCGGGACGGTCGGCACCAACTACACGCTGACCGCGACGACGACATCCTCGCCCGTCGTGACCGGCACCAGCGCCAACTTCTCGCCGAGCACCTTCGGCACCGCCACGCAGCTGGTCTTCACCACCCAGCCGGTCGCCGGTGCGTCCGGCGCCGCCTTCACCACCCAGCCGGTCATCAAGGTCGAGGACTCCGGCGGCAACGTGGTCACCAGCTCGGCACAGACGATCACGCTCAACGCCAGCGGCGGCACCCTCACCAACTGCTCCGGGCTCACAGCCGTGTCCGGTGTCTTCACCGTGAGCGGCTGCAAATTCGCCGGCGTGGTCGGCACCAACTACACGCTGACCGCGACGACGACGTCCTCGCCCGTCGTGACCGGCACCAGCGCCACCTTCTCGCCGAGCACCTTCGGCGCCGCAACGCAGCTGGCCTTCACCACCCAGCCCGTCGCCGGGGCGTCCGGCGCCGCCTTCAGCACCCAGCCGGTCATCGCGGTCGAGGACTCCGCAGGCAACGTGGTGACCAGCTCCACGCAGACGATCACCCTCAACGCCAGCGGCGGCACCCTGTCGAGCTGCTCCGGGCTCACCGCCGTCTCCGGTGTGTTCACCGTCAGCGGCTGCACCTTCGCGGGCACGGTGGGCACGAACTACACCCTCACGGCCACGACGACATCCGCCCCGGTTGTGACGGGCACGAGCGGCAACTTCTCGCCGACCACGTTTGGCACCGCCACGCAGCTGGTCTTCACCGCCCAGCCCGTCGCCGGTGCGTCCGGCGCGGCCTTTGCCACCCAGCCGATCATCAAGGTGGAGGATTCGGCCGGGAACGTGGTCACCGGCTCCACGCAGACGATCACCCTCGCCGCGAGCGGTGGCACCCTCTCCAACTGCTCCGGGCTCACCGCGGTGTCCGGCGTCCTCACCGTCAGCGGCTGCAAGTTCGCCGGGACCGTCGGCGCCAACTACACGCTGACGGCGACGACCACGTCCGCCCCGGTCGTGACCGGCACGAGCAACAACTTCTCCCCGACCACCTTCGGCACCGCCACGCAGCTGGTCTTCACCACCCAACCGGTCGCGGGAGCCTCCGGCGCCGCATTCACCACTCAGCCGGTCGTCAAGGTCGAGGATTCCGGCGGCAACGTGGTCACCAGCTCCTCGCAGACCATGTCGCTGACGCCGAGTGGCGGCACCCTGTCGAACTGCTCCGGGCTCACGGCCTCGTCCGGTGTGTTCACCGTGGCCAACTGCAAGTTCGCCGGCCTGGTGGGCACCAGCTACACCCTCACCGCTCAGACGACCTCCGGGGTCAGTGTCTCGGGCGTCAGCAACAACTTCTCCCCGACCACCTTCGGCACCGCCACGCAGCTGGTCTTCACCACCCAACCGGTCGCGGGAGCCTCCGGCGCCGCATTCACCAC
>DASRDZ010000016.1:0-14690 GCA_035652335.1 Candidatus Dormiibacterota bacterium
CCGCCTGCTCCAGGCCAACCCCGGCTGCCTCTACTGCGACGGCGCCCAGGCGGCGCAGCAGGCCTCCATCCTCGGCTACGTGCCCGCGGCGGGCTTCCCCAAGCCGTTCGTCAACCCGCCGCTGGTGGCCTGGGCGCTCCAGCCGCTGGCCGGCCTGCCGCTGCGCAGCGGGCTGGTGCTGCTCGTCGGGGCGCTCCTGGTGGCGCTGCTCGGAACCGTGCTGGTGGGCAACCGCCTCCTGCCGGCGTCGTGGCCGGCCGGACAGCGCGTGGCCCTGCTGCTCGCCGGCGTGGCGTCCCTGCCCGCGGTGACGGCGGTGGGCCTGGCGCAGTGGGCGCCGCTCATGGTCCTCACCGCCCTGGGGGCGCTGTTCGCCCTGCGCCGGGGGCGGCCCGTGCTCGCGGGCGTGCTGCTGGCGGTGCTCCTGGTCAAGCCGCAGGCCGTCTGGCTGGTGCTTCCTGCGCTCGCCCTGGCGCGGTCGTGGCGGGTGCTGCTCGGCGTCGCGGCCGGAGGAGGCATCTGGCTGGCGACCGGGCTCCTCCTGGTCGGGCCCGCCCAGATGCTCCAGCTGCCGCGGCTCATCCTGGAGCGCCACGTCGGCGAGGCCGCCCGCACGGCCGGCATCCCCGGCCTGGTCAGCGACGTGACCGGCAGCGGGGGCGCCGCCTTCGCCGCCGCGGTGCTGCTGGGCGTGGCGGCCGCGGCGGCGGGGATCGCCTGGCGCGACCGGCTGCGCGGCCGGCCCGAGCTGACCGTCGGGCTGGGCGTCGCCGCCTCGCTGGCCTTCGCCCCGCACGTGTTCCCGGACGACCTGATGCTGCTGGTGGTGAGCGCCGTGGTCTGGGCGCCGCGCGCGCCGTGGGGTGCGCTGGCCTCGATGCTCTCGCTGAGCGCCGCCTACCTCCTCGACGGCTGGCTGCCCGCGCCGCTGGCCCACCTCACGCCGTTCGCAGTGCTGGGCGTCCTGGTCGGGCTGGGTGTCGCCGGGCTGCGCCGGGCCGGCGCCGCACCCGCCGCGCCCGCTCAGCGGCCGGCGGAGACCGCCTGGAGGGTGGGGTCGACCGCGTAGACCGTCGCCGTGCGGCCGCCCACGGTGCTGCGCACCAGCGGGTGCACCCCGGGGAGGGCGGCGATGCACGAGGCGTTCCAGCGCACCGTGGCCTCCTGGTCGCCCTGCTCCGAGCCGACGTAGACCGCGCCGATGCCGGCGAGCGCGGCCCGCGCGGCGGCGGGGTCGTCGCAGGCGTGGGCCAGCGCCGCCACCTTGGGGTCGGTGGCCGGCCGGATGGTGCCCGCGGCCACGAAGGTGCGCTGGAAGCTGAGCGGGGCCCACTCGAGGTCGCGGGTGAGCACGTCGATCCACTGGCCGCCGTCCGCGCCCGTGTCCGACAGCACCAGCGTGCCGGCGGGCAGGGCGCGGTCCATGGCGGCGAGGGCGGCCACGTCGGCGTCGCTCGTCTCGGTGGAGCGCGAGTTGGCGCCGCCCATCTGGTCCTCCGCGTGCGCCACCGAGAAGCCCACCGCCAGGACGGTGACGGCGCCGAGGCCGACGGCCAGGTTGCGCGCCAGCCGAGGGTCGCGCGTTTTCGCCAGGATCGGCGCGAACACGGTGCGTGCGTGGACCAGGCCCCAGGCCATGAGGAGGGGCACCGCGTACCACTGGATGCTGACCACACGGTCGGCTCCCGACCAGGGGAACACCGCGCTCCACAGCTTCATGAGGATCCCGCCGTAGCCGACGTCGGCGAGGATGAGCAGCAGGACGACGTGGAGCAGCAGCACCCAGCGCACCCCGCGCACCAGCAGCGAGGCGGCCAGGCCGAGGACGTAGAGCACGATCGCCGGCGCCACCAGCTCGCTGTTCACGAAGTCGGAGAGGGCGTGGAACATCTGCGAGCGCGGGCCCATGCGCGCGAGCATCTGCACCGCCTGGCTGCTCGCGGTGACGCCGGGCGGGGGGACGGCCGCGGGGACCAGCGGGTGCGGAGTGAGAACGGTGACGGCGGCGGCGCCCACGATGCATGCGGCGCCGATGCCGGCGGCGCCGGCGGCGAGGCTGCGGAGGTTGCTGGTCCGCCGCACCGACGCCAGCGCGAAGGGGATGCCGACGACGACGGCGGTGATGAACTCGAGCCCGTGGGTCACCCAGATCGCGGCGACGCAGGCGCCGACGAGGAGCAGGTTGCGGGTGCGCTCGCTGCCGAGCAGCGCGCGGCGCGCGCTGAGCGCGAGCAGGACGACGAGCGTCGCGTCGGCGAGGTAGGGGAACTCGCCGAAGAGCAGCGCCCAGCTGGTCATGGTGAAGCCGACGCCGAGCAGCGGCGTGAGCGCGGCGACCCTCCAGTTGCGGGTCGCCTCCCAGGCCAGCATCGCCAGCGAGAGCGGCAGCAGCGCGACGGCGAGGAGCACCAGCGGGAGCATCGCCGCCTCGGGGCGCATGCCGGTGAGCTGGGCCACCTCGGCGGCGGTGGCCTCGAAGCTGACCCGGTCGCGCACCAGCGACGAGGACACGTCGGGGACCGGCTGGACCACGGCGACGTCGTGCTGGGTGGCGATCGCCTGGGTGATGTAGGCGTGGATGGGGCTGTCGGTGTCGGGGGGCAGCGGCTGGGCGTGCAGGACCGCTATTGCGACGGACGCCGAGATGAGCCCGGCAAGCAGGCCGGCGCCGACCACGACGCGAGCGGGGCGACCGCCGAGGCGGGCGGGGTCCGGGGTGGCGCCGGCGCGATGGACGCGCACGCGCCTGTGTGCCACGGCGGCCACGGCGACGAGGACCGCGACGGCCGGCAGCACCGTCGCCGGCTCGAAGGGGACGTGGGCGCGGTGGTAGACGAGCCCGAGCAGCCCGACCATGCCGATCGACATGCCCGGCGCCGCGGCCAGGCGCCACCAGCGGGGCATGGAGGGCCGGATCAGGGTGAGCAGCGCCAGGCCGGGGAGCAGCCCCAGGAGGAGCAGGCCGGGCAGGGCGCGGAGCAGGTCGAGGACGTCCATCAGCAGGCGGCTGGGGTGTGCATGCGGCGGCGAGGCTAGCAAGGCATCCGGGCTCGCGCCCGCACGGATGCCGGGCGGTGACGGAGCTGTGGTCACCCCTTCACGGGACCTATTCCGGACAGTCACGGGAGCCTGACGGGCTGGTTGGTAGCGTCGCTTCGTGATCGAGACGACGGCCGTCGCTGCGCGCACCGGGGCCCTGCCCCTGCAGCGCCGCCGCGGCCTGCTGCTCTCCGAGCGGCGCCTGCTGCTCGTCCTCGCCGACGTGGTGGCGGTGGCGGTCGCCTACGTGGCGGCGTTCAACATCCGCACCGCCGTGGCCCGCGACGCCGGGTTCTACATCCCTCGCTCGGGCACGGTGATCGCGGTGGCGATGTGGCTGGTGATGGCGCAGCTCAGCGACGCGTACAACCTGCGCACGGCGGCCCGCATCCGCACCACCATGCGTGCGGTCGGCACCACGCTGGTGTTCTCCACGGCGGGCCTGCTGGTGCTCTTCTTCGCCATGCCGTACCGGATCACCCGGCCGACCATCCTGCTCTGGGTGCCGCTGTCGGCGGCGCTGGTCACCGGTGCACGGCTGCTCTACCGGCGCACGCTGACCAACACGCGCCTCGCCCAGCCCATCGCCCTGCTGGCGACGTCCGACGTGCTGCAGCGGATCTGGCCCGACGTGCGCGAGCAGTCGGCGAGCTTCTACCGGGTGCAGAAGGTGATCAACCCGCTCTCCGCCGGCGCGGAGCGGCAGCTCGACGAGCTGGCCTCGTCGGGGCGTGTCGGCGAGGTGATCCTCGGCATGCGGGACGACATCTCTCGCGAGCTCTTCGGCGCGCTGGTGCGCTGCTACGACAGCGGGATGCGGGTGCGCTCGCTGGCCGACCTGTACGAAGAACTGACCGGGCGGCTCCTGCTCGACCAGCTCGGTCACTCGTGGCTCATCTCCTTGCCGATGCGCAGTGAGACCTCACGGCTGTATGCGGCCTGCAAGCGCGGCGTGGACGTCGTCGCGGGCCTCGTGGGCACCGTCGCTCTGCTCCCGCTGCTCCTGCTCGCCGCCCCGCTGATCAAGCTGACCGACGGCGGCCCCGTGCTCCATCGCCAGACGCGTGTCGGCAAGTACGGCCGGCACTTCCAGCTCACCAAGCTGCGGACGATGCGCGTCGCCGGCGACGGCGACACGCGCTGGACCGAGACGCGCGACCCGCGCATCACCGCGATCGGCCGCGCCCTGCGCCGCCTCCACCTCGACGAGCTTCCTCAGTCGTGGAACATCCTGCGCGGCGACATGAGCCTGATCGGGCCGCGCCCGGAGCAGCCGCAGTACGTCGACGAGCTGGAGCGCGAGGTCGACTTCTACCGCACGCGCCTCACGGTGCGCCCGGGCCTCACGGGCTGGGCGCAGGTCAACTATGGCTACGGCTCCGGGTCGGGCGGGGCGCGGGTCAAGCTCTCCTACGACCTGTACTACATCAAGCGTCAATCGGTGGCACTCGACCTGGTGATCGTGGCGCGCACCCTCCTCGCGGTGCTGAGCCTCGGCGGACGATGAACGGACCCGGGGACCGCTCCCTGCGCGTGTCCGTCGTCATGGCGACGTGCAACGGCTCGCGGTTCGTTGCGGCCCAGCTGCAGAGCATCCTGGCGCAGACCAGGCCACCCGACGAGGTCCTGGTCTTCGACGATGCGTCGACTGACGACACCGCAGCCGTCGTGACCTCGCTCCTCGACGCGAGTCCCGTCCCCGGCCGCGTGGTGATCAACGAGTCGCGCGTCGGGATCTCGGCGAACTTCGAGCAGGCGATCCGGGGCGCGAGCGGGGACGTCATCGCGCTCGCCGACCAGGACGACGTCTGGCATCCGGCCAAGCTGGCGACCATCGTGAGTGCGTTCACACGACGACCGGACCTCGGTGCGACCTTCACCGACGCGACCCTCATCGACGGCGAAGGACGGCCGTTGCAGGGCGGGCTCTGGTGGCAGGTGGGCATGACCGCAGCGGACGTGCAACGGTTCGCCCAGGGCCGGGGTCTCGAGGTGCTGCTCCGCCAGAACGTCGTCACCGGTGCCACAATGGCCTTCCATGCGCGACTGCGGGACCTCGTCGTGCCCTTCCCGGACACGGGCTTCCATGACGCCTGGATCGGCCTCCTCGCTGCTGCGGTGTCTCCTGTAGAGGCGATCGCCGAGCCGCTGATCGCGTACCGCCTGCATGGCGGCAATGCCGCCGGACTTCCCGCCCGGCGCCTCTTGGCCCGCATCGCCGCGCGGCGCAGGCGTGGCCGCGTCCACGAGTCGGCCGCCGCCTTCTACGAAGCCGCGCTGATCCGTCTCGACGAGCACGGTGCGCTCAACGCGCCAGGGCGCTCCGCGCTGGCCGCCAAGAACGACCTGCTTCGGTTCAGGCAGGGGCTCTCGCGCAACCCCCTGCGTCGGCTGGTTCCCGTCACTGCGCGCGCGATGCACGGCGACTATCGGCGCTTCTCGCGCGAGGGGCCACGCAGCGCCGTCTACGACGTGCTCTACGGCTGAGCCGATGCGCATCGCGGTCTACCACGCTCTGCCACCGGGCGGAGCGCGACGACTCGTCAGCGAGACGATCCGGCGATCGAGCCGCCTGCACGACTTCGACCTGTACACCCTGCATATCGGGGACGGCTCCGACCAGCGAGGCGACGCTGACCTCGAGGGCCACGTGCGAGCCGTCCACCGCGCGGGGATTCCCTGGCCCGCAGTCGAGCGTGTGACCGCCCCGACGCCACTGCGCATTCCCGGCGCCGTCGCCAACCTCTCCCGAGCGGAGCGCCGGATCGCCGCGCAGATCGACGCGGGTGGGTACGACCTCTGCTGGGTCCATCCCAGCCAGTACGTGCAGGCGCCCTTCCTCCTCCGCCATCTCCGAACCCCGAGCCTGTACTACGTCCACGAGCCACGCCGGCAGAGCTTCGAAGCGGGCGCCTACCGATCGCCGTACATCAGGAGAGCCCTTCCCCGGCGGGCACTCTCCCGAAGCTTCGAAGAGTACCTCCGCCGCGCGGACCGCACGTCGACGGCCGCGGCCACGAATCTCGTCTGCAACTCGCATTTCACGGCCGAGGCCGTCCTGCGGGCGTACGGACGCGAGGCATGGGTCTGCCACCCCGGCGTCGACGACGGCACGTTCCGCCCGGGCGAGGGCGTCGCCCCGACGTCGTCGTACGTCCTCGCCGTCGGCGCGCTGCACTGGCTGAAGCGTCACGAGCTGGCCATCGACGCGGTCTCCCGGATCACCCGCGACCGCCCGGAGGTCGTCGTCGTCTACGACCGCGAGGTGGACGGGTATGCGGAACGGCTCAGGGAGAGAGCGGCGCGGCTGGGCGTCGCCCTGCATCTGCGGCGCGACGTGCCGGACGCGACGCTCGTGGACCTCTACCGGGGCGCGCTCACCACGCTCTGCGTGTCGCAGCTCGAGCCCTTCGGGCTCACCGCACTGGAGTCGATGAGCGCCGGCACTCCGGTCGTCGCCGTGGCCGAGGGTGGCTTCCGCGAGACGGTCACCCATGGTGTCAACGGCCTGCTCGTGCCTCCCTTTCCCGATGACGTCGCGGCGGCCATCGAGATGACGCGACGCGGTGCCGTGCCGCGGGACCCGGATGCGATCCGCTCGACCGTCGTGCCGCGCTTCTCGTGGGATTCCACCGTGCGGCGGCTGCACGAGGTGTTCGCCCTCGCCTCCGGGACCACTCAGCGATGAAGGCGCTGGCAACCAGGCCGCGCACCGTCGAGGTCGGGACGTCGAGTCGCACCCTGGCGATGGTGATTCGCAGCGCGACGGGGGCGGCGATGGTCGGCTACCTCGTCGACCTGGTGGTGATCCCGCTGGTGGTGCGTCGCGTCGGAGCGGCCACGTACGGCGTTTGGGCCGTCGGAGCGTCGATCCTGACCATCGCGGCGCTCGCGGACGTGGGGATCCGCGCGGAGGTCGTGCGGCGGGTGGCCGCCGCCGTCGCCGATGGCGACGACGCAGCGGTGCGCCGCTCCGTGCAGCTCGGCACCTCCATCCTGGCGATGCTCGTCGTGCCCGTGGCGATCGGCGGGTGGTTCGCGGTTCCCGCCATCCGCGGGGTGCTCCTGCCCCTTGGCGCGCCGGGCGAGTCCGCGGCGCAGCTCGACCTGTTCCTCCGTGCCGTCATCCTGGCCGCCGCGGTGACCGTGGTCCTGAACGGGTACTTCGGCGTGCTGCGGGGCCTCCAGCGCAACGACATCGAAACGCGCTCGACGCTCATCGGCAGTCTGGTGGGCGCGGCGGCGACCGTCGGCGGGGCACTGGCCGGCGCCGGGCTCTGGTCGCTGGCCGGCGGTTGGGCGGCGCAGACGGTGGTGCAGCTCCTCCTGGAGTGGCGGGGCACGCGCGCTGTCGCTCCGGATCTCCGCTTCCGCCTGCTCCGCATCAGCCCGACGACGTTGCGACCCTTCCTCGCCCTGTCAGGACTCGTCCTCCTGTCCCAGGTGAGCGACGTGATCGACACCCAGTGGGACAAGCTCGTTCTCGCCCACTACGTCGGCCCCGCCGTCGTCGCCTCGTTCCAGCTCGGGACGATGCTGGTGCTGCAGGCGAAGGCGCTCGCGGTGCTGCCGCTCACACCGCTGTTGACCGCGGTCGCCGAGCTGGGGCGCTCGCGTTCCGACGAGGCGCGGCGCATCTACTCGGAGCTCGAGCGCTGCAGCTTCGCACTCGGCGGCGCCATCCTGAGCGCGGCCTTCGCCTTCGGTCCGGCGTTCGTGCGACTGTGGCTCGGCGCCGACTTCGCCGCGGCCGGCACGGTGGTCCGCCTGCTGGTCGTCGCCGTCGCGCTGAACCTCTACGCCGCGCCGCTGGCGCTGCGGGCGTTCGGCGAGGAGGCACATCGCCTGCCCGCGATCGGGTCGGTGGTCAACGTCGTCGTCAACGGTGCGCTCAGTCTCGTCTTGACACGCAGCATCGGCCTCAACGGTGCGCTGTACGGGTCCATCGCCGGGAACCTGGCCGGCACCGCTCTCTTCCTCGTCCTCATGCGCCGCGCCCACGGGAAGGGCTGGCGCCTCCCGTCGTTGCGGGCGTTCTCCGTGGCAACCTGCCTGGCGGTGGCGTTGATGCTGGCGCATGCCGGTGACGTCGCCAGCTGGCCGCTGCTGGTCGCGGTGTCCGCGCTGTACCTCGCCGCGGTCACGCCGATCTGCCTGCGCCTCGAACGCACCTCGCTGCGAAGCATCCTCCGCGGTGCCCCGGCATGAGCCCGCGCGACCGGCGGCGAATCCCGCCGACCATTGCGTACAACGTTCTCAATCGCTCGGTGAAGGTGTGCAACACCCGCATCGGTGCCGCCCTGTGGGGCCGAGCGTGGGAGGCGAGCTGGCGGCGATGGTCCGGCCCCGTCCCCACGCGCATCCACGGCCGCCGGGTGACGGTCAACGCCGGGTACCCGTACCCCATGCTGTTGCGACGCTGGCCCACCTACAACGACCCTCTCGTGGAGACCGTCTGCCGGGCCCGCGAGGCCGCGGGGCGTGCCGTGACTCTCGTCGACGTCGGCGCGGCGGTGGGTGACACCGCTCTGCTGATCCTGGACAGGGCCGGTGATGCCGTCGAGGCGATTCACTGCGTCGAGGGTGACGAGGAGTTCTTCGGACTTCTGGCGGCGAACGTCGGTGACCTTCCCGCGGTGCAGCTTCACCGCGCTCTCGTGTCCGATGTCCGGGGCGCGGAGCGGGCGCTGCAGCGAACGCATCGCGGCACGGCCAGCGCGGTCGGGGACGGCGCGGCGGCGTCGACCACACTCGACGAGCTGCTCGCCGCCGCCCCGCACGTCGACGTGCTCAAGACGGACACGGACGGCTTCGACGGCAAGGTCATCGCCGGTGCAGCCGGGCTCCTGGAGCGGCACCGTCCGGCGGTGATCTTCGAGTGGCACCCGAGGCTGTACGTCGCCACCGGAAACGACTGGAAGCGCCCCTTCGACGTGCTGGCGAGCCACGGCTACGATCGCTTCGTGTGGTTCACCAAGTTCGGCGACTTCAGCCACGTCATGCTGCGACCCGACGCCGGGGAGATCTCCGTCCTCGCCTCGGTGTGTCTCGACGACGCGGGCCCAACACGTGACTGGCATTACGACGTGATCGCCCTGCATGCCGGTTCACCGGTGCGCGTGGAGGACGTCGCCGCCCTGCGCGACGCGCGCATCCGGCGAGGCGGCCGTCCCCGGCCGTGATCCCGTTGGCCTAGCGGCGCCGCCGGTACCGGAGCGGCCGGCGAAGGACGCCCTCGACAACGCGTCCCCGCGCCGCCGGCTCCCGCGCGATCAGGCGCCCACACTCCACGACGGCGGCGACGAGCGCGGCCATCCACTCGACCGGTGACCACCAGCGCGCGGCGAAGGTCATCGTCCCGTTCCACCAGGTGATCTCGCGCTCGACGGTGCTCGCGGCCGACGCTCCGCTGTCATGCACCGCCCAGTCGTCGGAGAGTGCCACCAGTCGCCAGCCGTCCAGGCGCAGCCGGCGGCAGAGGTCGAGATCCTCCCCGTAGAGGAAGTAGTCCGGGCTGAAGCCGCCCACCGCCTCGAAGGCGGTGCGCCGTACCAGCAGCGCCGTCGCCGCCAGCCATTCGGTGTCGACCGCGGCGGCGGGCACCCGCTCGACGTGGTCCGCGACGGCGGGAACGTGACGAGTCAGCGCGCGCACCATCCTCGAGCGCAGGAGCGACCGCAGCGAGAACGCCCGCCCGAGGAGGTGCACCGGCCTCACCTCACGACCGCGGCTCCGCTCCGGGCCACCGCCGGCGGCGCTGCGGATCACACCCTGGACCGCGGCGACGTCGGGCCGCGCCGCGAGAACGTCGAGGCCCCGGACGACCGCTCCGGGCACCATCGACGCATCGGGGTTGAGCAGCAGGACGAACGGCGCGGTGCCGAGGGCGACCCCGCGGTTCTGTCCCCGACCGAAGCCGGGGTTCGTCGGATCGTGCACCACCGTCGCGCCGGCGGCCTCCGCCCGCCTTGCGCTGGCGCCGTCACCGTGGTCGACGACGATGTTGCGGTCGAGCCCGGCCGCCTGCTTCACACTGTCGAGGCAGGCGAGGATGTGCTCCTCGCTGCGATACGCCACGACCACCACGTCGAAGCGCCGCACGGTCTGCTGCACGCCGGCTATTGTCGCCGCAGCAGGCCCGCCCAGAATCCCGCTCCCCAGCTGAGATGGACAACGGGGAAGACGAAGGGCACGCGGCGGCGGACCGCCGGGGGACGTCCGCGGCTGGCGAGCGCGCCCGCCACGCCGCAGGCCGCCGCATAGCCCGAGCCGAGCAGCAGCACCGTTCGCCGGCGTCGCGGCCTGCAGAGCCCGGCGAGCATCGCCACGGGCGCGAGCGCCACCGCCAGCGGTGGCACGAGGTGGTGCGGCCGCAGGACACCCGCGTCGCCGCGCGCCACACGCGCCTTGGCCGCGCCATACCGGAAGTACTGGCGCGCCAGGGCTCCCCACGCCTCGCGAGGCCAGTACGTCACCGGCAGCTCCGGAGAGAAGACGACGCGACCGCCGCTTCGCCGGATGCGGTGGTTCAGCTCGTAGTCCTCGTGCACCGCGAGGCTCTCGTCGTACAGGCCCGCACGCTCCAAGGCGCTGCGTCGCATGCAGCCGAGCCACACGGTGTCGACGTCCTGCTGTCGGGTCGCGTAGCGGTACCGCGCCCCGCCGACGCCGAACGGAGACGCGGTGGCGCAGCCGATGGCGTCCGCGAGCGGCGTGTCGCCGACCGCCGACATGGTTCCCCCGACGTTGTCCGCGCCCGTCTCCTCGAGCAGCCTCACACAGCGGGAGAGGTGTCCGGGTGGCCACGCCGCGTGGGCGTCGAGCCTGGCGACGACGTCTCCGCGGCTCGATTCGATGGCGCGGTTCAATCCCGCCGCCTGGATGCGGTCCCGGTTGTCGATGAGCCGGATGAAGGGATGGCGCGCCGCATAGCCGGCGACGATCTCGCGCGTGGCGTCCGTCGAGCCGCCGTCGGCGACGATCACCTCCATCCGCTCGTGCGGGTAGGTCTGGGCCACCACCGAATCCAGGCAGTCGGCGATGTGCCGTTCCTCGTCGAGCGCAGGGATGACCACCGACACCATGGGAAGCTCGCCGAGCGGCTCACTCATCGGGCGCAGGATCTACTTCCGCGCCGCCGGCTTCTTGGTCCCGAGCTTCTCCGTCTGCTTCTTCAGCTCGTCCACCGACGCCTCGATGTTCATCTTCACGAAGGGCTCGGCCGCCTTGGCCAGCACCTTGCCGGCCAGCCCGCCGCCGAACTCGTACTCCATGTCGAACGTCGCCTCGGTACCGCCGCCCTTGGCGCGGAACGCCCACTTGCCCGTCTGCCTGAACCCGCTCTCGGAGTTCCAGGCGATCACCTTGTTCTCGGTCCAGTGGGTGATGAGCACCGAGGAGTCGAGCACCTTGGGACCGGCCTTCATGGCCACCTCGAAGTGCGCGCCCTTGCCGTGCGTCTGCGAGCCGACCGGCGCCCACTTGGTGAGGTCCTTCATGTACTTCGTGGTGTTCCTGTAGTCGTCGACGTAGGCGAAGACGGTCTCCACCGGCGCCTCGATGGTCCGGGTGACGGTGATGTGCCCCATGATCCTCGACCTCCTCTAGCTGGGCAGGCGGCGGAGCGCCGTCGCGATGCGGCCGGCGAGACCGCGTCCGTACATCGCGCGCAGCAACGCCGGCACGAACGCCGCCTGACGTGACGCGTAGGGGAAGTAGTGGGGACGCGGCAGGCGGCCGGCGTCCTGTCCCACCATCTTCACCTGCACGCACTCGTAGACGCCGTGCTTGCTGTGCGTCCTCCCGAACCCCGACTGCTTGACCCCGCCCCAGGGAAGCTGGGGCGCGTTGTGCGAGTACATGTGGTCGTTGACCCACACGCTGCCGGCCTGCAGCCGCTCCGCGATGCGCAGGGCGCGCCGCTTCGAGCGCGTCCACACCGAGGCGCTGAGGCCGAACTCGGAGTCGTTGGCGGCGTCGACCGCCTCGTCCTCACTGCGGATGGTCACCACCGGCAGCACCGGCCCGAAGATCTCCTCGCGCATGATGCGCATGTCGGGCCGAACGTCGACGAGCACGGTGGGCCGGTAGAAGGAGCCGCCGCGCACATCGGGGCCGCCGGTGAGGATGCGCGCACCGCCGGCCACGGCGTCGTCGACCAGTCCCTTGACGACCTCGAACTGCCGAGCCGACACCAGCGGCCCGAGGTCGACGCCGTCCTCGTCGTGGCGGCCCGTGCGCAGCGCCTCAGCGTGACGGACCACGCGCTCGACGAACTGCTGGGCGACGCTCTCGTGCACGTAGGCGCGCTCGACGCTGGCGCAGACCTGTCCGGCGTTGGCGAAGGCGCCCCACACGGCGCCGCGCGCCGCGAGGTCGACGTCGGCGTCCTCGAGGACGATCATCGGGTCCTTGCCGCCCAGCTCGAGGACCACGGGCGTCAGCGTGTCGGCGGCGGCCCGCATCACCGCCCGGCCGGTCGAGACGCTGCCGGTGAAGAAGATCTTGTCGACTCCGGCGGCAACCAGCGCAGCACCGGTGCGACCGTCACCGTGGATCACCTGCAGCACGCCGTCGGGAAGCCCGGCGTCGCGGAACACGGAGGCGATCTCCTCGGCGGCGAGCGGCGTCAGCTCCGAGGGCTTGAGCACCACCGCGTTGCCGCAGGCCAGCGCGATGGCGACCTCGCTGAAGGGAATCCCGAAGGGGAAGTTCCACGGGCTGATGATGCCGACGACGCCGATCGGTTCGTAGTGCAGCACGTGCTTCTTGGAGCGGTAGGTGAGCTGCGGGCTGCGCACCCGCTCCGCGCGCAGCAGCCTCGGCACGTCGGAGGCGCACCACAGGGCGTGCTCGATCGCCGTCGAGACGTCGTGCAGCAGCGCTTCGAGCTGCGGTTTGCCCTGCTCGGCGCTGATCCGCGCGGCGACGGCGTCCATGCGCTCGAAGAGGACGCGTGCTGCGCGCACCATGACGTGGGAGCGCTGGCGCGGCGACAGCGCGTCCCATCCGGGCTGCGCGCGGCGCGCACGCTGCACCACCGCGGCGACGTCCTCCGGCCGCGTGACGCGGACGCGCCCCACCTCCTCACCGGAGGCGGGGTCGTGGCTCACCAGCCACTCGCCTGCGGCGGTCTCATGTGGGTTCGGAGCGGTTGCGGTCATGGTCGTCCTCAGCCCAGCACCGGGTAGCGGCGCTCGGCGGCGAGCTGGTCGAGGATGTCCTGCATGCGGCGCTCGACGTACTCGTAGCACGCCCAGATCACCTCGGGGTCGCGCGCGTCGAGGTCGCCGAAGCGCTCGGCGAAGTCGACGGCCTCGCCGCACTGCACGACGATCTTCGCCGGCAGCGGCAGGTGGAAGAGGAAGTCACCGGGGCTGACACCCCACGGTGGCGCGATCACCATGGGCAGCGCCTTGATGCGGAAGCGCTCGAGACCGAGGCGGCGCGCCAGCGAGCGGCCGTCGCTGGGGATGAAGAGCGTCTCCTGGCCGCCGATGCTCACCACCGGCACGATGGGGACGCGCTCCTGCAGAGCCAGCCGGATGAACCCGGTGCGGCGCGCCAGGTGCACGCGGTTGCGCTCGCTCCAGGGGCGGAAGGTGTCCTCGTCGCCGCCCGGGTACACGAGAACCGCGGCACCCTGGCGCAGCGCGTCGCGCGCGCTGTCAGGATGCGCCGGCAGCGTGCCCAGCCGGCGCAGGAAGGTCCCGATCACGGGAAGCCCCATCACCATGTTGTGGGCCAGCGCGTAGGTGGGGCGGTCGACGCCGAAGTGGCGGAAGAAGTGCGTCTCGAACACCCAGGTGTCGGGGATCACCAGGCCGCCGCTGTGATTGCCCACCATCAGCACCGGCCCCTCGGCGGGGATGTTGTCGAGCCCGCGCACCTCACCACGGAAGTAGAGGTCGGTGAGCGGCCCGAGGATGCGCAGCTGCCGCTCGATGAACGCGGCGTCCCGCTCGTCGAGCGAGCCGTGGCGGCCCTTCTCCACCAGGCCCATGACCCGGCCGTCGATGGTGTCGATGGCTTCGCGCACGAGCGGCGGCGCGAAGCGCAGCGCAGGCGACTCGCTGGGACGCTGCGGCGCCTTGCGCGCGCGACGCGGCCGCGCGCCCTCGGCATCGGGCTCGGTGGCGAGGGTGAGCAGCTCGGCTGCAGCGGGCGTCTGCGAGCGACCGCGCAGCTCGCGGGCGCGGCGTCGCGTCGGACCGGGAGCTGCGGTGGTCGCCCTGCGGGTCACGAATACAGCGCCTCGATGACGTCGCCGAAGTGCTCCGCGACCACCCGCCGCTTGACCTTGAGGGTCGGCGTCAGCTCGCCCTGGTCGGGGTCGAAGTCGCGATCGAGGACGGCCACCTTCTTGATCGTCTCGTACCGGGCCAGCTTCGCCGAGGCCTGCTCCGCGATCCGGGTGTAGGTGTCGGCGACGCGCGAGTCCTTGACCAGCTCGGAGTCGTTCGCCGCGCTGATGCCCTGCCGCCTGGCCCATGCATGGAGGTTGTCGAAGTCGGGCACGATGAGAGCGACCAGGTACTTGCGCTTGTCGCCGATCACCGCCGCGCGGAGGACGAGCGGGTCCTGGCTGATCAGCGCCTCGATGGGCTGCGGCGCGATGTTCTTGCCGCCGGCGGTGACGATGAGGTCCTTCT
>DASRDZ010000017.1:0-18443 GCA_035652335.1 Candidatus Dormiibacterota bacterium
CGGCCTCGATGTCGGCGCGCTCACCGGCGTCCTTCTTCTGCGCCGCCATCAGGGTCATGAGGCGCGCGGCCTCGATGGCGGTGCCCATCTCGGCGAGGTAGAACTGGATCGCCTGGTGCTGCGCGATCGGCTTGCCGAAGGTGACGCGCTCCTGCGCGTAGGCCACGGCCAGCTCGAAGGCCCGCTGCGCGACGCCGACGCCGCGCGCGGCGACGTTGATGCGCCCCACCTCGATGGCCGCCATCATCTGCTGGAAGCCCTTGCCCTCGACGCCGCCGAGCAGGTTGGCGGCGGGCTGGCGGTTGTCCTCGAAGACCAGCTCGGTGGTCTCCACGCCCTTGTAGCCGAGCTTCTCGATCTTGCGCGAGGCGCGGAAGCCCGGGTGCTTCTTCTCGGCGAGGATGACGCTCATGCCCTTGTGCGCGGGGTGCGCGTCGGGGTCGGTCTTCACCAGCGTGGCCACGACGGTGGCGTGCTCGCCGTTGGTGGCCCACATCTTGGTGCCGTTGATGACGTACTCGCCGTTGTCGCGCACCGCGCGGGTGCGGATGGACTGCACGTCGGAGCCGCAGCCCGGCTCGCTCATCGAGTAGCCGCCGTGGTACTCGCCGGTGGCCAGCTTGGGCAGGAACCGCTGCTTCTGCTCGTCGGTCCCGTAGGTCTCGATGAGGTAGGCGACCAGGAAGTGCGTGTTGATCACCCCGGTGATCGACATCCAGCCGCGCGCGATCTCCTCGCAGCACATCGCGTAGGTCTCGTAGTTGAGCCCCGCGCCGCCCCACTTCTCGGCGATGGCGAAGCCGAAGAAGCCGAGCTCCTTCATCTTGCGCACGATCTCGTCGGGGTAGACGTCGTCGTGCTCCAGGTCGTGCTCGACCGGGATGATCTCCTTCTCGACGAAGTCGCGCACCATGGCGACGATGTCGCGCTGCTCCTGGGTCAGGGTGCTGGCCATGGTCGTCGGCTCCCGGACGCGCTAGCCGGCGGCGCCGGCCGCGGCCGGCTCGGCCGCCTGGCTCGGCGCCAGCCCCGCCGCCTTGCCGCGCAGGAAGAACTGCGTCGCCATCTTGCGGCTGGCCTCGTCGATCATCTCGTCGCCGAGCATCACCGCGCCGCGGCGCTCCACCTCGGTGGCGTGGCGGTAGGCGTCGAGGATGGCGACGGCCCGGTCGAACTGCTCCTGGCTCGGCGTGAAGGCCTCGTTGCAGGGCGCGATCTGGTCGGGGTGCAGGCACCACTTGCCGTCGTAGCCGAGCGCCGCCGCCTTCTTCGCCGCCACCCGGTAGCCCTCGACGTCGCGGATGGCCAGGTAGGGGCCGTCGATCACCTGGATCCCGGCCGCGCGCGCCGCCACCGCGAGGCGGAAGAGCACGTAGTGGAAGACGTCACCCGGGTAGTCGGTGCTGCCGCCCGCCACCGTCAGCGAGGGGAGCTGCATCGACGCGGAGAAGTCGGCGGGCCCGAAGATGATCGTCTCGACGCGGGGGCTGGCCACCGCGATCTGGTCGACGTTGACCAGGCCCTGGGCGTCCTCGATCTGCGCCTCGATGCCGATGCGGCCCGGCTGCAGCCCGAGCTCCTGCTCCAGCTGGGTGAGCGCCCGGTCGACGAAGGCCACGTCGCCGGTGTTCTGCACCTTGGGAACCATGATGCAGTCGACGATGCGCCCCGCCCCCTCGACGATCTCCAGGATGTCGCGGTAGGCGTACTGCGAGGTCACCTGGTTGATGCGGACCACCTTGACCTTGCCGGACCAGTCGTGGGTGCCCAGCGCCTCGACGATCTTGGCCCTGGCGCCCGGCTTCTCCAGCGGGGCGGTGGCGTCCTCGAGGTCGAGGAACACCTCGTCGGCCGCGCTCGCGGCGGCCTTTTCCATCATGCGCGGGTTGCTGCCAGGACAGGCAAGAACCGAGCGGCGAAGTGGCTGGGGCATGGCGGGTGGAGACCTCCTTCCCGGTCGCGAACCGTGACCGTGTTGGCCCGATTCTACTGAGGAGGCTCGTCGCGGCGCGGAGGGCTGGGCCGGTCGTCGGGGGGGATGAAGCCGCCGCGGCCCTGGTCGCCGGAGCCGCCCTCGCCGTCGTCAGGTGTGCCCGGGAAGCCGGGGAAGCCGCCGAAGCCGGGGAAGGACCCGAACATCTTCTGCAGCGCCTCGGGACCGCCCAGGTCCTCCTGGACCCGCTCCATCACCTGCCCGAGCAGGTCGGCGAGCCGCGGGTCGCCCATCAGCTTCTCCTGGGCGCCGCCCATCTGGCCGAGCAGGTCCTTGATCGCCGCCTCCTGGGCCACCTGCATCAGCACCGGCTGGGAGGCGGCGCCGACCACCATCTGGGCCTGCTGGCGGAGCATCTCGAAGCCCTGGCAGGCGATGCACTCGCCCTGGTGGTTGCAGCGGCAGAGCGACGCCTTGAGGCGGTCCAGCTCGCGGTGCAGCCCGGAGAGATCGACGGGGTCGGCCACGCTCCGATGCTACGCGCTTTGCGGCGCCCGCCCGGCCGCGGGGTCGAGCGATCGGAGGCGCTTCATGGTTCTTTGCAAGTTTTCCTGGCCGATCCTCGTCACTGGCCCTGATACTGGGCGGGCAGCGGCCGCTCCCACCACGGACCTCCCATGCATCTCCGCCTCCTCGCGTCCCTCGCCGCCGGTGCGGCCGTGCTCCCGGCCGCGTCCTGGACGGCGCTGACGGTCCAGGCGGCTCCACGGACCAGCTGCACCGCGGGCACGATCACCCTCGAGGCCTCGATCCCCGGCGTCCTGCAGGGCGCCGAGACGGTGAGCTTCCCCATCAGCCTGACCCCCAAGGGGGGCGGTGCGGCCACCCCGTCCAGCCTCGCCTTCACCGCGGGGCAGACCAGCCGCAGCACCGACGTCTCCGGCCTCGCCTTCGACACCTACACCGTCCACGAGACCGCGCCGGCCGGCTGGGTGGCCCAGCCCGACCAGGACGTCACCGTCAGCGGCACCCAGTGCAGCGGCACGGCCAGCTTCAGCAACGCCCTCACCCCGGCCACCGCCACCTTCCAGGTGGCCACCACACCCGCGGGCAACGAGTCGGGCTGGACCTTCACCCTGGTCGGCCCCGGCACCCCGAGCGGCGGCGAGAAGCTGCTGACCACCGGCACCGCGCCGGTGACCTTCACCACGCCCCTGCAGGAGGGGATGTACACCGTCGCCCAGACCACGCTCAACGGCTGGGACCAGACCGGCGCCACGGGCTGCGTCTTCACCGTCGACTACCCCGCCGACGCCGGCCGGACCTTCGCCTGCAGGGTGGAGGACACCGAGGAGGGCCACGTCACCGTCGCCTCCACCCACGGGGGCCAGGCGCCCAGCGGCACCGACGCCTTCCACTTCGTGCTGAGCGGCGGTCCCGACAACGTCCTGCTCACCCAGGTCTCCGACGCCGCCGACCGGGGCGCCCTCGACTTCGGCCTGCTCCGCCCGGGCGGCTACACGCTCTGCCAGCAGGCGCCGCCCGCGGGCTGGGCCACCACCCTGGTCGCCCAGGGCGGCCTGCCCGACGCCGGCGGCGACATCTGCCTCCCCTTCCAGCTCACCGCCGGCCAGGCCCGGGCCTTCACCGTCGACACCGCGAGCCCGGCCGTCGCCGCACCCACCCCGGCTCCGACGCCCACGCCGGCGCCCCGCAGCGGCGTCCAGGGCAGCAGCGGCGTGCAGCTCCCCGCCACGGGCGGGGGGATCGCCATCCCCAACACCGGCGCCGGCGCCCAGGCCGCCCTGGCCATCCCCATGCTGCTCCTGGGCGGTGCCCTGGTCGCCACCGGCCGTCGCCGCGAGCGCCGCCGCCGCTAGACGGTCGCCGTCCGGCGCGACCGGGGCCGGCCTCCGCCCGCTGCGGAGACGTGATCGAGCCGCGATGTTGCGCTGCGCCGGAAATCGGCTATAGTCCCCTGTGGTGGGAGCCTTCGGGCGCAGTCGTGACGACGCTTCGTCGTCCCCACCGTCCTTCGCCTCACGAATGACGGTGCGCACCCTTCAGTCTCCGCCCAGGTGCATTCCGTTGTTGCGCCGGTCCCGTGCAGGATCGACCGGCGCTCCGAGGTTGACAGTCCGCTGATCTCCCCCGACCTCGCCCTCGACCGGCTCCATCTCGTCGTGCCCGACGGCAGCGACGCCATGGTCGTCCTCAGCACCCTCGTCAACGGCGACGGTGAGGACCCCCGCACGGTGTTCGCCGAGCGCCTGTCCGAGCTCGACCATCTGACCGTGTCCTTCACCGAGGAGGACCCGCCCAAGATCCAGCTCACCCTGCCCGACCTGACGCTCATCTGCGCGCCCGACCCGGCGCCGGACGGGAGCCGCGAGCACATGGCCCTGCGCGTGGTCACCCTGCGGCCCACCAACGGGCACCCCGAGGGCGCCAAGGTGCTGACGGTCACCGCCCGCCACCCCGTGGTCAGCGCCGCCAACGGGCACGACAGCGACACCCACCGCCTCCTCGACTGGCGCGTCGCCTCCAAGAAGGCGGCCGTCTCCGAGGCCCTCTACGCCACCCTCAAGCTGGTCGAGCGCCTGGAGACCGCGGAGAAGAACCGCGCCGCCACCCAGCGCACCCACTTCGTCGGCGCCCGCGAGTTCTGGCGCTGTCGCAACTGCCGTGCCCTCTGGCAGCCCGACAAGCACGAGCGCTGCCCGTCCTGCGGCCGCGAGTTCACCGCGGCCGACCGCAAGCAGCCCGAGCTGGGCAAGGTCGAGCTCAGCGTCCCCGCGGGCGAGCCGATCTCGCTGCAGGCCGACGCCGCGGTGCTGGTCGAGCCCGAGGACGAGCCCAACTTCGTCGGCCGCGTCTCCCGCATCGACCACCAGCGCCGCATCGTCGAGGTGGTGGCGCGCACCTTCGAGCACGCCGGCACCGAGGGCTACATCACGCCGTCGTTCAACCGCGCGCTCTACGGGGCCAAGCGGTCGGTGCTCGCGGCCATCGCCACCCGCGACTTCGGCGTCGGGCTGCTCGCCCAGCTGATGGTCTCGCCCGACACCGTGTACGCGCCGTCGCCGAGTGACATCGGCACGGAATGGCGCACCCCGGGAATGCAGTCGAACCCGCCGCAGGATCGCGCGGTGTCGATGCTGGCCTCGCTGTCGGCGGGACAGTCGGTGTTCATCCAGGGCCCGCCGGGCACCGGCAAGACGACGGTGATCGTCGAGGCCATCAAGCGCCGTCTGGAGCGCAATCCCGACGAGCGCATCCTGGTCACCTCGCATTCGAACCTCGCCGTCGACAACGCGCTGGAGCGCCTCGCCGGGACACCGGGGATGCGCGCCGTGCGCGTGGCGCGAGCAGAGCGCGTGCATCCCGCCGTCGAGCGCTTCCGCTGCGACGACGAGGACGACCCGCGGCTGCTGGAGGCCAACTGCTACTTCGCCACCTGCGCCACGGCGGCGACGTCGGCCATCACCGACATGAACTTCGACGTCGTCATCCTCGACGAGGCCAACAAGGCGCGCGTCGACGAGGCATTGCCGGCATTGCGTCTCGGTGCAGCCCTGGCGCTGGTCGGCGACCACAAGCAATTGCCGCCGGTCGAGGACGACGCGCTGTACGGCATCGTCGAATCCGATCCGCAGCTGGAGGAGCTGGTCAACCGCTCGCTCTTCGAGCAGGCGTGGGAGGGTGGCCTGCCGGAGCCGGCGCGCTGCCTGCTCACCATCCAGCACCGCATGCACCCCGACATCGCGCGCTACGTCTCGCAGGCCTCCTACGAGGGGCAGCTCGAGGATGCGCCCGAGGTGCAGCAGTACCCCTTCGTCACCCGCAAGCCGTTCCCGGTCGCGCTGCACTTCGTCGACACCGAGGGGATGCGCGGCGTGCGCGAGCGGCGCGGGCCCGGTGGTGCGCTGCGCAACGAGGCGGAGGTGCGCGTCGCGGCGCAGGTGGTGCGGCTGCTCGACGAGCGCTGCCCGCGCGAGCTGACCATGGCGGTGATCGCCATGTACGCCGAGCAGGTGGAGCGCCTGCGCCAGGCGCTGGGACGGCGCAAGTTCAAGCGGCCGGTGAAGATCGACACCGTCGACTCCTTCGAGGGGCGCGAGGAGGACCTCGTCGTCATCTCGCTGGTGCGCTCCAACGAGCGCGGCCGCATCGGCTTCCTGCGCGTGCCCAACCGCCTGAACGTGGCCATCTCGCGCGCCAAGCGGCTGGTCGCCTGCATCGGCGACAGCGCCACCCTGCGGGCGGGCGAGGAGTCGATGTACGGCGAGCTGGTCGAGGCGGCGCGGTCCACCGGCGGGTGGGTCTCGGCGGCCGAGCTGGTGACCCCGGTGAAGAAGCGCAAGGGCAAGGGCGGCGGCCAGGGCCAGCAGATCGCCGCCGAGGGCGGCGCGGCGCTCGGCCCTGACGGGCAGCCCATCCCCGGTGCGCCGGGAACCGGCAAGAAGCGCCGCCGTCGCGGCCGCAAGCGCCGCGGTGGAGGTGCGGGCGAGCAGCAGGTGGCGGCGCAGCTCGCCCTGGTCGGGCCCGACGGGGAGCCGCTGGCTGCCGGCGAGGGCGCGCCCGCGGTGCTGGGCCCCGACGGGCAGCCGATCCCTGGGACGCGCAAGAAGCGGCGGCGCCGCCGTCGCCGTCGTGCCGGGGGCGTGGGCGTGCCCGGCGTGCAGGGCGAGTCGCAGCTCGACGGCGATGCCGGTTCCGGGGAAGCGGGTTCCCACGAGGGTCCGCCGGCCGGTCTCGGCGAGGACGGGCAGCCCCGCTCCGGCGGTTCGCGCCGCCGCCGTCGCCGCCGCCGCAGCGGTGGGGGCGCGGCCGGTGAGGACGGCACTCCGCAGGCCGACGGCGGCGATCAGGCGCCCGTGGAGCTCAGCCTCCCCGTCGAGGCCTGACCCTCAGCGGCTCACCAGCCCGGTGGCGGCTCCTTGCGGTTGAGCAACCGCACGAAGTCCTCGGCCCGGGCCATCGCCTCCCAGCGCCGGCTGAAGAAGTCCTGGCAGATCACCCGCTTGTCCGCGAGTGCGACCACGGTCACCGCCCACTGGTTGAGGGCGCGCGAGACCTCGACCTCGTGGGTCTCCGCCTCGTTGCGCAGCACGACACCGCTCGGCGCGGCGCGCCGGGTGCGGTCGTTACGTCGGGGAGCGGCCATGGCCATTGCACTACCTCCTCGCGGAGCATGATTCCAGGCCGGCTCTCGGCTCAAACCGTGATCCAAGAGCAGGTAGAGAGACGACGGGCGGGCGGCCCGTCGAGGGGGCCCACGATGGCGCCAACCGGTCCCCTCTATCTTCGCCTATCCCGGCCGGGGAAAAGAAGGGGGGAGTTTAGCCCAGCTGTCCCCGTGTGGCGCGTCAGAGATCCAGGTCGAGCTGGCCGTCGCCGCGCCTCCGCCGGCCCGGTGGGCGGGCGGCGCGCTCACGCCTGGGCGGCTCCTCGGGCTCGAAGGGCGGCGGCTCGGGCGCCTCGCGCACCCAGTCGGGAATGCGACCGTCGCGCTGGCGCATGGTCTCCAGGATGGGGGGTGGCGGCTTGGGCAGCTCGAGCCCCAGCAGCGCGCCCATGTCGAAGGCGTTGACCACCGCGTAGTTGCTGCGGTTGTTGTTGAGCAGCGCGTGCACCGGCACGCCCGACTCGGCCGCCGCCTCGATGGCCGGCACCCACTCCTCCAGCTCGCGTGGGGTGTAGAGGTAGTCGAAGCGGTCGGCGCTGGACCTGGCGTTCCTGACGTACCAGGTCTGCCGGTTGCGCCCGTGGAAGCGGGCGATGCAGAGCTTCGGCGAGGTCACCGCCAGCACCGGCGGCGCCGTCGCCGAGCCGAGCTGCGGCGCGTCGACGCCGACGTACACCGCGTCCAGCTCGCGGAGCAGGTCCTGCGTCTGCGGCCAGGCCTCCCCGTCGAACCAGGAGCGGTGGCGGAACTCGATCGCCACGATGTCCTCGGGATGGCGCTCGCAGGCCTCGGCGACGACGTCGCGGTTCTGCGGAGTATTGGTGAACCATGGCGGGAACTGGTAGTGCACGGCGACCAGGCGGCCCGACTCGCGAAGTGGTTGCACGGCAAGGAGGAAGTCGCTCACCTCCTCGCCGGTGGGCGGCCGTGGCACGCCGTTCTCGCGCTCGTGCCGGGTGAGCGCCTTGTACGCCTTCATGTTGAAGCGGAAGTCCGGCGGGGTGCGGGACAGCCAGCCGTCGACGACCTGTGGCCTGGGGATGCCGTAGAAGGTGGTGTCGATCTCGACGATGGGGAAGTAGCGCGCGTAGAAGGCGAGCTTGTCGCGCTGGCGCTTTCCCTTCTCCAGCTCGGGCGGGTAGAAGTGCTCGTGGTCGGCCCAGTTGCAGGTGCCGACGAGGATCTCGGCTGGCATCGCCGCCGGCCACGATAGCGGTGGGAACGCTAGGCTGGTGCGCCGTGGACCTGGAACGACTGCGCGACGTCGCCCTGCACGCCACGCGGGCGGGCGACGCGGTGGTGCGCGACTGGGTCGCCCGCCGCACCGCCCTGGGGACGCAGACCAAGGGCGTCGGCGACTACGTGACCGAGGCCGACAGGGCCGCCGAGCGGGCGATCCTGCAGGTGCTGCGCGAGCGGGCGCCGGAGATCGAGGTGCTCGCCGAGGAGTCGGGCGGGGCGGTCAGCCGCGACCGTCCCTTCTGGGCCGTCGACCCCATCGACGGCACCACCAACTTCCTGCGCGGCTTCCCCGTGGTGGGGATCAGCGTCGGGCTGATGCAGGGCGGCCAGCCCGTGGTGGCCGCGGTCAGCGCCCCGCTGCTCGGCGCGGCCTGGTGCGCGGCGCGCGGCCATGGTGCCCGGGACGCTGAGGGCCGGCCTCTCCGCGTCCGCGACGACCCGCAGAGCCGAGGCGTGGTGGCCACCGGCTTCCCCTTCCGCCACCCTGAGCTGCGGGAGCGCTACCTGCCCGTCTTCGACGGTGCCGTCGAGCGCTTCGAGGACATCCGCCGCGCCGGCGCCGCCAGCCTCGACCTCGCCTACGCCGCCCAGGGCGCCTTCGACGGCTTCTTCGAGCTCAACCTTTCGCTCTGGGACATCGCCGCCGGAGCCCTGCTGGTCACCGAGGCCGGCGGGGTGGTCACCGACTGGGAGGGCGACGCCGAGGCCGTCTTCGCGTCGGGCGACATCGTGGCCGGGTCGCCCCCCTGGCACGAGCAGATGCTGGCGCTGACGGTAACCGCGGGCGCCACGCCCGACTTGCATTCCCGGTGACCGACGCACACGCCGCGCCCCGCCCCCAGCTGCTCGCGGGCAAGCGCGTGCTGGTGACCGGCGTGCTCACCCCCAAGAGCATCGCCTTCGCCATCGCCGAGGCGGCGCAGCAGGCGGGTGCGCGCGTGGTGCTCACCAGCTTCGGCCGCGCCATGAGCCTCACCGAGCGCAGCGCCAGGCGCCTCGACCCAGCGCCCGAGGTGCTGGAGCTCGACGTCACCAGCGTCGAGCAGACCGAGGCGGTGGCCCGGCACCTGCGCGACACCTGGGGCGGACTCGACGCCGCCGTCCACGCCGTCGGCTTCGCCCCCGACGACGCCCTCGGCGGCCGCTTCCTCGACACCCCGTGGGAGTCCGTCGCCACCGCCGTACAGGTGAGCGCCTTCAGCCTCAAGACGATGGCGGCGACCCTCGCCCCGTTGATGCCCGAGCAGACCGGCGGTGCGCTGGTCACCCTCACCTTCGACGCCGCCCAGGCGTGGCCGCTCTACGACTGGATGGGCCCCACCAAGGCGGCGCTGGAGTCGATCGTCCGCTACCTGGCCCGCGACCTCGGGCCGCGCCACATCCGGGTCAACGCCGTCGCCGCCGGACCGCTGGAGACCATGGCCGCCAAGTCGATCCCCGGCTTCAACGCGCTGAAGAACTCGTGGAGCCGGCAGGCGCCGCTAGGATGGGACCCGGCCGACGCCCGCCCGGTCGCCGACGCCGTCGTCTTCCTGCTCAGCGACCTGGCGCGCGCCGTCAGCGGCGAGGTGTTGCACGTCGACGGCGGCTTCTTCTCACAGGGCGCTCCGCCCTCCCTCGGCAGCGCGGAGGACGAGTAGGACACACATGGCAGAGAGCAACGGGCGCGTGCGGGTGGTGGTCACCGGCATGGGCGCGATCAGCCCGCTGGGCAACGACCGCCACAGCACCTGGGAGGCGGCCAAGGCGGGACGCAGCGGCATCGACGTCATCGAGAGCTTCGACGCCACCCCGCTCCCGGTCCGCATCGCCGGCGAGGTGAAGGGCTTCGACGCCGCCGAGGCGCTGGGGCGCAAGGAGGCGCGGCGCTCGTCGCGTGCCTGCCACCTCGCCGTCGTCGCGGCGCGCGAGGCGGTCGCCGACAGCGGGCTGGACATCGCCGCCGAGGCGGAGGACGTCGGCGTGCTCATCGCCTCGGGCATCGGCGGCCTCGAGTGGCTGGAGGCGAACGTGCTGGCCCTGGCCAACGGCGGCCCCCGCCGGGTGTCGCCGTTCACCGTGCCGTCGATCATCGTCGACATGCCGGCGGGCATGGTGTCGATCGACCAGGGCGCCAAGGGCCCGAACTTCGCGGTGGTGAGCGCGTGCGCCTCGGGGGCGCATGCCATCGGTGAGGCCGCGGAGTGGATCCGCCGCGGCGACGCCACCGCGGTGCTGGCGGGCGGCACCGAGGGCTCGATCACCCCCATCGGCCTCGCCTCCTTCGCGGCGATGCAGGCGCTCTCCAGCCGCAACGACGAGCCGCAGCGCGCCTCGCGCCCCTTCGACAGGGACCGGGACGGCTTCGTGATGTCGGAGGGCGCGTCGGTGCTGGTGCTGGAGGAGCTGTCGCACGCGCAGGCACGCGGAGCGACGATCTACGCCGAGCTGGTGGGCTACGGCGCCAGCGCCGACGCCTCGCACATCACCCAGCCGGACGAGCAGGGCGACGGTGCGCGCCGCTGCGTCGAACGGGCCCTGCAGCGCGCGGGCGTGGCGCCCGCAGACGTCGACTACATCAACGCGCACGGCACCTCGACCGCCCTCAACGACGCGGCGGAGACGCGGGCCTTCAAGCGCATCTTCGGCGAGCACGCCTACCGGGTGCCGATCTCGTCGACGAAGTCGATGACCGGCCACCTGCTCGGCGCCGCCGGCGCGCTGGAGGCGTTCTTCAGCGTCATGGCCATCCACGACGGCTTCCTGCCGCCCACCATCAACCTCGACACACCGGACCCGGAGTGCGACCTCGACTACGTGCCGAAGGTGGGTCGCGAGGCGTCGCCGCGCCTGGTGATCAGCACCTCGTTCGGCTTCGGCGGGCACAACGCCTGCCTGGCGATCGCGGCGCCGCCGCACTAGGGTCGTGCACGAGCACCGTGCCGGTGACGGGGTGCTCCGCCTGCAGCGGGCGGACATCACGACATTGCGTGTGGATGCAATCGTCAACGCCGCCAACCAGCACCTCGCCGGCGGGGGAGGGGTCGACGGCGCCATCCACCGCGCCGCCGGGCGCGCGCTGATGGAGGAGCTGCGCCGGCGCTACGACGGCTGTCCCACCGGCTCGGCGGTGATCACCGGCGCGGGAGCGCTGCAGGCGCGCTACGTCATCCACGCGGTGGGTCCGCGCTGGCGCGACGGCGAGCATGGCGAGCCCGACCTGCTGCGCTCGGCCTACCGCACCTCCTTCGCACTGGCCGCCGAGCACGGCTGCGCGTCGGTGGCGGCGCCGTCGATCAGCACCGGCATCTACGGCTTCCCCATCACCCTGGCGGCGCCCATCGCCCTGGCCGAGGCGCTGGCCGCATTGGAGGCCCCGACGTCCGTGCGCGAGGTCACCTTCGCGCTCTTCTCGGCCGGGGACCTGGAGACCTTCGGCACCGCCCTGCGCTCGCTCGGTGGCTAGCGGAACAGCCGCGTCGCAGCCGCTGAACAAGTCTTTGCGGCGCGTCATCATGGCTTGTGGGGCGGCGGCGCAGGATGGGGCCATGAAGCACCACAAGCGGGGGAGGCCGGAGGCCCGGCGCACGCCGCGCGAGATCCACGTCCGGGTCACCGCGCCGCGTCCGCTCACCGACCCGGCGCCCGACGTGTGGGTGGTCAACGGCCGCGTCATCCGCTTCCTCGACCCCTCCCGCCCGGACGTCGACAGCCTGCCGCGCGAGCGCAGCCGCCGCTTCGGGCTGCTGCGCGCCTTCGCCCACCGCTAGGCACCTCCCAGACCGCGGTTCTTGGCGGGCGCGCCGCCGTCCCCGGCGGGTCTGCCGTAGGCTTGCGGGATCGACACCCAGGCCATCCTCCCGACCCCGACCGCCGCGTCCGCCGAGTCGGCGCCCTCGCCAGTTCTCATCGAGGCGCGCGGGCTGACCAAGCGGTTCGGCGACCGCCTCGCCGTCGACGCCGTCGACTTCAGCGTCGGCCGCGGCGAGGTCTTCGGCTTCCTCGGCCCCAACGGCGCGGGCAAGACGACGACGATGCGCATGATCGGCTGCGTCTCGCCGATCACCTCCGGGCATCTCCGCGTCCTGGGCATGGACCCGGCCGTCGACGGGCAGCGCATCCGCGCCCGCCTCGGCGTGGTGCCGCAGGCGGACACCCTCGACACCGAGCTCTCCGTCGGCGACAACCTCATGGTCTACGCGCGCTACTTCGACATCCCGCGCCGCGAGGCGCGCCGCCGCATCGCCGAGCTGCTCGACTTCGTCCAGCTCGGTGACCGGTACGGCGAGGTGGTCGACTCCCTGTCCGGCGGCATGAAGCGCCGCCTCGTCATCGCGCGCGGCCTGATCAACAACCCCGAGATCATCCTGCTCGACGAGCCCACCACGGGGCTCGACCCGCAGGCGCGGCATCTCCTGTGGGACCGGCTCTACCGCCTCAAGCAGCGCGGCACGACGCTGGTGCTGACCACCCACTACATGGACGAGGCCGAGCAGCTCTGCGACCGCCTGGTGGTCATGGACCACGCCCGCATCGTCGCCGCGGGGACGCCCGCCTCGCTGATCGCCGAGTACTCGACGCGCGAGGTGGTCGAGCTGCGCTTCGCCGACGAGCAGCGCGACGGGCTGGCGCCGTCGTCGTTCGCCGGCCTCGCCGCCCGCGTCGAGATGCTGCCGGACCGCGTGCTGCTCTACACCGATCGCGGAGAGCCCACCGTGGAGGCGGTGCACCGGCACGGGCTGTCACCGGCGTCGGTGCTGATCCGTCGCAGCACGCTGGAGGACGTCTTCCTCCGACTGACCGGGCGGTCACTGGTCGAGTGATCGAGCTGCGGCCCGCGCTGCCGGTGGCGGCGCACAACTTCGTCGTGTTCCGGCGGGGATGGAAGAGCGCGGCGTTCCTCAACGTCGTCCAGCCACTGCTGGTGCTCAGCGCCATGGGCATCGGCGTCGGCGGGCTGGTGGGCCGTTCGCGCGGCAGCGTCGACGGAGTCACGTATCTGCAGTTCCTGGCGCCGGGACTGCTGGCCACCACGGCGATGCAGACGGCGGCGGCGGACATGACCTACCCGATCATGAGCCGTCTGATCTGGAACAGGACCTACGAGGCGATGCTCAACACGCCGGCGCGGGTGCGCGACCTCCTCACCGGCGAGGTCGTCTGGCTGGCGGCCCGGCTGTTCGCGGTGTCGCTGCTGTTCTACGCGGTGGCGCTCGCCTTCGGCGCGGGCCGCACGGCGACAGCACCGCTTGCCATCCCGGTGGCGACGCTCACGGGGCTCGCCTTCGGCGTACCCGTGATGGCGTACAGCGCGACACAGCGCGGCGACTCCGGGTTCAACGCGCTCAACCGCTTCGTGGTCATCCCCCTGTTCCTGCTCAGCGGCAGCTTCTTCCCCATCACCCAGCTGCCCGTCTTCCTGCAGGCGCTGGCCTGGGCGTTCCCCACCACGCACGGCGTCGAGCTGTGCCGCGAGCTGTTCCTGGGGCGGCCATTGGGCATCGGCGCGCTCGGGCATCTCCTCGTGCTGCTGGCCTTCCTCGTGGTCGGGATGCAGCTGGCGCGGGTGACCATGACGCGGAGGCTTGTGGTGTGAGCGCCGCCGTCGCTGCCCTCGCCCGCGTGATGCCCGGCGGTGGCGGGCAGTCGATGCGACTCGTCGAGCGCAACCTGCTGGTGTTCCGCAAGAACGGCGGCTGGCTGGTGATCCTCTCGGGGTTCATCGAGCCGCTGCTCTATCTCGCGGGCATGGGCTTCGGCGTCGGTGCGCTCATCGGGCGCGTCGGCGGGGTGCGCTACGCGGTGTTCGTGGCGCCGGCGCTGATGGCCTCGTCGGCGATGAACGGGGCGGTCAACGAGACCACCTTCAACATGTTCTACAAGCTGCGCTACCTGAAGCTCTACGACACCGTGCTCGCCACCCCGCTGCGCATCCTCGACGTCGCCGTCGGCGAGGTGACCTGGGCGCTGATGCGCAGCGCCTCGTACGCCGTGTGCTTCGTGATCGTGATGGCGGCGCTGGGACTGATCGTGTCGCCGTGGGCGGCGCTCGCCGCACCGGCCGCCCTGCTGATCAGCATCGCCTTCGCGGGCGCCGGCGTGATGACGACGACGCTGATGCGCACCTGGCAGGACTTCGCCGCGGTGCAGGTGGCGCTGCTGCCGATGTTCCTCTTCTCGGGGACGTTCTACCCGCTCTCGACCTACCCACCCGCCCTGCAGGTCGTGGTCCAGCTCACCCCGCTGTACCACGGCGTGCACATGCTGCGCTCCTTCACCACCGGCGACGTCACCGCGGCGGTGCTGCTCGACGTGCTCTACCTGGCGGCGATGGGCACCGCGTGCGTGCTGCTCGCGGTGCGGCGGCTGGACCGGCTGCTGCTGCGCTGAATTGTCAGGTGCCGGTGAGCGTGCGGAAGGGATAGACGATCGCGAAGCCGGCCAGCAGCACGCCGACCCAGACGCCCAGCAGCCATTTGGGCACGCGCCTGCTGCCCAGCAGCCGCGCGGCGGCGAGGTACAGCGCGGGCATGGTGACCACCATGTAGTAGAGGTAGGTGGTGCGCTGGGCGAGGAGGCTCGACAGCTCGGCGGGGAGCCAGGTGGCGATGATCCAGGCGACGACGAAGAACGACATATCGTCGCGGCGGCGCACCGCCTGCCAGAGAGCGGCGACGATGCCCAGCAGGGCCGTGACCAGGATCACCGGCTGGATCTCGCCGCGATAGGCGACGACGGTGTTGACCTCGGTGACCACCTTGTTCACGGTGACGGTGGTGCGCACCGTGTAGTAGTCGATGGGCTCGATGTTGCCCCAGAACTGCCAGGGATAGCTGGCGATGCCCTGCGGTCCTGTGGGGCTGCGCAGCGCCGCGGCGTAGCCGTTCATGAAGGCGAGGTGGTTGCAGGAGGCGCTCCAGATGAGCAGGTGGTCGCAGAGCGCCGACTGGTTGGCGTCGACCGGGTGGCCGTCGTGGTACGGGGTGACGGCGTCGTCGAGCACCGAGAGCAGCGACATGAAGATGACGACGGTGGTGGCCGCCATCGCCACCGGTTGGGCGAGGCGGCGCCACGGGATGCGGCGCCGGAGTGGCTCCCTCTGCGGTGGCGGCTCGGCATGCTCGGCGGTCGGTGACGCCTCGGCGTACCTGTGCCGGCGCCGTTCCAGCAGCCACCTGGCGGCCCGCATCGCTTCGAGCAGCACGATGGCGAACACGGCGTAGAGGGCGAACTCCTTGACACACATGCCCACGCCGATGAGCACCCCGGCCACCACGGGACGCCGCTTGAGGTAGAACCCGAAACCCGCCAGCATGAAGGGCACGCAGTAGATGTCGAGGACGGCGATGCGCCCGCTCACCAGCCAGAGGTTGTCAGCGGCGGCGATGGCGGTCGTCCCCAGTGCGAGCCAGGGGCTTCCCCCGAGCAGGCGCACCACCCAGTAGAGGAGCAGCAGCGCCGCGGTCCCGGCGATCACCGCGGTGATGCGCCAGCCGATCGGATTGTCCCCCAGCAGGCGGATCGACGCGGCGACGATCACCTTGCCCAGCTGGGGATGCTCGCCGTTGGGGTCGGTCCCCGGCGGCGACGCGGTCGCGTACGTCTCCGCCGGCTGCATGTGCACGCCCCCGATCACCCGCGCCGCGTTGACGTAGTACTTCTCGTCGAAGACGAGGCCCTGACCCGGCTTGCTCTCGCTGGGGATGTCGAGGTGGAACACCCGCGCACCCACGCTGAGGGCGACGACGACGCCGAGAAGGATCAGCGGCAGGCGCCGGCGCACGGTGGGGCGGCGGCGCCAGGCGGCGATGCCCTCGCGGGCGGCGGTCAGCATGCGGAGGGGGTGGGGAGGAGCAAGTCGCTGGGGATGGTAGGGGGAGTGCCGGCGGGCCTGCCGGAATTCCGGCCAGGGGGTGACCTGGGCCGCCGGGCGTGGGCGCCCGCCTGTGGCGGAGCTCACCGGGGCGTGCGCGCCACCCCGTGTGCATGAGACGGGTGCAGCGCGGCATGTGCTGGCCATCCGCCGCAGGCGAGGGGTTCCCTTCCCGGCTCGATCACCCCCCACAGGTCCTCGGCGAGGTGCGGGGCGATCGGCGCGACGAGCTGCAGGACCGAGACCACGCCGCGTGGGAACACGGGGGCGAGCGGGGAAGCCTCCGCTGGCTCGCCCATCCTCCGGCGCGTTCCCTTGAGGTTCTGCACGAGGCGGCTGATCTCGTTGAGAGCCGTGCAGGGGCGGTAGCGTCGATCATCGCGCCGGTCGGGCGCTGATTCCCACCGCGTCTGAGGCTACGGCCGTCAGTCGGCGCTCCTGACCGCCGGTCTATTCGGAACGTGGCGGCCGGAAGTGTTACTGACCGACCGACAGGTCAGGAGAACGCGCGACGGCGCCGCTGCGTGGAGCGGGTGCAGTGGGAAGCGGCCTTGCACCACCAACGATTTACCGACCGCCGGTCGAACGTCGACTCCCCAGCATGGTCGTCGGCGAACCCTGCAAATCTTGGTGAAGCGCGACCCACGCCGCGGAAGGGCACCACATACTCCCGCCCACGCGTCCGGACAGACAGGGCGCCTTTGAGGAGAACGCCATGCGGCGGGTTGGTTCGCTCTCTATCGCGGTTGTCGCTGCCACCGGGCTCTGCACACTGCTCACGGGATGCGGTGGGCTGTCCAGCAACTCCACATGTGCCGACTACAACAAGGCGTCCAGCGCCGACCAGCGCAGCTTCGTCGACAAGACGATGCGCGATGCCGGAGCTTCCAGCGGCAAGTACTCCCTCGACCTCGCGCACGTGGCGGCCAGCGCCTTCTGCTCCGCGCGGCCGTCGAGCAGCCTCACCGATCTCGTGGTTGCAGCGCACCTTCTCAAGTAGGGATCGCGTCCCGCGACCTCGGCGGCATCAGGCCGCTCACCCCGGGGCGGTGGGCGGCCTGCTCTTTCGGCTGCTCGGTGCTCAGCCTCGCCTCCCTGTTCACCGGGAGTCCGATCAGCGGCGGGTTGGTCACCGACGGTAGACGTCCTTTCGGTGTCCGATCCGGACGACTTGAATGACGAGGCGGTCGTCGAAGATCTCGTAGACGATGCGATAGTCGCCGACGCGCACCCGGTAGGCGTGAGGCTCGCCGACGATACGGACCGCCCCTGGCGGACGGGGTTGCTCGGCCAGCAGGTCGATGGCGGCTCGGATGCGCTGCTGCTCTTGTCTCGGAAGGCTGGTCAAGATCTTGAGCGCTCGCCGCGCAACCTCGACGCGATAGATCGTCACCGCATGCCGAGGTCGGCCTTCACTTCATCCCAGGGCACGTGGTCGTCCTCGGCACGGGCTGCCGCCAGTTCGGCACGGTCGAGGGTGTCCTCGGCAGCTTCGACCAAGGCATCGTAGGCGTCCGCGTCGACGATGACCGCGAGCCGGTGCCCCCGGCGGGTCAGGTAGACGGGTTCGCCGGATCGCCGGGCTCGCTCGATCGCCCCGGCGAAGTCCTCCCGAGCGGCACTGACGGTCATTTCGCTCATGTACGAATCGTACAAAACGAGGTGCGGCGGGTCAAGGATGCGGCGCCATGCCTCGTCCCCATTTCGCGCGTACATCTGTAACCCAGTGCAGGAGGGCTACCGCGGCGCGGACGCTTGCGTTGACAATCACTCCCTTGCCATTCAGATCAGCGAAGATCCGCCTAGTCCAGGGGAAGATCGACGGTGAGGTCACGCGCGTTCCGATCCCGGCGAATAAACCCTTCGCCGCTGCTGGCGCTAAGCGGTACGCAGCAAAGCCGTGCGGGCCCTTACGAACCCGGTGACCGTCCCTGGTCGTGCTGTGCGCGGCCTGGAGCAGATCTCGAGCAACGCCAACGGTGCGCAGCTGGAGGGCGTGGACGACAGCGGCGCACCGGCGCGGTCTATGGCCCCGTCGTCTGGCGACCGGACATGACGCCATCCGGGAAGCCTACTGGTACCCGCTACAGGACTCGAACCTGTGACCAAGGGATTAAGAGTCCCCTGCTCTACCAACTGAGCTAAGCGGGCACGGCCTGTGATTGTACCCAGCCCGCCGGGACCCGCCCCCTCACCCCCCGCCCGCCTCCCCGGCCGCAGGAGCCACA
>DASRDZ010000018.1:0-16971 GCA_035652335.1 Candidatus Dormiibacterota bacterium
TCGCGGCGGGAGAGACGGTGGCGGTGGTCGGCCCCACCGGTGCCGGGAAGTCGACGCTGGCCAAGCTCATCAGCCGCTTCTACGACCCCACCGCCGGGCGCGTGCTGATCGACGGCCACGACCTGCGCGACGTCACCCTCACCTCATTGCGCCGCCAGCTCGGCGTGGTTCCCCAGGAGCCCTTCCTCTTCGCCGGCACCATCCGCGAGAACCTCGCCTTCGCCCGCCCCGGTGTCTCCGACGAGGAGATCCGGGACGCGGTGCGCCAGGTGGGACTCGACGACGTCGTCGAGCGGATGCCCATGGGACTCGACACGGTCGTGCACGAGCGCGGCCAGTCGCTCTCCTCCGGCGAGCGCCAGCTGCTCGCGCTCGCGCGCGCGTTCCTTGCCCGTCCTCGGGTCCTGGTGCTCGACGAGGCGACGTCCAGCCTGGACCTCCACTCCGAGACGACCATCGAGGCCGCTCTCGACGTCCTCCTCCAGGGCAGGACCGCGCTCCTCATCGCCCACCGCCTCTCCACCGCGATGAAGGCGGACCGCATCGTCGTCGTCGTCGACGGACGGATCGCCGAGGTGGGCTCCCACGCCGAGCTGCTCGCCCGGGGCGGCGCCTACGCCGAGATGTACGCCACCTGGATCAGCCACTCGCGCGGCAGCGCCGGTGGCCTCCGGGACCCACAACCGCGTCAGACGGCACGCGCGTAGAGTGGCGGCGATGATCGACGACAGCGAGCTGCGCGACCTGGATCCCTTCGGTCTCATGGACGCCGAGGCGCGCCGCCTCGACGGCTTCTTCGCCACGCTCGACGGCGACGACTGGCTCAAGCCCACCCGCTGCCGGGGCTGGCGCCGCCGCGAGCTCCTGGCCCACCTGGCCGCCTCGGAGCACTACAACCGGGCCACCATCGACGGCACCGTCGGCGATCTCATGGCCGCCGCCGGGGCGGCCGGCGCCACCGACCTCGACTCCATCAATGACTGGGGGGTCAGTCAGCGCGCCGATCGCACTCCCGCCGAGCTTCTGGCGGAGTGGCGCGAGCTGAGTGGGGAGAACCGCCGTCGCATGCGGGCGCTGGGCTGGGACGGCAGCCTGCAGACGGCGGGCGCCGGCCCCTACCCGGCCGGCCGCCAGGCGCTCCACCTCGCCCAGGAGTACGCGGTCCACGCCGACGACCTCGGCGTTCCCGTCGCCGACGGCGAACGCCGGCTCCGCGGCACATGGCAGGCGCGCTTCGCGCGCTTCACCCTGCGGGAGTACGGCAAGGACGTCGTGGTGGAGAGCGACGGCGCCGGGATGAACCGGGTGAGCGGCGGCGGGGCCGAGGTCACCCTCGACGACGAGGGGCTGGTCGACGCCTGCAGCGCGCGCCTGCCCGAGGGCACGGCGGTTCCTGAGGAGCTCCGCAGCCTGCTGCGGGTGTTCGCCTAGCCGCCGTCCGCCGCCGGCGAAGCAGGCCGTCAAGGGCTTTGGGACCCACGGTCAGGTGCCAAACGACCCTTTCGGCGTCGACAGCGCGATGCCACGCTCGCAACAGCCATCCCCGCTGCGGAGGGGCAGGGTCGTCCGATGTGCGCCGCACGACGGCGCGGAGGTAGCCATCATGGGCTCAGTCACATCCATGCGCGTGGCGCGCTGGGCAGCCGTTCTCGGGGCAGCCGGGCTCGTCGCGGCGTGCGGAAGCAGCAACAACACGACGAGCAGCAGCAGCAGCAGCAGTAGCAGCAGCAGCAGCTCGTCGAGCTCGGGTGGAGGCGGCATCCCCGCCAACCTCAGCGTGACCTCGTTCGACAGCAGCTTCTCGATCATGGCCTCGCTGAAGGGGCTGCACGACGCAGGCAAGGGCAAGGTCGGCGTGATCCTGCCCGACACCACGTCCTCGACCCGCTACGTCGACTACGACGCGCCGATGCTCACCAAGGCCTTCCAGATGGCCGGCTACACCTCGGACGAGTTCAAGATCGACAACGCCCAGGGCAGCGACGCCACCGAGCTCTCCGACGCTCAGGCCGACGTCACCCTCGGCGTCAGCGTCCTGGTCTTCGACCCGCTGGACAGCACGGTGGGCTCCGCCATCCAGTCGTATGCGCAGTCGCACGGCGTGGCCACCATCAGCTACGACCGCGCCACCTTCACGGGCACGAACACCTACTACGTCAGCTTCGACAACGTCCAGGTGGGCAAGCTGATCGGCCAGGGCTTCGTGGACTGCGTGACCGCGTGGAACGTTGCCAACCCCAAGGTCTTCACCCTCAACGGCGGGGAGGACACCGATCCCAACGCGGTGAGCTTCGCCCAGGGCTACAACACGGTGGTCTGGGGCAACACCACCACGCCGGAGCCAGCCGGCACGACCAACAGCAAGGGCTACACCCTGGTCGGCGACCAGATCACCCCGGGCTGGGTCAACGCCACCGGCGGCACGATCTTCCAGCAGCAGTTCACGGCCCATCCTGAGATCAACGCCACCATCGAGGCCAACGACGGACTGGCCAACGCGGTGATCACGGTGCTCAAGAACAAGAACGTGGGCGCCAAGAAGATCCCCACCACAGGCCAGGACGCCACCCTCCAGGGCATGACCAACGTGCTCCAGGGGTACCAGTGCGGCTCGGTCTACAAGCCGATCTACCTCGAGGCGCAGGACGCCGTGGCGCTGGCCACCATCCTCCGCGCCAACCAGACCCCCCCGGCGGCGCTGGTGAACGGCACCACCACCCCGCCCAAGGGCGTGACCGGCACCGCTCAGCCGGCTTCGCTCCTCACCCCGCTCTGGGTCACCGTGTCGAACATGAACTCGACGGTGATCAAGGACCAGTTCGTCAGCGCCTCGGCGCTGTGCAGCGCAGCTGGCGCAGCGGCCTGCCAGGCCGCCGGCATCAGCGGCTAGACATCGCATAGGAACCCGGCGCCGCCGCGCGCACTCGTCGCGCGGCGGCGTCACACTGCACCCATGTCGACCAACACCCCGACGGCCGACCAGCCCCTGTTGCAGGTGCGCGGCCTCGACAAGCACTTCGGCGCCGTCCAGGCGCTCACCGGCGTCGACTTCGACGTCTCCCGCGGCCAGGTGACCGCGCTCTGCGGCGACAACGGCGCCGGCAAGTCGGTGCTCATCCGCTGCATCGCCGGCATCCACCAACCTGACCGCGGAACGATTCTCTGGGAGGGCCACCCCGTCCACATCCACACCCCCCGCGACGCCTCGCGGCTGGGCATCGAGACCGTCTACCAGGACCTCGCCCTGGCCGACAACCTCGACATCGTGCAGAACATGTTCCTGGGCCGCGAGCGGCTCCGCCACCGCCTCCTCGACGAGGACGAGATGGAGCGCCTGGCGGCCGAGGTGCTGAGCAACCTGCGCGTCACCACGGTGCGCTCCGTCCGCCAGCCGGTGGCCTCGCTCTCCGGCGGCCAGCGCCAGTCGGTGGCCGTCGCCAAGGCGGTGATGTGGCACTCCAAGCTGGTCATCATGGACGAGCCCACCGCCGCGCTCGGCGTGGTGCAGACGCGCATGGTGCTCGACCTCATGCGCCGGCTGCGCGACAGCGGGCTGGCCGTCGTCGTGATCTCGCACAACCTCAACGACGTCTTCGAGGTGGCCGACCGCATCGCCGTGCTCTACCTGGGACGCATGGTGGTGCAGGCGCCCGCCGCCGAGATGGACCGCCAGCGCGTCGTGGAGTACATGACCACCGGCGGGCAGACCGTCGCCGCCGCACAGGGACCCTCGCGATGACCGACGTCAGGAACGACCCCGCGGCGACGTCGGGGAGCGGCGACCTCGACACCGAGTTGATGCCGGAGCTGGCCGCAGCCGCGGCGGAGGCGGTGATCCCGCCCGAGATCGTGGCCCAGTCGATGGGCCAGTACCTGCACGGCTGGTGGACGCGCGTCCGCGGTGGCGACAGCGGCATCCTCCCGGTGATCGGTGCGCTGCTGGTGCTCGGCGTCGTCTTCCAGATCGTGAGCCCCGGCCACGTCTTCCTCACCGCGGACAACTTCGTCAACCTGCTGCAGCAGAGCGCCGTCTACATGGTGCTGGCCATGGCCGAGGTCTTCGTGCTGCTGCTCGGAGAGATCGACCTGTCCATCGGCTTCGTGGGTCCGCTGGCGGCCGTCATCGCCGTGCAGCTGGTGCAGCCCGCCACCAGCAACTGGGCGTGGTGGCTCGCCATCCCCGTGGCGCTGATCGCCGGCGCCGCCTGGGGCGCCATCCAGGGCACCATCATCACGCGGCTGCGCCTGCCGTCGTTCATCGTCACCCTGGCGGGGCTGCTCATCGCCAACGGGGTGATGCTCTTCATCCTGCTGATCGGGCCGTTCTCCGGCTATCCGCTGCTCACCGGCCCGAGCCACAACCAGACGATGCTCCACAACCTGATGAACGCCTCCATCGACACGGCGGTGAGCTGGGTGCTCATGGCCGTGCTGGTGGCGGCGACCGGCATCTTCATGTGGCTGCGCGACTCGCGCCGGCGCCGGCACGGCCTGGTGGCGCCACCGCCGAGCCTCACCCTGCTCAAGGTCGCCTTCATCGCCGTGGTCGGGGTGATCCTGGTGGCGATCTGCAGCGTCAACCGAGCCATCAACGGGAACATCTCGGGCGTCCCCTGGTTCGTCTTCGTGGTGCTGGCCGTGCTCGCGTTCTGGACCGTCCTGCTGGAGCGCACGCGCTTCGGGCGCTACATCTACGCGATCGGCGGCAACCCCGAGTCCGCCCGTCGCGCCGGCGTCAACCTGGCGCGCGTCCGGACCATCGCCTTTGCGCTCTGCTCCTTCACGGCGGCCATCGCCGGCCTGCTCTACGCGTCGCGCCTCGACGGCATGTCGAACAACGTCCAGGGCGGCCAGGACACCCTCTACGCCGTGGCGGCGGCGGTCATCGGTGGCACCAGCCTTTTCGGCGGGCGCGGCCGGGTGCTGCACGGGGTGCTCGGCGGCCTGGTCATCGGCGTCATCTACAACGGCCTGTTCCTGCTCGGCCTCGACGTCAAGTGGCAGTACATCGTCACCGGCTTCGTGCTGCTCGCCTCGCTGACCATCGACTCCCTGTCGCGGCGCGGCGCCACCACCGGGGTGTCCACCCACTAGACGCCCACGAAGGGCCGCCGGGCTGGCACCATGTCAGGCGACCGGCGGCCCCCGCGCCGCCGCCGGGTCGGTCCAGGCGCGGGCGAGGCTCGAGGATGGCCGGCGAGAAGCACCGCGGAGCGCCCAAGAAGCAGGTCAAGAAGCAGAGCGCGGCCTCCAAGGCCAAGCAGGCCAAGAAGCTGGCGGCGCGCAGCGGCACCCCCGCCCCCGCACCCGTCCAGGAATCCCAGGCCTGACGGCCGGCCTGGAGGGGCTCAGCGACGCGCCGGCCGTCGAGCTCGCCGACGTCGAGACGGCGGCCGCGCGCATCCGCGGGCTGGTCCGCCGCACTCCGCTGCTTCCCCTCGACGGCACGCCCCTCTGGCTGAAGTGCGAGGGGCTGCAGGAGACGGGGTCGTTCAAGCTGCGCGGCGCCTCCAACGCCGTCGCCGCCCTGGCGCCGCCGGGCGTGGTCGCGGCGTCGTCGGGCAACCACGGGCAGGCGGTGGCGCTGGCGGCGGCGCGCGCCGGCATCCGCTGCACCGTGGTGATGACGCCCGACTCCACGCCGTTCAAGCGGGCCGCCGTGCAGGCGCTGGGCGCACGCATCGTCGAGTCCCCGCCGGGCACGTCGGCGCGCAACCGCGTGGCGCTGGCCGTCGCCGACGAGCAGAACCTCACCTACGTTCCCCCGTACGACCACCCGCTGGTGATGGCGGGCCAGGGCACGGTGGGCCTGGAGATCGCCGAGGACATGCCCGCCGTGCGCTGCGTCGTCGTCCCGGTGGGCGGCGGCGGGCTGATCTCCGGCGTTGCCACCGCGCTGCGCGGGCGGCTCGGCGACGCCGTGCGCGTCGTCGGCGTGGAGCCGCTCGACGGCAACGACACCGTGCTCTCGCGCGCCGCGGGACGGCGCGTCGAGGTGCCGCTGCCGCGCACCATCTGCGACGGCGCGCGCGTGCAGACGCCGGGCGCGCTCACCTTCCCCGTGGTGCAGCGCCGCGTCGACGACGTGATCGCCGTCGACGACCGCCGGGTGGTGGCGGCGATGCGGCTGCTCGCCCAGGGCGGGATCTACGCGGAGCCGACCGGCGCGCTGGCGGTGGCGGGAGCGATGCAGCTGGGGTTCGGCGAGGGAACCGTGTGCGTGGTCAGCGGGCGCAACATGGACCCGCGGGAGTGGGCGCGCCTGGTCGCCTGAGGCGCAGCGCCGCTAGAGGCGGACGGGGCCGCCGTCGCTGACCATCTGCCAGCCGCTGCCGGGGTTCTTCAGCTGCATCAGCCAGTTCTTGACGTCGCCGTCGTGCTGCGCCGGTGAGTAGTTCTCCACGGCGCCGATGCCGTTGTCCCAGTTGTGGATGGAGTTCAGCGTGTCGATCAGGTTCTGCTTGGTGACGTTGCTCCCCATCATCTGCAGCGCGTGCTCGAAGAGCAGGCAGTACGACCAGCTGGTCTGGGCGTAGAGGTCGACCTTGTCGTCTGGGTAGTAGGTCTGCAGCGTATTGGTGAGCCGCTGCATCCCCGGAGTGCTGGTCTGGTCGAGCGGCGTCCACGGCGTGCCGTTCATCATCCCTGCGGCGTTGGGGTACTGCGCGACGCCGTCGTCGATGATGAGGTTCTGGAAGGTGGGCGGGTTCCACGCCCTGCCGTTGCAGCTCTGGTTCTGCGCCGCGTAGAGGTAGCGCTGGGTGCTGCCGGGTTCGAGCACCAGGTGCACGTCGGTGACCCCGTTGCTGCACCACTGGGTGATGAGCTGCTGGTAGTTGTTGTCGGTGATCGCCTCCTCCTGCGGACCGCCGTTCCACAGCGCGTTCTTGCCGTAGTAGGCGGCGGCGCCGTCACACACCTTCTGCGTGCTGGGGTCGTTGAGGCAGACGAGCGCCACCCTGTTGCCGCTGGTGGGCCAGTGCTGCAGGGCCACCATCAGCTTCGCCCCAAGCTCGCCGTTCTCGTAGGGGTTGGGGCCGGCCAGCCACATGTAGGGGCTGGTGTACATGTCCGCCGGGGCCTGGCACTCACCGACCATCACCATGTGGTTCTGGTTGATGAACCCGGCCATCTGCTCGTCGGTGATCGGCGCGCATTCGCCGACCATGGCGAAGACGGCGTCGCCGCCGCCGGCGAAGTCGTGGTAGTCGGCGGCGCCGGTGTCCGGGTTGCCGGCGTCGTCGCGGAGGTCGAGGTTGATCTTGTAGCCGTCGATGCCGCCGTGCGCGTTGGTCCACTTGGCCCAGGCGGTGACCGCGTGGGCCATGGTGATGGAGCGGCCGGGGCCGGTCTGGGTGGTGATGTCGCCGATGCGGATGACCCCGCCGCCGACTCCGGCGTTGGGCACCGCACCGGCCGCGCCGCGCACGCCGGGGTTGCCGCCCGACTGCGGTGCGGGAGCGGAGCTGCTGCGAACGACGCTCGACCCCTGCGCGCCCGGCGCCGCGGTGGGCGTCGCGCTGCCGGCGGCGGCGCCCCCTGTGCCGGTGTCGCCGCCGCCGGAGAGCGCGGTGGTCACCGTCTTGTGGGCGTTCTGCAGGTCGGCGAGCACCAGGCCGCCGAAGACGAGCGTCAGCAGCACGGTGCTGGCCAGCATCAGGGTGAAGAGCTTGTCGCGGGAGAGGGTCATGGCGGGTTCAGATCAGGTCCATGCGGGTTGTCGGGGAGTCGTCGAGGCCACGGCGCCGGGCGCCCCGGGAGAGCAGCCAGCTCGACCACAGCGTGCCCAGCAGCGCCAGCTCGGCGAGCACGGCGACGGTGACCACGACGCGGCGGCTGAGGATGCCCCCGGTGAGCACCGCGAACAGGGTGTGGCCGGCGGGATGGCTCGGGACCGGGGCGGGGGGACCGCTGCCGGCGCCGGAGCCACCCGTGCCCGGGTTGGTGACGGTCGTGGTGTCGATCCCCGCCGCGCCGCCGGGGACGGAGCCGCTCGTATCCGACAGGGTTGGCGAGAACGTGACGCTCCCGCCGTCGGAAGGGAAGGACACCCCGTAGGCGCTGCTGCTGACGCTGCCCAGGGTGATGCTGTAGATCGTCGGCGTGGCGGCGAAGCCGTTGCTCCCCGGCACGGGCACCGAGCTGGCGATGCAGAGCGTCGGGCCGTTGACGTCGACGCTGTCCTCGTTGCCGTTGTGGGTGAGCTGGTCCCTGATGCTCGGCGTGTCGACGTGGAGGCTCGGTTGCGAGGTGATCGAGCCCAGCCCCGGGACGTTGACCGGCGTCTGCACCGTGCAGCCGGGCGACGTCGAGTTGAGCGCTGCGATCACCTGCTGGGCCGCGGCGTCGAGCGGCGACGGCGACCCCTCGACGCTGAGGCCGTTCTGGTCCAGCCGGGCGGCCTGTCCCGCGACGGTGACGCCGCTCGCCTCGAAGCTCGAGTGTGAGACGGCATGGGCCGCGGCGGCGGTGCGCTGCGCCGTCGCACTGACCACCAGCACGCCGATGTGGAGCAGCGCCGTGCCGCCCGGCGTCGCGGGCACGGTGATGCCGGGGATCGACGGCTGGCCGAGGTCGACGTCGTGCAGCGTCACCACCACGTTGCTCACCGTGCCGGTGGCGTCGCCGTGCACGTCGACGTGCGAGCTGACGCGGCCGATGTGCAGCCCCATCGCGGGCACCGACACCGCGCTTCCTGCGCCGGCGTCGGCGACGCCCGCCCCCTGGCTGGCGCTGACGCTGCCCAGCGAGCTCTGCGCGCTGAGCAGGCCGAGCAGGTCGGTGAAGTCGGGCGGGACCGGACCGCTGCTGCCCACCGGGAACCCCGCCTGCTGCGCCCCCGGACGGGTGGGGTCGGGGTAGGTCACCTGCGCGTGCTCGTAGGGCGTCGTCAGCTGCGGGTTCCAGGGCGCGACGTAGGTGGTGATCAGGGGGTTGACCGTCTGACCGAGCTGCGGCGGTGGCGGCGGCAGGGGCAGGGCGGGCAGTGGCGCGGGGCAGCAGCCGTTGACGGTGCTGTACTCGACGTCGCCCTCCGCGGTGGGCACGCCGAGGCCGGGCAGGGAGTCGACCGAGTCCCCGGGGTCGAGCGGGCTGGCCAGCGCCTGCACCGTGTCCGCCTCGATCGACGCCGCGGCGCGCGGCAGCATGGCGTCGGGCTCGACGACGAAGGAGTAGCCGCTCTGCACGACGACGCGCACGCCCGCGCCGCTGCCGGCGGCGGAGAAGGCGTCGAGCGAGGCGGCGCGCGCAGCGTCGGGGAGGCCGAGCGCGGCCAGGGGTGCTGCCGCGGCGACCGCGACCATGGCGGTGACCAGGCGACGGTTGCGCCGGGTCATGCACTCGCCTCGCGCTGCGCGGCGCGGTCGCGCTGGCGCGCGACGTGCTCGGCGATGAGCCGGCCCACCAGTGCGCCGACCGGCTCGCCGCTGCGGTCGGCGAGCACCTGCAGGGCGCGCTTGTCGCGCAGGGAGAGCGGCACCGTGAGCGACTCCAGCTCCACGACGTCGAGACGCTCCTGGTCAGGCGCGGCATGCGCGCGCTGCGGGCGGGATCCCGCGCCGGGGCGCTCCCCGTCGCCGAGGTAGGCGGCGCTCAGGGCCCGGGCGTCGGCGCCCACCTCGGCGCTGCTGCCGCTCAGCGCGACGCGGCCGCGCTGCAGGACGTAGACGCGCTGCGCCAGGGCCAGCGCCTGGGGGACGTGCTGCTCCACCAGCAGCACCGACGTGCCGTCGGCGTGGATGCGGCGGAGGATGTCGAACAGCTCGGCGACGATTCGCGGCGCCAGGCCCAGCGACATCTCGTCCAGCATGAGCAGGCGCGGTTGCGACATCAGGGCGCGCGCGATGGCGAGCTGCTGCTGCTCGCCGCCGCTCAGCGAGCCGGCCTGCTGCCGCCGCCGGGTCTCCAGAACGGGGAAGTACTCGACCGCGCGCGCGAAGCGCGGCTCGTAGTCGTCGGCCGCCCAGTAGCCGCCCATGCGCAGGTTGTCCTCGACCGACAGCGCGGGGAAGATGCCGCGCCCCTCGGGCACCAGCGAGATGCCGCGGCGGGCCACGAGGTCGCCGCGGATGCGGGTGATGTCGCGCCCGTCGAACCACACCGTGCCCGAGGAGGGACGGCGCAGGCCGCCGATGGTGTCGAGCAGCGTCGTCTTGCCCGCGCCGTTGGGCCCGAGCAGCGCGACGATCTCGCCACTCTCGACCTCCAGGCTGACGTCGTTGACCGCGGCGATCTGGCCGTACTCGACCCGAACTCGCTCAGCTCGCAGCAGCGGCACCGCCTGCCTCCTCGCCGAGATACGCGGCGATGACGTCGGGGTTGCTGCGCACCACGTCCGGCGTGCCGCGGGCGATCACCCGGCCGAAGTCGAGCACGTAGACGTAGTCGCAGAGGGAGAGCACGAAGTCGACGTCGTGCTCGACGACCAGCATGCTGAGGTCGTGCCGGCGGCGGATGCGGCTGAAGAGGTCCGCGAGCTGCCAGGACTCCTCGCGCCCGATGCCCGAGGCCGCCTCGTCGAGCAGCAGGAGCCTGGGATTGGTGCAGAGCGCGCGGGCGATCTCCACCAGCCGGCGCACCCCCAGCGGCAGCTCGCCGACGCCGCGGTGCACGTGCTCGCCGAGGCCCAGCTCGGCGACCACGCCGTCGACCTCGCGCTGGGCGAGCACCTCGTTGCGGTACGACGAGGGCAGGCGCAGGCCGTCGGCGAAGATCCCGTTGCGCATGCGCGCCTGGCAGCCCAGCAGGATGTTGTCGTAGGCGCTGAGCCGGCTGATCAGCTGCGGCGTCTGGAAGGTGCGCCCGATGCCGGCGCGCGAGCGGCGATCCGCGGAGAGCCCGGCGATCTCGCGACCGTCGAAGCGGATGCTGCCCGCGTCGGCGCGCTGCAGGCCGGTGATGGTGTTGAACAGCGTCGTCTTGCCGGCGCCGTTGGGACCGATCAGGCCGACCACCTCGCCGCGCGAGACGCTCAGCGACACGGAGTCGAGCGCTGTGAGCCCGTGGAATCGCACGTCGACGCCGCGCACCTCGAGCAGCGCCATCAGCCGGGCACCTCCAGCCGCGCCGCCGCCTCGCGCCGCTCCGCCACCATGACGCGCACCCGCGCCGCGACCCGCTGCTCGGCGCGCAGGACCTGCGAGGCGATGCCCAGCGGCGCGGTGATCATCTGCACGACGAGCCCGGCGCCGAACACCACGCCGGCGAGGTCGCCGGCCGCGGCGACGCCCGGCAGCCGGGCGATGAGCACCGGCGCCATCGTCTTGAGCACACCGCCGATGACCGCCCCGGCGGCGCTGCCCAGCCCACCGATGACCGCCACCGCCATGAGGGCGATGGAGTCGAAGGAGCTGAACGACGATCCCGAGGCGACCCCGCTCAAGCCCGCGTAGAGGACGCCCGCAACGCCGGCGATGAAGGCCGACAGCGCGAAGGCGCCCACCTTGGCCCACACCACGCTGATTCCCACCGACAACGCGGCCGCCTCGGACTCGCGCAGCGCCGCCAGGTTGCGTCCTGCGCGGCGGGTGCGGAACATGCACACGAACGCAATCAGGCCGAGCAGCACCGCCAGCTCGAACCAGTAGTACTGGGTGGCGCCGGCGAACGCGGCGGGGCGGGGGAGGGGGATGCCGCCGCCGGAGCTCCCGCCGTTGAAGTCGGTGTGGAAGAACATGGTGTCGACGGCCTGTCCCAGGGCCAGCGTCGCCACCGCCAGGTACACGCCGCTGACGCGCAGGGCGGGGATCGCCGCCAGCATTCCCAACGGCACCGCGGCAAGCCCGCCCAGCGGCACGGCGACCAGGAACGGCACGCCGGCACCGGACACGAGGTGCGCCGCGGTCAGGGCGCCGACGCCCATGAACGCCGCCTGCGCCAGGGAGAACTGCCCGACGAGACCGACCAGCACCACGAGACTGAGCACCGCGATGCCGTAGGCGATTCCCGCCGAGAGGAGGTACAGGTTCGACGCGCTGAGCATCGCCGGCACCACCAGCGCCACCAGGACGAAGAGCCCGATCAGCGCTGCGCGCACACCGCGGTCGACGGAGTCGCGTGGACTCACAGCACCGACCCGTGGGCGCGCGCCATCGTCGTGGCGGGGCGCCGCCACACCAGCAGCAGCGCGATGATCCAGAGGAAGGCGATGCCGTTGCCGACGTTGCCGATGTTGACCCAGGACAGCGGATGCGCGGCCAGCCACTGCGAGAGGTACGTCGACGCGATCGCCGTGACGACGCCGAGGCCGAGGCCGCCGGCCAGCGCCAGCGCGAGGTTCTCCAGCCGCCCCGTCAGCGCCGCCGCGAAGGCCTGGATGACCAGCAGGGTGAGGATGTACGAGTTGAGTCCCAGCGACGGCGCCACCAGGATCCCCGCCACGGCCCCGGTGGCACCGCCGACCGCCCACGACGCGGCGGTGACCCACTTCACCCGGATGCCGACCAGCGTCGCCGCGTCGCGTGAGCTGGCCACCGCGCGGATCGCGGTGCCGAAGCGGGTGCGCCGGTAGAAGAGAGTCAGCGCCAGCGCCAGCAGCACGGCGACCAGCAGGATGCCGATCTCGTTGTTGCTGATGTCGACCGGCCCGATCGCATGGCCGCCCGCGGGGAAGATCTGCGGCACGCTGCGGGTCGCGCCACCGAAGGCGATGATCGCCAGCGACTGCAGGACGTAGAGGACCCCGAGGGTGGCGATGATGCGCACCAGCGCCGACTGCCGCGCCAGCGGGCGCATCACCGCGACGTCGACGGCGACGCCGAGACCGATGCCCACCAGCACGGCCACCACCGCCGCCGAGGGGATGCCGAGGAACGAGGGCGCGCCGTGGTCAACCAGGGTGACGAAGACGTACGTCGACGTCATCGCCATGGCGCCGTGGGCGAAGTTGATCACGCCCGTGCCGCGATACACGGCGACGATGCCCGCGCCCAGCAGCGCGTTCACCGCCCCCTGGACGATCCCCAGCACGAGGGTCGCGAGCAGGAGCTCCAACGGAGATGATCTCCTTCCTCAGCTCTCGTCTTGCCAGTGACGAGCGGAATGCCCACCGGCTTGCGGTGTGTCTAGAATCGCTCGCATGCGGCTGCACCGCGAGGTGAAGGGAACGCTGGGCGAACCGGTCGAGCGGGGACTCCCCGTGATCCCCGAGCGCTGGCGGCTTCCGGCCCTGGTCGGAACGACGGCCGTATGTATCGCAATCCTTGTGCTGGCGATCGTATACGGGCTGTCCCGTGGCTGAGCATCCCGCCCGGGATGCGCGCTGACGTGCGCGCCGCTGTGATGCGCGCCGTGGGGGCGCCGCTGGAGATCGCCGAGCTGCGCCTCGACCCGCCGCGCGCCGGCGAGGTGCAGGTCAGGCTGCACGCCGCGGGCGTCTGCCACTCCGACCTGTCGATGCTGGAGGGCGGCATCGCGACTCCCGTCCCGGTGGTGCTCGGCCACGAGGGCGCGGGCGTCGTCGAGGCGGTGGGCGAGGGGGTGGGGAGCGTCTCGCCGGGCGACCACGTGGTGCTCAACTGGGTGCCGATGTGCGGGCGCTGCTTCTTCTGCCTGCACGGGCAGCCGCAGCTCTGCACCAGCGGCGCCTACACGCCCGGCCTCATGGACGACGGCACCACCCGACTGTTCGACGGCGAGCAACCGGTGCACCACGGCCTCCATGCGGCGACCTTCGCCGAGCGCACCGTGGTGCGCGAGCACAGCGTGGTGCGCGTCGACTCCGACATCCCCTTCGCCGTGGCGGCCGTGGTGGGCTGCGCGGTGACCACCGGGGTGGGTGCCGCCTTGCGCACGGCCGAGGTGCGCGCAGGCGAGCGGGTGGCGGTGATCGGCTGCGGCGGGGTGGGGCTCAGCGTCATCCAGGGCTGCCGCCTGGCCGGCGCGGAGCGGATCATCGCCGTCGACCGGGTGGCCTCGCGGCTGGAGGCGGCGCAGCACTTCGGCGCCACCGACGTGGTCGAGGGCGGCGACAAGGCCGCCTCCGCGGTGCGCGCGCTCACCGGCAAGCTGGGCGTCGACGTCGCCTTCGAGGTGGCCGGCATCCCCGCCCTGCAGCGCCAGGCCTGGGACATGACCCGCCGCGGCGGGCGCACCGTCCTGGTCGGCGTGCCCCGCCAGGAGGGCGAGACCACCTTCCCCTCACTGCTCCTCGCGGTGAGCGAGAAGACGCTCAAGGGCTGCTACTACGGCAGCGCCTACCCGCCGCGCGACTTCCCCGAGATGCTGAGCCTCTACCGCGCCGGCCGCCTCGACCTCGACTCGCTGGTCACCCAGCGCGTGCCGCTGGAGGGCGTGAACGACGCCTTCGACGCGATGCGCCGAGGAGAGCAGCTCAGGACTGTGATCGAGCTCTGAGCCGGAACGGTCAGGCCGCGCCCGCGATCTCCCCGGGGACGCCCTTCGCCGCGATGCTCCGCGCGGTCCGCAGCGCGCCGGTGGGGTCTCCCCCGATCAGCGCAACTCCCACGCGCAGGCGGCTGGCCAGCCCCATGCGCGCCGCCTGGGCGACGATGCGCGTGCAGGCCGCCGCACCGGCGGGAAGCCCGCCGTCGCGGATGAGCAGGGCGGTATAGCCGTCGTCGAGGATGGTCACCGGCTCCTCGAACCGGCTGTAGGCGATCACCAGCGCCGCGTAGCCGCGGCGATCCTGCGGCTCCACGCTGTCGTCGGGGGCGAAGATGCACACCGCGGCGTCGTCGGCGGCCTCGGTGGCGGCGGCCACGAAGTCGCGCAGGGGGACGGCGGAGGGCAGCTGGGCAACCCAGGGCTGGCTCATGACCGGCCCATGCTCGCAGCAGTTCGACACCTCCCAAACCGCGCTCCTGCGACGCTCGCGTCGCGAGACGACGACGGTCAGGGGCCGACCAGGAAGCCCGCCTCGAGGCGCCGCAGCGCGGCGCGGCGCTCCTCGACAGGGCTGCCTCCCTGCTCACGCCAGGCCACCAGGGAACGGAGCTGCTCGGTGAGGTGGGCGGGGCGGACGGGCTTGCTCAGGCAGCCGACCCCGGCGGCGGCCGGGATGCGTCCCTGCACCGCTCCGCTGAGGAAGCAGATGGGCAGCTCCGCCAGCGCGGGGTCGTCGAGGATGGCCGCCGCCAGGCCGATGCCGTGCATGTCGGGGAGCAGGCCGTCGGCGAGCACGGCGTCGAAGCCGCCCGACTGCAGCTGGGACAGCGCCCCCGCCCCGTCCTCGGCCTCGGCCACGCTCATGGCGTCGCGCTCCAGGGCGAAGCGGATGAAGGTCCGTACCAGCTGGTCGTCCTCGACCACCAGGACGCGAAGTGGGGAGCCGTCCGTCGCCACGCAGCGGATGGTAGCGGTGACCGCAGGTTCGTGCCCGCCGGGTTCGTTGGACGCATCGAAGCCCGATGAGATGCCGCACCTCTGATCTGCGTCCCTTCTCGGTGGTCGTCTTCGGCGACGGAGAGCTGCCCGAGCTGCTGCTCACCTGCATGCAGTTCCGCCTCGTCGCCGACCTCGCCGCCGGTGGCCGGGCGCGCACCAGCCACCTCATGCAGCTGCGCCGCCACCTCCGCCAGGGGCGCTGCACCGGCTGCCGCGGCTACCTGATGGGCCGGCTCTCGGAGAAGCGCGCCGCGTCGCGCCTGAGCCCGGACTGACCGCTCACAGGCGGGCGCGTGTCAGGGCGGTGATTCTCGGTGCGGGCAGTCGGGCTCGTCGTGGTGGCAGCCGCACGCCTCGCTGGTCTCGACCAGCTGCAGCGCGCCGTCCGGCCAGGTGAGCCCCCTGCCCTCGGGGCACGAGTCGACGCGCCGCGCCGCGAGGACGTAGAGGCAGCGGCCGTCGTCGGTGGGGAGGTAGGCGGGCATGTTGGGCAGGCCGGCGCGGACCATGCGCTCCGCCTCGGCGGCGCTGCCCGCGGTGCGCAGGTTGCGATGTCCCACCGAGGGGCGATAGGTCGCCGCTCCCATGTCGAGCGGAGTGCCGGGGTCGTCGGCGAGCAGCTTGCCCAGCGCCTCGGGCAGCGCGTCGACCCCCGCCCGGCTCAGCTTGCGGGTGAGCGTTCCGGCGGTCTCGTCGGGCGCGACGTCGACGATGCGCTGCGCCAGCACCGGCCCGGCGTCGAAGCGCGGCGCGGCGCGATGCAGGGTGATGCCGGCGGTGGGCGCGCCGTCGGCGACCGTCCAGTACACGGGCTCGGGACCGCGGTACAGCGGCAGCGCGCTGGGATGGATGTTGAGCCAGCCGTGCGGCGGGATGGCCAGGGCGCGGGCGCCGATGATCTGGTCGAAGCTGGCCATGACCACGGCGTCGGGGTGCAGCGCGGCGATGTCGGTGCGGGCGTGCTCGTCGTTGACGCGCCACAGCCGCAGGATGGGGATCTCCAGGTGCTCCGCGATGCGGCTCAGCGCGTTGTGGCCAAGGATGGCAGGATGTGCGCCGGGGCTGGTGATGATGCCGCGCAGGTCGACGTCCTGCTCCAGCAGGCCGAGCAGGAAGGCCAGGCTGTAGTCGCTGGGGAAGCCCGCGAAGAGGAGCCGGGGTGCGTCGTCGCCCTGGCTGCGCTGCGGCGAGCCGGTGGGCTCGGGGAGCTGCCGGTCGGGGATGAAGCTGAAGGACTCGCGCGACCAGAGCTGCGCGCGCACGCCGTCCAGCCAGGGAGAGGTCACGGCCATCGCGTGCTGATGCTACCCGGGAAGCAGGTCGGTCCCCAGCAGCCCGTCGCGCTGCAGGCCGCGCAGCGCCTCGGCGACGGCGCCCTCACGTCCCGCGGCGGGCGCTGGCGCGACACGGGCTTCGAGCTGGTGGAGCGAGGTGGGCGGCTGCTCGCCGAGCATGGCGCGCAGGACGGCGCCACGGAGCTGGCGCATGCTACCGGCCCAGGCGGCCTGGCGACGCGGCGGCGTCTCGGGCGGCTGGCCGCCGCCGAGCCGTGCCCGGGAGCGGCAGGCCGCCAGCGGGCACTCGGCGCACCGCGGGCGGCGGGCGAGGCAGACGGTGGCGCCGAGG
>DASRDZ010000019.1:0-59483 GCA_035652335.1 Candidatus Dormiibacterota bacterium
AACCTGACCGACGTCACCGACGCCAACGGTGGCCTGACCCACTTCACCTACGACAGCAGCCATCACCTGCTCACGATGACCGATCCCCTTGGTCAGATCACCACCAACGTCTACGACACCAGTAGCCGGGTGACCTCGCAGACGGTGACCGTGGTGGCCAACGACCGAACGAAGGACCGGACCACCACCTTCGCCTACACGGGCGACAACTCCTCCGCGTCGGGCGGCACCGTGACGATCACCGACCCCAAGGGCAACGTCACCGTCGAGCAGTACCAGAACGGTGAGCGCATGGTTGTCACCAAGGGCAACGGGACGGCGCAGGCGGCGACCTGGTCGTACACCTACGACCCTGCCACGCTTGGTGTCGCCACGGTTGTCGATCCCAACGGGCACGTGACCCAGATGAGCTACGACAGCTCAGGGAACGAGCTGACCTCGACGGATGCCCTCAACCGCACAACGACCAACACCTACGACTCGCTCAACGATCTCACGTCATCGAAGGATCCCAATCAAGTCACGACGACGTACGTCTACGATGCCGCGGGCAACTTGCAGAGCCGGTCGACGCCGCTCGTGGGGTCGAGTCCGCTCCAGTCGTCGACGACCACGTACACGTACGGCGACTCCACCCATCCGGGCGACGTGACCTCGATGACCGATCCCGACAACAAGGTGTGGGCGACGTCGTACGACACCAACGGCGACCTCGCGAGCACCACCGACCCGCTCGGCGACGTCACCACCTACCAGTACAACGCCGTCGGTTGGCGCACCGCGACGGTGAGCCCGCGCGGCAACGTGAGCGGTTGCAACTGCGCCGCCCAGCACACCACAACCTACGACTACACCGACCTGCGTACCACCCATCTCAATGGGTTCGGCGACATCGGCACCGTCACCGATCCTCTCGGGCACACGACGCAAACGACGTACGACGCCGCTCGGGACGTCATCGCCAGCCAGGACGGCGACGGCAACAGGACCAACTACACATATGACCTGGCCCGCGAGCAGACGAGCGTGCAGCGGCCCGATCAGGCGACGCTTCGGACCGACTTCAACCCGGACGGCACGATCCTCGACCAGGTCGATGGCGCGGGCAACACGACCAGCTACGGATACGACGCTCTCGCACGCGTCACTTCGACGACCGATCCGCTCCAGCGCGGTACGTCGTTCACCTACGATGGGGTCGGCAACCAGCTGACGCTCGTCGATGCACAGTCGCAGACGACGACCTACGCCTACGACAGCGCCAACCAGCTCACTGCGATCAGCTACAACGACGGTCACACGCCGAATGTGACCAACATCACGTACGACAGCGATGGTCATCGCACGGCGATGACGGATGGTACCGGCACCTCCTCCTGGGTGTGGGACAGCCTGCACCGCATGACGTCATCGACGAACGGCGCCGGGCAGACCGTGGGATACGGCTACGACCTCAAGGGGCAGCTCACCAGCATCACCTATCCGGGGAGCCACGTGGTGCAACGCGGCTACGATGATGCCGGTCGCTTGACGTCCGTTAGTGACTGGCTGGGCCACACCACGACCTTCACGCCTGACCCCGACTCCAACGTCACCGCCGAGGTCTACCCGAACGGCACCACGGCGACCACCGGCTACGACAACGCGGACCGGCCGACGTCGATCAGTGATGCGCCGACCAGCGCACCATCGAGCCCCTTCGCCTCCTTCGGCTATACGCGGGACGCGAACGAACAGGTGGGCTCGGTCACCTCGGCGGGTGTCCCGGCGGACACCCACAGCTACACCTACACGGCCCTCAACCAGCTGCACACCGTCGACACGCAGTCGTACGGGTACTCCACGGCCGACAACGTCGTGCAACTCGGGAATGGCACCCAGCTTGCGTACGACGCGGCCAGCCAGTTGACCACCACCGCCCCGGCGGCGATCAGCCTGGTCGGGACGGGCTCGGGTGGGGACACCGGATCGAGCAAGTCGGTGACCGTGACGCTCCCGTCCGGCATCCAGGCCAATGACCAGATCTTCGTCGCCACCACGCAGCAGAGCGGCAAGACGGTCAACACGCCGACGGGCTACACGCAGGTCGCCTCGGTGACCTCGACGGGCTCTCCGGCCGCCAACACGGTGCTCTACCGCAAGACGGCGGCCGGTGGCGAGACGAGCGTGACGGTGTCCTACGGCAACAAGTTCGCCAAGTCGATCGTCGCGGTCGTCTATCGTGGGGCGGACCCGTCGAACCCGATCGACGTCCAGACCTCCGCGACGGCCGCAGCGACGACCAGCGTCACGACTCCGTCGGTGACGACCACGGTTGCAGGCGATCGGATGGCGTTCTTCGGCGGCGCTGTCGGAAACGGCACGGGCACTTCGTGGACTGCCCCGACCGGGATGACCTCTCGTGTCCAGTTCGCGGGGAACGCCAGCACGGCCGCCGGCGTCTTCGATCAAGTCCTGGGTGCTCCCGGAGCGACGGGGACCCGGACCGCGACGCTTGGCGTTAGCGCACAGCTGACGGGCGTCGCTCTGGCCTTGCGCGCGCCGGCCACCACCTACGCCTACAACGCGCGGGGAGACCGAACCAGCGTGACCCCGCCCGGTGGGACCGCGACCACGCTGACCTATGATCAGGCCAATCGGCTCACCGCCTACGGAACCACCGCCACATACACCTACGACGGCGACGGACTCCGCCAATCCAAGACGGTGAGCGGCACCACCGATGCCTTTACCTGGGACGCTGCTGAAGGGACGCCGGGAGTGCTTGTCGACGCGACGTCGGCCAGCACGACGTACTTCGTGTACGACTCCGGAGGCATCCCCATCGAGCAGATCAGCTCCTCGGGCGCCGTGGACTTCTACTACCACGACCAACTCGCGAACACGCGTGTCCTAGCGGACACCTCCGGGACCGTCGTTGGCACCTTCACGTATGACGCGTTCGGCAAGCAAACGGGGCGGACCGGGACGGTGACCACCCCTCTCGGCTTCGCCGGCCAGTACACCGATGTGGAGTCCGGCCTCCAGTACCTCCAGGCGCGCTACTACGATCCTGCATCGGGTCAGTTCGTGACTCGTGACCCCTTGGTTGCGAAGACCCGTTTGCCATATGCTTACGTTCACGGCGACCCGCTCAACGCGACTGACCCAAGCGGCCTGTACGACTACCAGGACACCGAGCAAATCGGGACCGTGAAGGCAACAGGTGGGGCTTGGGCCGTCATGGCCTACATGCAGAGTCACATGTCCCAAGTGTTTCCGTTCTCGACGGGCAGCTGCTCGCAGGTACAGCTCGGTGCCACCTGTGACCTCACGCCCTTCCCCTTCCTCCATGATCCGGTGACAGTGAGTGAAGTGGGCTGCTCCGACTTCACGTTCACGACGACCTCGGCGAGCGGGTTGGGAGGGGGCAATACCATCAACTTCAGCACCTACGAGAAGGACGGGTTCGTGTACCTTCAGCAAACCGCGCATGCGCCCAACGCCAGTTGGTGGGAGAACATCGTTGCACCGACCATTGCGTCGGAGACGTGGCAGGAACAGGCCCGCAACCTGCGACAGCAATTGAACGTCGGCTCGGATGGCGGCCCGCCACTTCCAGGCGGGGAGACGCCCGAAGAGTGCTGGTCCACGGGCGTCTGCGGATGATGCAGCAGGACCTTGGGAGCCCAGCGATGAGCAGCGGCGAACATGGTGAGACGCGCGGTGTGACGCGCGGACAGATTCTTCGCTGGGCGGCGGCGGTCCTAGGGTCTGCCTTGCTCGTCGCGCTGTACGTGGACTTCATTCACCAAGCGCTCAGAGATGCCTCGGCGTTCGGCCTCAACCCTCTCGACGGGTTCCTGCTCGCCCTCCCGCCAGCACAGGTCGCCTTCATGGTGGGCGGAGGCATGGCAGCCAGAATGTCGGGCCGATCGCAGTTCGCCGTGAAGTGGGCAGCGAGAACCCTCGCGTTGTCCCTGGCCCTCGACTGCCTGGTATTCCTCTACTACCACGTGGCACCGTGCGCGGTTGTCTGCTGATGGCACTGACGTAGCGACAGGACTCGTAGGACGATGAGTGTTCGTCGGCGGGCGCACGGCCGCATGCCGGAGGAAGCCTTGGTCCCGTGGATCGTCGACCATCCTGCTCGGGCTCTTCGAGCGCTGGCCGCCTACGAGAACATCAAAGGAGAGCGCCTGCGCGAGCTCGGCGCGACGAGTGTCTCCGCGTTGCGCCGAGAGTGGCGCGAGGTGCAGGAGCCGAAGGCTCAACACCCGAAGGTCGAAACTGTTGTGGCGGTCAGCGTCAGGACCCGTCCCTCGGCACGCCGGCACCGCGGGAGGACGACACCTACACGAGGCGGATAGAGGTCAAGATGGTACCCGGCATCCCAGCGACGACCGCGACGAGGAGCCACCTGCGGGCAGCGAGTAGGTCGTTGCCCTGGCGAGTCCCTCGGGCCATCGCGAGCAGCGCTCCCCGGTGCCACACAACCGCCTCCTCGCCGACGACCGTCTCCAAGTGGCCGGCACGATACTGCTTGAATCGGTGCAGGTTCAGTCCGATCGACTGCATGGGCACAGTTGCCAAGAAAGCGTTCAGGGCCGCCAGCACCAACGCCGCGTCGACGACACAGAAGAAGCCGAATGAGGACCACTGAAGCCACGAAGGATCGTGGCGCGTGCGGAGTGCAACACTCGTCGCTCCCGACGCCACAGCGAAGAGAGCGAGAACGACCGTCAGGAGGGAGGACGCCTTATCCATTAGGCTTGCGGCGGAGCTCTCGGCGTGGGAGGCGCTTCGTAACGAGGCTTCGAGCGCATACTGGGCCACCTCCGGGTGGGGCGTCCCCTGCAAGCCAGGGAATGTTCCCTTCAGAGATCAGGATGCTCTCGTCGACCGCCCCAGCCCGTTGAAAGTCGCCACGAGCGGAGGCGGCCACCCTGCGAGCGAACTCCTTCATGTTCGCGCCTCTGATCGGACCAGGAGCTCCGCCATGATGGCGTGTCCGATCTTGCCCTCGAATACGTCATCGAGAAACAGCCACTGGCCGTTAGGGTTGGCCTCCAGGAAGTACGTCGCACCGTCTCTCGTGAAGATCCAATCTTGAGTCGAGAACCCAAGGTGCAGCGCCTCAGCGATCCGGAGGGCATCCGCCCCCAGCGATGGGGTGGAGGAGAGGCTGGTGGTGGGGGAGGAGTGGGCCGACCTCGACCTCGTGTTCCCCAACCGTCTCGGCCGCCCCATCGAGGCGGGTGACCTTCTGAACGCTTTCTACCGCCCCCTGCTGGCCCGAGCGGGGCTGCCACGGCTGCGCTTCCACGACCTGCGCCACACCGCCGCGACCCTGCTCCTGGCGGCCAACGTCCACCCCAAGGTCGCCCAGGAAATGCTCGGCCACAGCACCGTCGCCATCACCCTCGACCTGTACTCGCACGTCATCGAGGGGATGCAGCGCGACGCCGCGCGGGTCATGGACAGGCTCGTTGGAGCGGGTGCGTAGGCGATGAGCGCCCGTTGTTGTCAGCGTTGTTGTCAAACCGCCGACGCGCGCGTCACCTATGACATAGGCAAAGCCCGCTCTGAGCTCAAAAGGGGTGGTGCCGGCGGTGGGACTCGAACCCACACGGGGTTGCCCCCAACGGTTTTTGAGACCGCCGCGTCTACCATTCCGCCACACCGGCACGGGTGGGACGAAGCTTAGCGCCCCGCCGCCGCCCGCTGGAACCCGCGGGCCCCGCGCGGCGTAGAAAGGAGCAGATGGACGACGAGGCGCTGCTGGATCAGGCCCGCCACGGCGACTCGGGGGCGTTCACCGCACTTGTCGAGCGCTACCAGGACGAGCTGTACACCATGGCACTGCGCCTCTTGGGGACACCGGCGGATGCCGCCGACGTGGTCCAGGAGACCTTCCTCCGCGCCTACATGAACCTTCCCCGGCTGCGCCATGCCTCCGTCCGCGCCTGGCTCTTCCGCGTCGCCGTCAACGCCAGCCGCGACGTGCAGCGCCGCGCTGTGCGCAGGCCGGCCGACTCCCTGGAGCAGGACGACGGCAAGGTCCTCGAGCTCCCCTCGCAGGAGATGGGGCCCGAGGCGGCGGCCGAGGCGAAGGAGCGCGCTGAAGCCATCCGTGCCGCGGTCATGCAGCTCCCCCTCGACTACCGTGTGGCGGTGGTCCTCCGCGACGTCAACGACCTCTCCTACGAGGAGATCGCCGAGGCGCTGCGCGTCCCGCTCGGGACCGTGAAGTCGCGACTCAGCCGGGCCCGCCTGCAGCTCGCCGACGCCCTCCGTGGCTCGGCCGTCCTCTTCACTGCCGAGGGACGGGGCTAGATGGGCGCCCGCCACGTCACCGAGCTCTTCTCCGCCGCCTACGACGGCGCGCTGAGCCCCGCCGAGCGCCGCCGGTACGACGAGCACCTCTCCGCCTGCTCGGACTGCGCCACCGCGGCCGACCAATTCCGCCAGGCGATCGACGCCGTCCACCAGCTGCCCGCCGCGCGCATGCCGCAGCGCGTCGTCCTCCCTGCCACGCCGCCCCAGCCCGAACGCCGGCGCATGCCCGCGGCGCTGGCGCCGCTGGCCGCGCGCCTGCCGCGTCCGCAGATCACCCCCGCCTGGGGGGCGGGCCTCATGGCGGCCGCCGGAATCGCGGCGGTCGTGGTGGTGGTCCACGCCCACGTCGGCGGGCCATCCCCCACCAGTGCACCGGCGGCCCTCGGCGCCAGCGCCCCCGACCGCGCCGTCCCCGCCATCGGCGGGGGATCCGCCGGGTCGGCCGCCGCCCCCAAGCAGGCCGCCGCGGGTATCGGCACGTGCCCGCTGCCGCTCGCTGTCGTCCCCCAGCCGAGCGGGCTTCCCGCCGCACCGCCCGGCTTCACCAACGTCGCCACCGCCACCTCGCAGCAGCGCCCCGCCGAGCAGCTCGTCCTGGCCACCACCTCGGCCAGCTACTCCCCGGGCTCGCAGGTCCTCATCTACGCGGCACTGACCACCTCGACCGGTCACGGCAGCGCGGTCATCCCCTGCGTCAGCCTGCACGACCAGGGTGCCCTGGCCCTGGGCCCGAGCGGTGGCACGATCGGATCCGCCGCCTCCGGCGCTGGAGCCGCCGCCCCCGCGAGCCCCGGCGCTACCCCAAGCTCCCCCTCGATCACCGGGGCGGAGCGCGCAGCGGTTCCCGGCGCCCTGCTCACCCCCGAGCAGCTGCAATCGTTCGCCCCGTACAGCGTCCTCCCCTGGATCGCCACCGCGTCGCCCACCGCCGCCGCCATCGCCAGCCTGCCGATGCAGGTCCTGGAGATCCCCGCCAACGCCGTGCCCGGCACCCAGCTCCAGCTCGTCGCACTGGTCCCGTCGGGCCTGCCGGGCGCCACGGATTCGCCCGCCATCGAGGCGGTGCTGACGCTCACCGTCTCCTAGACTTGCCCGCATGCTCGGCCCGCGCGCGGGCGCGCTGACCTTCGCCGCAGCCGTCCTCCTGCTCCTCTCCGGCTGCGCGCCGAGCTCCTCCTCGCCGCCCGGCGCCCTCGCCACCACCACCGGCGGATTCGTGGTCATCACCGCGGGCGGCACCGCGCTGGTCGACGGCCAGGACGACGTCCCGCCCACGCTCGACCTCCGGGTCGTCGTCCCCGGCGGCGTCACCGCCCAGCAGGTCGTCGCCAAGCTCGACGGTGCCGACCTCTCGCTCCAGCGGGCACAGGACGCGCTCACCGCCACCGTCGCCCCCATGCCCCTCGGCTCGGCGCACACCCTCGACCTCGCCGTCCCGGACCGGGACCCCCAGCGCATCGCCTTCCACGTCGCCCCGCCCGCGGGCGCGGCCGCGGCGCTGCACACCGACCCCGCGGCCGGCACCGTCCTCGACCTCGCCTTCCAGTTCGCCCCAACCGACCGGGAGGCGGTGGAGTCGGCGCTCCCCGGCGGCGCCACCGTGTCCTGGCCCGACGCAACCCACCTTCGCGCCACCTGGCCCACCGGGCCCGGGGGCACCCTCCAGCTCCCCGCCGGACTGGCGACCGCCCGCGGCAGCCACCTCGCCGCCACCCTCAGCCTGAACCTCAGCGCCGTTGCGCACGGCGCCCTCCGCCGCAGCGCCATCCCGGTCGAGGCGGCCGCCGCCACCCCGAAGCCGCTGGTGGTCGCCTTCACCGCCGCCACCGCCGCCTCGCGCGCCTCGCTGGCGGCCCACGCCGACCGCATCTCCGTGGTCAGCCCCACCGGAGTCCGGGTCACCGCCGGGGGCGCCCTCAGCGGAGCGCCCGACGCCACCGCCGTGGCCACCGCCACCGCCGCCGGCGTTCCCGTCTGGCCCCTGATCCAGAACGACGCCTCCGACAGCGACGGCATCGCCGCCATCCTCGCCGACGACTCCGCCGTCAACCGCCTGGTCCGCGACGCCGTCGCCCTCGGCTACCCCGGCGTCCATCTCGACATCGAGGGGGTGCCCGCCGGGTCACGCGACCGGCTCACCGTCCTGGTGCAGCGGCTGGCGGCCGCGCTGCACCAGCAGGGCCGGCAGCTCGCCGTCGCCGTGGTGCCGCACAAGCCCGAGCACCTCAACGTCTACTCGGCCGCCTACGACCTGCAGGCGATCAGCGCCGCCGCCGACCTGGTGACGCTCATGGCGTACGACGAGCACACGGCGCTGAGCGACGCGGGCCCCGTCGCCGGGCTCGACTGGGACGAGCAGATCCTCTCCGGCAGCCTTGCGGAGATGCGCAGCCGGAGCACGGCACTGCTCGGCCTGCCGCTCTACTCCCGCGCCTGGCAGGGTGGCCAGGTCACCGCCGACTCCTACGCCGCCTCGATTGCGAACGCATTGAACGCTCAGGGCGCGCGCGTCGACTACGACTTCGCCGCCGCCACGCCGGTGGTCCGCGGACCCGACGGCGGACTGCTCTACTTCGACGACGCGCAGAGTCTCGCGGCCAAGCAGTCGCTGGTGGGCAGCCGGCACCTGCGGGGAGTCGCGCTGTGGCGGCTAGGCTTCGAGGACCCCGCGATGTGGGACACCCTGCCCACCGACCCCCCGCGTCCCTGAGCCGAGAGGACCGACCGCCCGGTCAGCTCTCCGGCGCGCGGGGCTGGTCGCCCAGGTCGGGCAGGTCCATCTGGTTGATCATCTCGCGGAAGATGGCGAGCTTCTCGTCGTCCTCCTCCGAGGTCTCGGCGGCGCCCTCCTCGCCCTCCTTCTCGTTCTCCGGCAGGACGCCCGCCTTGTCGAGCACCTCGCCGGCGACGAAGATCGGCGCGCCGACGCGCACCGCCACGGCGATGGCGTCGGAGGGGCGCGCGTCGATGTCGAGGTCGCGCCCGTTCTGGCTGGCGCTGATGCGCGCGTAGAACACCTCGTTGCTCAGCGAGGTCACCACCACCCGGTGCACGGTGACCTCGACGGCGCCGAGCACGTTGACCAGCAGGTCGTGGGTGATGGGCCGCTCCGGGGTGATCCCGGTGATCTTCAGCGCGATCGCGTTGGCCTCGTGGATGCCGATCCAGATGGGGAGGTACCGCTCGGCCTCCTTCTCCTTGAGGATGACCACGTGCTGGTGCGTCGGCATGTGGACGCGGATGCTGTCCACGGCCATCTCGATGAGGTCAGCCATGCCCCGGATGATAGCGCCGCCGCCTGAGCGTGCCCGCCTGCGACAGGATCGTGGGGAACGGCTCGGCCACGCTCCCGCGCCGGGCCGGTTCAGCCGGCGGGATCCTCGCCGACGGTGGCCCCCTGGCCCGGCGACTCCTCGATGCGCAGGGTGAGCCGGACGGGCAGCTCCCCGAGCCGGGCCCGCACCCCTCCCAGCAGGTGGGCGGCCAGGCACTCGCAGGTGGTGTTGCGCACGGGCAGGACCGCCACCTCGGCGGCGGGGAAGAGGAAGCGTCGCCGCCCCTCGCGCACGGCCAGGTGGCCGTCGGACTCAGGTTCGATGACCACCTCGGGGCACTCGCCGGGGAGCAGCATGCGATGGTCGAGCTCGGCGCACTCGGCTCGCAGCGCCGCCTTCAGCGCGGCGAAGTCGACCAGCGTGCCGTCGGCCCGCACCGCCCCGGCGGCGCGCAGGGCGACCCGGTAGTTGTGCCCGTGGATGCGCTCGCTGCCGCCCTCGAGGATGCTGAAGTGGGCGGCGGCGAAGCCGATCCCCTCCTTGTCGACGTCGAGGACGGCGTGGGGCGGGGAGGCGGGATGGGGCGCCATGCGCGGCTACCATAGCGCGTCGTGGCGCGCGAAACCCTCCTGCTCATCGACGGCCACGCCCTCGTCTACCGGGCCTTCTTCGCCATGCCCGCGCTGACCAACAGCCGCGGCGAGATGACCAACGCCGTGTACGGCTTCACCTCGATGCTGCTCAAGGTGCTCAACGAGCACCATCCCACCTACGCCATCGCCGCCTTCGACCTGCCAGGCCCCACCTTCCGCCACGAGGAGTTCGCCGACTACAAGGCGCAGCGGCCGCCGACACCGCCGGAGATCGTGCGCCAGATGCCCTGGAGCCGGCAGGTGGTGGAGGCGATGAGCATCCCCATCGTCGAGATCCCGGGCTTCGAGGCCGACGACGTCATCGGCACCCTGGCCCGCAAGGCGGAGGCCGCGGGCCTCGACGTCCTCATCCTCACCGGTGACCTCGACGCGCTGCAGCTGGTCACCCCTCACGTGCGCGTCTACGCCACGCGCCGGGGCATCACCGACACCGTCGTCTACGACGTCGACAAGGTGTTCGAGCGGTACGGCTTCGACCCGCCCAAGGTGGTCGACTTCAAGGCGCTGCGCGGCGACGCATCGGACAACATCCCCGGCGTTCCCGGCATCGGCGACAAGACGGCGATGTCGCTGGTGCAGCAGTACGGGACGCTGGAGAGCATCCTCGACGCGGTGTCCGGCATGAAGGAGGGGCGCGTCAGGAAGGCGCTGGAGGAGCATCGCGAGCAGGCCATCCTCAGCAAGCGCATGGCCACCATCGTCACCGACCTCGACGTCCCCTTCGACGTCGAGACGGCGCGCTACCAGTCGTACGACCGCGAGCGCGTCATCACGCTGTTCGACGAGCTGGAGTTCCGCAGCCTGGTGCCGCGGCTGCCCTTCGCCGGTGACGGCGCCTCCGGCGGCAACGGCGCAGCGCCCGCCGTGGCGCAGGCGCCGACCCTGTACGCGCAGCCGGCGCAGGGCGAGCTGTCCTTCGACGCGCCGGCGGCGCACCCGGCGCCCGCCGCGGCGGCGGTCGAGGTGGTGCGCGATCCCTCGGTGATGCGCGACGTGGCCGAGCATCTGCGTGCGGCGAGCGGCGTGGCCGTTCGCACCGCCGTCGACGAGCCGGCGCGGCACGGCATCGTCGCGGGCGTCGCGCTCGCCGCGCTGGACGATCCCACGCACGCCTGGTACATCCCCGTCGGTCACCAGGTGCTCGACGGCTCGGCGCCGGACGAGACCATCGACGCGGTGCGCGTGCTGCTCGCCGACGAGGGCGTCGCCAAGACCGCCTACGACGTGAAGCGCGAGATCCTCGCCTGGCGTCGCAGCGGCACGGTGGTGCGCGGCTTCGACTTCGACCTGCTGCTCGCCGCCTACCTCCTCAACCAGCGCACCCGCGTCCCGCCGCTGCCACAGCTGGCGCACGACCTCGTCGGCGCGTCGTGCGACGCCGAGGAGACGGTGCTGGGCACCGGCCGGGGCGCGCGCCGTCCCACCGACCTCGACGTCGAGGAGGCGGCCACCTGCTACGGGCTGATGACCGCCCTCAGCGGTCCCGTGCGCGCGGTGCTGGAGCGCGACATGGCGGCGATCGACGTGCGCCGCCTGCACGACGACATGGAGCTGCCCGTCGCCCAGGTGCTCGCCGAGATGGAGCTGCTCGGCATCCGCGTCGACCCCGACACGCTGGAGGCGCTGCAGGTCGAGCTGGAGCAGCGCATCCGCGCCATCGAGGCCGAGATCCACGAGCGCGCGGGCTACACCTTCAACATCGCCAGCACGCAGCAGCTCGCCAAGTTCCTCTACGACGACCTCGGCCTGGCCTCGGGGCGGCGCACCAAGACCGGCCGCAGCACCGACGCCGACACGCTGGAGGCGCTGCGCCTGGAGAACCCCATGGTCGACAAGGTGCTCGAGCACCGCCAGCTCACCAAGCTGAAGGGCACCTACGTCGACGCGCTGCCCCAGCTGGTGGAGCGCGACGGTCGCGTACACACGTCGTATTCGCAGGCGGTGGCCGCCACAGGACGGCTGTCGAGCAGCGATCCCAACCTGCAGAACGTCCCCATCCGCACCGAGGTGGGCCAGCGCATCCGCGCCGCCTTCGTCGCCGATCCCGAGCACCTCCTGGTCAGCGCCGACTACTCGCAGATCGAGCTGCGCGTCCTCGCCCACGTCACCGAGGACCCCGCGCTGCTGGAGGCCTTCCAGCGCGGCGAGGACATCCACACCACCACGGCGTCGATCGTGTACGGCGTGCCGCCCGAGCAGGTGACGCGCGACATGCGGCGCAACGCCAAGGTGGTCAACTTCGGCCTGGTCTACGGGCTCTCCGAGTTCGGCCTCTCGCGCGACACGGGGATGTCGCGCGAGGACTCGGCGGCGTTCATCGAGCGCTACTTCGCCAACTTCGCCTCGGTCACCGAGTGGCTGAAGCAGACGCGCGAGCACGTCCGCCAGTGGGGCTGGGTGCAGACCGTCTTCGGCCGCCGCCGCTACATCCCCGACGTCCTCGCCGCCAACCGCGGCATCCGCCAGGCGGCCGAGCGCATGGCCGTCAACATGCCCATCCAGGGCGCGGCCGCCGACATCATGAAGTTCGCCATGATCCGCCTCGACCGGGCCCTGCACGGCAGCGGATTGCGCGCCCACCAGCTGCTCCAGGTGCACGACGAGCTGGTCCTCGAGGTCCACCGCGACGACCTCGACGCGGTGGTGCCGCTGCTTCGCGAGGCGATGAGCGGCGCCGCCGAGCTGCGCGTCCCCCTGGACGTCGAGGTCAAGGTGGGCAGCAACTGGAGCGAGATGGCACCGCTGCTGCAGGCGAGCACGCCGGGCTCGCTATGACCGCGCGCCGGCAACGCACCTTCATGACCACGCTGCACCGCGTTTGCGCCGCGTGACCGGGCGATAGCCCCGCTGCATGCCCGAGCTCCCTGAGGTCGAGACCGTCGCCCGCGACCTGCGCGGCGCCATCGTGGGACGCACGGTCCTCACCGTCGACGTCCTGCACCCCGGCGTGATCCGCTTCCCCCTCCCCGAGGCCTTCGCCGCCGGCCTCACCGCTGCGCAGGTGCGGGCCGTCGACCGCATCGGCAAGTTCATCCTCTGTCCTCTCGACACCGGCGACGAGCTGGTGGTCCACCTCGGGATGACGGGCCACGTCGTCATCTGCGCGCCGGGTGCACCGCTCGCGCCGCACACCCACATGCGCGCCGTGCTCGACGACGGCCGCGAGCTGCGCTACGACGACGCGCGCCGCTTCGGCCGCCTGCTGCTCGGCTCCCGCGAGGCGCTGCGCGCGGCACGCGTCCTGCCGGCGCTCGGGGTCGATCCCATGAGCGAGGGCTTCACCTCCGCCCACCTCGACGCGGTGCTGCGCCGCACCACCCGCCAGCTCAAGGCCGCGCTGCTCGACCAGGGCGGGATCGCCGGCCTCGGCAACATCTACGTCGACGAGGTGTGCCACCTCGCCGGAGTGCGGCCGACGCGGCGCTGCCACCGGCTGACGCGCCGGGAGCGGCAGGCGATCTACGACGCCATCCCGGTGATCCTGCACAAGGCGATCGCCAACCGCGGCAGCAGCGTCGACGACTACCGCGACGTGTGGAACGCGCAGGGATCGATGCAGGAGCAGCTGCAGGTCTACGGGCGCGGCGGCCAGCCCTGCTTCCGCTGCGGCACGACGCTGGTGCGCACGGTGGTCGGCGGGCGCACCACGGTGTACTGCCCCAGGTGCCAGCGATGACGGACGCGTTGCGCGTCTGCATCGCCACCTACGACGACGACCCGCCCGAGGGCGGCCAGGGCGTCTACGTGCGGGGGCTCCGGCAGGCGCTGCAGCAGCGCGGCGTCGACGTGCGCACCGTCAGCGGGCGTGGGCCGAACGCCATCCCCTATCCGCGCATCGTGCACCGCGCGCCGCTCGACCTCTCCCTCGCCTTGACGCGCAACCCCGCCCCGCTGCTCAGCCCGCGGCCCGACCTGGTGCACGCGCAGGGCGGCCCCGGCGGGGTGCTGCTGGCCCGGCGGCTCGACGTGCCGCTGGTCTACACCGCACACCACACCTACCGGCAGGCGTACGGGCCGCTGGCCCCGCGGCGCGCCCTCGGCCCGCTGGAGCGTCGCGCCTACCGGCTCGCGGCCGCGGTCATCGCCGTCTCACCCTCGACGGCGGCCGCCGTTTCGGCCATGGGTGTCCGCAACGTCGAGGTCATCCCTCCCGGCGTCGACGTCGAGGCGCTGGCGGCGCACGGCGAGGCGCTGCGCGACCCCACCCTGGTCCTCTTCGCCGGGCGCCTGGAGGTGGAGAAGGGGCCGCTCGACGCCGTCGCGGTGATGGAGGCGGTGCGCGCCCGGGTCCCGGCCGCCCACGGGGTGGTGGTCGGGGGCGGCCGCCTCGACCGGGAGGTGCGGGCGGCGGCGGCGCGGAGCGGGGGAGGGGTGGAGGTGCTCGGCCGGGTCTCTGACGAGGAATTGCGCCGCCTCTACGCCGCCGCGGCGGTGCTGGTGGTGCCGTCGCGCTACGAGGGGCTGGGCGTCGTCGCCCTGGAGGCGGCCGCCGCCGGCGTGGCCGTGATCGCCTACGACGTCACCGGGCTGCGTGACGCGGTCGGCGGTCGTGGGGTGCTCGTGCCGGCCGGCGACCGGTCCGCCATGGCCCGCGAGACCGCCGGCCTGCTGGCCGACCCGGCGCGGCGCCGGGAGCTCGCGGCGAGCGCTGCGGCGGGGGTGCGGAGCACGCACGCGTGGGGGAGTTGCGCGGAGGCGGTGCAAGCGTTGTACCGTCGTGTAGTCCACACCCCCTGACGGCGCTCCCTCCCCCCAGGCCCGTCACCACAGATTCGTGACACGCCGCCGCGCAAGAGGTGGGGCGTTGGACCCGTCTGTCCCTAGTGACCGCCGCCGACGGCATCAGCCGGAAGCGGTGGGGGCGGTTCCAGGGGCAGCACCGCCGCCACCTTCCCAGGGCAGGGATTCGACATCGCCGTGCGTGTGCGTCGAGCCGGTGCCCGTGCATCTGTACATCCGTTCACCAGCATGGGAGACACGGGCGAATGAGGACGCTGACGGTCGTCACCGAAGCACCGCCGGTGCGGAGCGGCATCGCCCAGACAGTCGCCCAGGTGACGGCCGGGCTGCGCGGCCTCGGCCACGAGGTGGAGCTGTGCACCGCGGCCGACGTCGGCCGGGTCAGCCTCGGTGAGTTCCGCATCACCGGCCTGGTCCGCCACTGGCCGGTGCTGATGCGCGACCTGGCGCAGTACGACGTGGTCAACCTGCACGGCCCGGCGCCGTCCTTCTCCGACGCCTTCCTCGCCCTCTGGCGCACCCTGCCCCGCGATCGCCGTCCGGCCCTCGTCTACACGCACCACTCCGAGATCGAGCTGAGCGGCCTGCGTCCTCTGTGCAACGTCTACAACACCGTGCACGCGCGGTTGATGCGCGCCGCCGACGGCGTCGTGGTCAGCACGCCGTCGTATGCCGACGCGGCGCTGCGCGCCGGCGCGCGCACGGTGCGCATCGTGCCCCACGGCGTCGCCGAGGACGAGGTCGGCCCCGAGCAGGTGCTGCGGGCGCGGCGCTTCACCGTCGCCTTCGTCGGCCAGTTGCGCCCCTACAAGGGCGTCGACGTGCTGCTCCAGGCGGCCGCCGCACTGCCCGACGTGGACTTCGACATCTGCGGCACCGGCCATCAGGAGACCGAGCTGCGCGAGACGGCGGCGCGCCTCGGCCTGCGCAACGTCCGCTGGCACGGCGCGGTGAGCAACGAGGAGCGCGAAGCCGTGATGCGCCGCGCCCACGTGGTCGCCCTGCCCTCGCTGACGCGCGCCGAAGCCTTCGGCATCGTGCTGGTCGAGGGGATGCGCGTCGGCGCCGTACCCGTCGCCTCCAACCTCCCGGGCGTCCGGGACGTGGCCGGTGCGACCGGCCTGCTCTGCGAGCCCGGCGACCCGCGGTCTCTGGTGCAGGCGCTCTGCTACCTGCGCGACGACCCCGCCGAGTGGGCCCGCCGCAGCGTCGCATCCGTCGACACCGCGGGGCACTACCGCTGGGACGAGGCGGCCCTGCGCTACCACTACGTCTACAACGAGGCGGTGCTCGACCGGCGCCTCGCCTCCACCATCGTGCACCTGGAGCCGGCCATGGGCTGGGTGCGCCGGGCGGCGATGTCCTGCCGGGCCTCGCTGATGCTGCTCGATCCCGTCGAGGAGACGCTGCGCGTCTCGGCGGTGTCCGGTCTCGCCCTGCCCGACGAGGCGCTGCGCACCTCGGTGCCGCTGCTGCAGTCGCTGGCGGGCCGCGCCCTGGTGGCGGGGGAGCCGTCGGTCATCGCCGACCGCGTCGAGTCGTCCTTCCCCGCCGCGTTCGGCCGCCGCTCGCAGCTGCGCACCGCCGTCTGCGTGCCCTTCTCGGCGTACGCCGGCGACGTCCGCGGCGTGCTCAACCTCTCGCGCACCCACACCCGCGGCTACGGCTGGACCGACGTCGACTGGGCGACCCGCCAGGCCTCCTCCCTGGCCCAGCGCCTGCTCCGTCCCCAGCCGGGCGGCCTGCCGGTTCCCGTCGCGGCGTAGCCATCGGTCGAGGCGGGCCGTCGCCGAGAGGGTGGTCCGGCAGCCCGGGCGTAGACTCGCTCTCCGATGCCCTCCTTCGAGCTCGTCGCCCCGTACACGCCCGCCGGCGACCAACCCACCGCCATCGAGTCCCTCGACCGCGCCCTGCATGCCGGCGTGCGCGAGCAGACCCTCATGGGCGTCACCGGCAGCGGCAAGACCTTCTCCATCGCCCACGTCATCCAGAAGCAGCAGCGCCCCACGCTGGTGCTCTCGCCGAACAAGACGCTGGCCGCCCAGCTCTGGGCGGAGTTCCGCGAGTTCTTCCCCAACAACGCCGTGGAGTACTTCGTCTCCTACTACGACTACTACCAGCCCGAGGCGTACATCCCCCGCACCGACACGTACATCGAGAAGGACTCCTCGCGCAACGAGGAGATCGACCGCCTGCGCAACAGCGCCACCCGCGCGCTGCTCACCCGCCGCGACGTCATCGTCGTCGCCTCGATCTCCTGCATCTACGGCATCGGCTCACCGGAGAACTACCTCGGCGAGTCGCTCTCATTGAAGAAGGGCGAGTCGATCCGCCGCGACATCGTGCTGCGCAAGCTCGCCGACCTGCAGTACTCGCGCAACGACCAGGACTTCGGCCGCTCGCGCTTCCGCGTCCGCGGCGACGTCGTCGACGTGCAGCCCGCCTACGAGGAGGTGGCCACGCGCATCGAGTTCTGGGGCGACGACGTCGAGTCCATCAAGGAGTTCGACCCGCTGACCGGGGAGATCCTCGCCGTGCGCGAGGAGTTCCAGGTCTTCCCGGCATCGCACTACGTCACGCCGCGAGAGCAGCTGGTCAACGCGCTGGAGCTCATCGACCAGGAGCTCACCGAGCGTGTCGCCCACCTCGAGGCGCACGGCCGCCTGCTGGAGGCGCAGCGCCTCAAGCAGCGCACCACCTTCTACATGGAGATGATGCGCGAGACCGGCTCCTGCGCCGGGATCGAGAACTACTCGCGGCACCTGAGCGGTCGCGCCGAGGGCGAGCGCCCCTTCTGCCTGCTCGACTTCCTGCCCGAGGACGCGCTGGTGGTGGTCGACGAGTCGCACGTCGCCGTGCCCCAGATCGGCGGCATGTACGGGGGCGACCGCTCCCGCAAGATCCCGCTGGTCGAGTACGGCTTCCGCCTTCCCTCGGCGCTGGACAACCGCCCGCTCACCTTCGCCGAATGGGACTCGATGGTCGGCCAGATCGTCTACGTCTCGGCCACGCCCGGCCCCTATGAGGAGCAGCACTCGACGCAGGTGGTGGAGCAGATCATCCGCCCCACCGGCCTCGTCGACCCCATGGTCGAGGTGCGCAGGTCCGAGGGCCAGATCGACGACCTGCTGCGCGAGATCCGCCTGCGCACCGAGAGCAGGGAGCGCACGCTCATCACCACGCTGACCAAGAAGATGGCCGAGGACCTCACCGACTACCTGCGCGAGATGGGCGTGAAGGTGCGTTACCTGCACAGCGACATCGACACCCTGGAGCGCGTCGAGATCATCCGCGACCTGCGGCTCGGCGTCTTCGACGTCCTGGTGGGGATCAACCTGCTCCGCGAAGGACTGGACCTCCCCGAGGTCTCCCTCATCGCCATCCTCGACGCCGACAAGGAGGGCTACCTGCGCGGCTACCGCTCGCTCATCCAGACGATCGGCCGCGCCGCGCGCAACATCAACGGCCAGGTGATCATGTACGCCGACTCCGAGTCGGAGGCGATGCGCCAGGCCATCGACGAGACCGAGCGTCGCCGCACCCTGCAGGTCGCCTTCAACGAGGCGCACGGCATCACCCCGCAGACCATCGTCAAGGCGGTGCACGTCCTCGAGTCGCATCGCGAGGAGCAGAAGGGACGCGCCGTCGCCTTCCAGGAGGCCGCCGGCCTGCCGCCCGACGAGCTGCTCCGCCTGGCCAAGTCGGTCGAGCGCGAGATGAAGGTCGCCGCCCGCGAGCTGGAGTTCGAGCGCGCCGCGGAGCTGCGCGACCGGCTCACCGCCATCCGCCGCCACATGGACGGCGAGGCGCCGGAGCCCGCAGGTGCGGGCAGCGGGTCGCGCGGGCACGGACGTCCACGGCGGAGGCGGCAGGGACCGTAAGGCCTCGCGCGACGCGGTGGGTCTCCTTCCCGGAGGCCCGCTGGATCAGCGGGGAAGGATCGCGAGCGGTGTCGCCGGCGGTGCGACGGGAAGCTGCGGCAGGCTGCCGGTGCTCGGCGGCGGCGCCTCCATGGCGGGCGCGCTGACCGTGGCGGCAGGCGCCGTCACCGCGGGGGTCGCGTGCACCACCGGCTGCGTGCGCATCCCGCCACGCGCCGTGTGCGGTGCAGCGGTTGTGACCTGCTCGGCGCCGGTCGCAGGCGGCGACACCGCCGCTGGGGACGGCACCACCTGCATGCTGCACACCCAGACTCCCATCGTCCCCGCGTACAGCTCGCAGACCGGGTACTGCGGCAGCGCCGGCGACGCCTGCGGGTCCGGGTCCTCGTAGACGAACACGCCGGGATCCGTGTAGTAGGCACCGCGCTCGCTGTACGGCTGGTAGATGTTCCCCTGCTCGCTGCCGGTCTGCCAGCCGGCGCCGCAGTCGTTCTGGTTGGCGGTGCTGCCGCTGTTGCAGTCGGGGGAGCGCCAGTCGGTGCTGTTCTGGTCGTTGTAGACCGACTGGTCAGCACAGGTCGAGCAGCCGCCCTGGTACGCCTTGCGGCGCATCGTGTCCGCGCCGGCGCAGAAACCGTCGGCGCAGGCACCGGTGCCCGCGTCCGCGGCGCGAACCGGGTCGTGCGGGTCGGTGGGGTCGACGTTCTCTGCGATCAATGACGCGGGGTCGCCGGCGCTGCCCTGGGCGTGCGTGTTGGCCTGGACGGCGCCGCCGTCCGACGGGCCGTTGGCCACGCGCGCGTCCTTGTGGTGGTCGTCCGTCGGGTTGACGCCGTCGTGCTCGCCGTTGTCGAGGTTGTCGTCGGCGCCGAAGTACACCTGGCTGCCCAGCAGGTCGGTGGCGTTGCGCTTCGCGGCGCTCGACTGCTGGACGCCCACCGACGGCGGCGAGGACGGCGGCGGTCCGAGCAACTGCTGCGGCAGGGGGAACGGTCCCTGCCCACCGCCGATGATCCAGGTGGCGACGTCGGTGGCGAAGCCGATCGGGTTGACGACGACGAAGCTGCCGGTGCCCGTGTCGAACACCAGCGCATGCCCCGTCCCCATGCCGGGATCCAACGCGATCGAGCCGGCGTGCGGGCTCTGCCCGTTGGGAAGCTGGTCGCTGTTGACCGAGGCCACGTGCCACCGCTGCGCGTACGTGCCGCTTCCCGAGTTCACCTGCAGCGTCGCGTTGTGGCAGCCGGGCTGCGCCGACTGTTGCTGGTCGTTGCGGTCGGCGGTCTTCGAGCATCCCTGCTGCGAGGGGTCGTAGCCCCCGCCGCTCACCGCCTGCGCCTGCAGGGTGGTGGCGGCGAGGCCACCGGCGACGACGGTGGCGGCGCCGGCTCCGCCGAGCAGGGCGCGAAGGATGCGGGTGGTCGGGCGCATGGGCGGGGATGGCCTCCGGATGGCGTGGCTGGCGCGTCCGTCCCCCCGGGTATGTGACGGCCCGCCCCCGGCCGGTCTTGCACCCGACCGAACAATCCTTGTGTCTTCGCAGAACCACCTTGACGCATCGTACATGCGTTCGTTACCGTCTCCCCCATGGCAACCGCCCCAGCCCGCCGACCTCCCGCCGCCCGCGCGCGGCACCTGTGCTCCGCCTGCGGCGCCGAGTCGCCGAAGTGGCAGGGGCGGTGCCCCTCCTGCGGCGAGTGGAACACGCTGGCCGAGGCACCGCCCGAGCCGGCGCGCCTGGTCGCCGGCCGGGTGCGGCCCGCGATCTCCGGGCTGACCGAGGCGACGCGACCGCGCCCCCTCGACTCCGTCAGCGGCGCGGAGGCGGCGCGCATCCCCAGCGGCATCGCAGAGTGCGACCGGGTCCTCGGCGGGGGAGTGGTGCCCGGCTCGCTGGTCCTGCTCGGCGGCGACCCCGGCATCGGCAAGTCCACGCTCGCCCTTCAGCTGGCCCGCCGCTTCGGCCGTCCCGAGCGCCCGGCGCTCTACTGCACCGGCGAGGAGTCCGCCGCGCAGCTCGCCATGCGCGCGGAGCGCATCGACTGCGCGACCCCCGAGGTCGCCGTCCTCCCCGAGACCGACCTCGACGTCCTCCTCGCCGCCATCGAGGCGGCGGCCCCTCCGCTGGCGGTGATCGACTCCATCCAGACCGTCTACGACGCCGCCGTCCCCGGCGTCCCGGGGAGCGTCTCCCAGGTGCGCGAGGCGGTCGCCCGGCTTCTCCTCTGTGCCAAGGCTACGGGCGTCCCCGTGCTCGTCGTCGGCCACGTCACCAAGGAGGGCGCCATCGCAGGTCCGCGCACCCTGGAGCACATGGTCGACGTCGTCCTCTACCTGGAGGGCGAGCGCCACGGCGACCACCGCCTGCTGCGCGGCATCAAGAACCGATTCGGCGCCACCGGCGAGTTGGGCATCTTCGTGATGCGCGACGCGGGCATGGCCGAGGCGGAGGCACCCGGCCGCGCCTTCCTCGACGAGGGCTCGCTCGGCGTCCCGGGCAGCGCCCTGACCGTGACCTGCGAGGGCTCCCGCCCCCTCGCCGTCGAGGTGCAGGCCCTGGTCGCCGGCACCCAGTTCAACATCGCCCGCCGCACCGCCTCGGGCTTCGACCTCGGCCGCCTCCACCTCCTCCTCGCCGTCCTGGAGAAGCGCGCCGGCATGCCCTTCGGCCAGGCCGACGTCTACGTCAACGCCGTCGGCGGCGTCCGCCTCGACGACCCCGCGGCCGACCTCGCCCTGGCGCTCAGCATCGTGAGCTGCGTCCGCAACGCTCCCCTGCCCGGCGGCTGCGCGGTCCTCGGCGAGATCGGTCTTGGGGGCGAGGTCCGCCGCGTTCGTCGCACCGAGCAGCGCCTGGCCGAGGCTGCGGCGTTGGGGCTCGGCCGCGCCGTGGTCCCCGCCGGCTTCAGCGGCGACCCCCCGCCCGGCATGCGGCTGCACCGGGTCGCCACACTGCAGGAGGGCGTGCGACTGCTGTCCTGACACCTTCGCGCGCCCGTCAGCACGCACGCCCGCGACGAACCTGTGGCGGTATGTACGACTGCCGTGTGGTTCAATCGAGCGCACGATGCCGCGCCACACTCCGGACGCCCTGAAGCGCGCCCGACGCCTCGCCCGGCTGGTCGGCGCGCTGGTCGGCCTGCTCGGCGGCGTCTTCTACGGGCTCTGGATCATCTCCAACTCCCAGGGCAGCCTCCACAACGACCGCACCATCGCGCTGGTCGCGCTGCTCGCCGCCGGAGCCGCCGGCCTCGCCAGCGGTGCGCTGGCCGGCCCGCTGCTCTCCGTGGAGCCCTTCGTCTGGCTGGAGCGCACCCTGGAGACCGCCCCCGCCGGCGAGCTGATCGGCGGCACCTTCGGGCTCCTCGTCGGGCTGGTCGTCTCCGCGCTGGTCGCGGTGCTGCTCAGCGGCATCCCCGACGGGGTCGGCTACCTCGTCGCCCTCGCCCTCGCCGTCGCCTTCGTGTACATCGGCGTCCACACCGGGATGCGCCGCCGCGTCGACATCGCCTCGGTGTTCTCCCAGGCCGGCCGCCGAGGCGCCGCGGCCGCCGGCGCGAATGGCGGCGTGATCGCCGACGACGGCCCGCCCCCCCAGGACGGACCGCCCGTGCTGGTCGACACCAGCGTGCTCATCGACGGCCGCATCCTCGACATCGTCGCCACCGGGTTCATCCCCGGCCGCCTGGTCATCCCCAGCTTCGTCCTCGAGGAGCTGCAGCGCGTCGCCGACGCCGGCGACTCGATGCGCCGCGCCCGGGGCCGCCGCGGCCTCGCCGTGGTCGACGGGCTGAAGCACAGCCCGGACGTGGTCTGCGAGTTCCTCGACACCGACATCCCCGGCGCCGCCGACGTCGACTGGCGCCTCATCAAGCTGGCCCGCCAGATGGGCGCCGCAGTGATGACCAACGACTTCAACCTCAACAAGCTGGCCCGCGTCGAGGGCCTGCGTGTGCTCAACCTCAACGACCTCGCCAACGCGCTGAAGCCGATCGTCAGCGCCGGTGAGGCGATGGAGGTGACCATCGTCAAGGACGGCAAGGAGCCGCACCAGGGCGTGGGCTACCTCGACGACGGCACCATGGTGGTGGTGGAGAACGGGCGCCGCCACATCGACAGCACCGTCGCCGTGACCGTCACCAGCGTCCTGCAGACGCCCGCCGGCCGGATGATCTTCGCCATGGTCGGGTCGCCCGACGAGGCGCCGCCGCCCCCGCCCCGCACCGCCACGCGGCCGCGGCCCGGCACCCGGGCGACCCGGGTCGGCAACCGCTGAGCGTCGCCGCCGTCGTCCCCGCCTACGGCCGGGGCCTGCGCATGGGTGCCGACAAGCTCTGGCTCGACGTCGGCGGCCGCCCGCTGATCGCCTTGACCCTGGGCTCCATCGCCGCCGCGCGCTGCGTCGACTCCGTCTGCGTCGTCGCACCGCCGGAGCGCTGGGATGCGCTGCAGGAGCACGCCGCCGCCGCCGGCATCGCCGACCTGCGCCTGGTCGAGGGCGGCGACCATCGCCGCGACTCCGTCCGCGCCGGCCTGGCCACCGTGCCCGGCGCCGAGCACGTGCTGGTGCACGACGCCGCCCGCCCGCTGTGCCCCCCGGACGTCTTCCACCGCGTCCTCGACGGCGCCCGCGAGCATGACGCGGTCACCGCGGCGGTGCCCGTGGTCGACAGCATCAAGCGGGTCACCGCCGACGGCCGCGTCGTCGAGTCGCTCGACCGCGGCGAGCTGGTCGCCGTGCAGACGCCCCAGGGCTTCCGCGCCGACATCCTCGCCGCCGCCCATCGCCGCGCCCTCGCCGACGACGTGCGCGCCGACGACGACTGCGCCCTGGTCGAGCGCATCGGCGTGGAGGTGCGCGTGGTCATGGGCGATCCCCTCAACCTCAAGGTGACGCGGCCCGTCGACCTCGACGCGGTGCGAGCCGCGGTGGGGGCGCCGGTGTGATCGGCAGCGCCTCCTTCCGCATCGGCCATGGCGTCGACGCCCACCGCCTGGTCGAGGGGCGGCCGCTGATGCTGGGTGGCGTCGCGATCCCCTACGAGCGCGGACTGGAGGGCCATTCCGACGGCGACGCCGCCACCCACGCGCTCGCCGACGCGGTCCTGGGCGCGGCCGGCGCGGGCGACCTCGGCCGCCACTTCCCGTCCGGCGACGAGCGCTGGCGCGGCGTCAGCAGCCTGACCCTGCTGGAGCACGCCGCCGAGCTGGCCCGCCGCCACGGCTGGGTGGTCGAGTCGGCCCAGGTGGTGATCATCTGCGAGCAGCCGCACCTCGGTCCGCACGTCGACGCGATGCAGCGCGCGCTGGCGGCGGCGCTCGGCGTCGAGCCCGCGCAGGTCGCGGTCAGCGCGACCACCACCGACGGCATGGGCATGACCGGCCGCGGCGAGGGCATCGCCGCCTCGGCGGTGGCGCTGCTCGCCCCGATATCCTGACGCGCCATGGCGCTGCGTCTCTTCGACACGATGACGCGCCGGCTGCAGCCGGTGCAGCCGCTGGAGCCCGGCCACGTGCGCATCTACACCTGCGGTCCCACCGTGTACGCGCGCGTCCACATCGGCAACTTCCGCACCTTCATCTTCGAGGACGTGCTGCGCCGCGTGCTGGAGCAGCGCTTCGCGCGCGTGACCCACGTGATGAACCTCACCGACGTCGAGGACAAGATCATCCGCAACGCGATCGCGCATCAGCAGAGCCTCGATGACGAGACGCGCCCGTGGATCGCCGCCTTCCACGAGGACCTCGACACCCTCGGCCTGCGCCGAGCCCACCACTACCCGCGCGCCACCGACTACATCCCGCAGATGCTCGACCTCATCGAGAAGCTGGAGGAGCGCGGCGTCACCTACCGCAGCGAGGGCTCGGTGTACTTCCGCATCGCCGCCTTCCCGCAGTACGGACGGCTGAGCGGCGTGCGCGCCGACGCGCTCATGGCCGGCGCCAGCGGCCGCGTCGACGCCGACGAGTACGACAAGGAGTCGCCGCGCGACTTCGCGCTGTGGAAGGCCGAGAGCGCCGACGAACCCGGCTGGGACACCCGCCTCGGCCATGGCCGTCCCGGCTGGCACATCGAGTGCTCGGCGATGAGCATGTCGCTGCTCGGCGAGCACTTCGACATCCACTGCGGCGGCGTCGACAACATCTTCCCCCACCATGAGAACGAGATCGCCCAGTCGGAGGCGGCCACCGGGCACGAGTTCGTGCGCATCTGGTGCCACAGCGAGCACCTGCGCATCGGCGGTGAGAAGATGGCCAAGTCGCTGGGCAACTTCTCGACCGTGCACGACCTCGTCGCGGCGGGGGCGAGGCCCTCGGCGATCCGCTACCTGCTGGCGGCGACGACGCACTTCCGCAAGGTGCTCAACTACACCGACGAGGCGCTGTTCACGGCGGGGCAGGCGGTGGAGCGCATCGTCGCCTTCCGCGACCGGCTGACCGAGCTGGCACCGGCGCCCGGTGACGGCGCTGCCGACCAGGCGGTCGGGATCGCCGAGCGCGCAACCGAGAGCTTCGACGCCGCCCTCGACGACGACCTCAACCTGCCCGAGGGCATGGGCGTCTTCTTCACCGCGGTCCGCGACGCCAACCGCCTGCTCGACGGCGGGAGCGTGACCGAGAAGGGACGCGAGTGGCTGCTCGCCCTGGTCGACCACGTCGACGACATCCTCGGCGTGCTGCCGCTGGTGGCCCGCGAGACGGCGCAGGGCCTCGACCCCGACGAGCAGGCGCTGCTCGACGCGCGCGCCGCCGCCCGCGCCGCGCGCGACTGGGCGCGGTCCGACGCGCTGCGCGACCAGCTCGCCGAGCGCGGCGTCGCCGTCGAGGACACCCCGCAGGGCCAGCGCTGGCGGCGCGGCTGAGCCATCGCCTGGCGTGGACATCCTCTACGGCCGCAACCCCGTCCTGGAGGCGCTGCGCGCCGGGCGCAACGCGCGCAAGCTGGTGGTGGCCCAGGGTGTGCGGCAGGAGCCGCGCCTGCAGGAGATCCTCAGCCTGGCCGCCGAGCGCGGCATCACCGTCGAGGAGTCGCCGCGCCGCCGCCTCGACGACATCGCCCACACCGAGCACCACCAGGGCGTCGCCGGCTACTTCCACTCGCGCGAGCCGCTCAGCCTCGACCGCCTGCTGGAGCAGGCGGGCCGGCCCGCGCTGCTGCTCGTGCTCGACGGCATCCAGGACCCGCAGAACCTCGGCGCCCTGGCCCGCACCGCCGACGCCGCCGGCGCCGACGGGCTGGTCATTCCCCGCCACCGCGCCACCGGCGTGACCCCGGCCGCCGCCAAGGCCTCCGCAGGCGCGACCGAGTACGTTCCGGTCGTCTCTGTCACCAACCTGGCGCAGGCGCTGGAGCGCATCGGCGACGCCGGGATCTGGCGGGTCGGCCTCGCCGCCGACGGCGAGACGCGCTACGACCGCTTCGACTACACCTCGCCGGTGGCGATCGTCGTCGGTGCGGAGGGGGAGGGGCTTCGCCCGCTGACCCGGCGCCACTGCGACGCCGTCGTCTCCCTGCCCATGCGCGGGCACGTCGCCTCGCTCAACGCCGCCGTCGCCGGCGCGGTGCTGCTCTACGAGGCGGCGCGCCAGCGCGGCTTCGGCGCGGGATGATGGCCGCGTGCGCACGCTCATCGTCGACGGCTACAACACCGTGCACGCCTGGCCGGCGCTGCGCAGCGTGCTGCACTCGCACGGGTTGGAGGAGGCGCGCACCCGGCTGATCGCCGCCCTCGCCGAGTACGCCGCCACCGAGCGCGTGCGGGTCACCGTCGTCTTCGACGCCCCGCGTGGTCCCGGGCGCGCCAGCGAGGAGATGGTCGACGGCGTTCTCGTCCGCTTCAGCGGCGGGCACGAGTCCGCCGACCACGTCATCGAGCGGCTCGCCTACCTGGCCACGCGCGGCGGGATGGCCGAGGACGTGGTGGTGGCCACCTCCGACCGCCTGCAGCGCGACATGGTGCGGGCGATGGGCGTCACCACCGTCGACGCGCGCACGCTGGAGGCGGAGGTGAGCGCCGCCGCGAGTGGCACCGCGGAGCGCGCCTCACGGCTGCGCGACCAGGCCGGCAACGCCCGCCGCGTCGAGCACCACCTCAGCGAGGAGGTCCGCGCCCGCCTGGAGCGCCTGCGCCGCGGCGAATCCGGCGAGCCCGCGGAGCCGCCTCCACCCGCACCCTGACACGCCGAAGGCTCGCGGGAGCGCCCGCCGACCCGGTGCTACCCTTGCCCGTCGGCGAGCCGGTGTAGCTCAGTGGCAGAGCGTCCGCCTTGTAAGCGGAGGGTCAGGGGTTCGAATCCCCTCGCCGGCTCCGTGCCGGTGCCGCGCCGGTGAGCGCCACCAGCACCGCCGCCGCCAGCACCACGACGCCACCGAGCAGCCGCACCGCGGAGAGCGCCTCACCGAGGACGATCGCCGCCAGCACCGCCGTCGTCGCCGGCTCCAGCGTCGACACGATCGATGCGCGTGTCGGGCCGACGCGCGCCAACCCGGCGAGGAACAGCGTCGCCGCGATCAGCGTCGGCACGATCGCCGTGCCCACGACGATGCCCCAGCCCGCACCGTCGAGCCCGTTGAGCTGTGACGTCACCGCCCCGAACACGAGGAACGCGGCGCCGCCGACGCTGGTGATCACCGCGCTGGCGAAGAGCGCCGGCACGCCGCGCATCACCACGCCGCCGGTGAGGATGTACGTCGAGTACACCACCGCCGAGGTCAGTCCCAGCAGCACGCCACCCACGTCGAGATGCCCCGCCGGCGACGGCCCGACCACCAGCAGCACGCCAGCGCAGGCCAGTCCCAGTGACAGCACTCGCATCCGCGTCAGCGGCTCGGCGACGACGACGCGCGCGAGCAGCGTCACCAGCACCGGGTAGACGTAGAGCAGGATCGAGGTGATCGCCGCCGGGATGGTGCGCAGCGACGAGAAGTACGCCGTCGCCTGCAGCACGTAGAGAACGCCCATCGCCGCCACGCCGGCAAGCCGCCGCCGCGAGAGCCGGACGGCGTCACGCCGCACCAGGACGAGCGCCCACAGGACCACCGCCGCGAGCCCGAAGCGCACACCGAGCAGCGTCGGCAGGGTGATGCCGTGCCGCGAGGCCAGCTTGCCGAAGATGCCGAGGGTCCCGAAGCTGAGTGCCGACACCGCCACGAAGGCCAGGCCGGCGCGGTCGGAGCGAGGGCCCGGGAGCTGCACGGCAGGACATGTGAGCACAACCACGCACCGCGCCGCGGCATGCGTGTTCCCTCACAGCCGCCGCTTTCTCCGCATCGCGTCCGAATGGCGCGGTGGAAGGACGTCAAGGCGTCCGCCGTCAGGGGTCGACGCGGGTGGTGCCGAGGAAGGGGGCGTCGCCGAAGCAGAAGACGCCGCCGTCGGCGCCGAGGAGCCAGTAGCCGGCGCCGGACGCCGTCGGAGCCATGGTCACGATGGGCGAGCTGAGGTGGATGCCGCCGGTGCTGCCGTAGAACGGTGCGCTGAAGGAGAAGATGCCACCGTCGGCAGCAACCATGCGGTAGCCGCTGCCGCCGGCGGAGGCGCCGACCACCGGGGCGTTGAGCCGCGTGCCCCCCATGCCGCCGAGGAACGGCGCGTCGCCGAAGGTGAACACACCGCCGTCGGCGGCGAAGAGCCAGTAGCCGCGGCCGGTCGGCGTCGCCGCCATCGCCACCACGGGCGCGTTGAGGCGGCGGCCGCCGGTGCTGCCGAGGAAGGGCGCGTCGCCGAAGCAGAAGATGCCGCCGTCGCGGGCCACCAGCCAGTAGCCGCGGCCGCTGGGAGTGGCGGCGATGCCGACCACCGGCGCGTTGAGGTGCGTGCCGCCCATGCCGCCGAGGAAGGGCAGGCCCCCCTCCGCGAAGACGCCGCCGTCGGCGGCGGCCGCCCACCAGCCGCCGGTGCCGGTCGCCGCGCCAACCATCGGTGCGTTGAGGTGCGCAGGTGCCAGCGAGGCGAGTGGCAGCGCGCTGCCGCGCTCGTACATGGCGCCATCGAGGGCAAGGATGGTGTAGCCGGGGCCGCTCGATGCGGGCACCAGCGCCGCGGGGGCTGCGGCCGCCGCGCCGACACTCTGCGCGAACGCCTGCAGGGACTCGCCGCCCGCGACGCGAACGCGCGGCAGCGTGAGGCGCTGTGCGGAGGTCCAGGTGGCACCGGGCCGGGTGGTGAAGGCGTCGGCGAAGCCTGCGCCGCTGACCGCGGCGACCGCCGTCGCATCGACCGCACCGTAGGGATAGGCGAAGTCGGCGACGGACTGACCGGTGAGCTGCTGCAACGCGGTGCGCGACGACGCCACCTCGAACTGCACCGCCGCCGCGTTCAGCTTGGTGAGGTCGGGATGGTCGACCGTGTGGGCGCCGATGGTCATGCCGGCGGCCGCCATCTGCTGCACCTGGGCCGCGGTCATGTAGCCACTGCGTCCCAGGAAGCCGCTGACGACGAAGGGCGTGGCGGTGAACCCCTCGCGCTGCAGCACCGGGAGGGCCGCGGTGAAGAAGTCCTCGTACCCGTCGTCGAAGGTGAGGACGACGGGCCGTGGCGGCAGCGCCGCTCCGGTGGTGAGCGCGCGCCGCACCGCGGCCGGGCTGACGCTGTGGAACCCCTCGGCGTGGAGCAGCGACATCTGGGCGGCGAAGTCGGACGGCGTCACCGACAGGCCGAAACCCAAGGTGTCCGACGCCACCGGGTTGACGCGCACGTAGTGGTACATGAGCACCGGCACGCCGGCCGACGCGGGCGGCGCGGCGAGACTGACGGGCTTGGGCGACGGAGGCCAGAACAGGCTGGCGTGCGCGCTCGACGTGGTGGCCAGCAGCGCGCCGGCGAAGGCGGCGAGGCACGCCGCGACGGTCCGTGGGGAGGGGGGCATCGCGCGGAAGCATGCCTCACGCCGGCGCTCTGCGCCGGCACCTTAACTGAAACCTAACCGCACGTCACCCATCGGAACCCGGCCCGCTCGGCATCCCACCCGCTGCACGCGTGTTCGCCCACCGCCGCCCGCATACTCCGCATCGAAGAGGAAGCGGTTCAGCCAACCCAAGGGAGGCAGAGCAAGCACATGCCTGGTGCCGTCGTCGTCACCGGGGCGTCCACCGGCATCGGTCGCTCCACCGCGCTGCGCCTGGCGCGCAGCGGATCCACCGTCTTCGCGGGTGTCCGCAGGCAGCAGGACGCCGACGCGCTGCGACGCGAGTCGCCGCAGATCACGCCGCTGATCCTCGACGTCACCGACCCCGAGCAGCTCGCCGGCGCGGCGCGCGAGGTCAGCGAGGCGGTGGGGGACCGCGGATTGGCCGGGCTGGTCAACAACGCCGGGATCAGCGGCGGCGCGCCCACCGAGTTCGTCCCGCTCGACGAGCTGCGCGGCATGCTCGAGGTCAACGTCGTCGGCGTCGTGGCCACCACGCAGGCGTTCCTGCCGCTGCTGCGCCAGAGCGGCAGGGGACGCATCGTCTGCATCGGCTCCATCGGCGGCCGCATGGCCGTGCCCTTCCTGGCGGCGTACTCGATGAGCAAGGCCGCGGTCAGCGCGCTCTGCGACTCGCTGCGCGGCGAGCTGCGCCCGTGGGGCATCGACGTCGCCCTGGTCGAGCCCGGCGCCATCAGGACTCCCATCTGGGACAAGGGACTTCGCGGCGTCGACGAGTCCATCGGCAGGTGGCCGGCGCAGGCCATGGAGCTCTACGGGGAGACCATCCCCAAGCTGCGCCGCATGACCGAGAAGACGGCTGCCGCCGCCATCGAGCCGGAGCGCGTCGCCAGGGTGGTGGAGCACGCGCTCACCGCCCGGCGTCCGCGCACGCGCTACCTGGTCGGTGCCGACGCGCGCATGCAGGCGGCGGTGCGGCGCGTCCCGGACCGTGCCCGCGACGCGATGATCGCGCGCACCATCGGACTGCCCAGGAAGGCGTAGCCGCGAGGGCTAGCAGCCGCCGCTGAAGCTCAGGGTGTAGACGCCGCCTGCGCGCACGGTCAGGAGGACGCCGTGCGCCACCGCCGTGGCCACGGCGCGATGGCCCAGGTTGTCGACCGCGCCGAGCAGTCGGCCGGCCGTGATCGGCACCAGCAGCCGCCCGCTGACCGTGGTGGCCACGATGCCTTTCCACGTCGGCGTGCAGGACGGCGCGCGCACCACCAGCGCGTGGTCGTGGGCGAAGGTCTCCGCGGTGACCGTGCCGCCCACCTGGTACTGCCATTCGCCGTCGGCGAGCGGCACGGCGTTGCCCTGTCCCTTGGCGCCCGACAGCGACACCACCGAGCCCAGTTCGCTGCTCAGCGCCGCCGGCACCGCGGCGCCGCCCATCAGCGTCCGCCCGAAGTAGATCGCCGGCGTCCCGTAGACGGTGCTGGCCACGGTGTGCGGCACGATCGAGCCGGCATCCGCCTGCCAGCCGTCGCCGTCGATGAGCATCCCGGGATCGACCGCGGCCACCATGGCGGCGCGGCGGTCCCACTCCGCTGCGCTCCAGGCGTCGTAGAGGCGCACCGTGTCGGCGACCGCGGCGAACTGCGGCGCGGCGGCGCTGGCGTCGACCATCGCGTCGTGGCGGATGGCGTGCGCGTCGGTGTGGATGGCGTCCATGTACCGGTAGAGGGCCAGGGCGCCGGTGGCGTCGCCGGGGTTGGCCAGGGTGGCGGGGATGTCGTACTGCCAATCGAGCTTCACGCCGTCGGCGCTCAGGTCGTCCGCCCCGGTGCCCAAGAGCTGCGTCATCGTTTCTGCCATCTGCGACGCGAACTCGGGCGCCGTGGGGTCGACGATCTGGGAGGCGGCGGCGGTGCGCGCCTGGCGGAAGCTCATCGGCACGGTGACCACCCCGTGGCCCCAGAGCGGCCACCACAGCAGCACGTGGCAGCCCATGCGATGGAGGTCGTCCACCAGCGCGCGCATCCCCGCGGCGCCGCCGAAGCGGACCGGGTCGGGCATGGCGTCGCCGATGCGCTCCTGCCAGCGCGAGTCGATGACCACCGTGAGGTGCTGCACGTGGTAGCGCGCCTGCCAGTCGGCGACGAAGCGGCGCACCCAGTCGGCGGTGAACGCGGGGCTGCCGCGCTGCGCCTTCTCGGCGAGCTGCTGGCCCCAGGTGTCGACGATGGGGTCGCTCCACCAGGACGGCCGGGTGCCGGGCGGCGAGGCGACGGTGATCGCGTTCATCGCGGAGAGCGCGTCGTGGTACGCGCGCAGCCCGGTCCCGGGGTCGGGGGAGAAGGTGACCACGAAGCGCGGGAAGCGGACCATGCCGTCCAGCGCCGGCCCGGCGCCGACGTCCTCGCCGGGGGCCGCCTCGGCCAGCGGGTAGTCGATGGCCAGCATGCCGTCGCGGCCCAGGCTCATCGTCGACGCCGAGGGCACCTCGACGAGGCCGATGCCGAACCACCCTGGTGCGGCCCGCAGCTGCACCTGCAGGGGAGGCGGCGCGAAGGGCGTGCGCGCCACCGTCGACACCTGCGGCGCCAGCGACGCCGAGGGACCGCGCGGGTCGGGGGTGAAGCCGTCGAGGATGCCGGCCATGGCCAGGCCGCGGTGGCCGTCGCCGAAGAACCCGGTGGTCAGGGTGCGCTGGCTTCCCGGCGTGGCCGAGTAGGCGACGGTGAAGCTGTGCGGGCCGGGTGTCAGCACCGCCTGGCTGAGCACCGCGCCGGACGCCTCGACGATCTGGGTGGTGAGCACACCACCCTGCAGCGTGGTGCGGGCGACGTCGCCGTCCGGCAGCTCGGCGCGCCCGGCGACCACGGCCAGCGGCATGCTGGTGTAGACCCGACCGTCCGGCGCGGCCAGGGTGACCACCGCCGAGTCGGGCAGCGCCCAGATGGCGTACGAGGGCTCGGCGAGGTGCAGCGGCGCGCCGCCCACCGCGGGGGTGAGGTCGTACGCCGCCAGGCGGTCCTCGGTCGCCGTGGTGGGCAGGGCGCTGACGAAGGGGTGGGCGGCGTTGACCGCGCCCGCCAGGACGCCGAGCAGCAGCACCGAGACGAAGGTGCGCACGGCCGTGCCGCCGGCGCCGGGCCGGAGGAGGTGGCGGATCAGAGGTCGCCGGGACATCTCGTGGGTGCCGTCGCTGCTGATGGTTGGCGGGTCAGTCGGTCGGGACGCTGAGGTCGTCGCGGAGCATCACGTGATCGACCGTCGAGCTGAACACCTCCCGATAGTCGCTCTTCAGCAGGACCTCGATCTCGGGATAGTTGGCCAGGTCGTCGGACTCGGCCAGGATTATGGCGGGCCTCAGCGCGCGCACCCGATTCGTTACCTCTCCGTTGGACCCGAGCAGCACCTCGTTGTTGTAGATCGGTGCGGTTGGAAGGAGAACGGGCAGGTCGGCGAGAAGGTACGGCCAGGCGTCGGAGGACCAGACCACCGCCCGGGCGCCGCGGAACCCGTGCGCCAGCAGCCATTCCGCGGTGGCCGTGTCGGCCGGGGCGCGGAGGTCGAACTCGGCCTCCCACTCGCTCCAGGAATGGCCGCCGGTGGCGGCCTGCCAGGCGCCGGGGTAGTACGTCTCCAGGTTGCGGTAGCCGTTGCTGCCCAGGCTCGCCGCGGCGGGGATCCAGTCGAGGCCCGCCGACCTGGCGAGCAGGCCGGCGGCGACGAGCGACGCCGCCAGCGGGACTGCAGTCAGCAGCCCGGCGCGATTGGCGCGAATTGCAGCGATCGGGCGCCACGACGGGCGGCGGCTGGGCAGGATCGCGGCCAGCGTCAGCGCGCAGGGGATGACCGCAGGCGCGAGGAAGTGCGGGAACGGCTGCTGCGCCGCCGCGGGCACGCACAGGGTTGCCACCGCCCACACCGCGAACATCCAACCCGGGTGCGACACGCCGCGGCGCCGCGCCAGCACCGCGCCGCCGACCGCCGCCGCCACCACGGCGACCAGCAGGATCGCCAGCGGCAGCCCGTGGGCGCCGGGCGAGGTGCTGTAGTTGTAGTCCGGGGTGACGTAGAACCCGGCGAGGGCGAACCACAGCGTGCCCGGGCGGACGAGGACCAGCAGGGGCACCACCCATGCGGCGGTGACGGCCACCACGGCGGCGACGTAGGCGAGGATGTGCCGGCGGCGCGCCGCCGGATGCACCAGCAGGATCAGTCCGAAGGCGCCGACGTCGGCGATCGCCGTCTGCTGATATCCCAGCGCCAGCGCGGCCAGCATCCCGGCGAGCGCGGCCCAGAGCCAGCCGTCGATTCGCCGCTGGTGCAATCGCACCACGATGATCGCGGCCGCCCACGCCACCGGGGCGATGAGCACGGACTCCGGGATCATCAGCTCGGCGTCGACGAAGGGGAAGCCGAGCAGCACGGCCGCGGCGAGCAGGGCGGTTGCTGCCTTCCATGTCCCCAACAGGCGGCGGCTCATGTACGCCATGGCGGCCAGCGCGACGGCGCCGGTGAGGAAGGTGACCAGGTGCAGCGCCGTCTCGCTGCTGCCGAAGAGCTTGACCACGGCACCGGCGGTGACCAGGTGGAGTGGCGGCTTGTTGTTCCAGATCTCCGAATAGGGCAGCTTGCCGCTCAGGATCTCGCGGCCGGTGCTGGCGTAGCCGGCCTCGTCGGTGTACCAGTGCGGCTCCAGGAAGGAGGGCAGGCGCAGCAGGGCGAAGGCGACGGCCGCGGGCAGCCACCAGAACGACGCCGGACGCAGGCGCCGGGAACGCGCTGCCGGAGCGGGGGCGGCGTCCGGTGTGGACGGCGGGAGGGTGGGCGTCGAAGTCTCGATGGGCACCGACGCTGTAGTATCCCGCGCCGATGCGCCCCGCTCCGCTCCAGCAGCGTTGATCTCTGCCGCCCGGCTGCCGGGGCTGAGCCTGGTGCTCCCCTGCCACAACGAGGCCGAGAACCTCCGCTGGCTGCTCCCCCACATCGCCGAGGTCATGCCCACGCTGGCCGAGCGCTACGAGGTGGTGCTCGTCGACGACGGGAGCAGCGACGGCAGCGGCGAGGTTGCGCTCTCGCTGGCGGCGCAGTCGGGCATCGACCTGCAGCTGCTGCGCCACGAGCAGAAGAGCGGCTACGGCATCACCGTCGCCGACGGGCTGCGCGCCACGCGCCTCGAGTACTCCGCATTCACCGACGCGGACGGGCAGTTCGAGGTCGCCGACCTGGCGCTGCTCATCCCCCTGCTCGACCGCGCCGACCTGGTCGGCGGCTGGCGCGAGGAGCGCAACGACCACGCCGCGCGCTCGGTGGTGAGCGGCGTGTTCAACCTGCTCCTGCGCGTCCTCTACGGGCTGCGCGTGCGCGACGCCGACTGCGCGCTCAAGGTGATGCGCACCGACTTCCTGCGCAGCATCGACATCGAGTCGCGGTCCGCACTGATGAACGCGGAGCTCTACATCAAGGCGCAGCGCGGCGGCTGGCGCGTCGCCCAGGCCCCGGTGCCGCACCATCCCCGCCAGCTCGGCGTGCGCAGCGGGGCGCGGCCGCGCGCGATCGCGCGGGCGATCAAGGAGCTGGTGCTGTTCCGCATCCGCCTGGCCCGGCGAGGGTCGTCAGCGGGCTGAGGCGCGGGCCAGCATCTCCGCGGGTTGGGCGGCGAACCAGTCCCAGGTGTGCCGCAGCCCCTCGTCGATGGGCGTGCGCGCCTGCCAGCCGAGCCAGCGGGTGGCGCGGTCGGTGGCCAGGCAGCCGCGCCGCACCTCGCCCGCGACCTGCGGGTCGTGCTGCGGCGCCAGGCCACGCCCGTGCAGCCGCGCCAGGGTGTGGACGACGGTGCTGACGCTGGTCTCGCGGCCTGTGCCGACGTTGACCGCGCCGGACCTCGCGGTGCGCAGCGCCGCCAGGTTGGCGGCGACGACGTCGAGGACGAAGACGAAGTCGCGTGTCTGCTCGCCGTCGCCGCGGATCAGGGGGTTCCTGCCGTCGAGCAGGCGGGTGCAGGTGATGGCGACGACGCCGGCCTCGCCGGTGCCGTCCTGGCGCGGACCGTAGACGTTGCCGTAGCGCAGGGCCAGGGTGCGCGCGCCGGTGAGGCGGCGGAAGGAGCCCAGGTAGACCTCCTCGGCGGCCTTGCTGGCCCCGTATGCGGAGCGGGGCTTGGGCTGCAGGCCCTCGTGCGCGGGGAGGGTGGCGGCGTCGCCGTAGACCGCCCCCCCGCTGCTGGCGGTGACGATGGCGCGAGCGCCGGCGTCGGTCGCCGACTTGAAGAAGGCGATGCTGCTGGCCACGGCGGTGCGGACGTGGGTGCCGGGGTCGCGCATCGCCCGGTTGACCCCGCCCCGCGCGGCGAGGTGGAGCACGGCGTCGGGCTTGAACGTGCGCAGGAGGCCCGCGGCCTGCTCGCTGCCGCAGTCGGTGACGGCGAGGTCGGCCTCGGGCGGCAGGGTGGCGGGCGCGGCGTGGCTGAGGTCGTCGAGGACGAGGACCTGGGCGCCGCCGGCGACGAGCGCTTCGACGGTGTGTGAGCCGATGAACCCCGCCCCGCCGCTGACGGCGATGCGGCGAGGGGCGGTGCGGCTCAGGGCCACGCAGGGACCTTGCGCTCCTTGGCGGAGGGGCCGGCGGCGGCGAGCGGGGCGCGGCGGAGGAAGGTGTCGAGGGGCTCGTCCTGCTCGGCCTCGTGGGCCGGCTCCGCGGTGCCCCTTCCAAGGGTCACGGCGGCCGCGGCGGCCAGTGCGATGGGGAGGGTGACCGTGGCCCGGAGGAGGAGGGCGATGGTGGTGCCGATGCCGAAGGCGACGCCGGTGCGCAGCAGGAGGCCGACCACGATGGCGTCGGCGGGGCCGATGCCGAAGGGCAGGGCGCTGAGGCTGCCGCCGGCCTGGGAGATGCCGTAGATGCCGGTGGCGGCGGCGACGGTCATGGCGCCGGGGTTGCCGGCGGCGGAGAGGCCGGTGGTGAGGAGGTAGATCTGCAACCCGCTGAGCACGAAGACGGCCAGCGTGGTGGCGGTGAAGGTGAGCAGGAGCATGGGGTCGGCGGCGAGGACGCCGACGGCGGCGCCCATGCGGCGCAGGCCCTGGGTTCGGGTGCTCAGCACGGGGAGCCGGGCGGTGAGGCCGAGGAGCCGGAGCGCGGCGCGTCGGGCCGGGGCGATGCGGGCGAGGGCGAGGGGGGTGGCCAGGAGGATGGCGCCGCCGGCGCAGAGCCCTACGGTGACCGCGGGGCCGCCGATGGTGGGGGCGAAGAAGGCGGCGCCGGCGCCGAGGAGGAGGACGAGGCTGAGGAAGCGCTCGTAGACGACGGCGGCGACGCCGGTGCTGCCGGGGATGCCGTCGTCGCGGCGCCACATCCAGGCGCGGACCAGGTCACCGCTGGCGGCGGGGGTGAGGTTGGACAGGGTCTGGCCGGCGAGCTGGGTGCGGGTGAGGCTCCACCAGCTCACCGTGTGGCCGAGGCGGCGCAGGACGAGCTTCGTCCGCAGGTTGCGGACCAGGGTGATCGGCGCGTTCAGTGCAATGGTGATGACCAGCGCAGGCACGCTGAGCGTCCGCACGGCCGCCCACACCTGGCCGGGGCCGGCGCGCCAGAGGAGCACCCCGAGCGCCGCCACCCCCACCACCCCCGCCAGGCGACGAGAGGTGACGAACGATCGGGAGGGCATCGATGGGCAGCATAGCCCACACGTCTTTCAGGGGAATGACGGGTGTGGTGCCGGGGCTGCTGGGGGGTGGTAGAGTTGGCCGTCGCTCCTCGGCGGGCGGGCCGAGGAGGTGGGGCGGCGACCGGGCCCAGATAGCTCAGAGGTAGAGCAACGCCTTGGTAAGGCGTAGGTCGTGGGTTCAATTCCCACTCTGGGCTCCAGTGTGATGTCTCAGGAGATGGTGGCCACCTGTCTCACGTCATGGTGGCCGACTCCAGGGCGGCCGGGCGGTGTGCCGAGGGGCTGGTAGGTGGTCACACGATCCACCCCTCCCACCTATCCATTTCGACTATGATGTTGGACAACATGACATCCCCGTCGCGGCCTTCTCGCCCGAATGAGCCGTCGCGCACCTTTTCGGCCGCCGCGGCCAAGAACCGCTTTGCAGAGGTCCTCGACGCCGCCGACGGAGGTGAGACGGTTGTCATCACGCACTACGGCGCGACACGGGCGGTGGTCATCTCCGCAGAGCGGTACCGTGCCCTGACCCAACAGCCCGAACGCGAACTCGACCTGCTCACCGAACGCTTCGACGCCATGCTTGCCGCGATGCAGACCGATGGGGCCAAGGCAGCGATGCGCGCCGCGTTCAACGCCTCGCCGAGCGAACTGGGCCGTGCCGCGGTCGCGGGTGCGCGCCTGCGCCGCCGCACCCGTCGGGTTGCCTGAGGCGCCTGCGGGCCTCTACGTGGTCGCCGGCGTCAACGGCGCCGGCAAGTCCAGCATCTTCGCGGAGCTGGCGCGCCAGGCGGGAGTCCTGCTCTTCGATGCGGACGCGGTCACGCAGAACCTCCTCGATGTGAATCCGGGTCTGGGGCGCGACCAAGCCAACGCGATCGCCTGGCGAACCGGCGCGGACCTGCTTCGCAAGGCGATTGACCAGCGGCTCGCCTTCGGCCTCGAAACGACGCTGGGCGGCACCACGATCCCCGGCCTGCTCGAACGGTCGCTGCAGGAAGGTCACCCGGTGTTCATGTCCTACGTCGGGCTGGACGGCGTCGAGCTGCACATCGCGCGTGTCCGACAGCGTGTGGCCCGTGGCGGGCACGACGTTCCAGAGGATCGCATCCGCGCCCGCTACGCGAACAGCCATGCCAATCTCATCCGCCTGCTGCCACGCCTGGAAGGGCTTCGTGTGTTCGACAACAGCACTGAGGCGAATCCAGCGGCAGGCCAGGCACCAGTGCCCACGGAGATCCTGCGCACGACGCGCGGGCGCATCGATACGGTGATCGATTTGGCCGCGGTGCCGCAGTGGGCGAAGCCCGTCGTGGCGGTTGCGCTCGCTCTGCAGCGCTAGCGAACGGGCCACCTTCCCTCGACCGGCCTGCGGCGGGCCTGTCCGCTCGCGAAAGGTCATGTGTTGTCTCAGGACATGGTGGCCACCCTGTAGCCTTCAGCCCAGCCGCAGCTCTGCGTGTGGCAGCGGCGGCCCACAGCCTTCAGGAGGGGCATCCAGCGTGGTGCGGGTCCAGGCTCGGTCCCTTCGCGACGCACGCCTGAAGCTGTGCGAGTGGGGAGCTGCGCCCGGAGTCTCGCTGCACAGTGATGCTCGTCGAGGCGACAGCGGGGTTCCCGACTTGCCCCGAAGCGACCACGGTGCGCATCGGCGTCACGTTGTTGCCTCTCACGGGGGTCGCTCCCGTCGAGCTGGGCTTCCAGGCACGTCCTGGCAGCGTGGAGTTCGCAAGGCTTCCTGCGGGCGACGGCACGCTGGGCGACGCCTGGGGTGTCATCCGTGGGCCTGAACTGCGGGTGGCGGCCATCGGCACGCCGCCTGGTCGCGGTCCCGCTTGCGCCGGATGGAAGACAGGGAGAACGACAGCGGCGACCACGGCACCGGTGGCGCCGGCGGCGAGCGCAAGGTGCCTCGGTAGCCCGAGCAGGCGTGCGCCCGGCTTCCACCAGCCGAGCAGAACTCCGTGCCACGACCCATCGCGAGCCACGCGACGACCACGTGCGATCCGGGTGTTGATGGCAGCGGTCGTCGTTCCTTCCCGCTCCGCCTGTTCCTCCGCCGTGTAGCCCTGGACTTGGCCCAGGAGGGCTGCGGCGTCGCGCGGTGACTTGCGCCGCACCGCTTCGATCGCCGCGGCAGCCTCGGCCCGGTTGACCACCGTGTCGCACGGATCCTGGTGGTCGGCGGGCAACTCGAGGTCGGTGAAGGTGACGTGGGCCCAGCGCCGAGCGCCGAACGCTGCGGCGGCTGAGGTCGTCACGGGGCGCAGCACGGCCCGCCAGTCCGAGGGACTCCTGCTCGCGTAATAGCGACGCAGGCGCCAGTGGACGTCCTGAAGCACCTCGTCGACATCAGCCGGGATGGTGATCCCGCGCGCACGGATCAGTGTCGTGATCAGTCGGCGATTGCCATCAACAAAGTCGTCGACCGGCAGCCTCTCCGGCAGGTCGTCGACGGATGCCCATTCCGGCAGCATGGCCAGAACCTCCAACGCAACCGATACGGTCGGTCGCGCCGGGTCCTTCCCACCCCGGCGTGCCACGAACCTTGGATCCTTCCCACCCCTCTAAACACCTAAGACGGCCCAATCGCCAAAATCTGGCACGAGGTGCCAACGGGCGCTCACTCCCGCTCAACGGCGCCCCGGGCAGGGTTGTGGGGCCGGTGGTGTCGGTCGGCGCGCGTCGGCCCTTCGTGGCGGCCCCACCGTAGCGGCGGTCCTTTGCCTCGCCCCCGAGGTTGCCCGTGCCGCCGGGATCGATGGACACGGGGCCTGCCGACGGTGATGGCAAGATGTTTAGTCTTGGCTGCGGCACCAGTTCTGTATCAGCATGGAAGGCGACGCAGCCTGCGCGACTTGGATGGAAGGGGTCGACGGGCCTCGCGCAGGCGCCGACGCCCACGCCTACTCAACCAGCGGCGGCGCTGGCCAGAGGGAGACAGACCTCGTAGGCGTCAAGCACCTGCTGACCGAGTACCCACGTCGGGCCGACGGTCACGCATGTCGTTGCCTGAGGCCAGCCGCTGTGCTCGCCAACGGACGGTGCCGTTACGGTGATCAGCACGCCGACGAGGCAAGATGCCACCGCGAGTTCAGAGAGCTTCTTCATTCCTTCCCTTCCTTTCCGAGCACCGCCTGGCGGGGGCCATCGGAGTCGACGCCGTCGATCCGGGCGCCACCGCCTCCTTCACTAGGTTAACGACAGTCGCGGCTACGGCATTCGCCGTTGTAGCTGACCCACGGTCAGACGACGACCACCGGTGCGCTGCACTGCTCACGTCCGGCTTTCGGCCATAGCTGCGACTCACCAGGGAAGGGTGACTTCGTCCCATGCTCGTGAGGCATCGAACTGTGGTCAGATTTCATCTCGGAGACCTCCGGCCATGACCAGAGCCAGGCACCGACGGGCGAGCTGGTTCATGCTCGGTGGCCTCGGCACAGGCACGGTCGTGACCGGTACGCTGCACTTCTTCGCACTTCATCAGACGGGCGACACCGCGCTGACAGTGGGGTTCTACGTTTTCTTGGGGCTCTTCACCATCAGTGCTGTCGTGAGCATCGTCAGCGCGTTTCGTCGGGACGAGGCCGACGTACGTTCCATGGATGCCGACACGCGTCGCGACAACGCCGTCAGTCAGCCTCTCGAGACGCTGGATCAAGAACTTCCCAACGCCCTCAAGAACGACGAGGCGATGGAGAGGTGGTTGGCGGCTTATGGCGAAGTGGGCTCGCTCATCGAGAAATTCGCGAGCGACGACGCCGGGGACAACTCGAAGCACCCCGACCGACGGTTAGGAGAATGAAACAACCTCATCCGGAGGTGATGCCTAGACGGCGAGACGATCCGTGAGGACAATGAGGTCATCACCGTACGAGGTGTGACGTAAACCATCCGAATCGAGGAAGGAAATGAACATGTATAGGCGGTGGTTGACACGCACAGAAAGCGTGGTGACAATGGCCTTGGCAACCGCTGTCGCGTGCGCCCTGACCATCACGTATGCACCGCACGGTTTCCGCGTTGTGGCAACGACGGCGTTTGCAGCAACGGTCGCCATGTCATCACGAGCGTTGGTGCATGTCGCACAGCTTAGGCGGGAATCCCGCACAACGATGGCGTCCGTTGCGACCATGACCACATGGCTGTGGGCCACCCAGCGACAACTGCACGCAGTGAGCGAGTGTGGTCGAAGCATCGAAGTGACACTCATCGAACTGAACGAGCTGATGGATTCTCGCGCGAGTGCTCGGACTGACCACGCTCCGGTGGCCAGTTGCCTGGAGGTGCCGTCGATGACGGTCCCTTGTGGCCGCGACGTATCGCTCCGAAGCGACGGCAACATCATTCGTCTTGGCGGAAGTCGGCTCGATGACGTGAGCGACCTCAGTGACCGGGGCAGCGCAGCAGGGCGCCTGCTGGGAACGGTCAGCTAAGGCCGGCGGACGAGTTGATGCGGGCTGTCCGGGTCCAAGGTTTCCGGGCAGCCCGCAAATGGCAGTAGTCCTGCGACGGCGGTGAGCTTCGCGCTCCAGTCCGGCGCATGCAGCCGGGGCGTCAGCACGACATTGCGCGCCGGCCCGCGATCGCCCGCCTCGCGCCTGGCGAGCATTGCCACGGCCGCCTCGGCCATCGCGGTGGTGGGCTGCACCACGACCGGCACCTGCCCCGCGACACCGCCGCCCCAGGGCAGCTCGTCGAACCCCACCACACGCAGGTCGCCTGGGACGCCGATGCCCTGCTCGTAGGCGGCGCGGAGCACGCCGAGGGTCATCAGGTTGTTGGCGACGAAGACGCCGTCGGGAAGGCGATCCTCGCGGATCCAGCGGAGCAGCGCTGCACGGCCGCCGTCTTCGCGGTAGTCGGCATGGGAGAAGGCGCCGCGCCCAGCTCCTGCTGCGGCTAGGACCTGGCGGAACCCCAGGAGGCGTTCGCGGGCGGTGGTGGTGTCACGCGGCCCGGTGATGCACGCGAGATGTCGCGCGCCGGCGCCGAGCAGATGCTCGGTGGCCGCGCGACCGCCGGCGACGTTGTCGACCAGCACGCAGTCGACGGCGGTGGGGAGGCGGCGGTCGATGGCCACCACCGGGATGCCCCGGTCAATGAGCGGACGCACGTCGGTGGCGGTCTCCGAGGCGGGCGCGATAATGACGCCGCCGACACCCTCGGCGACCAGGACGTCGATGGCGCCGCGCTCGCGGTCGAGGTCCTCGTCGGTGTTGCAGACGATGACGGTGCGGCGCTCCTTCCAGGCGGCGTCCTGGACGGCGCGCACGATCCGGGTGAAGAACGGGTTGGTGATGTCGGCGACGACGATCCCCCACACCGTGCTCGACCTGGCGCGCAGGTTCCGGGCGGCGTGGTTCGGACGGTAGCCGAGCTCCGTCGCCGCGGCGTGCACGCGCGCCGCCAGCGTGGGGTCGACGCTGCTCTTGCCGTTGAGCGCTCGCGAGACGGTGGCGAGGGAGACCCGGGCCCGCCGCGCCACATCGGCGATGCGTGGCGTCTGTGCTCGGCTCACGTCGGTGCGACTCCTCACCAGCCATCAGGTACTTGAGAAAACGTTTACCCACCGGGTACTATATGCGGCGGTCTGGGCGGCCGCAAGGGTCCCGGGCCGCACCCCGGGCTCGCCGCCCGGTACGAGCGCTGAGGAGAGACCATGGCGAGGCTTGGGCTGTTGACGTTCTCGGACGGACGCGACTTCGCGTACGCGCACACGCGCGAGTTCAGCGAGCAGGCGGAGCGGCGCGTCGTCGCCGCGCTGCGCGCGCGCGGCCACGAGGTGGTGCACGGCTGCGCGCCGGTGGGCAGCAACGAGATGGCGGTGCGCGAGGCGCGCGCCGTCGCGGCGCAGCGGCCCGACCTCACCATCTTCCACTACCCGGTGTGGGCGTTCCCGCACTTCAGCATGCTCGCGGCGGAGGCGACAACCGGGCCGCTGCTCCTCTTCTCCAACATCAACCCCGAGCAGCCCGGCATGGTCGGCCTGCTCGCCGCCGGCGGCGGCCTCGACCAGGTCGACCGGGTGCACCGCCGCATCTCCGGCGACATCGAGGACCCGTGCGTGCTGGCCCAGGTGGACGCGGCGGTGCGCGCGGCCCGCGCCGTCAGCGCGCTGCGCGGCTCCACCTTCGGCCGCATCGGCGGGCGCCCCATGGGCATGTACACCGCCGTCTCCAACACCGACCAGTGGATGCGCACCTTCGGCGTCGACGTCGAGGAGATCGACCAGTGGGAGCTGGTGCGCCGCTCCGACAGCGTGCCGGACGCGCGGGTGCGCGCGGGACGCGAATGGCTGGAGCAGAACGCCGCCGGCGTCCACTACGACGGCAGGAAGCTGACACCCGAGCTGCTGGAGCGGCAGATCCGGGTCTACTACGCGATGCGCGAGCTCATCGACGAGTGGCACCTCGACTTCTCCGGCATCAAGGGCCAGCCGGAGATGACCAACCACTTCTGCACCATGGACGTGGCCGAGGCCTTCCTCAACGACCCCTACGACTGGGAGGGCGAGAAGCCGACCCACGTGTGCGCCACCGAGTCCGACATGGACGCCGCGCTCACCATGCAGATCCTCAAGCACCTGAGCGGCACGCCGGTGCTCTTCGCCGACGTCCGCCACTACCACGAGGACCTCGGCATCTGGGACCTCTGCAACTCCGGCCAGCACGCCACCTGGTACGCGGCGCGCAGCGACGACCCGCTGGAGAACCTGAGCAGGACGCACCTGTACCCCGAGGTGTTCTTCTTCCCCGCGGGCGGCGCCTCGGTGCACCACATCGCCGCTCCCGGCGAGATGACCTTCGCCCGGCTCACCCGCCGCGACGGACGCTACCGCATGCACGTGCTGCAGGGCGCCTTCGAGTCCTTCGACGAGGCCACCAACGACCGGCTCGCCCACGCCTCGACGTTCGAGTGGCCGCACGCCTTCACCCGCTTCAGCGCCGGCGCCGACGAGTTCCTGCAGCGCTACGGGTCGAACCACATCCACGCGATCCCCGGCGACCACGTCGCCGAGTTGCGCGAGGTGTGCCGCCTGCTCGACATCGACTACGACCCCTTCGGCAGCCTTCGAGCGGTGCCCGCCGCGTAGCGTGGGCGCGCTGCTGCTCGGCGTCGACATCGGCACCTCCAGCTCCAAGGGGGTGCTGGCCACCTCCGACGGTGAGGTGCTCGCCGTCGCCGAGCGCGCGCACACCACGTCGATGCCGCAGCCGGGCTGGTTCGAGCACGACCCGGCGATGTGGTGGGCGGACTGCCGCGACATCCTTCGCGAGCTGACCGCGGCCGCGCGCAGTCGCGGTGAGGTGGCCGGTGTGGCCGTCAGCGGCATCGGCCCGTGCGTCCTGGTCACCGACGACGCGGGCACACCGTTGCGCCCCGCCATCCTCTACGGCGTCGACACCCGGGCCACCGCGGAGATCGCGGAGCTGCAGCAACGGCTCGGCGCGCAGGGGATGCTGGCGTGGGGCGGGTCACCACTGACCAGCCAGGCGGTCGGCCCCAAGCTGCTCTGGCTGCAGCGGCACGAGCCGCAGGTGTGGGAGCGCGCGCGCCGGTTCTTCATGGCCTCGTCGTGGCTGGTCCACCGCCTCACCGGCGAGTACGTGCTCGACCACCATTCCGCGAGCCAGTGCAACCCGCTGTACGACCTGGCTGCCGCGCGCTGGAGGGACTCTGTCGGCGTGGACCTGTGGGGCGGGATGGCCCGGCCCGCGCTGCAGTGGCCGGGCGACTCCGCCGGCAGCGTGACCGCCGCCGCGGCCGGCGAGACGGGCGTCCCGGCCGGCACGCCTGTCGTCGCGGGGACCATCGACGCCTGGTCGGAGGCCCTGAGCATCGGGGTGGAGGCGCCCGGCAGCCTCATGCTCATGTACGGCACCACCATGTTCATGGTCGCCGCCGCGGACTCGGCGAGACCCGACGAGCGCATCTGGCAGACCGCCGGCGTGCAGCCGCACACCCGCACCGTTGCGGCGGGGATGGCCACGTCCGGCGCGGTCACCGCGTGGCTGCGCGACGTCACCGGCGGAGCACCGTTCGAGGCACTCATCGACGAGGCTGCGGCGACGCCGCCGGGCGCCGACGCCCTCGTCGTGCTTCCGTACTTCGCCGGGGAGCGCACGCCCCTCTTCGACCCGCTGGCCCGCGGCACCATCGCCGGGCTGACCCTGCGTCACACGCGGGGACACCTCTACCGCGCGGTCCTCGAAGGCACCGCGATGGGAGTTCGCCACAACCTCGAGGTGTTCGAGCAGGTCGGCGTGGAGACGAGCGTCCTGCGCGCCGTCGGCGGCGGCACCAGGGGGTCGCTGTGGACGCAGGTGGTCAGCGACGTGCTGGGGCGTCCGCAGCAGATCCCCGCGTGCACCGTCGGGGCCGCGTACGGCGACGCGCTGCTGGCGGCCCGCGGCGCCGGGGTCGTCGATCCGTCAGCGCAGTGGTACGAGACGGCCGCGTGCGTCGAGCCCGACGCGCGGACGCGCGACGTGTATGGCGAGCTGTACGGCGTCTACCGGCGGCTCTACGAGAGCACGCGCGACGAGGTCCACGCGCTGGCCCGCCTCCAGCTCGGCTGAGGTCAGTGGTAGGACGCCTCCTGGCCGGCGACGATGTCGATGAGGTTGCCCAGGGCGAGGTCCACGTCGTACTGGTGCAGCCCCCACGCCGGTCCCGCGTTCTCCTTCACCCGCGGGCGGACGTCGGTCTGGTCGGTCGACGGGTTGACCTGCAGCCAGGTGATGCCGTCCTTCGACTGGCAGGAGCCGGTGTAGAGCTGCGGGTAGGTGACCCACGGCGTGGTCACCGCCTGGTTCGGCTGGCTGGAGGTGAGGAAGAGCGGCTTCAGCGAGCCGGCGTTGCCGTCGAGGGCGGCGGGGTCGGTGCAGAGCACCTGCTGCCCCGATGTCTGCGTCTCACCCCAGAGCAGGGCCGCGCCCTGCCCCGGCTTGCCGAACCCCGTGTCCTGCGGCGGCTCCTCCAGGAAGCTGGAGTACGCGATCACGCAGCCGGTCTGGCCCGGTGAGGTGCACGCGGGAATGTTCTCGAAGGCGCCGCCCACCGTGCTGCCGGGCGCGACGGTGAGGTCGCCGCCCAGGATGATCGCCGACATCAGCTGATGGCGCAGGGCCGCGCTGTGGTCGAACGAGTTGCGCAGCAGCATGATGAGCATCGCCGCGCCCTGCGAGTGCCCGATGAAGACGATGGGCCGACCGTGGTTGTCGTGCGCCATGTAGTCGGTGAACGCCGCGGCCAGGCTGGAGAGCGCGGTGACCACGACCTGTGCCGACCCGTGGGCGAGGCCCGTCCAGGTGATCTGCCGGTACATCGGCGCCCACACGTCGCAGACGGAGGAGAACTGCGACGCCTGCTCCTGGGCGACGTCGATCTCCGCCTGCTGGACCTGGAGGTCGGAGTTGTCGCTCGACTCGTTGCTCACCGTCGGGTACACGTAGAAGCAGTCGACGTTCCTGGTGTTGGCCGGGGACGACGGGGAGACCGTCCGGGTCTCGTGGGCCGACACCGCCGTCGTCGAGCGGTCGCCGACGCAGGGGTCGGGTGCGACGCCGGGGTGGCAGAGCCACACGGTCGCGTTCGGTGTCGCGGTGGAGCGGTGCCCGGCGTTCGCCACCGTTCCGCCGGCGCCGCCGCCGCCCGCGAGCGCGACCACACCTGGCGCGGACGCGCTGCTGCCGGGCGTCACCGCGGGGACGTCCGTCGCCGGCGCGGGCGGCAGCGTGTCGCGTGCGAGCGCTGTGGGCGCGGCGCCGCAGCCCGTGAGCAGCAGGAGAGCCGCACCGCCCGCCACCAGCCATCTCGTCTGCACGGGGATGTGCCTCCCTGAACGGCCAGGCGAACCCTGACGGCACCCCCACCGGGGAAGCCTAGAGAAATCGTTTTCCCGACGTCAAGCGGGCGGTCCCGGGCGCCGGGCTGCACATGGTGAAGAGAGCGGTAGGGCTCCCTGCCCGACCGATGACTGGCGCCGCCCCTCAGACGTCCGTGCGACGACGCCGCCGCTGCGCCGACACGGTCAGCAGGGTGAGCACCGCCGCGCCGGCGAACCCGGCCTCGCCGGCCAACGCCGGTCCCGATGTGTTGGGCAGCGGCGGTGCCGCGGCGGTTGGAGCTGTGCTGACCACTCCCGGCGCGCTCGGCGGGAAGGTGTAGGTGTAGTCGCCGCGACCATAGGTGGAGATCAGCAGCGTGTTGGGGTCGGCCGGGCTCTGGCGCAGCGTGAACGCAGGTGTCACCGGCAGCCCCGTGCCCAGCAGGCCGTAGGCGATGCTCGGCGTGCTTGTGCTCACGAAGCTGCTCACCGGCGTGGCCGGGTCGCTGATGAACACGCCGACGTCGGTGGCGACCACCAGCTGGCCGCCGTGCAGCACCGTCCAGTTGGCCGGCGCGTCGGGCAGGTTGCCGCTGATGTCGGTGAAGTGCTCGCCGTGGTCGGTCGACTTGAAGACGTGGCCCGTGCCCACCTCGCCCACCGTGTCGCCGAGTGCGCCCGGCGGGATCCAGCGGCGCCCGTAGCCGCCCATCGTCAGGTAGACGGTGTTGGGGTCGGACGGGTCGATCTGCATCGAGGTGATGTAGCGCTGCGGCAGCTTGCCGTCGGGCGTGCCGCAGTTGCCGCACAGCCCGGCGGCGAAGTGCCAGCCGTTGCTGGTGCCGATCTGCGGCGGCTGCGAGCCGCCCACGTTGGTGGCGATGCCGCTGTGGAAGGGCAGGCCGCCGGTGACCACGTCGCAGTAGCCGCAGTAGCCGACGTAGATGCTGGCGCCGCGCACGCCCACCGCCGACGGGATGTTGTTCGTGTTCCCCCCCGGCGCCGTGCCCAGGTCGAACACCTGGACGAAGGGATTGGTGTAGGTGCTGCAGGTGGGATCGACGCAGGTGCTGGCGTACCCCTGGGTCGCCTCCTGCACCTGGGTGCAGCCGATCACGACGTGCCCCGGCGTCGTCGGGTCCTGCTCGATGGGCGTGGAGAAGAGCGCCGTGCTCGAGCTACACGTGCTGTTGCCCGCCTGGTCGGTGTCGGTGAGGAACCAGGTGTTGCCGCCGTCGTTGGTGCCGCTCACCACGCCGTAGCTGTACTCCTCGAGGATGTTCGCGCTGTTGCCCGGGTCGATGGTGGTGAAGAAGCCGTCGCCGCCGAAGATCTCGTACTGGTGACCGTCCGGCGTGATCTTCTCCTCGCCGTTGTCCTGCAGGCCGGACACGACGGTCCCGTCCCTGGCCATCTCGGCGTCGTACGGCTGCTGGGTGTGCAGGCCGACGTTCTGCCCGTCGTTCCAGCTCTGGTTGTTGAAGTCGGCGCCGGTGCCGGCGTGCTGCTTGAAGACGCCGCCGTCGCTGCCCGCGAACAGGGTCACGCCGCCGGAGCCGTCGGGGACGAAGACCTCGGCGTGCTGGTCGGGATGGGTGGTGGTGACGGCGCTGGTGAGGTCGGACAGGCTCGACGGGTTGCACGGCACGCCGGTGTTGAGACCGGCGCAGGCGTTCCAGTAGCGGCCGATCACCACCCAGGGCGCGTCACCCGGCGTTGCGCCGTACGTCTTCTGCCGCGTCCACACCGTGTGCAGCGGGTTGCCGATCACCTGCGACGCCGGGCCGTTGTTGTTCTCCCAGAGCTCCTCCAGGCCGAAGACCACGCGCGTGGGATCGCCGTTGGCGTCCTTGGTGGTCGGGTCCACGACCACGTTGAGGTTGTACCAGGCCTGGATGCCCGGAGAGTAGCCGGCCTCGGCGGCCAACGCGCTGTTGGTGAACGGGCCGCGCAGCTGCGACCAGTCCATGATCTTGGTCCAGGTCTTGCCGAAGTCGTAGGTGGCGTAGAGACCGTCGAGGACGGTGGAGACCAGCTCGCCGTTGATGGTGGCGTTGCAGATCGGGGAGACGGTGTCCGCGTAGTCCGGGCAGTGGTTGAACTTCTGCACGTCCTCGACGAGGGCGTACACCGCGTCGGGGTTCTGCCCCGCGCCGGTGACGCCCCCCAGGGCGGTGCGCCCGACGATGCCGTCGGGAGCGAAGCCGTTGCTCGCGCCGCTGACCCAGCTGAAGCTGCCGGGGTCGCCGCTGGTCGAGGCGTAGATGCCGTTCTGCGGCGACTGCACGCAGCCGGTGGAGCCACAGGTGAGCTGGGTGCCGCTGGGGTCGAGGTCGGGCTTGGCGCCGGCGCGCCAGCCCACCACCGCCATCACCGCGCCCGCGGGGCCGTTGCTGCTCGCCGTGGGTCGCACCACGACGTCGGTGACCACGCTGGCGAAGAAGCAGAGCGGCGCGGTGGTGTCACCCGCGCAGTTGGGCGTGTAGCCCGCCGGCGTGGTGGGCAGGTCGAGGTTGACGAAGCTGGCGCCTCCGTCGGTGGAGCGGAAGAGGCCCTTGCTGGTGGCGGCGTAGATGGTCCTGCCGCTGCTGTCCACGGGGGAGACCACGATGCGGAAGCTGAGGGCGAGGTCGGGGATGCCGGTGGCGGCGGTCCAGGTGGCACCGTCGTCCCGGGTCAGCGCGATGCCGTGGCCGCTGATGCCGTCCTGGCCGAACGAGTTGTCGCCGGTTCCGACCAGAAGTGTGCGGGTGGCGGCGTCGTAGGCGATGGCGCCGACCACCTGGGTGGGCAGGCCGTCGCCGATCGGGGTCCATGTGGAGCCGCCGTCGTGCGTCTCCGAGACGCCGCCCGCCGCGGCGGAGACCCAGAGGTGGGCGGCGTCGGCGGGGTCGGCGGCGAAGCTGGTGACGCGGCCGGAGAGCTGCACCATGCCGAGCGGCGACTCGGGGTAGTTGCCGTTGGCGTTCGACGCCGGCGGGCAGGTGGAGCCCGTCGTCGAGGGCCCCGCGCACTCCGGTGTGCCGCCCACCGGCTTCCAGGTGGCGCCGGTGCCCGGCAGGCTCCCCGCGCCGGGCACGGCGCTGCGCTGCCGCACCGCCGCGGCGTAGGCGCCGGGGGCCATGGAGCCGAACGGCGCGGCGGCGCGGGCGACCTGCTGGCTCAGGCGGGATGCCTGGTCGTGGAAGCTCTCCGGTCCGCCGGGACGGTTGCAGACGAGGTCGGCGCCCGGGGCGGCCGGCAGGGCGCCGCGGCACGAGGTGTCGGCGGCCGGCGCAGCGCCGACTGCCGCCGCCGCTGCGGCGCCGGCCGGCGTGGCGGCTGGCGCCTGGAGCGCCGCGAGGGCGGCGAGGGAGGCGACGGCGAGCACGGAGAGCGCGCCGTCGAGACGGGGGCGGTGGGCGCTCCTGGAGCGCTCGCGGTCGGCTGCCGGCATCCGCATGCTGGTCCCCATGTGTGTCCGGATCTGGGTCGGGCCGTGTGGACGGGCACGCTCGAACACACGGGAGCCGGCGGCGGCCGGTCTGCATCACGGGGAGATCGGCCGCGTACCCCGACTGTTGCGCGTCCGCGGCTGTCTATCCCGACGGGCCGCTCCGGCGAGACTCAGAGCTCCGCGACGGCGGGGATCACCTCGCGGCCGATCGCTTCGATCGGTGCGATGCGGGAGACGTTGCGCAGGGACCCGTGCACCTCGTGGAAGCCCAGCCGGGCGAACTCACGGATGGGCTCCACCAGCTCGGCGGCGCGCTCGCCGTTCTCGCCGGCGTCGAAGTTGAACAGCACCGTCTTCTCGATGGCGTCGTAGTCGCGACCCTCGCGCTCGCAGTGGGCGCGCAGGACGTCGAGCTTGTGGGCCAGGTCGGCGCCCGAGAAGATGTTGCACGCGTCCGCATACTTCGCGACCAGGCGCAGCGTCTTGCGCTCACCGCTGCCGCCGATGAGGATGGGCGGATGGGGGCGCTGCAGCGGCTGCGGCGCGTTCAACGTGCGCTCCAGCGTGTAGTGGCGACCGTGGTACGGCGCGTCGCTGTCGCTCCACATCTGCAGGACGATCTGCAACGCCTCCTCCAGCCGCTCGAAGCGCTCCGCGAGCGGCGGGAAGGGAAAGCCGAGGGCTCGCGACTCCGCCTCGTTCCAGGCGGCGCCGATGCCGAGGATGGCGCGACCGCCGGAGAGGACGTCGAGGGTGGTCACCGCCTTGGCGAGCAGCCCGGGCTGGCGGTAGATGACGCCGGTCACCATGGCGAAGAGCTTCAGCCGCGACGTGCGCCCGGCCAGGAAGCCGAGCGTCGTGTACGCCTCCAGCATCTCGTGCTCGGGCGGACCGAGCACGCCGATCTGGAAGAAGTGGTCCATGACGCTGAGGCGGTCGAAGCCGGCGGCCTCGGCGGCCTGGGCGATGTCGCTGAGGTCGTCGCGCAGGCGCGCAGGCCCACCGGGGAAGGTGAAGTCGCTGACGTGGAGGCCGAGCTGCATCGGCGCTCAGTCTATCTGCGCCACGCTCGCCGCCGGACTGCGCCGCAGGTACTGCAGCGCCCAGGCGGTGGTCGCCTCCTGGCTGGGGTGGTGCCGCCGCCGCATGTAGCGGGGCACGGCGCCGTAGAGCAGCCCCGGCGACGGCAGGCGCTTCTCGCGCGCAGCGCGCAGCCAGCGCCGCAGGGTCGGCTTCTCGCCGTGCAGCGTCGGGTCGTTGAGCATGAGGAAGCGCGCAGCCTGGTACCAGCGCAGCGAGAGCATCACGGCCACTTCGAGCATCGCGGTGACGCGCTGCAGATGGCTGCCGCTCAGCTCGTCGTGCACGTCCCACACCAGCGCGCGGTGCTCCACCTCCTCGGCGCCGTGCCAGCGCAGCAGGTCGAGCATCGAGGCGTCGGCGCCGATGCGTTCCAGCTCCTCGTTCTCCAGGATCCACTTGCCCAGCACGCAGGTGAAGTGCTCGATGGCGGCGACGACGGCGAGACGGCGGTTGAGCCACCACGGCTGCAGGAACGCGGGCAGGCGCGGGTGGTCGCTGAGCACGGCGCGGAAGTAGCGGTCGAGCCGCTCGGTGAACGGCTTGGCGTCGAGCCCCTGCGCGGCCAGGTGCTTGAGCACCTCCTGGTGCGCGTAGGCGTGCCACGCCTCCTGGCGCACGAAGGGCTTGATCGCCGCCAGCAGCTCGGGATCCCTCACCTGCGGGGTGGCCTTGTTGACCACCTCGACGAACCAGCGCTCACCCGTCGGGAGCAGCAGATGCAGCACATTCATCACGTGCGTCGAAAAGGCGTCATCGGGCACCCAGTGCAGTGGGGTCTTCTCCCAGTCGAACTGCACGCGGCGGCGCGCGGCGGGATAGCCCTCAGGTGCGGCGGGAGCCTTCTGCTGCGGGCGCGCCTCGGTGGCCACGGCGGCGCCGGCGACTCGGGTTGCCGGGGTGCTCATGCTCGCGTTCCTCCGTGGACCCCTCCCGGCTGGTCGCGACACTCCGGTTGTGCGAAAAACGACGGCGTTGATACCGTAACCCGTGGGGTGCTGCATATCAGCCTACAGGAGGTGACGATGATGCGCGTGCTCGTCGACCGTGCCACGTGCGAGGGCAACGCCATGTGCATGGGCGTCGCCCCCGAGGTGTTCCGCGTCGAGGACGACGGTGAGCTCACCATCCTCGACGAGACCCCGCCCGACGCGATGCGCGCGAAGATCGAAGACGCCGTGCGCGCGTGTCCCACCCAGTCGCTGAGCATCGAGGACTGACCGTGCCGTTGCGGTCGGTCCTCGTCGTCGGAGCCTCGCTGGCGGGCCTGCGCGCCGCCGAGACGCTGCGCGCAGAGGGCTTCGACGGGCGGCTGACCCTGGTGGGGGAGGAGTCGCATCCTCCCTACCAGCGGCCGCCGCTCTCCAAGCAGCTCCTCGCCGGCAGCTGGGAGCGCGACAAGGTCGACCTGCGCATCCGTGACGACCTGCACCTCGAGCTGCGCACCGGCACGCGCGCCACGGCGCTCGACCTGACCGATCGGTCGGTCACCGTCGTCACCGCGAACGGCGAGGAGCGCATCGGCTTCGACGGCATGGTCGTCGCCACCGGCGCGCGGCCGCGGAGCCTTCCCGAGGCGATGGTTCCCGACGGCTGCGAGGGTGTGCACACGCTGCGCACCGTCGACGACTGCATCGCCCTGCGCGCCGCGCTGCAGTCCCGGCCGCGCGTCGCCGTCCTCGGTGGCGGCTTCATCGGCTCGGAGGTGGCCGCGACCTGCCGCGACGCCGGCGCCGCCGTGACGGTCGTGGAGCCGACCCCGGCGCTGCTGCACGGCGCGCTCGGCCCCGACCTGGGCGCGCTGGTCACCGAGATCCACCGCGAGCACGGCACCGAGGTGCGCACCGGTCGCGCCGCCGAGTCGGTGCTGGGAGGCGCGACGGTGGAGGGTGTGCGGCTGGACGACGGCAGCACCATTCCCGCGGATCTCGTCGTGGTTGCGCTCGGCGTGACGCCTGCGACGGAGTGGCTGGAGGAGTCCGGCGTGCGCCTCGACGACGGCGTCGTCTGCGACTCGCGCTGCCGCGCCGTCGAGGTCGAGGGTGTCGTCGCCGCCGGCGACGTCGCCCGCTGGGACTTCGACGGACTCGGCGGAGCGGTGCGCATCGAGCACTTCGACAACGCCAACCACATGGGCGCGGTGGCGGCGCGGGCGCTGCTGCACGGCGACTCCGCGGAGCCGTACCGCCCCGATCCCTGGTTCTGGTCGGACATGCACGACCTGCGCCTGCAGATGCTCGGCGTGCCGCGGGCGGGCGACGAGCTGCGCATCGTCGAGGGCGACCGCGCTGCGCGCCGGTTCGTGGCCGCGTACGGGCGCGACGGCAGGACGGCGGCGGTGGTCACCGTGAACCTCCCCGCGCGTACCGCGCGCTACCGCGCGGCGGTCGAGCAGCGCGTGCCCTTCCCTCCGCCGCCCGCAGAGAGCAGGCAGGCGCAGCAGCTCGCGCCGGTGGCGAGGGGCGCTGCACCATGAGCCGCGCGGGCGGCTGAGCGCGTCGCGGGCGGCCGTCGCCCGCGAGGGTCCCGCGACTTGCCATCCTGTGCGGATGCGCCTCGCCACCTGGAACGTCAACTCCCTGGTCGCCCGCCTGCCCCGCCTGCTCGCCTGGCTGGAGCAGGCGCGGCCCGACGTCGTGTGCCTGCAGGAGACCAAGGTGGCGGAGGCGTCGTTCCCCACCCTGGAGCTGGCCTCGCTCGGCTACGAGGTGGCCGCGCACGGCGCAGGACGCTGGAACGGCGTGGCCATCCTCTCGCGCGCCGGCCTCGACGACGTCCATCGCGGCTTCGCCGAGGAGCCGCCCTTCGAGGAGCTGGAGGCGCGGTCCATCGACGCCATGTGCGGCGGTGTGCGCGTCTGGTCGCTGTACGTCCCCAACGGGCGCAGCCTGGACTCGCCGCACTACGCGTACAAGCTGGCCTGGCTCACCGCGCTGCGCGCCGCCCTGCACGCCGGCGACGCCGCGTCGCATCCCACCCTCGTGTGCGGCGACTTCAACATCGCCCCTGGCGACGACGACGTCTGGGATCCCGCCCAGTTCATCGGCTCGACGCACGTCAGTGCCGCGGAGCGTGAGGCGCTGTCGGCGCTGCTCGACCTCGGCTTCACCGACGTGCAGCCGCGGGCGATGAAGGGACGTCCCTTCACCTACTGGGACTACCGCGCCGGCATGTTCCACAAGGGCGAGGGGATGCGGATCGACCTGGTGCTGCTCAGCCGCGCCCTTGCGCCGCGGCTGCAGGACGCCTACATCGACCGCGATGCGCGCAAGGGGACGGCGCCGTCGGACCATGCCCCCGTGGTGGTCGACCTGGCGGACGGCTGACCCGACCTCCCCGGCGCGCCGCCGCGGGGCGGCTATGCTTCCGTGATGATCATATGCATGGTCGTCGCCGCGCCCGCCGGTCGACCTCGCCGGTGACCGGCACGGCGGACGCGCCGGCGGCGATCAACGAGGGCGGGGTCGACTGGCGGCGCAACGTCGTGGCGCTGTTCATCGGGCAGCTCGCCGCCATCTTCGGGCTCACCTTCACCTTTCCCTTCATCCCCCTCTTCCTCAGGAACGAGCTGAGCATCACCGACCCGCACCAGCTCGCCCTCTGGTCGGGCGTCGCCTCGGCGGGGCTCGGCGTGGGGCTCTTCGTGTCGGGACCGGTGTGGGGCGCGGTGGCCGATCGCTACGGGCGCAAGCCGATGCTGGTGCGGGCCATGCTCGGCGGCGCGATCACCGTGCTGGGCATGGGGCTGTCGACCAACGTCGTCGAGCTGGTCGTCTTCCGCGTGCTGTTCGGCCTGCTCTCAGGGACGACTCCGGTGGCCATCGCTGTGGCCGCGGCCGAGACGCCCAACGACCGGGTTCCCTTCGCACTCGGCTGGGTGAGCGCCGCCAACGCCTTCGGCACAGCGCTCGGCCCCGCGGTGTCGGGCGCGGTGGCGGGGTTCCTCGGCCTGCGCGCGACGTACTTCACCGGCGCGGCGATCGAGGCCGCCGCGGTGATCCCGGTGCTGCTCATGGTCCGCGAGACGCGGCGCCCGCGCGGCGCCGACGGCCGCCACCGCCGGGGCGGGTGGCGCGAGGTGCATGCGCTCGGCCGCCAGACGGTGCGGATCGTCAGCGTGCTGCTCCTTGTGCAGGCGCTCTACACGACGGTGAGCGGTGCCATGCAGCCCCTCCTGGTGCTGCGCTTCGTCGGCATCTTCGCGGCGACGGCGACGCTGGTCACGGGCGTCGCCTTCACCGTGAGCGGCGTCGGCACCGGCATCGCGGCGGCGATGTACGCGCGCTTCGCGTCGCGCACCGGGCATCTGCGCGCGTCGCTGATCGCCATCGCGGTGATGGGACTGGCCCTCGTCGGTCTCGGCACCTTCGGCTCGCTGGCCGCCATCCTCCCCGTGGTGCTGATCTTCGGCATGACCAGCGGCACGCTCGCGCCCGGCGTCGCCACCATGCTCAGCCTGGAGACGCCCGCGCACATCCGCGCCACCGTGTTCGGCTTCGTGCAGAGCGCGCAGGCGGTGGGGCTGGTGGTGGGGCCGCTGATGGCGAGCGCGGTGGCGGCGGCGGCCGGCCCAGGGGCGGGGCTGCTGGCCACGTCGGCGGTGGCGCTGGTGGCGGTGATCGTCCTCGCCGCGGGGGGACGCGAGCCGCCCCGCTGACACGCGGAGGCGCGGGTCAGCTCGCGTGGGGCGGACCGTGGTGCACGAAGCGCGCCGCGCGGCGGAGGATGCGGCGTTCCAGCCGCTGCACCGAGGTGCTGGGCCGCTTGACGAAGGCGAAGGGATGGGCGGTGTAGAAGCGCGCCTTGGCGGCCTCGACGAGGGCGAGGTAGGTGAGCACCATCCCCAGCAGGATGAGGAAGAAGACCGGCGGCAGCCGGGTGAAGCCGAGCACGCCGTCGAGCGGCGTGAAGGTGAGCACCGCACCGATCAGCGCGCAGGAGGTGGGGATCAGCAGCATCAGCCGGCTGGGACGGCTGCGCAGGAAGGGGACGCGCCGGGTGCGGATGACGTACACCACCAGCGTCTGCGTCGCCAGCGACTCCACGAACCAGCCGGTGCGGAAGGTGCTCTGCGAGGCGTGCAGCGCGCCCAGCATGACCCAGAAGGTGAGGAAGTCGAAGATGGAGCTGAGCGGTCCGAAGACGAGCATGAAGCGGCGCACGAAGTGCAGGTCCCAGGCGGCGGGCCGGGCCAGCGCCTCTTCGTCGACGCAATCGCTGGGGATGGCCATCTGGCCGGCGTCGTAGAGCAGGTTGTTGAGCAGGATCTGCGAGGGCAGCATGGGCAGGAAGCTGAGGAACACCGAGGCGGCGGCGGCGCTGAACATGTTGCCGAAGTTCGACGAGGTGGCCATCAGCACGTACTTGATGGTGTTGGCGAAGATCCGCCGCCCCTCGACGACGCCGTCGGCGAGGACGTCGAGATCCTTGTCCAGCAGCACGATGTCGGCGGCGTCCTTGGCCACGTCGGTCGCCGAGTCGACGGAGATGCCCACGTCGGCGTGGTGCAGCGCCACCGCGTCGTTGACGCCGTCGCCGAGGAAGGCGACGTCGCGGCCGCCGCGGCGCGCCACCTTGATGACGCGCGTCTTCTGGTCGGGGCTGACGCGCGCGAAGACCGTGGTGTGCGGGATCAGCCCGGCGAGCGCGTCGTCGTCCAGCGCTGTGATCTCCGCGCCGGTGACGACGGTGCCCGGATCCATGCCGATCTGGCGGCAGACGGTGGCGGCCACGGTGCCGTTGTCGCCGGTGATGATCTTCACCTCGATGTCGAGGCGGCGCAGCCGCTCGATGGAGGCGCCGGCATCCGGCTTGGGCGGGTCCACGAAGGTGAGGAAGCCGGCCAGCTCGAGGGCGCGCTCGTCGGCCGCGCGCAGCTCCGCCTGCGCGACGCAGGCGCGCGCGGCGACGGCGACGACACGCGCGCCCGACGTGAAGAGGCGCTCCAGCGTCGCCGCCGCCCCATCCGGCGACTCGCGGCAGCGCGCAAGCACGGACTCCGGCGCGCCCTTGGTCACCAGCAGCGCGCCGTCAGGGCTCTGCACGATCACCGAGGCGAGCTGGCGCTCGTGGTCGAAGGGCAGGCGCGCCAGGCGCTGGAAGGCAGCGGTCCCGCCGGCGCGCTGCGCGATGCTCCCGGCGTTCGGGGCGCACCACAACGCCTGGTCGAGCGCGTTGCCCCCGACGGCGCCGTCCGCCGTGGGGGTCGCCTCGTTGCAGAGCAGGCCCAGCAGCAGTGCGTGGTCGGACTCCGCGCCGCTCGGAGAGAGGGCGCGGTCGAAGGCCACGGCGCCCCGCGTCAGCGTTCCCGTCTTGTCGGTGAAGAGCACCTGGATGTTGCCCAGGTCCTCGATGGCGACCAGCCGCTTCACCAGCACCTTGCGCCTGGCCAGCGCCCGCGAGCCGGTGGAGAGGCTGACGGTGACGATGGCCGGCATCAGCTCGGGGGTGATGCCCACGGCGATGGCCAGCGAGAAGAGCAGCGCCTCGAGCAGCGGCTTGTGGAAGGCGACGTTGAACGCGAAGATCGCCACCGACAGCACCGCGGCGACGCGCACGAGCAGCACCGAGAACGCGGAGAGGCCCTTCTGGAAGGCGCTAGCCCCCTGCTGCTCGGCGAGGCCCGCGGCGATGGCGCCGAACGCCGTCGCGGGACCGGTCGCCACCACCACGCCGCGCCCCGCGCCCTGGTGGACGATCGTCCCCATGAAGGCGCACGAGGGCAGGTCGACCCCCGACGCGTCCGGCGCCGCCGCCGACTGCTTGGCCACGGGCAGCGACTCCCCCGTCAGCACCGCCTCGTCGCACTCCAGCTCGTCGACGTCGAGCAGCCGCAGGTCGGCGGGGATGATGTTGCCAATCCCGACCTCAACGACGTCGCCGGGGACGATCGCCGTGGCGTCGACCTCGGTGCGGCGTCCGTCGCGCCAGGCCACCGCGCGATGGTGGATCTCGGCGTGCAGCGCCTCCACCGCCGCCTCGGCGCGGTACTCGTTGACGAAGCTGAGCACCACGCTGACCGCGACGATGGCGCCGATGATGACCGCGTCGGTGGGGTCGCCCGTGAAGCCCGACACGCCGGCGCAGAGGAGCAGCAGGAGCATCAGCGGGTTGCGGAACTGGCGCAGCAGCACGCCGAGCGGGGTGACGCGGTGGTAGCGCAGCACGTTGGCGCCGAGGGTGCGCAGGCGCTCCTCCGCCTCCGCCGAGCCCAGCCCCTGCGGGGACGAGCCCAGCTCGGCGGCCACCGCCTCCGCAGGGGCGCGCGCGGCGGCGACCAGGTCCGGGTGGCCTGCGTCCATCTCCGCCCAGGGTATGGGCGCGCCGCCGATCGCGCCCGGGGCGAAGGTCACGGGCCGGCGTGCCGGATGGCCGTGGCGGCGCCCCGGCCCCGAGGCGGGCGGGTCGACGGGAGCGGTGCAGGACGGGCAGGATGGAGCGGTAGCCCAGCCCATCGGAGGTGGCCATGTGGCCGGTGAGTTCCTGACCGACGTCGAGACCCTGCGCCGCCGTGCGCGCGAGCACATCGAGCGCGGCGCCGTCACCGACGCCTATGGCGCGGACCGCGACCGGGTCATCGCCGTGCTCAACGAGGTGCTCGCCACCGAGCTGGTCTGCGTGCTGCGCTACACGCAGCACGCCATCGTCGCCACGGGTCTCGCCAGCGAGAGCGTCAAGGCGGAGTTCAACGAGCACGCGGCCGACGAACAGCAGCACGCCATGCAGGTGGCCGAGCGGATCAA
>DASRDZ010000020.1:0-8195 GCA_035652335.1 Candidatus Dormiibacterota bacterium
GCCTACACGGTGCACGCCGCGGTCGGCGGCTCGACCAACTTCCTGCTCCACTTCCCCGCCATCACCCGCGAGGTGGGCATCGCCTTCGAGCACGAGACCATGCAGCGGATCAGCGACCGCACGCCATGGATGCTCGACGTGCGCCCGGCGGGCAAGCATCCCGCCAACCTCTTCTGGCACGCCGGCGGAGTTCCTGCCGTGATGGACCGAATCCGCGACCTGCTCCACCTCGACTGCCTCACTGTCACCGGGCGCACCCTGGGCGAGAACCTCGACGCGCTGCGCGCCTCGGGCTGGTACGAGGAGCGCCACGACAAGCTGCGGCGCATGGGTATCGAGCCCGACGATGTGATCCGGCCGCGCCAGCAGCCGCTCTCGCCGGTGGGATCGCTGGTGCTGCTGAGCGGCAACCTGGCTCCCGAGGGCGCCGTGTGCAAGCGCGTCGGGGTGCGCGGCGCCACCCGCCGGGTGGGGCCGGCGCGGCCCTTCGACTCCCAGGAGGCGGCGCTGGCCGCGCTCACCGAGGGCCGCATCGTCCCCGGCGACGTCATCGTCATCCGCTACGAGGGGCCGCGCGGCTCGGGGATGCCCGAGCAGTACTACGTGACCTCGACGATCGCCGCCATGGACGAGCTCAACGAGCACTGCGTTCTGGTCACCGACGGCCGTTTCTCGGGCGCTTCGCACGGGCCCTGCGTCGGCCACGTCGCCCCCGAGGCGGCGGCCGGCGGCCCCATCGCCCTGGTCGAGGAGGGCGACCTGGTCGCCGTCGACCTGGAGCGCCGTTCCCTGGAGATCGTCGGCCTGCACGGCGTCGAGGCCTCGCCGGCCGAGGTCGAGGTTGCGCTCCGCGAGCGACGCGCCCGCTGGACGCCGCCGCCACGCGCCTACAGCGGCGGCCTGCTCTCGCTGTACACCGCGACGGCGTCGAGCGCGACGCTGGGCGGCGTGATGGTGGCGCCCTAGCTCCGCGCCGCGCCCGGGGCGGTGGTGATCGCGCCGCGGCCCACGGTGACGACGGGGTTGGCCAGCACGCCGACGCCGTCGACGCTGATGCTGACCACGTCGCCGGCCTGCAGGCTGAACTCGCTCGACGGCACGATGCCGGTGCCGGTCATCAGCACCGCTCCGTCGGGGAAGTCGAGGGCGCGGGTCAGCCAGCCGACCAGGTCGGCGAAGCCGCGCACCATCTGCGAGGTGTCGGTGCTGCCCTGCTCGACGACCTCGCCATCGCGGGTGACGGTGAGCGCGATCTCGAAGACGGGCTGCTCGGGCAGCTCCCAGGCGGGACGGATCCCCGGGCCCAGGGCGCAGGAGCGCTCGTACACCTTGGCCTGGGGGAGGTAGAGCGTGTTCTCGCCCTCGATGTCGCGCGAGCTGACGTCGTCGCCGGCGGTGAAGCCGGCGATCTCGCCGTGGGCGTTGACCACCACCGCGATCTCGGGCTCCGGCAGGTTCCAGCCGGAGTCGGCACGAACTCCCACGCTCTCCCCGCTCCCGACGGCCCGCCGGCCTGCGCACTTGAAGAAGAGCTCAGGGCGTTCGGCGTCGTAGACCTTCTGGTAGACGTCGGCGCCGCCCGACTCCTCGAGGCGCGCGTCGCGGCTGCGCAGGTAGGTCACGCCGGCCGCCCACACCTCCTGCTCGTCGACGGGCGCGAGGAGGCGCACGGCGTTGAGCGGCAGGGACGGAGCGGTCACGGCGCGCTCGACCGCCTCTCGCAGCTGCGCCAGGGGGACGCGCAGCGCCTCACCGAGAGTGGCGAAGGGCAGCGGGGCGACGCCGTCGTCGTGAGCGGCGCCGAGGCGGGCCGGCTCGCCGCCGGCGGTGTAGCGGACGATGAGGCTCATCGCGGCTGCTCGCGCCAGTACACGGTGCGCTCCTCGGTGTAGAAGTCGAGCGAGTCGGGCCCCTGCTCGCGAGGGCCGGCGCCGCTGCCGCGGATGCCGCCGAAGGGGACGTGGGCGTCGAGTCCCGTGGTGGGACGGTTGACCGCGACGACTCCGCTGCGCAGGCCGCGGAGCGCGTGGTGCACGGCGGCGGAGGACGTCGTGTACAGGCCGGTGGCCAGCCCGTCCTCGGCATCGTTGACGGTGGCGAAGGCGGCGTCGAGGCTGTCGAAGCTCGTCACCGCCAGCACCGGCGCGAACAGCTCGTCGCGCCACAGCGGCGAGTCCTCGGCGGGATCGCGGACCAGCGCCGGCGCGACCCAGCGGTCGCCCTGCTCCGGCACAGCGGCGCGGGCGACGACGTCGGCGCCGCGCAGCGCGGACTCCACCTGGTGCGTCTTCGCCGCCGCGATGACCGGTCCGCACACCGTGCGCGGGTCCTCGGGATCACCGACCACCGTGTGCGCCGTCGCGTCAGCCAGCAGCCGGATCAGCTCGCCGGCCACCTCGCGCGCGACCAGCACGCGGCTGGTGGCGGTGCACTTCTGGCCGGCGTAGCCGTAGGCGGCCGCGGCGACGTCGCGGGCGGCGGCGGGGAGGTCGGCGTCCGCCAGCACGATGCTGGTGTTCTTGCCGCCCAGCTCGAGCTGCACCCGGGCGCCGCGACGTGCGCACGCCTCGGCGACGCGCCGGCCGGCGGCCGTGGAGCCGGTGAAGCTCACCGCCGCGACGCGCTCGTCGTCGACCAGCGCCGCCCCCGTCTCGGCGTCGCCGTCGAGGACGCGGAACACACCCTCGGGCAGTCCCGCCTCCAGCAGGGCCTCGGCGAGCACCTGCGCGCACGCCGCGGCGGGTGGCGAGGGCTTGAGGAGCACGGCATTGCCGGCCACGAGCGCCGGCGCCAGCTTCCACGCCGGAATGGCCGCGGGGAAGTTGAACGGGGTGATCAGGGCCACGACTCCGACCGGCCCGCGCACCGCCAGCACCGTGGTGGCCGCATCCTCGGAACGCCACATCCGCCCCGTCTGCGCCGCGCCCAGCGAGGATGCGAAGCGCAGGATGGTCACCGCGCGCCTCGCCTCGGCGCGCGACTCGACGATGGGCTTGGCCACGCTGCGCGTGATCAGCAGGGCCAGCTCCTCGGCCCGCGCCTCCAGCCCGTCTGCGGCGCGGCGCAGCACCTCGCCGCGCGCACCGGGAGTGGCGGCGGCCCACCCCGGCGCCGCCGCGGCGGCGGCGTCGACGGCAGCGGAGACGCTGGAACGGGGGGCGACGGAGGTGCTGGCGGTCATCGCGGCTGTGCTCTCAGTGAACCAACGGATGAGGTGGCACCCGACCGTCGCTCAGACCGCGGCCGCGGCCGGCGTGGGATCGGGCGCAGGGCCCGTGGCCGTCCAGTCCTGCAGCTCGGCGAGCAGGCGCTGGGCGATCTCACGGCAGCGCGGATCCTCCGCCAGGTTGCGCTGCTCCTTCGGGTCCTCGCGCAGGTTGTAGAGGGTGAGGTCGTGGCCCCAGACGGGATTGGCGGGGACGTCGGCCTCCAGCCGCCACTCGCCGTCGCTGACCATGCGGCGGGTGCCCTCGGCGAAGCTGCGCACCTCGCTGAACACCAGCCGCTGCGTGCTCTCCGCCTCGCCGCGCACCTGCGGGGTGAGGTCGACGCCGTCGAAGCGTTCGCCGTCCTGCACGCCGCAGAGCGAGAGCAGCGTCGGCGCCAGGTCGACGAGCTGCACCATGCCGTCGACGACGTGGCCGGTGCGCTGCCCCGGTGCCGCGATCATCAGCGGCACCTTGGCCACCGGCTCGTAGAAGGTGCACTTCTGCCAGAGCCCGTGCTCGCCGAGCAGCGTGCCGTGGTCGGCGTGGAAGGCGATCGCCGTGTCGTCCGCGTAGGGCGAGGCGTCGAGGGCGTCGATCAACCTGCCGACGAGCGTGTCGGTGTACGACATCAGGCCGTGGTAGTGCGCCGCGGCGCGCAGCGACTCCTCGTGGGTCATCGGTCTGGGGTCGGAGAAGACGCCACGGTAGACGTTCTCGTGGCGCGACTTGCCGCGCAGCTCCTCGGCCGAGGGCGGTGGCACCGCGAAGCGCTCCGGGGCGTGCAGCTCGTCGTACGGCGCCGGCGGCAGCACCGGCGTGTGCGGCCAGATGATCGACACGTGGATGACCCACGGCTCCTGCACACGGGTGCGCAGGAACTCGACGGCCTGCTCGGTGGAGACCACGTCGGGGCAGCGCTCCTCGGGCACGGGGCAGGTGCCGCCGATCACCACCGGGGGCAGGATGCTGCCCAGCGGGAGCATCACGAAGCCGCTGCTGTCCTGCGCCCAGCGCGTGCTGACGCCGAACGGCTGCATCTCCGTCGCCTCGCTCAGCGAGCTGTGCTGGAAGCCGGTGCGCGGTGCGTTGTGGTGCACCTTGCCGAACACGGCGGTCTGGTAGCCGTGGTCGGCGAAGATCTCCGGCAGCAGCCGGAAGCGCGGGCCCTGGAAGTCGACGTCCAGCTCGGCGGCGAGCTGCAGGCGCGCCAGCTCGACGGCGTTGGCGCGCACGCTCGCCTCGGGCACGCCGAGGGTGTAGCCCTCCTCGCCGTAGCAGCGCGCCTCCGCCATCTGGGCCTCGACTCGCCGCTCCCACTCACCGGCGGGCAGCGCGGCGATGGCGGCCTCCAGCGCGGCGCGCTGCGGTGCGTACATGTTGAGCTGCATGTCGTTCTGCAGCAGTCCCAGGGAGTGGGCCCACCTCCCGGTGAAGAAGGAGCCGCGCGAGGGGACGCAGAGCGGCGACTGCACGGTGGCGTTGCGGAACAGCGTGGAGCGCTGCGCAAGGCGGTCGAGGTGCGGCGTCTGCGCGAACGGCGAGCCGTAGCAGCCGAGGGCGTCGGTGCGCACCTCGTCGCACATGATCCAGAGCAGGTTCTTTGCGGTCATGGCAGTGGGGGGAATGGAGCGTGGGGCTCGGTCTGATACCAGAAGGCGACCGACGCGATGCCGTCGGCGAGGCCTCGGAGGCTGAATCGGTGCTCGCCGTTGACGGTGTCGACCTGCAGGCCGATCGCCTGCACGGTGACCCGCAGGTCGCGCTCGAAGCTGATCGGGTCGGGGACGTGCCAGCGGTAGATGCCGTGGAGCACGGTGCCGTCGTCGCGCGCGCTGCGCAGCGGGTACCCGGCGTAGGCGGTGCTGTAGGTGCGGTCCTCGAAGCCCCAGGCACCGCAGGCGTAGTCCTCGGTGCCGGTGCCGCAGATGGTGGGGTGCTCGCCGTCGCCGTCGAGGTAGACCTTCACCTCGCCCTCGCCCCACCAGCCCTCGTCGTGCTGCGTCCAGGCGAGGTAGGTGCCGGCATAGTGGCCGCGGCCCTGCACGCCGTCCAGGATCGTGTGCTCGGGATGGGTCCGCTCGGTGCGCGAGCAGCGGCGCTGCGCGTGGAAGCAGGCGGCGTCGTCCTCGACGTCCTGCAGCTCGTAGGTCACCTGGTAGAAGAGGGCGGGGATGGGCTCGGCACCGCGGTTCTCCAGGGTGATCCGGCAGCGGTGCCGGAAGGGCATCGGCCAGTAGGAGTTGAGGCCGCCCACGGGGTTGACGCAGACCGCGGCCGAGCTGAGGTCGGCGGGGATGCCGTGCCCGCAGGCGAAGAACTCGCCGACCGGCACCTCCACCGAGGGGTCGGACTCGCCGTCCCAGTGCATGCGCAGGATCCCCGTGCCGTAGTGGGCGGGGAACAGCGTCATCCAGATGTGCCGGACCACGCCGGGGCCGGCGACGTCGGCGAGCACGGCCGTCTCCCCGGGCTCGACCCGGACGCAGGGGCGCGCCTTCCAGCCGCTCCCCAGGGCGTGCCCGGGCGGCGGTTCTGCGCGGGCCCCGCCGCCGGGCTCGCCGGTCGGGTTCTCCGCCGAGATGGAGCGCATCCGGCCGCGGCGCAGCCGGTGCAGGTCGGCCAGCACCGTGGGCTCACTCCCTCCGTGGCGTCCAAGTTCGTTCAGATTCTTGCCTTACGCCACCCCGGGAGTATAGCCGAGACCGCGGGGGACCGGACGGCGGGCGCCAGGGCGGCCGAGACCCGGCTGGCCGGCGGACGGCAATGTCTCGATGCGCGCTGGTCGAAACGGGCCTGTGCAGTTGTCGCCGTATCTGTCAAAAACGGCTGCAGGGGCTCTGCGAGGCCGTCCGGAATGGCCCCTGACCGGCGCTGTTGGTTCGCAATTGTTAACATCCCACAGCCGTTCCGGGCGATGCTAGGCTAGCCGGCGATGCGCACCCAGGTCATCGTCGACGCCCTCCGGGAGATCGAGTTCGAGAGGCGGACCGTCCTCGACCGGCTCGAAGAGCTCGAGGACGAGCGGGCCGCGCTCCGCCGCCGCGCCGAGTCGCTCGAAGGCGCCGCACGCGCCCTGGCGCCCCTCCGCGAATGGGACGACTCGGTCACCCCGGCGGCAACGCCGATCCGGCCGCTCAGCGTCCCGTCGCCGGTGCAGGGCGTGGTGGCGCCGCCGTCGAGCAGCCACTTCCTGGGCAGCACCGCGGCCGAGTAGAGCCTCGACCGGGTCGTCACCGCGCCGCCAAGGCCGGCCCGCCCAGCCCGTGCGAGCATTGGGCTCCCCCCAACCATGGCCGTCCCGATGCTGCGTTCCCGTTCGCTCCGTTCGGCGTGCCTCGCCCTGGTTCTCGCCGCCACCGTGGGCGGCTCGGGCCGGCCGGCCGAGGCTGCGCTGACCGTCGACACCGGGCGCCTGGAGTTCGGCGTCAGCAGCTCGCCGAGCGACCTGTCGTGGATGACGGGGAGCGGCGTCCCCTGGCGCTACCGCTACCAGTACCTCGCCGGCGGGGTGAACACGGCGGGCAACTGGGAGACGTGGCAGGACCCGTCGCTGCCGCCCGGCCAGTTCGCCGCCGACTACGTGAACGAGAGCGCCGCCGCCGGCTACGTGCCCGTCCTCACCTGGTACGAGCTTCTCCAGTCGAGTCCCTCGACGGGTGGCGACGAGGCCTCGCGCGACCTCGGCAACCTGGCCGACACCTCGACGATGGCCGCCTACTACGCGAGCTTCACCCTGCTGATGCAGCGCATCGCCTCCACCGGGCACGCCGCGCTCGTGCACGTCGAGCCCGACCTCTGGGGCTACCTCCAGCAGCGCAGCACCGGCGGCAGCGCCGCGAGCGTCCCTGCCAGCGTGGCGTCGTCCGGGAACGCCGACGTCGCGGCCTACGCCAACACCGCCGCCGGCTTCGCGCAGGCGCTGGTGCACCTCCGCGACCGCTACGCGCCGCAGGTGCAGCTCGCCCTGCACGCCTCGATGTGGGCGAGCGGCATCGACATCGCCACCGACACGAGCGACGTCGACCCCGTCGCCGCCGCGGACAGCACCGCGTCGTTCCTCGCCAGCCTGGGAACCGGCGGGTGGAACCTCCTCTTCCACGACGTCGACGACCACGACGCCGCCTGGTGGGAGGCGCAGGGCGCCGACAACCAGTGGTTCACCCACTGGTGGGATCCCACCAACGCGCGGTTCCCCAACTTCGCCCGCTGGCTGCGCTGGGTCGGGGAGCTGCACGCGCGCACCGGGCTGCCGCAGGTGATGTGGCAGGTGCCCGCCGGCAACCAGCGCTACCTGACCATGGACAACAGCTGCGGCCACTACCAGGACAACGTCGCCGAGTACACCGTCGAGCACGCCCAGGACCTGTACGACAGTGGCATCGTCGCGGTGCTCTTCGGCGCGGGCAACAGCTGCCAGACGGCGTTCACCGACGCTCGGGGCGACGGCATCACCAACGGCTCGGGCGTGCCGACCAGCGACAGCCTGGGCGGCTGCAGCGCCTGCAACCTGCTGCCCTCGACAGTTTCGGACGACGATGGCGGATACCTGCGCACCGCGGTGGGCGCCTACTACCGCGGCCTGCCGCCGGCCGGGTCGCCTGCGCCCCCTCCCCCACCGCCGCCCGCGGGCAGCGCCGCATACCGCATGGTGGCCGCCGACGGCGGCATCTTCTCCTTCGGCGCGGCGCCCTTCTACGGCTCGACGGGCGGGATGCACCTCAACCAGCCGATCGTCGGCATGGCCACCACACCGGACGGCGGCGGCTACTGGCTGGTCGCCGCGGACGGCGGCATCTTCCCCTTCGGCGACGCGCGCGGCCTCGGCTCCACCGGCAGCGTCCATCTCAACCAGCCCATCGTCGGCATGGCGGCGACGCCCGACGGCGGCGGCTACTGGCTGGTCGCCGTGGACGGCGGCATCTTCCCCTTCGGCGACGCCAGCGGCCTCGGGTCGACGGGCAACATCCGCCTCAACCGGCCCATCGT
>DASRDZ010000021.1:0-5613 GCA_035652335.1 Candidatus Dormiibacterota bacterium
GCCCGATGCTGCGCCGAGCCCCGTCGAGCTCGACGTCGAGCGCCCCCTCCTCCTCGGCCCCGCTCACCTGCACCCGCGACCCCAGCGACACCCCCAGCGCGCTCAGCTCCCTGAGCAGGTCGTGGTCCTCGTGGGCGATCCGCCGCACCACCCCGCTCTCACCCCGCCCCAGCGCGGTCAGCGGCCGCAGCGCCAGCAGGGGCTCCTCGGACCCGTCCTCCATGATGGGATGCCCGTGCGGGCAGGTCTGCGGATGCCCGAGGAACGCCGCCAGCCGCTCGGCGACCCGCGGCGAGAGGGCGTGCTCCAGCCGGTGCGCCTCCTCGTGCACGTCCTCCCAGCCGAAGCCGAGCACGTCGACCAGGAACCGCTCCGCCAGCCGGTGCCGCGACACCAGCGTCCTGGCCAGCTGCAGGCCGCCCTCGCTCAGCTCGATGCGCCGCGCCCGGCCGAGCAGCCCGGCGAAGCGCATCCGCGAGACCATCTCGGTGACCGCGGCGGGGGACACGCCCAGCTCCTCGGCGAGGTCGGTCCCGCGCACCTGCCGGCCGCCCACCCCGAGGCGGTAGATGGCGACCAGGTAGTCCTCGATCGTCGAGCTGGGTCGCGGAGCGCCGTCGGTCCTTGGCATGGGGCGCTCAGCGTAGCGCTGCTCAGACGCTGTCGGGCCGGAGGATCAGCAGGCGGACGCGCGAGGCGGCGACGTCGCGTCCCTTCTCGTCACGGATGGTCACCTGCCACGCCTGGGTGCGCCGGCCGGCGTGCAGCGGCGTGGCCTCGAAGGTGATCTCGCTGCCGGCGCCGACGGCGCGGAGGAAGGTGGTGTGGTTCTCCAGGCCGACCGCGCCGTTCTCCGGGTCGTGCTGCACCCCGTTGAGGTGGGCGCCGAGGCTCGCGGCCGACTCCGCGACCGCGCAGTACACCCCGCCGTGGACGATGCCGTAGGGCTGCAGGTGCCGCTCGTCGATGGTGAGGCGGGCCACCACCCGCGTCGCCGTGACCTCGACCCACTCGACGCCCAGGACCGCGTTGAGCCCGCGGTCCGTCAGCCCCTCGGCGTCGGCCACCTCAGTAGATGAAGCCGATCAGGTCGATGCTGCTGACCGTCACCGTCCGCTCGTCGAGGACGCCGACGCCGCGCACGTTCATCTCCGAGATGAGGAAGCTGCCGTCGGGGTTCACCTTCTCGACGTAGGCGACGTGGCCCACCCAGGAGCCCCACATCACCACGATGGCGCCGGCGACCGGGACCCGCCCCTCGGGGCGGCCGGCGCCGCGGGCGTTGCGGAACCACAGCCAGGCGTCGCCGTTCCAGTCGACCTTGCGGCGCGTGGAGACGTAGTAGGTGCACTGGCCCCAGGGGAAGCCGGCGTTCGACGAGCCGCCGTGCTGGTACTGGGTGGCGGGGATGGCGGGGAGGCCGTCGACGTTGGGCACCACCCACTGGGCGGCGATGCCGTCGGGGCCGGCGGCGGCGGCCGGCACCTGGAGGTAGCTGCCCTGGGGGAGGACGGCGTCGCTGCGCAGGGCGTTGTAGTCGAGGATCACCCGCGGGTCGAGCCCGAGCCGGGCTGCGAAGGTGCTGGGGCGCTCCCCGCGGTCGACGCGCACCAGGGCGCCAGGACCCGGCGGGACCAGCAGGGCCGAGCCGGCGCGCGGCTCGACGCCCTCGGGGATCTGGTTGGCCCAGCGCATCGCGGCGGCGTCGGCGTGGAAGCTGGCGGCCAGCGCGGCGATGGTGTCGCCCCGGTTGACCAGGATGGTCTGGGCCGGACGCTGCGGGACGAAGGGCGCGGCGGCATCCGGCTCGATGGTCGCTCCGCTGCGGGAGGCGTCATCTCCGGCCGAGGCCAGGGCTGGCAGCGACGGGAGGTGGCTCACCGCATGGGGCACGAGCATCGGCAGCGCCAGCGCGGCAACCACCACGACGCCGTGTCGCAGCAGACGATCACGCACCGCCAATAGGAATCCCTTGCACGAGCAACCCTCTGCCGACTGAAACGACGGCTCGCGCACGCCCCCTCCCCGGAGCGCATCCACCGGCGCGACGCGCCGGGCGAGCCAAGGACCGGGCGGCAGGCTACCAAACAGCCACCACCCAGGTCAACGCGAGGCCGCGCTCACCTCATGTGTCAGCGGCGGCTGTCGAACCACGAGCGCAGTGGGATTATGTGTCAGCACTGCACTCACCTTTACCATCTGTCAGCCACTGGCTGAACCGCCATCCGAAGGCGTCCCTCCGTGATACCTTGACAGTCACGTCATCCGACGTGACCCCTCCCCCCAAGTTCGACTCCCGGAGGCCCGGATGTTCTCCAGCATCTATGTGCCCCTGGACAACTCCGACCACTCCAACGCGTCCATCGACGTGGCGGTGCGGCTGGCGGAGGCGTTCGGGGCCTCGTGCACCGGCAGCCACGTCTACGCGGCGCGGATGCACGACTACCGGTTCAAGCAGATGGAGTACACCCTCCCCGAGGAGTACCAGGACGAGGCGGAGCTCCTCCGCCAGCGCCGCATCCACGACTCGCTGATCACCACCGGCCTCCAGCTCATCAGCGACTCCTACACCGACGTGATGCGCTACCGCTGCCTTGAGCGCGGCATCCCCTTCACCGCGCGGGCGATGGACGGGCGCAACTGGGAGGAGTTGGTCCGCGACATCCGCGAGTCGGCGCACGACCTGGTGGTGATGGGCGCGCTCGGCATGGGCGCCGTCAAGGAATCCCGCCTCGGGTCGGTCGCCGACCGCGTGCTGCGGCGGGTGCGCACCGACACCCTGCTGGTGCGGCGCACCGGCTCCGAGGCCATGGAGGGCGACATCGTCGTCGCCGTCGACGGGTCACCGCAGTGCTTCGGCGGGCTGCGCACCGCGCTGGCGCTGGGCAGGGCGCTGGACAAGCGGGTGCAGGCGGTGGCGGTGTACGACCCCTACCTGCACTACGCCGTCTTCAACTCCATCGTCGACGTGCTCTCCGAGAAGGCGTCGAAGGTCTTCCGCTTCAAGGAGCAGGAGGCGCTGCACGAGGAGATCATCGACACCGGCCTGGCCAAGATCTACGAGTCGCACCTCAAGGTGGCGCAGCAGCTGGCCGCGTCCGAGGGCGTCGAGCTGCCGATCACGCTGCTCGACGGCAAGGCGTTCGAGCAGGTGGCCCGCTTCGTGCGCGAGGTGCAGCCCTGGCTGCTCGTCTGCGGGCGCATCGGCGTGCACTCCGACGACTCGATGGACATCGGCAGCAACACCGAGCAGCTGGTCCGGCTGCTGGAGTGCGACGTGCTGGTGTCGTCGCGGACCTTGGTCCCGCCGATCGACGTGCGCGCCGACGCGTCCGTGGTGTGGACACCCGAAGCCGAGGAGCGCATGGAGCGCGTTCCCGTTGCCGCACGGGGGATCGCCCGCACCACCGTGCTGCGCTGGTGCACCGAGCGCGGCCACAGCGTGGTGTCGTCCGGCGACGTCGACGCCGCCATGGACGAGCTGATGCCGTACCAGCGCATCATGCGGCGCCTCGACTCCGTCACCGCGACGCTGGCGTCCGCCGAGCGTGCCATGGTGGAGGAGACGCCGGTGTCGCAGGCGCGCGCCGTCTGTCGCGTCTGCGGATATGCGTCCGGCGCGGAGTCGCCGGTGGAGTGCCCCGTCTGCGGCGGTGACGCGTCGTGCTTCCAGCGCATCGACGCCGCGCTGCTGCTCGCCGACGCCGCGGCCGAGGGCGACGCCGCGGAGGTGGGCTTCGACGGACGCAAGCTGGGCTGGACGATGGAGGCGCGTGCGGTGCTGCACCAGCTCCCCGCGGGGTATCTGCGCCGGCGGGTGAAGGCGATCGTCGAGAAGGCCGCGCGCACCCGCCGCCTGCCGGCGATCACGCGCGACGTCGTCGAGCCGTACGTGCTGCCGGAGCTGGACGCGCTCGACGGGCGCGCCGGTCCGCACCGCGCACCCATCACCGCCGCCGCCGCGGCTCCGGCGGTGGTGCGGCTGCCGTGGTCCGCGGAGGCGGAGTCGCGCCTGGAGCGCATCCCCGACGGGTTCCTGCGCAACCTCGCACGGGAGCAGGTGGAGCGGGTGGCCATCGCCGTTGGCGCCGGCGAGGTGAGCGCGCTGCACGTTGAGGCCGGCATCGCCGAGGCCAAGGCGCAGATGCGCTCGGCGCTGGGGGCTGAGGGCGGTGACGCACCCGCCGTCTGCCCGGTGCATCACGCGCCCGCCCGCCCACCCCAGGGCCTTGTTCCTCCGCAAGAAGAACCTGCGAGAGCGTCAGCCGGCGCCCCGCAGGAATCCTGTCCAATCGCGCCGCTGCGCGAAGCCACCGCGCCCCAGCTCCACCCTGGGGTGGCCCATTCCTTGGAGCAGATCGCCTCCCGCAGCGAGCAATCCGGCCGCTTCGACCGCGAGAAGGCGGTCGAGATGACCCTCCTCGCCGCCGAATCCCGCGCCACCCTCAACGGCCTCAACGAGATCACCGCCGGGTTCGTCGAATCCCTCGGCAAGAAGATGGGCTACGGCCACCCCGCCTCCCCCCTCACCCACCAGCTCACCTTCACCTGGACGCCCGAGGCCGAGCAGCGCCTGCAGTCCGTCCCCGACTTCTGCCGCGAAATGGTGCGCTGGCGCGTCGAGTGGTTCGCCCGCAAGCGCAACCTCGGCAGCGTGATCACCCCCGACATGGTCGAGGGCAAGCTCGCCGCCTGGGGCCAGGTGTCGCAGCAGATCACCGAGCAGGGCCCCGCACTGGAATGGACCGAGGAGGCTCTCGCCCGCCTGCAGCGCATCCCCGAGTCGGTGCGCGGCGAGGTGATGCAGGCCATCGAGGGCAACGCCCGCGCCGCCGGCGCCGACCGCGTCGAGGCGGCCCACATCGACGCCATGCGCGACCGGTGGCAGCGCAGCGGCGACTTCCACCAGGGCCGCTTCGGCTTTCGCGCCTAGAGGACGCCCGACGACGTGCTCCGCGTGCTCGGCCTCCACGTCTCCGTCCCGAGCTGGCCGATCGTCGGCGACCACTTCCCCGTCGCATTCTTCTTCACCCTGCACATCGCGGTCGCGGAGCTGAGCCTCGGATTGATCACCCTGGCCGCCTGCTTCGAGACGGTGGGACTGCGCAGCGGCAACGAGTGGCACCTGCGCTACGCGCGTGCCGCGGCCAACACGTACTACCTGGTGTTCAGCCTGGGCGCCACCTTCGCCGTCTTCGCCGTGACGATCATCATCGGGCTCTGGGGGGTCACCTGGGGTGTCCTGCTCAATCGCTTCTTCTCGCTCTTCGGCGTCGCCTTCGGGCTCTTCTTCGTGCTGGCGCCGCTGCTCGTCGTCTACCGCAACAGCTTCGGGAGGATGAGCGCGGGCCGGCACGCCGCACTGGGCTGGGCGGTGTGGTTCTGGCAGACGCTCTTCATGGTGCTGATCGTCGAGATCGACGCCTACATGCTCGACCCCGCGCAGTCGGGACTGCTGAGCGGGATGCTCAACCCGCCGTACGTCCCCCTGCTGCTGCATCGGATGATCGGCAACGTCTCCTGGACCGCGCTGATCCTCGCCGGGTTCGCGGTCTTGCGGATGGCGCGCAGCGTCGACGAGGGGGAGCGCTCCTTCCAGTCCTGGGCGGCGCG
>DASRDZ010000022.1:0-15436 GCA_035652335.1 Candidatus Dormiibacterota bacterium
CAACGGCAAGTTCGACCGCATGGCCATGGCCAACCTCGACTGGATGGTGGTGCGCGACTTCGTGGAGATCGAGGCGGCAACCTTCTGGCGCGACGGCCCCGAGATCGAGACGGGCGAGCTGCGCACCGAGGAGATCCCCACCGAGGTGTTCTTCCTCCCCGCCGCGGCGCACGTGGAGAAGAGCGGCTCCTTCACCAACACCCAGCGCCTGCTGCAGTGGCACCACGCGGCGGTCGAGCCCAAGCAGGACTGCCGCAGCGAGCTGTGGTTCGCCTTCCACCTGGGGCGGATCATCAAGGAGAAGCTGCGCGGCTCCGGCGACGACATGGACAGGGGCATCCGCGACCTCGCGTGGGACTACCCCACGGAGGGCCGCATCGCCGAGCCCAGCGCCGACTCGGTGCTGCAGGAGATCAGCGGCTGGGGTCCCGGCCACCGGTTCCTGAGCGGCTACAAGGAGCTCCAGGCCGACGGCAGCACGGTGTGCGGCTGCTGGATCTACTCCGGCAGCTACGCGGACGGCGTCAACCAGACGGCGCGCCGCAGGCCGCACACCGAGCAGAGCTGGGTGGCACCCGAGTGGGCCTGGGCCTGGCCCGACAACCGGCGCATCCTCTACAACCGCGCCGGTGCCGACCCGGGTGGCGACCCCTGGAGCGAGCGCAAGCGGTACGTGTGGTGGGACCGGCAGCAGGGTCGATGGACGGGAGAGGACCAGCCTGACTTCACCCTCGACAAGCCGCCGACCTTCCAGCCGGAGGAGGGCGCCAAGGCCGAGGACGCGCTGAGCGGCACTGAGCCGTTCATCATGCAGGCGGACGGGAAGGCGTGGCTCTACGTGCCCGACGGCCTCAAGGACGGCCCCTTCCCCACCCACTACGAGCCGGTGGAGACGGTCGTGCGCAACGCGCTGTACCCCGACGTCACGTCCAACCCGGCGCGGCAGACGATCGTCCATCCCCTCGACCCCTTCAACCATCCGCCCGACGACCCCACCCCGGCGGCGACGGCCACCTACCCCTACGTCGCCACCACCTATCGACTGACGGAGCACCACACCGCGGGCGGGATGACCCGTTTCCTCGACTACCTCAGCGAGCTGCAGCCGGCCTTCTTCTGCGAGGTCTCGCCGGAGCTGGCCGCGGAGCGCGGGCTGCAGCACGCGGGCTGGGCGACCATCGTCAGCGCGCGCGCCGCCATCGAGGCGCGGGTGCTGGTCACCGAGCGCATCCGCCCGCTTCGCGTGGACGGGCGCGACGTGCACGTCGTCGGCCTGCCGTATCACTGGGGCGGCAACGGGGCCTCGACCGGGGACTCGGCGAACGACCTCTGGCACCTGGCCCTCGACCCCAACACCCACATCCAGGAGTCGAAGGCGATCACCTGCGACATCCGTCCGGGGCGGCGGCCGCGAGGCCCAGCGCTGCTGCGGCTCGTCGAGGACTACCGGCGCAAGGCGGGCATGAGCACATGAGCACCCTCCCCACCATCGTCAGCCACGACATCGACGTCGCCGCCCACGAGGCCGACGGCACCCCGCGGCGGATGGGCTTCTTCACCGACACCTCGATCTGCATCGGGTGCAAGGCCTGCGAGGTGGCCTGCAAGGAGTGGAACCACGTCCCCGAGGACGGGCTCCGCTTCACCGGGAAGTCGTACGACAACACCGAGGCGCTGGGCGCCAACACCTGGCGCCACGTCGCCTTCATCGAGCAGACCAGGCCGCTGCCGATGGCCGGCGCGCAGGGCGGCGACGGCTTCCGCTGGCTGATGTCGAGCGACGTCTGCAAGCACTGCTCGAACGCCGCCTGCCTCGACGTGTGCCCCACCGGAGCGCTGACGCGCACCGAGTTCGGCACCGTCTTCGTCCAGCCGGACGTGTGCAACGGCTGCGGCTACTGCGTGCCCGCCTGTCCCTTCGGGGTCATCGATCGCCGCGAGGAGGACGGCCGCGCCTGGAAGTGCACGCTGTGCTACGACCGGCAGCGCGTCGACATGGAGCCTGCCTGCGCGCAGGCATGCCCGACCAAGTCGATCCAGTACGGCCCCGTCGACCAGCTGCTCCGCCTCGCCGACGAGCGGGTGCAGACGCTGCACCGTCGCGGCGTGTCGCAGGCGCGGCTCTACGGTCGCGACCGGGACGACGGCGTGGGCGGCTTCGGTGCCTTCTTCCTGCTGCTCGACGAGCCCGAGGTGTACGGCCTGCCGCCCGACCCCGTGGTGACCACCAGGCATCTCGGCGAGATGTGGGGCGCCGCGGCGGCAGCCGCGCTGACCATGGTCGCGGGTGTCGCGGCCGCCTTCCTGCGCGACCGGTGACCGACGTCGAGCGGACGGCGCAGCCGGGCATCCCCGAGGGGCGACGGCGACGGCGCAGCGGACGCGGCGAGGTCGCGTTGGTGCCGGAGATGACACCAACGTCCTACTACGGCCAGCCGGTGCTCAAGGAGCCGGTGTGGACGCCGGAGATCGGGGTCTACCTCTTCACCGGCGGGCTGGCAGGGGCCTCGGCGATGCTGGCGGCGGCGGCGCGGGCGCAGGGCAACCACGCGCTGGCGCGGCGGGCGCTCTTCACCGCCTTCGCAGGGGTGTCGGTCAGCCCCGTGCTGCTCATCAAGGATCTCGGGGTGCCTCGACGCTTCTACAACATGCTGCGCGTCTTCAAGCCGACCTCGCCGATGAGCGTGGGCAGCTGGATCCTCTCCGCAGCCGGGACGGCGGTGGGTGCGGCGACGGCGTGTGAGGTCCTGGGGATCCTCCCGCGCGTGCAGCGCGCAGCAGAGGTGGGCGGAGCGCTGCTCGGTGCACCGCTGGCGACGTACACCGCGGTGCTGCTGTCCGACACCGCGGTGCCGGCGTGGCACGAGGCGCGCCAGGAGCTGCCCTTCGTCTTCGCGGGAAGCTCGCTCGCCTCCGCGGGAGCGGCCGCCTGCCTGCTCACCCCGACGAGGGACGCCGCCATGGCGCGGACCCTGACGGTGGCCGGCGCGGCCCTGGAGCTGGCAGCCGTGGAGACCCTGCAACGACGCCTTCCGTCGGACGTCGCGGAGCCCTACGAGACGGGCGGCCCCGGTCGTTTCGGGCGCGCCGCCAAGCTGCTCACCGCGGGCGGCGCGCTGGGCGTCGCGGTCGGCGGCCGGCGGCGCGCGGTCGCCTCCCTGGGCGGCCTTGCCGTGCTGGCAGGCGCCATGTGCGAGCGCTGGTCGGTGTTCACCGCCGGGAGCGCGTCGGCCCTCGACCCCCGCTACACGGTGGGCCCGCAGCGCCGCCGCATGGCCGAACGAGGACACCGCTCGGGACGCTGAGGTGCGGGGATTGCGGTTGCACGGGGCCCGGCGCAGACTGTGCCAGCTCATTCCTTGCCGGAGCAGCCGGCAGCACCATGGGGGACACGCGATGCCGACGAACACGGGTGGACTGCTGCGCAAGAGCCTCGACACACCGGACGAGGTGCGCCCCTTCGAGAACGACAGCGGCGAGCTGCAGATCGTCAACGTCGGCGGCGAGAGCATCGTGGGCCGTGCGATCTTCAAGCCGGGCTGGCGCTGGTCGAAGGACGTCAAGCCGATCGCCAAGACCGAGAGCTGCCAGGGCGCGCACGCGGGCTACGTCATCTCGGGACGCATGCGCGTCCGCATGGACGACGGCACCGAGGACGAGTTCGGGCCCGGCGACGTGATGATCGCCGCGCCGGGACACGACGCCTGGGTGGTCGGTGACGAGGCCATGGTGGTCATCGACTGGCAGGGCTTCGCCGACTACGCCAAGCGCACCTAGCCACTCTGCACACGACCTCGTCGAGAGGGTCGGGATGCACCGACTTGCTCGCATCCGTCGAGCGCTGGCGCTGCTGCCGTTCGCGGTGGCGGCGCTGGCGCTCTCCTCCTGCGGCTCGTCGCAGCCCTTCCAGCTCACCGAGGTCGATCACGCCTCGCAGGTGGCGCAGAACGGACCCCATGCCGACGTCACCCTCCACTGGACCGGCAACCCGGTCTTCCCCGTCTCGGTCGGTGCCAGCACGGGACCGCTGTGCGACGCGACCTGCATCAACGCCACCACCACCTTCGACAAGCCGGCCAACCCGCTGGTGTGGTCGCAGGCGACGTACTGCACGGGGAACACGGACAGCAGCGCGCCGCCTGCACCCTTCGACGGCTACATCTGGCTGACCGACGCCGGCGGCCACCAGACGCAGCACGTCTACATCAAATCTCTCTGCTACTACACGTCGGTGCCCATCAAGCTGGAGTCGATCGTGCTCATCCCGCAGGGGCCGTCGGTGCCGGCGACGCTTCGTGCGCTGAACCAACTCCCCTGGAGCGCCCTCGACCTCGTCCGCAGCGCGGCGCTGGCAGCGGGCATGCTGCTGGTCGTCGCCTTTCCCGCTCAGCTCTTCAACAGCACGCTGCAGGCCCACTACGACGAGGTGATGGGCTGGTTCACCCGCTTCCGGCGCGCGGCGACCCGCGTGGCCCAGCCCGCGCGATCCGCACCGCGCTGGGCGATCGCGGCGGTGCTGCTGGGCAGCAGCCTGCTCAGCGGGCTGCTCGACCCCAACCTCGGCTTCAACGTCGCCTCGGTGGAGACCGTGCTGGGCGCGCTGGCGGCGATCTCGCTGACCACCTTCCTCTACTCCTGGGTGCACGCGCAGCATGCGCGACGGCTCACCGGCGAGCGCGGCGCCTTCCACATCTACCGCGGCGGCATCGCCATCGCCGTGCTGTGCGTGCTGCTCTCGCGCATCACCACCGCACAGCCGGGATACATGTACGGCGTGATGGTCGGCTTCGCGGTGGCGGGGACCGGCGCATTGCCGCGCCACCACAAGGGACGCATGACGGCCGTCGCCTTCGGCGTCATCCTGGCCACCAGCCTGGCCATGTGGCTGCTCTGGACGCCGGTGCGGTCGGCGGCCGAGGCGCACACCGTGTTCCCGTTGGTGGTGCTGAGCAGCGCCATGGCCTCGGTGTTCCTGGGAGGCATGACCTCCCTGGTGTTCAGCCTGATGCCGCTGCGCTTCCTCGACGGCGAGCACCTCTGGTCCTGGCGTCGCGGCGTCTGGCTGGCCCTCTTCGGGACGGGGATGTTCCTCTTCGTCCACGTCGTGCTGAACGCCTCCTCGGCGGCGCTCTCGCCGCAGCGCTCCTATGCCGTGGCCATCGGGATGTTCACGGGCTTCGGCCTGCTGTCCACCTGCTTCTGGGCGTACTTCCGCTTCCGACCCACCCCGCGGGCGACCCAGCCGCACCATCTCGCGGCGCCCGGCGGGGGCTGAGGCACAGCGGTTGCGCGGCCGTCGGGCCGGTGTCACAGGAGGCGTCTAGGCTGGCGGGCATGCGGCCCTCCCGTTCGTGCGTGCCCCTGCTCGCCGTGCTCGGCGCGCTGCTGGCCACCCCGGTGACGCCCGCGCTGCCCGTCGCCGCGACGGGCTCGCCGAGCATCGGGCCGTGCCCGGCACTTCCTGCCGACAACGTCTGGAACACCGACATCAGCGGGCTGCCGGTCGACTCCCACAGCGCGGCGTGGATCGCCTCCAGCGGCGGGCCGTCGCAGCTCATCCACCCGGACTGGGGTCCCTCGGGTGGCTCGGTGCCGTACGGCATCCCCTTCCAGCTCGTCGACTCCTCGCACCAGAAGGTGCCGGTCACCTTCCAGTACGCCGGCGAGAGCGACCCCGGGCCGTACCCTCTGGGACCCGACACGCCGATCGAAGGCGGCAGCGGCAGCACCGGCGACCGGCACGCGCTGGTGGTCGACACCAGCACCTGCACCCTCTACGAGACCTGGAACACGGTCTACTCGGCGTCCGGCTCCACCGCCGGCTCCGGCGCGATCTTCAGCCTCAGCTCGGACGCGCTGCGCCCCGCCGGCTGGACCAGCGCCGACGCCGCGGGTCTGCCCATCCTGCCGGGGCTGGTGCGCTACGGCGAGGTGCAGGCGGGCGCCATCCGCCACGCCATCCGCTTCACGGTGCAGCACACCGACACCGCCTACATCTGGCCGGCGCGGCACCAGGCGGGCTCCGCCTCCGACCCCTCGCTGCCGCCGATGGGCGCGCGCTTCCGCCTCAAGAGCGGCGTCGACATCTCGCACTTCTCGGCGCAGGCGCAGGTGATCCTCACCGCCATGAAGCACTACGGCCTGATTCTGGCCGACAACGGCAGCAACTGGTACTTCCAGGGCGACACCGATCCCGGCTGGTCGGACAGCGTGCTCTCCGAGCTGAAGACCGTCCCGGCCGGCGACTTCGAGGCGGTCGACGAGTCGTCGCTGATGGTCGACCCCAACTCGGGCCAGGCCCGGCAGAGCGTCGCCGCGCTCCCCTCCCCCACCGCGACCCCCATCGTGCTCCATCCGGTGCCGCCGTCGCCCACCCCTCTGCCCACACCCGCTCCCGCCACCAACGATCCCGCCACCGCCGCGGCGAGCCCGACGCCCGTGTTGTCGCCAACTCCGGCGGATACTGCGGACGCCGTGGCCGACGCCGCCCCACCCGCGCCGGCTCAGCCGCCGCCTCCTCCGGCAACCACCCCCACGCCGGCCGACCCGATCAGCCTCGCGATCATCGCCGGCTTCGCCGTCTTCACCCTCGCGGTGCTCGCCGGCGTCACCGTCGCCCTGTGGCGCCGCCGCCGAGCGCGCGCCCACCTCGACACCTGACCGCGCTCAGTCCCCGCCGACCTCGAGCGGCGTCGGCATGGCGATGGGTGTCGGCTCCTCGGCGGGCATGCGCTCGCGCGTGCGGCGCGTCGCCAGGGCGCAGCCGGCGAGGATGAGGACGAAGCCGGCGGCGGTGCCGGCGGTGAACCTCTCGCCGAGCAGGGTCACGCCGAGGAGCACGGCGACGGCCGGGTTGACGTAGGTGATCACGGTGGCGCGCACCGGTCCCACCTCGGCGATGAGGGCGAAGAAGACGACGAAGGCGAGGGCGGTGCAGACGACGCCGAGAAGCGCGATGGCCGCGAGCACGTTGCCGCCGGGCATGGCGCGCGGGAGCTGCAGCGCCGCCGCCGGCGCGTACGCCACCGCGGCGATCGCCAGGGAGACGGCGACGACGCCCAGCGCGGGCAGGCGACTCAGCCGCCGCACGATGATGATCGGGCCGGTCGCGTAGCAGACCGCGACGACGCCGATCTCGACGACCGCGCGGACGTCGCCGCTGCCCACGTCGAGCCCGAGCAGCGCAGCCACCCCGCCGAGGCCGACGAGCAGGCCCGCCAGCCGGCGCAGGTCGAGGCGCTCCTGCCCGAGCGCGGCCGCGATCACGGCGCCGATGAGCGGCACGGCGGCGACCAGCAGTCCCGACAGCGAGCTGCTCAGCTTGGTCTCGGCGTCGGAGAGGAGCACCCAGGGAACGGCGATCTCGACGACCGTGTACACGAGCAGAACCCGCCAGTGCGGCTGCAGCGGCTTGAGGTAGCCGCGCGCCGCCGCGATGGGGACGAGGAGCAGCGCACCCATGGCGGTGCGCAGGAACACCAGCGCGACCGGGGTCACGTCCGCGACGGCGACCTTGATGAGCAGGTACGGGATGCCCCAGATCACGCACATCGCGGCGAACAGCAGCCAGCCGCGCCGAGTCATGGCGCCGAGGGTAGCACGCGAACGGATGTACCTCCGGCGAGCACGTCGAGGGCGCTGCGGCTTCCTCGACGGCGACGTGGAGGGCGCGCTGGCGGAGCGCGGCGTCGAGGCCTTCGTCGAACCGTCGGCCGAAACCGGTCAGAGGATGACCGGTTCACACCCGCAGAGTGCGGTCCGGACGGCGGCGCCGATGAGTCCCCGGCGGGCCCGCCGTCAGCACTCACGTAGCGCGCGCCGCCGGGCGGCGCCGACCACGAACCGGGAGGACCACATCATGGCTGCCACGCTGGACACCCGCACCGAGCAGGAGAGCGGCACCACGCCCGACCCGCGCCGCTGGAAGGCGCTCGGGGTGCTCGCGCTGATCCAGTTCATGCTCGTCCTCGACGTGACGGTGGTGAACGTCGCCCTGCCGCACATCCAGCACGACCTCGGCTTCTCGCGGTCGGGTCTCGCCTGGGTGGTCAACGGCTACGTGCTGATGGCCGGCGGCTTCCTGCTGCTCGGCGGCCGCATGGCCGACATCCTGGGACGGCGCCGCCTCTTCCTCGTCGGGGTGGGACTCTTCGCCGCCGCGTCGGCGACGTGCGGCGCGGCGGTCGTGCCGGGCATGCTCGTCGCCTCACGCTTCGTGCAGGGACTCGGCGAGGCGCTCGCCGCCCCCGCGTCGCTGGGGCTCATCGCGCTCCTCTTCCCCGATCCGCGCGAGCGCATGAAGGCGCTGGGCATGTGGGGTGGCGTGGCGGGACTCGGCGGCACCACCGGCACCGTCATCTCCGGCGCGCTGACCGGGCTGGCCTCGTGGCGGTGGATCTTCTTCGTCAACCTGCCCGTGGCTCTCGTGGCCCTGGTGGCGGTGCCGCGGCTGGTCTCGGAGAGCCGCATGGTGCGCGAGCACGCGCGACTGCGCGTCCAGGGCGTCATCACCGGGACGGCGGGACTGGTCCTCCTGGTCGACGGCCTGCTGGCCGCGGCGACGGATGCGTGGGGTTCGCTGCAGGTGCTGCTCCCGGTGGTCGCGGGCGTGGCCCTGCTGGTGGCCATGGTGGTGATGGAGGCCCGCTCCGATGCGCCGCTCATCCCCATGCGCTTCTTTCGCAACCGCACCCGCGTGGTGACCAACGTCGGCACGCTCTTCTTCGCCTCCGCCTTCTTCAGCTACTTCTTCCTGCTCACCCTCTTCGAGCAGCAGATCCTCGGCTGGTCGCCGCTGCAGGGCGGCCTCTCCTACGTGCCCTTCGGGCTCAGCATCGGCGTCGGCATCGGGATCGGCTCGGGGCTCATGCCACGGGTGGGCGTCAAGCCGCTGCTCACCGCAGGATTCGTCGGATGTGCAATCGGACTGGTGATGACCAGCTGGCTCGGAGTCGGTTCCGCGTATGCCACCACCGTGCTGCCGGGCATGCTGGTGCTCGGTCTCGCCTCCGGCGTCAGCTTCCCCGCCATCGGCAACGCCGCGCTGCACGGCGTGACCGGCCAGGACTCGTCGCTGGCCTCGGGCGTGCAGACGGCGATGCAGCAGGTCGGCGGCGCCATCGGGCTCTCCTGCCTGGTGACGCTGGCCCTGCGTTACGCCGCCGGCCAGGTGCAGGACGGCGTGGCACCCACCGTCGCCGCGACGCACGGTTACGCGCTCGCCTTCCGCATCGGCGCGGTGCTGCTGGTCGTGGGCGGTGTGCTGGTCGTCTCGCTGCTGGAGCGGGTGGCGGCGACGCCGCGCATGGCGGGCGTCGAGGTCGAGACGGCGGAGGCGGTGCTCGCCGCCTGAGGGTTAGTCCTGCCCGGTGCGGCTCAGCCGTCCGGCGACGTCGTCCGCCGACCAGGCGTAGCGCAGCTTGTGCGGCGCGCCCGCCAGCCGGCCGGCGACTCCGCCGGGCGGCGACACCGCGCAGCGCTCGACACGCACACCGCCGAGGTGCTCGTAGAAGGCCTGCGCGTCGAGGTTCTGCTCCAGCACCCAGAGGTACATCGGCGAGGCCGGCCGCCGCTCGGCGACGGCCGCCGCCGCCAGTCCCAGCAGCCGGCCCCCGATGCCCTGACGCTGGTGCGAGTGGGCGACGTGGAGGTTGTCGACGAGCGCGCCCCACGTCGGGTGGTCGTCGAGGACCGCGTAGACGAACCCCACCGCGGCGCCGTCCTCCTCCGCGACGAACGAGCAGACGTCGTCGCGCGGAGTGGCGAACCGCTCAGCCCAGGTGGTCCGGCGCTCGGCGAGAACGTCGCCGTCGAGGAAGCTGTCGGAGTAGGCGCCCCGGTAGTGGCGGCGCCAGCTCTCGGCGTGGAGGACGGCGATCACCCCCGCGTCCGCCGCCGTCGCGGGCCGGACTCGGACCGAGATGTGCTTGGCCACGGCGTGCACGGATGCTATCAGGGCCATGCGTGCGGCTGGTGGGCGGCGTCTCCCGCAGAGGCGCGGGCTGTGCACCGCGTCGCGCCGAGTCGCGAAGCAGCCGCACCACTCCGCAGAGGATCACCACCGCGAGCAGCACGTCGAGGATGGCCGGCTCGCGGCCGAAGGGATGGATGTACGGGTTGACCAGGATGCCCACGGCGCTCACCACCACCAGCAACGCCGCGGCGACCCGCGAGCGCGCGTTGACGGCGAGCAGGGCGAGGAACGCCAGCGGCCAGGTGAGGTACTGCTCGATGACCACCTTGCTCAGCACGATGAAGAGCAGGGTCAGCACGGCGGTGCAGGTCACCAGGTCCTCGGCGAGGAATGCGAGACCGACGGCCGCGAGCGCGAAGACGCCGAGCAGCGCCTGGCTCAACGCCACCTGCGCACCCTCCGGCAGCACGCCGTGGAAGACCACCTGCCAGGAGAGGCTGCCGCTCACCTTGGGGAGGTTGTAGAGCTGGTCGTGGAGGAACGGCGCCGCCGAGGTGACCAGGTACGGGGCGCTCAGCCCGCCCACGACCACCGCCGTCGACGCCGCGACTCGCAGCGCCGTGATCCGGCCGCGACGCAGCAGCCAGGGCAGCAGCGCCACCGGGAACGTCTTCGCCGCGATCGACAGCGCGTACGCGACCGCGAATCGCCACGACGCGCGCCGCGCCGGGTTCCACGCGCTCACCGCGAGCAGCAGCAGCGCGACGCACACGCTGTCGAAGCGTCCGTAGAAGGCGCCGTCGTAGACGACCAGCGGGTTGAGGAAGAACAGCCCGGAGGCAAGCGCCTGCCGCCCATCCCCGCCTCCCGCACGCCGCACCAGTCGCGCCAGGACGACCGCCGCCACCGCGTCGGCGGCGACGATGGGCAGCTTGCCGAGGATGGTGAAGCTGACGCCGGTGTGCAGCGACAGCCATTGCATCGGCACCTCGACGTCGAGGAACAGCGGCAGGTACGCGTACGGACCGCCGTGGTAGGCGGGATGGTGCGCATAGACGTTGACGCCCTGCAGCGTCGCCTTCGAGGCCAGGTCCCAGACAAGGAAATCCGGGCCTGAGGTGATCGGCACCAGGATGGCGCGGACCAGCGCGCCGAGCACGAGGACCGCGATCAGGCGCCGGTGCGCACCGGCCCACCGCCACGCCGCCGCACGGCGGGCTCCGTCCCAGGGCATCGGGCCATTGTCGGGCGGCGGGCCGCCGGCCCGCCCTGCGGCCGGGACCTACGCCGGGCGGTCCACCCTGCCGGGCCGGCCGCCCGTGCGCCGGGCCGCCATCCCGGGGCCCGTCGGGCGAGTGTCACGCGCCTGCGGGGCCGGACGCCCCGGCCGCGGGCCGCGCGGCATGGGCCGCTGCCCTCGCGAGGCGGGACTCCTCCACCGCGAGGGGCCGGTGCCGCGGCCGCCCGAGGCGGGTCGCGCGTTGCCCGGACGCGTCACCACAGGAGTGTCCAGGAACACCATCTCGCCGCTGCCCACCAGCGCGTCGCGGTCCACCCAGCGCAGGGCCGGCGCGCCGAGTCGCTGCAGCCGTCCCCACTTCTCCATGTCGTCGTCGCCGAGGAAGGTGAGCGCGGTGCCCGGCGCTCCGTTGCGCGCGGTGCGGCCGATGCGATGGGTCAGCCACTCCGGCGTCTCGGGCAGCTCCACGTTGACCACCAGGCTGACGTGGGCGACGTCGAGCCCGCGGGCGGCGACGTTGGTGGCCACCAGGACGTCGGCGCGACGGTTGCGGAAGTCCGCAATCGCGCGGGCCCTGGCGTTCTGCGAGAGGTTGCCCTGCAGCGCGAGCGCACGATGGCCCAGGCGGCCGAGGTCGCGAGCCAGCTTGGCGGCGCCGTGCTTGGTGCGATGGAAGACGATCGCCGACTCACCGTGGCGGCGCAGCAGCGTCGAGAGCATGGCCACGCGCTCGTCGCGGCCGACGCGCACGAGGCCGTGCTGCAGAACGGGCTCCTGCTCGCGGGCGACCGCCACGCGCACGGGATCGACCAGGTGCCGCGCCACCATGGTCTGCACCCATTCCGGCATCGTCGCCGAGGCCAGGACGGTCTGCCGTGCGATTCCCTGCGCACTGTTCTGCGGCGTCAAGGCGATGATGCGCTCGACGTCGCGAGCGAAGCCCTGGTCGAGCATCTCGTCCGCTTCGTCGAGGACGAGGAACTCGATCGCCGCCAGCCGGGCGACGCCCCGCTCGGCGAGGTCGAGGATGCGGCCGGGGCAGCCGATGACCACGTCCGTCGCGTTGCGCAGCGCAGACGTCTGCGGGCCGTAGCCGACGCCGCCGATGAGCAGGGCGACGCGCAGGCCGGGGTCGACGGTGCGGAGGACGCCGGCGATCTGCGAGGCCAGCTCGCGCGTGGGCGTCACCACCAGCGCCCGGGGCCCGGCGGTGCGATGCCCGGCGAGACGCTCGACGAGGGGGACGAGGTAGGCCAGCGTCTTGCCCGATCCGGTCGGGGACTGGATCACGACGTCGCGGCGCTGCAGGAGCGGCGGGATGGCCTCGCGCTGGACGGGGAGGGCGTCCTCGATGGAGGAGCGGCGGAGTGTCTCGACGGTGCGCGAGCGCACGCCGAGCGCGGCGAAAGTGGTCACGAGAATCCTTCTCAGGCCGAACAGGCGGCCGGGTTCCCTCTCAGGGATGGGATGAATGCCGGGATCTTGAGGACCCGCATGCTGCGGGGAGAGGGATCGCCAAGAGGCACGCCCGGGGTCGGGCTGCGGTCACGGTAGCAGGTCCCGACCGCGGCGTGGTTCCGCCGCCGTCGCGCCGTGGCCTCAGGCGGCGATGCGGACCCCGCGCGCCCGAAGCCCCTTCTCGCCACGCTCGACCTCGAAGCTCACCCGCTCGCCGCCGGTCAGGGCGTCGAAGTCGAGGCTGCTGTCGAGGCCGCCGCGATGGAAGAAGTACTCCTGCCCGTCGTCGCCCGAGATGAAGCCGAAGCCGCGATCGCGGACCAGCCGCTTGATGCTTCCAGTGGTCATCTGCGCACTCCGTCCCTTCCCATGCTGGGGACGCGCGGGGCAGTTCGAGAAGGGAGGACGACCACGAGCGCGCCGGCCGGGCAGCTGGCCGACTGGACGACGGTAGCACAGGGCGCAGCGCCCCACGGCCGGGCGACGCCTCGACGATCGTCCGCGAGGGCCTGCGCAGAACCGCGTGCATGCGTGTTCGATCCGGTGGGGCACGGTGCCGGCCGGCTTGTGCCGCTGAGGTACGGCTGTTCATGATTGCGTCCGTGCGCATCCACAGCCCGCGCCGGTGGCGCCTCGCGGGCGCCTGGGCGTTCGTCGCGCTGCTGCTCGTCACCGAGGTGGTGGGACACCGCTTCCACCTCCCGCGGAGCGGCTCATGGGTCGACACCTACGTGTACGCGCGGAGCGCCTCGGGGTTCGTGAGCGACCCGGGCGGCCTGTACGACGCGGCGACGCGGCAGCTGCACAGCGCGTCGGCGCAGAACGCCTTCATCTACCCGCCGTCGGCACTGCTGCCCTTCCTGCCACTTGTGCCGGTGACGCGCACGCTCGGCGTCGCCTGGACGGCGGAGATCTGGACCTGGATCGACGGTGTCGCGCTTCTCGCCGCGCTCGTCCTGCTGGCGCAACGGCTGGGCATGGGCGCCGAGCGCACCGCGTGGGTGCTCGCCGGGCTCATGCTGACGCTCCCGGTGCTGTCGGAGATCGATTCCGGGCAGGTCGAGGGCGTCATCCTGCTGATGGTCGTGCTCTCCTGGCGTGCCTGGCCACACACGTCGTCGGGCATCCTGCTCGGCGGCGCGCTGGCGCTCAAGCCGGTGGCACCGTGGCTCCTGCTCGTGCCGCTGGCGATGCGCCGCCCGCGCGTCACCGTCGCCGCGGTGGCGACCCTCACGGTGCTCAACCTGCCCTTCGTTCCACTCGTCGGTGCCCAGGGGATGAGCTTCTACCTCCTCCACTTCCTCCCGTTCATGGGCACCCACGTGATGCAGGACGTCGCCAACGTGTCGGTGGCGAACCTGCTGCAGACGTGGCTCGCCGGCGTGCCGATGATGCCGTCCGACCACACCGCGGTCTCACCATTGCACAGCACGGTGGCGGCCGTCCTGGCGCTGCTCGCCCTGCGCGGCGCCGCGATCGCAGTCTTCGCCCGCGAGCTGTGGCTGCGCCACCAGGCACCTCTCGTCCTCTTCGCCATGGCCCTGGCGGCCGTCCCCCTGCTGGCGCCGACGGTGTGGGCGCACTACGACGTGTTCCTGCTGCCCGCGGTGCTGGTGCTGCTGACCGCTCGCTCAGCGCGCGTTCGCCGGGTGACCGGCACCTGCATCGCGGCGGTGGCGCTGCTCAACTGCATGCTCGACGCCACCACCTTCCACCTCGCCATGTATCCGGTCGACCTGGCGCGCGATCGCAGCGCAGCCAACGTCCTCACCGTCGTGCAGGACGCCCTGCTGGCGCTGGCGTCGGTGGTCGTCGTGGTCGGAGTCGGGTTCGCGCGCCGACCGCAGCGCGAGCCGGAGCCACAGCGGCTCCGCCAGGCGGCGGCGGCTACGACGTGACGGTGACGGTGCCCGACCACGTCAGCCGGGGCGTGCCGCTCGAAGTCGTTGCCTGGCCCATGTGGCGAGAGGCGAGGCTTCGGGGAAGCTCACAGTGCGCTGAGACGAATGCGTGAGTCCCTCAGGGCAGCAGACGAAAACGCTTTCGGCCGGGGCCACGCAGAGCTTGGAAGTGCCGGTGATCGAGCGTGAGGACATCGAGGATGCCGTACCTCTCGGCGAGGACGACGATGGAGGCGTCCGCCAAGCCGATGTGGAGGTCGCGGTATCGCTCCAGGACGGAGTGTGCAGCGGCGACGTCCTCGGCGGCGAATGCCTCCAGACGGTACGCCCCGCGCGCAACCTCGTCGAGCAGCGCCATCTCGGCCTCCAGGCTCACCCTCGTCGCGAGCAGGTAGTCGAGTTCGGCGAGCACGAAGGGCGACATGAGGAGCGGCCCACGCGACGCCGCAAGAGCCGCGACCACCTCCGCATGCCGATGCTGACTGCTGTCGATCGCGGAGAGAACGCCGCTCGTGTCCAGCAGTATCACCGCTCGCCGAAACCGGCAAGCATCTCGTCCGCCTTCTCCGCAAGGTCGGGCTGGCCACTGGCGAAGAGAGGCAGACGTGGCTCGGGTCGTCGCGCACGTAGGAGGCGTTCGACGCCCTCGCGGATGAGATCCGCCTCCGTGCGGCCCTCTTCGCGGGCTGCGCGAGCCAGATCACCCTTCAGGTGGTCCGGGAGGTAGATGGTCGTCCGTCGCATGACATACATCATGCCATACCCCGGCGTGGTCGGAGCCTCACAGGACTCCAGGCGCAGATGTTGTTGTGAACACGAACAATCGCAACTGTAGTGGTGGGCGCATCAGGGATCGAACCTGAGACCTCTGCGATGTCAACGCAGCGCTCGTACCAACTGAGCTATGCGCCCACGGCGGCCGGG
>DASRDZ010000023.1:0-62307 GCA_035652335.1 Candidatus Dormiibacterota bacterium
GTCGTGTACGGCGTGCGCGTGGTCGGCGGGCTGAGCAAGCTCACCGGCAGCAACCCCGCCTCGGTGCTCGGCTGCGTGCTCAAGATCAAGTGCGACTCGAGCATCGCCAGCAGCAGCAAGCGCGTCAACATCGCGCTGTACGGCTACGGCGGGACCGGGCACGACGGCGCCTACCTCACCGACTCCATCATGGTGCTGTCGATCCAGCCGCGTCCCAACGGCACCGCGCAGATGGCGGAGATCAGCATCCCGCGCGACTGGATGGTGCCCATCGACGCCACCGGCAACGACCACCCCTACTACGGACGCATCAACGAGGCGTACTCCGACGGGCAGATCGGAGCACCGGTCAAGGCTCCGCGCTACAAGGGCGACAACCACGGTGGTGGCGAGCTGGCCGACGCCACGCTGAGCAACGTGCTCGGCATCCCCATCGACCACTTCGTCGGCCTCGACTTCCAGGCGTTCCAGGCGGCGGTGGACTCGGTCGGCGGCGTCGACGTCAACGTCCCCGACAGCTTCACCGACAACCAGTACCCCCACGGCGAGTGCGACCAGGGCGACTGCGCCTACGAGACGGTGCACTTCACCAAGGGCATGCAGCACATGGACGGCGCGCGCGCCCTGATCTTCGCGCGGAGCCGGCATTCGAGCGACAACCCCGCCGAGGCGAGCAACTTCGCGCGCAACCGCCGCCAGCAGCTCATCCTCAACGCCCTGAAGGCGAAGGTGCTGAGCATCGGCGGCATCGGCCAGCTCCCCGACCTGCTCAACGCACTCGGCGACAACGTGCTCACCGACCTCAACATCGCCGACGCCAACGCCCTGTACGGCCTGGTGAAGGACATCGACAGCTCGAAGATCGTCCACGTCAGCGTCGACGACAGCAACTTCCTCTACGAGTGCGGCTACCCGACCAACTGCACGGCCGCCTACGAGTACGCGCACGACAAGACCTACGCGTCGCTGCAGCACTACCTGAGCGACGTCTTCCCCGATCCCTCGGTGCTCGCCGAGCACGCGCCCGTCACCTTCCTCGACGGCACCGGCTCGGGTGTGGGTTCCGGCACGCGCTGGACGTCGCTGATGGGCACGCTCGGATTCGCCACCACCGACGGCGGCGCGGTCCGCCGCACCGCGACGACGGAGGTGATCGACGGCACCGGCGGCAAGGGCGCCAAGACCGCGCAGTGGCTCGCCAACTACTACGGCGTCCAGGTGGAGACGCAGCCCGCCGCGTCGGCCAGCACGGCCGCCGTGGCCCCCACCAACGCCGGCATCCAGGTGATCCTCGGGCAGGATTCGGAGCGGACGTGGAACGGCAACGGGCAGTCGTATCCGAGCAACCCGGCCGAGAACGGCGCACCCTCTGCGCTCGCCCCCACGGCCGCGCAGACCGCCGCGTCGGCGGCGCCCCCACCGACGCAGGCGCCGCGGCGCACGCCGGCGCCCACGCCGCCACCGCCGCCGCCGCCGTCGCCGACGCCGATCCTCTGCCTCCCGCCGGCCTGCCACAAGCCCTGAGCGGCCGCCTGGCGCGACCCGGCGGACGTTGTGACGGTCAGGGCGAGGATGCCGGCCCCGGTGGCGGCAGGGTCGCCAGAGGCATGGGCGGCAGCGGCGGCTGTGTGAAGTCGAAGTCTCTTGCGAGGTCGCCGAGGATCGGTTCAGCGTCGCGGACGCTCGGCCGCGGATCGGGGCGCCCATCGGTGCTCGGGTCGAGGCGCTGGCCGCCGAGGAAGTCGTCCTCGATGAACTTGGCGTAGGCGTCGAAGCTGAGGACCTGATGGTCGACGTACCCCCGCCGGGCAAAGGGGCTGATCAGCAGACCCGGAACACGCAGTCCGTAGCCGTTGGCGTCGACCACCGGCGGCTTGACGTGGTCGTAGAAGCCACCCCAGTCATCCCAGGAGAGGAAGATCGCGGTGGAGTCCCAGTCCGGGCTGGTCATCACCGCGTTGACCAGCCGCGTCACCCAGGCTTGGCCGTCGCTCACCTTCGAGGGAGGGTGCTCGCTGTGGATCAGCGAGGGGATCACCCACGACACCTGGGGCAGTGTGCCGTGCTGGGCGGCGGTGAAGAAGGCCGAGGTGTCGGTGATGTTCTGCAGCTGGCCGTCGTCCTTCACCGTATCGAAGTAGGGCAGGGGGTTCCAGATCCCCGGCGTCTTGGCCCGTTGCGGGACCGGCCGGCAGGTGACCGCGGCCCCGTCCTCACAGTCGGGCTCGCTACCACTTTCGACGTAGTAGCGCCAGCTCACGCCTGCACGGTGCATGAGATAGGTGAGGTCAGTCCACGCGTAGTCTGGGTTCGCCGACGCCGGCGCGGTGGGGGAGTCGGGCGGCTGCATAGGGCTGTCGAGATTGTTGACGCAGCTCGACGGCAGGTGGTTCTTGCACCGGGCTGACCACTCGGAGACCATGAAGAGGTGCTCGGGCATGCTCCACGACGCGTTGGGCTCGAACATGTGGTCCTGGAGCACGAAGCGCCGCGCGTACGACCAGTAGTTGGGGATCTCGCGGGCGTCGTGGTACTCGGTCACGTCGCCCGCGCCGTTGACGCACGCCGGCGATGTGGGGTCGGCGCAGTCGCGCTTGCCGTGCTCGGCCGCGTTCACGAAGCCGTCCATCTGGCCGCCGTCGACGTCGTCGATGGCCGCCTTGGCGTCGTGCGGACCACCGGCGTCGACGTCGCGCGGATCGTGCACCGGACGCACGCAGGAGCCCTTCTCCGGATCGGGCACGCACACGCTGATCTGTCCCGAGGCGTCTCGGGGAAACCCGTCGGCGCCGGGATAGGTGCCGAAGTACGAGTCGAAGGACCGGTTCTCCTGCATGATCATGATGATGTGCTGGATGCGATGAATTCCCTGTGGGTGCGGCGAAGCGGTCGGGGCTCCTCCGCCGGGGCTGCATGCGACCAGCACCACGGCCAGGGTGACGAAGAGCGCCGCACGCGTGCGCACGCCAGCGGGAAGGGTCATCGCATCACCTCGCGCACCGCGGCGAAGGATACAAGCCGTACCTCATGCGCCGCCAGCGCCTCGCGCACCCGTGGATCGCAGAGAGCACGCAGCTCCAGAGGGCGCTCTGCCGCATACACGGAGTCGACGCCGTCATCGATCGCGGGATGGCAAGCGAGCTCGGTGACGCCGCTGTCGAGCGCCGCCACGAGGCCAAGCAGGGCTTCAACGCTGATGAAATCGTGCAGCGGCCCTCCGTCGGCGCCCTGCCCGTAGAAGTCGCCGCGGTAGCGCACCCGCGGGGTTCGTTCGCGCACCGGCACGCCGAGCTCCTGCCCGATCGCATCGACCGCTTCCGCGAGCGGGCCCTCCCGATGGACGTGCTGGTGAGAGTCCAGATGGGTCGGATCGGAGCCCATCAGAGTCCGGAAGCGGCCCAGCTGGCGGCGGAGCTCGGCGCGGACCGCCTGCGCGTCGTGGGGATCGATGACCTGGTAGAGCGGCCGCCAGCCCTCCGGCTCACGGACCCACTCGGCGATGTCGACGTGCAGACCCACCGACAGGTTGGGGTGCGCACGCACGCTCGCACAGGCGCCGACGGCGGCGGCGTGCCGCACCATGAGGCTGGCGCTGGTGACGATGCCCTGCTCGTGGGCGAGGATGACGCCGCGGTTGACGGACTCGCAGAGGCCGAAGTCGTCAGCGTTGACGACCAGCAGCTTCACAGGCCGAGTCCGTCGAGCGCCGCCATCGCCGTCCCCAGCCAGTCGTGGCGGTGCTCACGCGGCGGCGACCACGAGCTGTCCCAGCCGAGCCACTGAAGGGCGAGCTGGCAGCGGCATGCGTCGAGCGCCGTCCGCAATGTCTCCTCGCCGGCACGCCAGGGCGACGGTGCGGAGAGGGTGCGCCGGTAGGCAGTCGCCATGGCCGCCACCGCATCGAGCGGCCATTCGCCCGCGGTCAGTGCGGCGAGATCGAGCAGGGCGGGCCCCACCGCGGCCATCTCCCAGTCGACCGCGCAGACACGGCGAGGCGCGACCGGGTCGTCGACGAGGATGTTCGACGCGTACGCGTCGCCGTGGAGGAATGCGTTGGGCATCGCCTCCAGGCGCGCCACGACCGAGTCGTGGCTGCGCGCCAAGCGCTCGCGTGCGGCCACGGGCGCCGACCCTGCCCCGCGGGCGAGGGCTCGCCGTCCCATCAGTCGCCAGTCGTCCGGCCCGAGGCGAAGCAGATGGCCTGCGGCGACGCCATCGCCGGCAACCCATCCGAGCCGCTCGTGCATTCGCGCCAGCCACTCCGCGGCGGCGCACCACCCGGCAAGGTCGCCGACCTGGTACAGCTCGACGCCGCGCACCTGCTCGATGACGAGCCAGGGGCCGCCCTCAGGGCCGGCCTCGGCGACAGCGATCAGCGCCGCGGTCCCCAGATGCGCGTCGCGGAGAATGCGCCGGTAGACCTCGATCTCGCGCATGGGGTCGAAGAGCGCCGCTGGTTTGGCGCGCAACGCGTCGGCGGAGAGCCGCGAGCGCGACAGCTCCTTGCACACGGCGGCGATCACACGACCGTCGCTGAGCACGATGTCGAGGCGGCTGACCGGGAAGCTGGTCCGGTACTCGTAGGCAGCGCTCTCGATGCGCACCGCTGTGGCACCGTGCATCTCCGTCATGGCGAGTGCGATGGCATCGCACAGCGTCGTGGGCAGCGGCACCGTGGCCGGTCCGGTCATGTCGTGCATACCGCGTCGAGCAGCTTCCCCAGCACGGCTCGGGAATCGAAGAGATCCTCGGCGAGCTGGCGGGCCCAGCGCGCATGGCGCGCCAGGTCACCGCGCAAGGCGCCGACAGCCTCGACTGCGGAGTCGAGGTCGTCGAAGACGAGCAGTCCGCGCCCGGTGGGCACCGCCGCCGGCAGCCCCGTGTCCTGCATCACCACGGGCCGCCCCGCTGCCAGGTAGCAGGTGCTGCGATCACTCATCCAGCCGGTGCGCGCGGTCACGTAACCCGCCTTCGGAATGCCGATCTCTGCGCGAGATGCAGCCACGAACTGCCGGAACTCACCGGGCGTGGCGGCCACCCCCCGCGGGTCGAGCAGCTCCCATCCGGCAGCGTGCAGCGCCTCGCGATCGGCGCCGTCGCCGGGGTGGACGTCGAGGGCGACGCAGAAGCGCTCCCCCGTGCGGCGCGGCAGGTCGAGCAGCGGACGCATGGCGTGGACGCGCTGGCCGAGCATCGCGCCGTCGAGCAGCGCCGTGCCGTACGCTCGCCAGTGCCCCACCGTGGTCAGTGCCTCGCGCTCGACGGGGGCGTCGTCGGGCCACTCGGCGAGGACCACGGGTGGCAGGGTGAGGATCCATTCCAGCCCGAAGGTGGGCACCACGCACCCGGGTCCGCCCACCGCGGTGCCGACAGTGGCGTGATGGGTGTGCCCGTCGAGGCCGACGTCGAGGCCCTGCGCATGCCAGGCGGCGGTGAACCCTGGATCGATGTCGATGTAGAGGCGTCGCGGGATGCCCATCGCCTCGTCGATGGCCGCCGCCGCTCCGGACAGGTCGACCAGCAGGTCGGCGCGGCGGCAGACCTCGGCCAGCCGCGCGCGCGTCATCCCCGCGGTGGCGCCGGAGGCGTCCACCACGCACCAGCGCCCGGCGAGCTCGAAGCGGTCCATCACCGCACGGCAGTACTCGACGCCGTCCGGCCGCCCGTGCTGCGCGGGTACCGGCGTGCGCAGGTGCTCCACGAAATGCACGTCGTGTCCGAGGCGGCGCAGGCCCAGCAGGTATTGCAGCACCGCCCACGCCGCTCCGCCGTGCCCGGGCGCGGCCGCGACGCGTCCCCCAACCACCACGCGCAGCGCCCCGTCGTGGCTCATGCGCCGACCCCGGCGCGGTCGAGAAACTCGCCGATGACACGGTCCGAATCGAGGTGGCGCACGGCGAGGTCGCGCGCCGCCTGCGCATGCGCGTCGTAATGCCGGGTCACCTCCTCGATCGCCGCGGCAGCCTCGCGCACCGTGGTGAAGGTGAGCAGCCCCTCACCCGCCGGCAGCCGTGGCGCCGTGTCCTCGACGATCGCCGGCCGTCCGCTGGCCAGGTAGCGGACCGTGCGGTCGCTGATCCAGCCGCAGCGCGTGCCGGCGTAGACGCCCTGGCACGCTGAGATCTCCGCCGCCGACGATTGCACGAAGTCGCGGAACGCCCGGGGCGTCCCCGCCACGGCGGCCGGGTCGACGACTCGCCAGCCGTGGTCCACGAGGGTGGCGCGGTCGGCGGCGTCGGTGGGGTCGATTGCCAGGGCGACCTCGACGGTGCGGTCAACGAGCCTGGGCAGCTCCGCGATGCGGCGGAAGGCGTGGTGCTTCAGGCCGTACGTGGTGCCAGCGATGGTCACTGCTCCGTACGCCGAGCGCCAGCGGGCGACCGTGGTGAGATCGCGGGTCGGCCCGGCCGCGGGTGGCCCCCACTCGTCGAGCACCACCGGCTGGCGGGTCGGCAGCCAGTCGATGCCGTCGAGCGGGATGGGGCAGTCCGGCTCGCCGATGCGCTCCCCGATGCTGGCGTATACGTCGTGCCCAGCGAGGCGGGCGCCTGGGTCGCCGGCGGCGTGCCAGGCCTGGGTGAAGCCGGGGTCGATGTCGAGGAACACACGGCGGCGCGGCGCGGCCAGCAGCTGGGGATCGACGAGGTGTCCGCTGATGTTGAGCAGCAGGTCTGCCGAGCGGGCAACCTCGAGGAGCGCGCACCGGTCCAGGCCCGTCACCGGCATGCCGTCGCAGAGCAGTGTCGCGTCCACGCCGAAGTCGTCGGTGACGTCTCGGAAATAGGCGACGTTGACCGAGGCGTCGACCTCGGCGGACCGTCCCGCGCTGTCGACGCACACTCCCGCCGCGATCTCCTCGACGAAGTGCACGTCGAACCCGAGCCGGCGCAGGCCGAGGATCCAGGACAGCCGCACCCAGGCCTCGCCGCCGTTGCACGGCTTGTTGGCCAGCGCTCCGGCGACCAGCGCCCGTCTCATGCCACACCGAGAACGTCGAGCAACCGGCCGAGGACCTTGTCGGAGTCGAACGCCTCCTCGGCGACGGCGCGTGCCGCACGGGCGTGGGCGTCGGGGTTGGCCCGCACCGTCTCGACTGCGGCCGTGGCCTCCTCGACGGTGCTGAACGGCAGCAGCCCCAGGCCGCTCGTGACGTGCCTGGTCCAGCCCGTGTCCTGGGCCACCACCGGCCGCCCGCTGGCCAGATAGCACACGCTGCGGTCGGAGAACCAGCCGCTGCACGTGCTGACGTACATCCCCTTGGCGACCATCCACTCGCCGCCGGACCGCTGCACGTAGTCGCGGTAGTCGTCGGGGTCGGCGGTGACCTCGGGGTCGCGCAGCACCCAGCCGTTCTGCTCCAGCACCTCGCGGTCGCGGTGGTCGGCAGGGTCGATGTCGAGCACCAGCTCGACGGCCTCGCCGGTGAGCCGGGGAATGGCGGCGAAGCGGCGGAACTCGTGCGCCCGCAGCCCGTATCGCCGGCCGCCGTACTCCACCGCGTCGTAGGGTCCGCGCCAGGTGGCCACGGCGGTGAGGCGCGTGGCCGGCGACCGCTGCAAGGGCCAATGGTCGAGCACGACAGGTGGCCGTGTCGTCGCCCAGCGCAGCCCGCAGGTCGGGATGGTGCAGTCGGGGGAGCCCATGTTCTCGGCCACGGTGACGAAGCGGTCGTGGCCCCCGTAGCCGTCGTGGAGCCCAAGCTCACGCCACATCTGGCTGAACCCTGGGTCGATGTCGAGGAAGGCGCGCAGCGGGAAGGCGGCCATCAGCTCGGCGTCGTCGAGGTAGCCCATGATGTTGACCAGCAGCGCGCAGTCGCGCGCCCGGGCGAGCATCTCGTCGCGCTCCATGCCCACCTGCCGGCCGCCGTCGAGCAGGATGGCGTAGTCGCCGTCGAAGCCGTTCCTCGACATCACGCCGGCGGCGAAGCTGACGTGACCGTCCTCCCGCGGGATCACGCGCGAGTCGGCGCGGTCGATGAAGATGACCTCGTGGCCGAGGCGCCGGAATCCCAGCAGGTACTGGAGGATCGCCCAGCAGTGGCCGCCGCGGCGAGGACGCTGCGCCAGCGCGCCGGCGACCGCGATGGTGGTCACGTGGCGGGGACGGCGTATCCCAGCTCGGCGAGGATGCCCCCGAACGCCTCGTCACAGGCGGCCTTCAAACCGTCGTCGAGGTCGGTTTGCCAGCGTCCGATCGAGCTCGTTGCGCTCTCGGTGGTGCGGTGCTCGCGCAACTCGGCGGCGCTCTCGACGCGGGCGATCATGTCGTCGATGATGGTCTCGCTGCTGTCGAGCCCCAGATGATCGAGGATTCTCGGCAACGCCTCGCGTGGCGACGCTGCCAGGTCCTCGTAGCGGACCAGCGATTCCATGGTGCCGCGGCGCTTCCACGCCTCGTAGAAGGCGCGCGCCGAGCTCTGCAGCACGCCGACGTACTCCTCGTCGCTGCCGGCGTTCTCGCGCCCGAACGCCTGGTAGCCGCGCTTGGCGTTGAAGGCGAGGATCGAGGCCAGCGTGTCGCGAAAGTCGCGAACGAGAAAGATCTCCCGGCCGCCGCGGTAGAGGTCGAGCCATGGGTCGATGACGGCGCTCTCCAGGCGCTTCTCGGCGTAGTACCTGGGGTTGTCCTGCCCATTGAGCCGCGCGGTCATGCGGTAGAAGGAGTCGATCGTGGCGCGGCAGAAGTCGGCAAGGCGCTCGACAGTCGTCTGCCCGTACCAGGCACGGACAGCGCCTGGCTCACCGCGACGCGCGAAGTAGAAGGGGTTCTGGCCGACGAAGTGGCGGTTGTACACGAAGGTGTCGGGGTCGCCGGCCCGCGAGTAGTTGGCCGGTCGCGAGAGCACCTTGAAGACCTGCGTCCAGTACGCCGACGTGCGTGTCTCGTACGGCACCGCCCGATCGGTCACGATGCCCGGGTGGCCGGCGAGAAGCCCCATCAGGTAGGTGCTGCCTGAGCGGCCCAGGCTGGTCACCAGGAGTGGCCGAAGGTACTCGCCGTCGTCCACGACCACCGGTGAGCGCCGGCCTTCCAGCCGTGCCAGTGGGACGCGCCGGCCGTCGTCGAGGCACGCTTCGACGTCGCATTCGAAATCCACCGGCAGGCCCACGACTCCAGCGGTGAAGTGAAATCCGGCGGTCATCGCCTGCGGGACGTTGGGAAATGCCTGGGCAACGTCGGGCCTGCCAATCTGGACGCGGCCCCACCCGATCGTCTCGCCGTACGCGACCACCTGGATCGCGGTGATGGACCGTTCCGGGTGAAGTGCCCATCCCGCGAGTGTGAAGTCATGAAGGTCGGACGTGGCTCCGGGCTTGGGACCGTCGACCGCATAGCGCACGAGCGGGTCCACGGCACCGGCGTTGAGCCGCTGCACTGACGTGATCTCGAGTCGCGCCTCCGCGCCGCTGGCTTCATCCAGCATGTCTGTCTCTCCTTGTTCCGCCACCGCTGCGGGCGATCCGCGCCGGACGCCGGGGGGTGCGGCGCAACGTACCCGCGTCGTCACGATGCCCCATGAGGAGGAGGTCGTGCGCTCGGCCGTCGACGCTCTCGGGGAAGGAGAGCTCGGCCCGCTGCATCAACTCGGTGATCCGATCCCCCCACAAGTGTGTGTGGAGCCAACGGTTGTAGTTGCTGAGGACACGCCGCATGGCGTCAGGGTATGACTGACCCTCGAGGTGGTACATCTCCACGTCCGGCGTGTACCAGTTGACTCGTCCGGCGTCGGCGAGGCGGAGGCACAGGTCCGAGTCCTCGAAGTCGCCTTGCAGATACTGCGATGACAGAGCGCCGACCGATCGGAACAGCTCGAGGTCGACGAGCAGGCATGCGCCGGTCACCGCCGGCACCGGCCGGGTCACGTTGGCCGCCGGCAGGTGGCGGTGCAATCCCTTGAAGTAGTGTGCGTTGTACCAGACCATCTCGCGACCCAGCCGGCCACGTTCGAAGTGCAGGCCGGCGTGCTGCAGCGAGTCGTCCTCATAGAGGAGCTTGCAGCCAAGCGCTCCGACGCGTGGCAGCGACGCGTAGATGGCGGTCAGCCGCCGCAACCAGCCCGGTCGATCGGGAAGGACGTCGGAATTGAGCAGCAGGAGACGGTTGCTCCGGGCAAGGCTGGCACCGATGTTGTTGGCGGTGGCATAGCCCGCGTTGACGCTGAGGATCACGCAGCGGAAGGGGACGCCGTAGAGCCGCGCGGCGCGCGCGGCCCGCATCCGGAAGTCGTCGGCGAGCTCGGGCGAGTCGAGGACGTAGATCAGGTCGATCTCGCGCATGTCGGGGTCGAGGGCGAACTGGGCGAGCTGGTGCTCGAGGAAGTCGATGCGCCCGTACAGCGGCACGACGACCGTGGCCCATGGCGCCATGGGCGTACTGCCGAGCTCCTCGACACTGGTGATCTCAACGGCGGCGCTGCAACGCTCTTGGAGCGCCGCCAGCGCGGGCATGACGTGACGTGTGCGCCGGTCGGCGGACGTCTCCGGGTCGAGCGACAGCTCCCAGAGGATCCGGTCGCGGACCACCTGAGGATTGGTGACGACCGGCGGCATGGGCACCTCGACAGCCACGTCGAGAGCCGTTTCCAGCTCCATCACCCACCCGGTGCCGAGCCGGCTGGGCACGGATGTCGTGAAGCACGAGCTGAACCCCACGCGCACTCCCGCATGGGCGCCGAAGGACGGCGTGTAGAAGGTCGACACGTCGTCGCGGCGACGCCGGGCGAGACCGCCCAGAATGTCGATCCTGTCGCCCTCGGGCGACACGGCGGTCAGGCGCCGCGCCGGGGCGTCCGCGTCCCAGAGCCAGCCCTCGACGTAGAAGTGCCGGTCGTCCATGCCCATGATGGTGTCGACGGCGAGACCGTGCCCGAGATTGGGGAGGACATGGCACACGCGCAGCCGCTCGCGCAGGATCTCACGGACCTGGTGGAGACTGCGGCTCAGGCCGAGGTCGCGCAAGGGCGCGGGCTGTGCCACGGAATCGAGGACTTCGGCGGAGGTGTCGATCTCCGACTGCACGGCGCATCCGCACAGGAACTCCATCACCGCAGCGCGGTCATCAGGTCCCAGTCCGGCCAGGCAGTCCCGTGCCAGCGTGCGCAGATCGGTCACCGTCTCCGAGAAGTCCTCGGGATCCACGGCGATCGAGCTGTCCCCGGCGGCGAGGATCAGCCTGCCCCACGGTGGGCGGGTCGGTCGCGCATTGAGGAAGCGCATCGTCATCAGCAGTCGCCCTGGCGTGACGCCTGAGGCGTCGCAGGCGAGCGTCCTGACGTCGAGGATCGGTGAGATCCCCTCGGCAGCGAGGCATGCCCCCCCGATCGAATCCCAATGCGGCCCGGTGAGGTCGGCGACCACGACCAGGAGATCGGGGGCCAGCCATGCCGAGTTCACCACGCGGCCGCGCACGGAGTCGGCCGACTCGTGCGTCGTGGTCTCCCGGACCATCACGGTGTCAGTGCGCATCGCCAGCTCCTCTGCCCTGTCGCTCGTCGAGCACCTTCCTGTACAGCTCATCGAGCACGCGCACGTGCTCGTCCATCCTGGGCACCTCGGTGCCGCGGGGTCGCAGTTGCTCCCACAGCCCCGGGGTTGTCGCCGCCCGCGTCATGACGCGGGCCAGGCTGGCCGCGTCGCCTGCGCGGAAGTGCAGGCCGTTGACGCCGTCGGTCACCTTCTCGGCCATCGCGCCGATGTCGCTGGCGATCACCGGCCGACCGTGGAGGAACGCCTCCTGGATCACCATCGGTGAGTTCTCCCACCACACCGACGGCACAACGACCCAGTCGACCTCCGACATGAGGGCGGTCAGCGAGGCGTGGTCATAGCGTCCTTGATAGGACACGGACGGGAGTGCCTCGATCATGCCGAGGACGCGCTCCTGGAAGTCGGCAGGCTGCATGTCGAGGTTGCCGCCATGGATGCGCAGGCGCGGCGCGCGGTCGCGACGGGTGGACGCGCGCGCGCCCGAACCGGGGTTGCGCCGGTCGGCCGCGGTCTCGGAGTCGATGATGCGCATCGCCTCGAGCAGGACGTCGATGCCCTTGAAGGCGTTGAGCTGACCGAAGAAGGCGAAGCGGTTGCGTGGGCCACTCTCGCGCGAGGCCACGCCGCTGGCGTCAATTGAGCGCCCGTTGTCGAGGAACTCGATCCGGTCGGCGGGCAGCCCCCAGGAGATGTAGCGGTCACGAAGGAAGCGGCTCGGTGCGATGAAGCGGTCGACCGCCGCCAGGTGTGCCTGGATGAAGCGCTTGCGCATGAAGAACGTCTGCGGCGAGATTGCGGGGAAGCACTCATGACACCGGCGCGGCGACTCGCGAGTGCAGAGCTCCATCGAACCCTGGCGGACCATCTGCCCGATGTTGTGGCAGATGGGAAGGTACTCGTGCAGCGTGTAGAAGATGGCCGCGTTGGGCAGCGTGTTGCGCACCTCGCGCACCAAGGGGTACCCGAGGAACTGCGTGTGCTGAACGTGCACCACGTCGGGACGGTAGGCGGCCAGGAAATCGCGGACGCAGTACGTGTAGAAGTCGGTGTCCATGACCCCGCCGTACACCCAGTCGTAGTCCAGCCCATCGGTGTAGATGAGGTACTCGTCGCTGCGGCCCTCGACCGGGCTGACCCGGGTCCCGCTGTGGACGTTGCCCGACTGGCCCATCGGTGGGCCGCCCTTGGCGAGGAAGATCGGCTCGATGGCGGGCTGCTCACGCATCGCCTCGAACAGCTCGTAGGCGTAGGCCTCCGCCCCACCGGGACGCACCGAGGGATGGTTGTGACAGATCAAGAGCACCTTGAGGGTGTCAGTCGCAATCAACGATCGGGGCTCCTCTGAGTTCGAAGACGGTGCAGACGTGGCGGTGGCGGGCGACCCGCCGGCAGCGGCTGAGCGGAACGTCGAGGCCGGTGCGATGCAGCTCGACCTCGAGAGCGGTGGGGACAACGAGGAAATCGGCGCCGCCGCCGCGAAGCGCACCGAGCTCCTCGATGAGACGGATGGGCTGGCTGTCCTGGAAGGACCATGGCACCACCGTCCGGCCTTCGAGCTCCGGCCACGGAGTGGCCCCGGTGGTGGCGACGGCGACGGTGCAGGCCTCGGGGAGGAGGTTGTCGAGCAACCCGGTGAGCTGCTCCGAGTCCGCGGTTCCCGTCGGCACCGAGGCACCGGCGAGATCGACCGCCGGTGTGATTGCGGGCGAGCGGTGCGCTGGTTGGTCGGTGCCTGCGACGTCGAGCGCGTACACGACACCGACGCCGGGTTCGTCGGCGAGGACGGCTGCGGTGCGCGTCAGGTGCTCGCGCAGGTCGACGTAGTGGTCGAGCCACCATGCCGAGGTCGTGGGGATGGCGAGGTGCGTCGCGCCGCGGGCGCGCACCAGGCGGAGGTGGCGCACCGCGTCGCTTCCGTCGGCGGGATGATGCCCCGCGTACTCCCCTGAGGCGGCCTGGGGGAAGTGGACGCCGTGGCAGGACACGAAGTGCAGCAGCGCCGGATCGCCCTTGCTCACGACCGCGACGACGGCGCCCTGGGGCACGACGGAGTCGACCAGCACGCGCATTGCGGCGACGATGTGCGCGTACGGCGGCATACCGACGGGCGGCACGACGTCGTGTGCGGCTCTCATGCGGAGTCGCTCTCCACCGCGACCGCCGCGTGGTCGCCATTGCTCCCGGCTGGCGCCCGACCGCCGGGGCCGAAGATGCTGCAGACGTCGCGCACCGTGAGCGGATAGCCCCACTCGGCGCGCAGATAGCCATCGAGGTCGCGGTAGTAGTCGAGCCACCATGCTGAGGTCGCCGGGATGACCAGATAGCGGCAGCCGCGGGCGCGCAGCCGCTCCAACTGGCCGATGGCCTCCCCGGTGTCCTTGGGATACCAGCCGGCGAACCTGCCGTCGATCTCCTGGGGAAAGTGCTCGGCGCGCAGGCCGGGAAGGTCGAGGAGGGCCTCGTCACCTCGGCTGAGCACGGCCACCAGCTCGCCTGGCGGGACGTGCCCGCGGACCAGCAGGCGCACGCTGGCCCGCATGGCGGCGTAGGCCGCGTCCTCGCGCCCCTCGGGCTGGGACCAGGTCACGCCCCACTTGTCCTCGAAGAGCCGGCGGTTGGCGTCGAAGACGCTCTGGAACTCGCCGGAGCTGACCAGCCTCCCGAAGGTGGCGCCGCCGAAGTGGTGGATGAAGACGTCTTCCGCGCAGACCAGCCGGTACCCGGCGGCGCGCAGCCGTACGCAGTAGTCGTCGTCCTCGAACATGCCGATGCCGAACCGGCCGTCGAGGGCGCCGATCTCGTCGTAGACGGCACGCCGGAGCGCAACGCAGATCATCGGCAGCATGGCCACCTCGCGATGGCCGCCGCCCGCCCTCATCGCGGTTGCGTGGTCGAGGAACTCCCCGAAGGTGCGGTGGCGCACCGCGACGCGAGTCTCTCCGGGAGCCCGGTTGGTCAGCGGTCCCACCAACCCCACCGTCCAGTCGTCGAGGCGGGCGCACAGGCCGCTCAGCCAGCCGGGGGCGAGCAGGACGTCGTTGTTGAGCACCACCAGCACGTCGCCGCGGGCCTCGGCCAGCCCCGCGTTGACCGCGGCGGCGAAGCCGAGGTTGCTCGGATTGGCCAGGACCCGGACCCGGTGGTCGGAGGCGGCGAGAGCCTGCAGGTAGTCGACGCTTCCGTCGGTGGAGCCGTTGTCGACGGCGATCACCTCGTAGGCGGGCCCCTCGGTGTTGGCCAGCAGCGTCTCCATGCAGAGGCGGGTGAACAGCAGGTTGTCGTAGCTGACCACCACGATCGATGCGCGTGGCGTGGTGTTGTGCCGTGCCGAGCCGTTCATCGCCACCGGGAGCGGCCGTGCCATGACGGCTTTGACCGTGGCCGGCTCGAGCGTGACCGGTTGGCGCGACACCGGCTCGATGACCATGTCGCGGGGCAGCCCATGACGCCACTCACTGACGGTGCCGGGGTGGCGAGCGGAAACCGCTGTTGCGGTTCCTGCCCCGGCCGGCCCCAGCCCGCAGTCGGCCAGCAGCCGTCCGAGCACGATGCGGTCGCTGAAGAACGCCTCAGCGATCTCCCGCGCAGCCCGCGACTCCGCCGTCCAGTCGGTGGAGATCCGTCCCACCGCCTCGGCGGCCTCCTCCAGCGTGGAGAACGGGAAGAGCCCAGCGCCCGTCGGCAAGGTTGCGCCGAAGCCCGTGTCCTGGGTGATCACAGGCCGTCCGGCAGCGAGATAGGTCGCGGACCGGTCGCTGAACCACCCGCTGCGGAGCCGCACGTTCTGCTCTTTGGCCGCGGTGAACTCGCCGCGCGAGGTGCGGATGTAGTCACGGTAGAGATCGAGGTCCCAGGACAGCTCCTCGGCGTCGCGGACCCGCCAGCAGCGGGACTCCAGCTCGGCGCGATCCTCGTCGCCGCAGCTCGCCAACGCCAGCTCGAAGATCTCGCCGGTGCGGGTGGGCAGCTCGAGGAACCTGCGGAACTCCTGGTCCTTGCTCCACCCGTAGACCTGGCCGTCCAGGGTCACGTCGCGCCACTGCTGGCGCCAGTTGGCCACGGTGGTGAAGGGGGCCAGCGGCGTATCGCGCCCACCGTGCCACAGATCGAGAACGACGGGCTGGCGGGTTGGATGGAACGGGAACCGATGGTCGACGGGCAGCCGGCAGTCGGGCCGGCCCCAGTTCTCGCCGAAGGTGAAGAACGCGCTGTGCGGCTCGAGGAACTCGAGCGTCTCCGGCCGTCCGTCGTGGAGCTCGACCTGGAGCTGCACGGGGTCGGTTTCGAGATAGACGAGGCGGCCCGTGGCAGCATGCTCCGGCCGCGGTTGGGTGCCTCCGTGCAGGTTGACGATGAGCGCCGCGTCACGGTACAGCGCCTTGACCTGGCTCTCCGACATCCCGTGGTAGGAGCCGTCCGCGTGCAATGCGTGGAAGCACCAGCGACCGTCGAGGTCGAAGCGGTGCATGACGTCGCGGATGAAGCCCGCCGCCAGCGCCGAGCTGTCCTCGCGGTCGCTGTGCATCAGCATCGACGGGGTGCGCGCGTGGGACTCGACGTAGTAGACGTCGTAGCCCTGGCGGGCGAAGCCGAGGAGGTAGTGCACCGTCTGCCAGACCACGCCGGCAACCGGCATCTTGCTCATCATCCCCAGGACGACGAGCTTCGGCCGCGCCGCCACCGCCGGCGCAACCGAAGGGGTCGCGGGCGCCCCCAGCTTCTTGGGCGACCGTCCGGTTAGGTCGGCGCTCACCTCGCCATTCCGCGACACCGCCGCGGCCGGCCGGCCCGACTGCAATGCGTGCAGCTCGGCGAAGGTTCCGCCCTTCCGCAGCAGCTCCTCGGGAGTGCCGGTCTCCACCAGGTGTCCTCCATCGAGGACGAGGACACGCTCGGCGCGGCGCAGCGTGGAGAGGCGGTGGGCCACGATGAACGTGGTGCGACCCTCCATCAGGCGGTCGAGTGCATCGAGGATGACCGCTTCGGTGCGCGAGTCGATCGAGGACGTCGGCTCGTCGAGGACGAGGATGGGGGCGTTCTTGAGAAAGGCGCGGGCGATGGTGATGCGCTGGCGCTCGCCGCCGGAGATGCGCGCCCCGCGCTCGCCCAGGGGGGTGTCGTAGCCCTCGGGGAGGGCGCTGATGAAGTCGTGCGCGTTGGCCTGCCTGGCTGCCTCGACAACCTCCTCGTCGGTGGCGTCGAGCCTTCCATAGCGGATGTTCTCGCGAATCGTCTCCGAGAAGAGCAGGGGTTCCTGCTGCACGAAGCCCACCTGGTCGCGCACCGAGTGCAGCGTTGCCTCTCGAACATCGGTGCCATCGATGAGGACCCTGCCTGCCGAGGCATCCATGAACCGAGGGATGAGGCTGACCAGCGTCGACTTCCCGGCGCCGGTCACGCCCACCACGGCGACCACTTCACCAGGCTGCACATCGAAGCTGATGCCGCGGAGCGTCCCGGTGCGCCGCGGGTAGTCGTAGTCGACGTTCTCGAAGGTGACCCGGCCCGCGGTCCGCTCGAGCTGCACCGCGCCGGGCATGTCGTCGACCTCCGGCTTGGTCTCGAAGAGGCGGCGAGCGAAGCGGATGCTGATGAGCTTCTGCTGGAACGACGCCACCGTCGAGCTGATCGTCTGAAGCGGCGTGTACATGGAGTGGATGTAGCTGAGGAAGACGATGAGCTCACCGACGGTGAGCTTGCCCTCCAGCACGTGCGTGGCGCCGATGTAGAGGACGAGGCCGACGCCCGAGGCGGTGGCCAGCGCGACCACCATGGAGAACAGCATCTGGTAGACGGTGAGTCGCACCCGCGCCTTGACCGCGGTCACTCCCTGACGGCGGAAGCGGTGATGCTCGTACCCCTGCCGGTTGAAGGCGGTGATCACCCGCAGCATGGCCATCGCGGTGTTGACCATGGTCAGCGTCTGCGACTCCAGGTTTCGCACGCGGATCATGCGCGGCTCGATGCGCTTCCCGTAGAAGCCGACCGAGTAGTAGAGGAGCGGGACCACCACCAGCGAGAGAAGCGCGACGGTGCGGTCGATCTTCATGGCCACGAAGAGCATGCCGACCAGCGTCAGCGTGCTCTGCGCCAGGGGCAGCAGCGCCACGGACATCGAGCCGTACTGGGTCGCCTCGAAGTTGATTCGGTACATCATGTCGCCGGTGGTGATGCGCTCGTGGAAGGCCTGCGAGAGTCGCTGGCAGTGGGCGAACAGGTCGCTGCGAACGTCGAGGGAGACCGAGAGGTCGATGCGCGTGTTGACGTACTCGGTGAGCACGCTCACGCCCTGGATGAGGAAGGTGATCGCGAAGCCGGCGACGACCGCGACCAGGATCAGGTGGATGTGGTCCGTCCCCGCGTAGCGGGCGATGACCTGGGGAGGTGCGTGCTTGCCGAGGGCGGAGTCGACCAGGAAGGCGAGCGGCCAGGGGTCCAGGAGCGCCACCACCGAGCCGAGGATGGTGAGGATCACGGAGGAGATGAAGAGCAGCTTGTGGCGTCCCAGATACGGGAACACCGCGGGCAGGTAGCGCCAGTACTCCCGCTTCACGGCGCGACCTCGAAGCCGCTGCGCGACAGGCGCGGAGCCGAGTGCGGCACACCCTCACTCGCGGGAGTCGCTGCCCGGCGCACCGCCTGGCGGAAGCGTGGGCCGAGCCGCCAGCCGCCCCGCACCACGTCAGCGGCGACGGCTGCGGCGATCACTGCGGCGAACACCGGCCGCACGACGGCAGCTGCAAACGTCAGCGTGAGCGCCAAGCACATCACGCGCAGACCGAGGCGAGAGCGGACGCGAGCGTGCACCCAACCCTCGGGGTGCGCGCTGGTCACCAACTCCCCATGAAGGAGGATTGACCCGTGCAGGCGCGCGTCGTGGTCCGCCCATTCCGCCGCCAGAATCGGACGGAGCCCGGCGCGCCGCAGATGCCCGACCAGCGCCGCGGTGAGCTCGGCTCGCGGGCGGTCCAGTGGCAGGAGCAACGCGCCTCCGGCGACGGTGTGCGCCGAGGCCGGAAGCGGTTGCGGTGGAGGGGACTGCCGGCGCGCGGTGGAACGCGCGAAGCGGCGGCCCCACGCGCGGGCCAGCGGCTGCAGCAGGTGCAGCAAGGCAACCGCGGCGCGGAACCGGAGAGCTGACCCAACCGGCCGCCGGGGCGGGCGGATCCGGAGGACGTCTCCGATGAAGACGATCGCGAGCATCGCGGCGGCGGCGAGGGCCGGCACGGCCGCGACGGGATGGAGCAGGCCCAGCGGCAGCGTGCCGAGGAGGAGCGTCGCCACCGGCACACCCACCTGGTGCGCCAGATCCCAGCCATAGCCGCCCGCCTGGTAGACCGACTGGAACGCCGCCGCTCCGAAAGGGCCCCTGTAGATGCGTTGCGGAGCTCGGACCGACCCGAGCATGTCGAAGGCGGTGCCGTGCCAGCGCGCCGTCCCCAGGGGCGTGAACCGCTCCGGGTGGCGGGTCTCGACGAGCGCCTCGCTGTGTCCATACCCGCGCTGCTGGCGGAGGTAGGCGCGGACCGATGCTCGCGGGTGATGCCACACCAGGGCGGCGGGATGGAAGCCGATGTCCCAGCCGCCGGCGGTCACCCGCCAGCAGAGGTCGACGTCGTCGCCCGCCGCGGTGAACACGGGGTCGAAGCCGTCGGCGTCGATCAGCACCTGCCGCCAGAAGGCCATGTTGCAGCCGGGCACGTGCTCGGCCCGATCGTCGCGCAGCAGCACGTGGATGGGCCCACCCGGCGCACGCGCCACGCGCTGCGCGCCCAGGGGATCACAGGGAGGCGGCAGGTTCGGGCCGCCACTCCCGGCGACGCTGGGACTGTCGAGGGCGAGGGCGAGGTAGTAGGGCCATTCCGGCGCCGGGTATGCGTCGCTGTCGAGGTAGGCGACCACCTCTCCTGCCGCCTCCTCCAGCCCCACGTTGCGCGCAACGCTCAGCCCGCCATGTTCGATCTGAACCAGGCGCGCCCGCGGATGGCAACGGGCGATCTCCGCAGTGCGGTCGCTCGAGCCGTCGTCGACCACGATGACCTCCAGGCCGGGGTAATCGAGGGTGCAGGTGTGGCGCAGGCACTCGTCCAGCGTCGCCTCGGCGTTGTACGCGCAGACCACAACGCTGATCGCCGGCCACGGGAAGTCGAGGTCTGCGACCGTGCGCCGGTTCCAGGCCGCCACGGCGTTCAGCGCAGGGCGTGGGGAGCGGTCGGCGCGTGTGAGCCCGAAACGCCAGCCCTCAACTGGTGCGTCGCCGACCCACCACTCGTCGGTCCACGAGAACACGAAGGTCCCCGCGGTACCGCGCTCCAGCGCTGTCTGGATCTGCCGGGCGATGGATTCGGCCTGCTCCGCCTCGCCCTCCTCGGTGTCGGGAACGTTGAGGCCGAGCTCACCGATGACCAGAGGTCGATCTCCCGCCACCTGGTGCAGATGCGAGAGGTACCGTCGAAGATCCTGTGGCTCCTCGAGGAAGACGTTCACGGTGAGGAAGTCGAGGAAGTCGACGGGCAGGTACTCAGCCGTGGGGTAGCTGCCGTAGGTCACGAGCCGCTGAGGGTCGATGTCGCGTACGACAGAGGCCATGTCCGCCAGCACGCGGGACACCGTCGCCGGACCGAGCCAGCGCAGCACATCGGCGGGGACCTCGTTGCCGAGCGAGAGCGCAAGGATCCGCTCGTCTCCCACGAAGCGCTGGGCTGCCTCGGCGGCGGCGGCCCGTGCTTCACGCGCGATGGCGGCGCGGTCACGCCGCCCTCCTCGCCCGACCAGGTACCGCCAGTCGCGGTAGAAGACGCCGACGAGCAGACGGAGATGATGCCGGCCGGCTGCCTGCACGACGTCATCCGGCGGGACCGTGTAGACGCGCACGGCGGTGAAGCCGGCCTGTTCCATGGCCGCAAAGTCGTGCTCGACCTGCTCGGGCTCGGGGAACCGCTCGCCGTCGCTGCGGGGACGGAAGGTTCCGTACGCCACACCGCGCACATGGAAACGCCCTTCGGGCGTGGCGAAGTGCTTGCCGTCCACGCGCACGAGTCCACTCACGGGCTCCGGTGCGACTGGCAACGCGATCATCGACCTGCGCCCGCGCAGCGCTAGCTCGTCATCGGACGCGTGGCGTGTCGCGGTAGCCCCTTCCGCGATGTCGATCGCCCCAGTCTCCGTCTTGCGATTGACGCGTTCAGTCTGTTGGTCCGCCGCCGCCCCTTGTGCGACACACCCGCGGCGACATTACTTCGGACAACACCGTGGTGTCGCCGTTGCAGGTGCAACGGCTTCCAGAGAGAATCTGTCAAATCGATGGAACGTTCGTTCGAAAGGTAATGAATTGCCGGCGAGGCGTCGGGAGAGGGCAACGTCAAGGCTCTGTGATCGGGCGCGCGCCATCGCGGGGAGCCAAGGTTGCAGGGCTGGAAGAGCCCTCCACGTCGGAGCGCCGCCCGGGCGTGGGTCCGTCCAGTTCGCGCTTTGCACGGATGTATGGGGCGGGCAGCATCTCCCTGGGTGTCCGCTCCGGAGCCCATCGCCGCTCCGCCCTGGCGTGTTTCGGCCGCGGCGCTGACGGCCCCGGGGCCATCCGATACCCTGAGCACGGCCACAACGGCGCAGCACGGAGGAGCCACTCGCGATGCGCATCGGCATTCTCACCGGCGGTGGTGACGCCCCTGGTCTCAACGCAGCCATCCGCGCCGTGGCGCGCCCGGCGGTGGGGGGTGCCCACACGGTGGTCGGCATCCACAACGGCTGGGCCGGGCTGGTCGGCTCCGGCGAGTGGAGCGACCTGGCCCGCCGCGAGCTGAGCGGCATCCTCCAGGTGGGCGGCACGGTGCTGGGCTCCTCGCGCACCAACCCCATGAAGATGGAGGGCGGCCTGGAGACCGTCCAGCAGAACATCCGTCGCGCCGAGCTCGACGCGCTGGTCGCCATCGGGGGCGACGACACCCTCTCGGTGGCCGCCTGGCTGGCGGAGCACGGGGCGCCCGTCGTCGGCGTCCCCAAGACGATGGACAACGACCTGGCGGTCACCGAGTACTGCATCGGCTTCGACACCGCGGTGTCGATCGTCACCGAGGCGGTCGACCGCCTGCACACCACGGCGATGTCGCACCACCGCGTGATGGTCTGCGAGGTGATGGGGCGCGACACCGGCTGGGTGGCGGTGATGGGCGGCCTCGCCGGCGGCGCCGACATGATCGTCATCCCCGAGTTCCCCGTCTCCATGGACGAGGTGGTCGAGCACCTCCACCGCCGCCGCGCCGGTGGCAGCGAGTTCTCGATCATCGTGGTCAGCGAGGGCGTGGAGATGGAGGGCCTCGGCCGCAAGGAGGACAGCTCCGGCCAGCGCGACGCGTTCGGCCACGTGCAGCTCTCCCGCCGCGGCGTCGGCGAGCGCCTCGCCGCCCTCATCGAGGAGCGCACCGGCTTCGAGACCCGCGCCACCGTCCTCGGCCACACCCAGCGCGGCGGCACCCCCTCCGCCTACGACCGCATCTGGGCCACCCGGGTCGGCTACGGCGCCTGGGAGCTCCTCTCGCGCGGTGAGTTCGGCCGCATGCCGGTGGTGCGCTGCGGCGCCGTCGACGTGGCCCCCATCCGGGACGTCGTCGCCGAGACCCGGCGCGTGCCCCGCGAGCTGTACGACCTGGCGACCGTGTTCTTCTAGGTCCCTACGCGGGGACGGCGTCGAGGATGAGGTCCTCGCTGCCGTCCGACACCAGGCAGGTCTGGAACTGCGCGACCACGGCCCCGCTCACCATCGGCGGCACGCCGTCGGCGCGCGCCCAGTCGCGGCGGGCCACGATGCGCAGCGGGTGCGCGGCGCCCGACGAGTCCCACCACGTGATCACGCTGCCGATCGTTTCTGACAGCAGTGGCGTGAACACGCCCGGGTTGTGCCCGACGAAGTAGGTGCGGCCGCCGACGCAGGTGTCGATGGCGGCGTAGGCGTGGGAGAGGGCGGTGGTGCCACCGCAGTCGGAGTAGACGCCGACCCCGGTGTCGAGCCGGCCGTCCGCGCTGGCCAGGTGGTTGCGCGGCGGCGCGGGGGGCGGAGGTGGCGCGGGCACCGGCGTCCGGGCGGCGGCGCGCGGAGCCGGGGGTGCGGTGGGTGCCGGCGTTGGGTCGGGGGTGGGGGCGAGCGTCGGTGGGGCGGGGGTGGGCGTGGCCACCGTGGCCGAGAGCACCTGGCCGTCGCCCGGCTGCGCCGTGGCCAGCAGCGGCTCGACCGCCGTGGTGGGCGGCGTCAGCGCCTGGGCCGCGGCGGCCAGCACGATCGCCGGCAGGCCGGTGAGCAGCAGCCGGAAGCGGGGACGGGACACGCTTCGATGCTGGCCAGCCGATGTCGCGGCGCCCCTGAGGGGGGTGTGACAGCCTCGTCCGCCCCCCTCGCAAGAGGGTCACACGGAGGCCTCCCCGCGCCGGGAGGCGTGGCGCGATCGAGCGACCAGGAGGGGTCGGTGTCCGCATAGACCCCCTCGCTACACTCGCCCGAGATGGACATCGCCCAGCGCCTGCTCGACGGCGACGTGCGCGCCCTGGCCCGGGCCATCCGGATGGTCGAGGACCACGACCCCGCCGTCGAGGACCTGCTCCGCCAGGTGCGCGGGAGGGCGGGCCGGGCGCACGTCGTCGGGATCACCGGGCCGCCCGGCGGCGGCAAGTCCACCCTCGGCGACGGGATCATCGAGCGCTGGCGCAAGGCGGGGCACACCGTGGGGGTGATCGCCGTCGACCCCTCCAGCCCGTTCAGCGGCGGCGCCATCCTCGGCGACCGCGTGCGCATGCAGCGCCACGCGCTGGACCGCGGGGTCTACATCCGCTCCATGGCGGCGCGCGGCCACCTCGGCGGCCTGGCCAGCGCCGCGCGCGAGGCGATCCGCCTCATCGACGCCAGCGGCCGCGACCGCTGCCTGCTGGAGACGGTGGGCGTCGGCCAGTCGGAGCTGGAGGTGATGCAGACCGCCGACACCACGATCGTCGTCACCACCCCGGCCGCCGGCGACTCGGTGCAGATCATCAAGGCGGGGATCCTGGAGATCGCCGACGTCTTCGTGGTCAACAAGTCCGACATGGGCGGGGCCGACCGCGTCGTCAAGGAGCTGCGCCGCATGGTTCACGAGACCAAGAGCGGCACCTACTGGGAGCCGCCCGTGGTCACCACCGTGGGCTCCACGGGCGAGGGCGTCGACGAGCTGGTCGACGCGGTCGAGCGCCACCACGCGCGGCTGGAGTCGACCGGTGAGCTGGAGCGGCGCCGCCAGGAGCGCCTCCGCTCCGAGGTGGAGGCGATCGTGATCGAGAAGGCGGCCGAGCGGGCGCGCCGTGCGCTCTCCCAGGGGACAATAGCCAGCGAGGTCGACGGGGACCTGAGCAAGGTCGACCCGTACGCCCTCGCCGAGAAGATCCTGGCGGGGTAGGAGCAGGACGAGCTCATGGCAACCACCATCCACCGCCCCGGGCAGCCGCGCTCTGCCAGGGGGAAGGCCCCCGCCGCACCCGCCGTCCCCGACGACACCCTCGGCGGCATCCCCCTCAAGCAGGTCTACCGCGCGGCCGACGTTCCGGCCGAGCATGTCCAGAACGACATCGCCGAGCCGGCCGAGTACCCGTACACGCGCGGCATCCACAGCTCCATGTACCGCGGCAGGGTCTGGACGATGCGCCAGTTCGCCGGCTTCGGCAGCGCGCGGCAGACCAACGAGCGCTACCACCAGCTCCTCGACGCCGGCCAGACCGGCCTGAGCGTCGCCTTCGACATGCCCACCCTGATGGGTCGCGACTCCGACGACCCGCGCAGCAGGGGCGAGGTGGGGCACTGCGGCGTCGCCGTCGACTCCGTCGAGGACATGAAGACGCTCTTCGACGGCATCGACCTCGGCGTGGTGACGACGTCGATGACCATCAACCCCTCGGCGTCGATCACCCTGGCGCAGTACCTCGTCGTCGCCGAGGAGGCGGGCGTCGACTGGAAGAACCTCGGCGGCACGCTGCAGAACGACATCCTCAAGGAGCACATCGCCCAGAAGGAGTTCTGCTTCCCGGTGCGCCACGGCATGCGCCTGGTCACCGACTCCATCCTCTTCAGCACCGAGCGGCTGCCCCGCTTCCACCCCGTGTCGATCAGCGGCTACCACATCCGCGAGGCGGGCTCGACCGCCGCGCAGGAGCTGGCCTTCACCCTGGCCGACGGCTTCGCCTACATCGAGGAGGCGATCAAGGCCGGCCTCGACGTCGACGCCTTCGCACCGCGGCTCAGCTTCTTCTTCGACGCCCACATCGACTTCTTCGAGGAGATCGCCAAGTTCCGCGCCGCGCGGCGCATCTACGCGCGCCGCATGAAGGAGCGCTACGGCGCGAAGGACGAGCGCAGCCTCAAGCTCAAGTTCCACACCCAGACGGCGGGCGTCAGCCTCACCGCGCAGCAGCCGGAGAACAACATCGTGCGCACCGCCGTCGAGGCGCTCGCCGCCGTCCTCGGCGGCACGCAGTCACTGCACACCAACGCGCTCGACGAGACGCTCGCCCTCCCCACCGCCAAGGCAGCGCAGATCGCCCTGCGCACCCAGCAGGTGCTCGCCTACGAGACCGGCGTGCCCAGCGTCGTCGATCCGCTGGGCGGCTCGTGGTTCATCGAGTCGCTCACCGACGAGATGGAGGCGCAGGCGATGGCCTACCTCGACGAGATCGACGCGCGCGGCGGCATGGTCACCGCCGTCGAGCAGGGCTACCCGCAGCGTGAGATCGCCGAGGCCGCCTTCCGCTTCCAGCGCCAGCTGGAGAGCGGCGAGCGCGTCATCGTCGGCGTCAACGCCTTCGAGCAGGACATCGACGCCACCCCGCCCAACCTGCTCCGCATCGGCGCGCAGGTGGAGACCGAGCAGGTCGCCGCGCTGCGCCGGCTGCGCGAGTCGCGCGACAACATCAGCGTCGCCAACCGCCTCGACCACCTGCGCGAGGTGGCCTCGACCAGCGAGAACACGATGCCCGCCATCGTGGACTGCGTGCGGGCCCGCTGCACGGAGGGCGAGATCATCGCCGCCCTGGAGGACGTCTTCGGGACCTACCGCGAGGCCCCGGTCTTCTGACGGCGCGCTGAGACGCGCGCCATCGGAGGGGAGGCAGATCCTCCCCTCGTACCCCTCCTCGGCGGGCTGAAGCCCGCCGGGGCGAGCCGGGGCTCGCCGGAACCGGGGTCCCGGGCGCCGGGCGGACTCCCCGACTCGCTAGGATTCCGGGCGGTTCTGACTGGCATGACCCCGGAGGTGCGGCCTTGAAGCTGGTGCGGCGACGTGGGAATCGCGGGCTGGGACCCGTGGTGGTGGGGACGAGCGCCCTTCTCCTGGTGGCGTGCGGCGCCTCCGACGCCATCTCCCCGAGCGTGGCCACGCCGAGCCCCGACATCGAGCCCAACGCCTGCTCTCTGCTCAGCGACAGCGACGTCGCCACCGCGCTGACCCCGCCGCCGTCGGGTGCGGCCACGCCCACCCCGGGAAGCGAGCAGGTCTCGCACCTCTACTCGGTGACCACCGTCAACGAGGCGGGCAGCAAGACCGCGGGCCAGTGCGTCTGGACCGACCAGAACGGCGGCCAGGTGCGGCTGCTGCTCTTCCAGCAGGCCACCCTCACCCAGCTCGCCGACTACACCACCGGCGCCACCAAGGCGGGCAGCGCGTACCTCCAGGAGGGCAACGGGCGCGGCTTCATCGCCGTCCAGGACGGCCCCGGCGTGGTGGCCATCACCCTGATCCTCGACGCCGACCCGACCGTCCGCAATGCGCGCCTCGCCGACCTCGCCCGGGCCGCCTCCGGGTCGGCCATCCCGGTGATCACCGCCGCCCCCACCACCGCCGCCAGCGCGGCACCCTCCGGGGCGCAGGCCGCCGGCCCGGGCTCGGTGGTGCAGGGACAGACCGCGGCGGTGAAGGTGCAGGAGACCGACCAGCTGAAGTTCAACCCGGGCTCGCAGACCATCAAGGCCGGCGAGGTCATCGAGTGGGACAACTCCAGCAGCGTCGCCCACAACGTCACCTTCGACTCCTACCCCGGGATCACCTCGGACACCATGAACGGCGGTGACAAGTACCAGGTGAAGTTCACCCAGCCCGGGACGTACCAGTACCACTGCACCTTCCACCCGGGCATGGACGGCACCGTCACCGTCCAGTAGGCGCCAGCAGCCCGAGGCCGATCCCCAGCATCCAGACGTCCTTGCTCACAGCCGTGCCCGCGGGCGCCGGCCAGATGCTGTGCGGCTTGTGCATCGCGGGGGTGCGCAGGTACATGGCCAGCAGCCCGCCGGAGAAGGCGGTCAGCCCGGCGCCGGCCAGCCGCCGCGGGACGAACGGGGTGAGCAGCGCCGCGCCGAGGGCCAGCTCCCCGGCGGCGAGGGCGCGCAGGAAGGCGCCGGGCGGGACGCGCTGGAGGAAGGGGAAGGCCCTGGCCGCCCCGGCGTGGATCCGCACGGCGCGCTCCTCGTCGCCGTGCCACTTCTCCCATCCGGTGTGGAGGATGTACGCCCCGGTGGCCAGCCGGGTCGGCACGTCGGCGACGGGGATGCGGGTCGGCATGGTCGAGGCCTCCTGAGCGCGGCGAGTTTGCGCCGCCTGGGCGCGCGGTATATGCCTGCTGAGCATGGAGTACAAGGACTACTACGCGACTCTCGGCGTCCCCCGCGAGGCGTCGCAGGACGCCATCAAGAAGGCGTACCGCGCGCTGGCGCGCAAGCTCCATCCCGACGTCAACAAGGACACCGCCGCCGAGGAGCGCTTCAAGCGCATCAACGAGGCGTACGAGGTCCTCAAGGACCCCGAGAAGCGCTCCAAGTACGACCGCCTCGGCGCCAACTGGGAGGAGCTGGAGCGGCAGGAGGAGTTCGCCCGCCAGTACCGTGCCCAGCACGGGGCGCGAGCCGGCTCGGCGCAGTTCGCCGAGAGCGGCTTCAGCGACTTCTTCGAGACCTTCTTCGGCAGCGGCGGCATCGACCTCGACGAGCTGCTCCGGCAGAGCGCGGGCGACGGCGGCGCCGTCCACTTCGGCTTCGACGACGGCCGCGGCGGCCGCACCTACACGCGCACCGCGCCCGCGCGCGCCGGCCGCGACCTTCAGCACGACGTCGAGATCAGCCTGGAGGAGGCGGCCATGGGCGCCTCGCGCCTGCTCCAGCTCGGCCACCGCCAGGTCGAGGTGCGCATCCCGGCCGGCGTCGCCGAGGGCTCCAGGGTCCGGGTCGGCGGCGAGGGCGGCCCGGGACGGGGCGGGGGACCCAAGGGCGACCTCTACCTCACCGTCCGCCTCCGGCCCCACCCGCGCTTCACCGTCCGCGGGCGCGACCTGCAGGCGGACCTGGCCGTGCTCGACCACGTCGCGGTCCTCGGCGGCACCGCCCACGTCCAGCCGCTGAGCGGCGGCGCCGTCTCGGTCACCATCCCGGCGGGCACCCAGCCCGGCCGGACCCTGCGCCTCCGCGGCAAGGGCCTTCCCGGCCTGCGCGGCGCCGCCGCGGGTGACCTGCTCCTCACCGTGCGCATCACCGTCCCCGCCCGTCCCTCCGAGGAGGAGCTCGCCGCCTACCGCCTCCTGCAGTCCGCCCGCGAGGGCGTCCCGGCCGAGCCCGCGCCTAGCGCCGCACCAGCAGGTTGACGAGGACGGTCAGCACCACGCTGATCACCAGGCAGGTGCCGAGCGGGACCGCCCACGACACGCTCCCGCTCGACCCGGAGAGGTCGCCCGGCAGCCGCCCGAAGGGGAGCCGCACGCCCATCCAGACGAGCAGCCCAGCCAGCGCGACGAGCAGCCCGACGGCGAGCAGCAGCTTGCCGACCAGCGCGGAGTCCATGACGCCCTCAGGCTAGCGCGGCTCGGGCCCGCCGCGGTCGCCGCCGTGACACGGAGCGGACGCGGTCAGTGGGTGGCGAAGTGCACGACGTCGCCGTCGTGCCACTCGGGCGGCGCGTCCTCGAAGTACTGGCTGAGCTCGCGGAAGCGGGCCTGCTGCTCCGGCGTGTCGGAGTTGGCCCGGAAGGCCTCGCGGCTGCGGTGCACCCCGGCGACCCAGACCACGTTCGGGTCGTCGTCGCTGCGCAGGACGGTGTGGGAGACGGCGCTTGGCCCGACCCCCTGCGCCTTGAAGGTGCGGATCAGGTCGTCCATCTTGCCGGGCTTCACCCGGATGCGAACCACGGAGCCGTAGTAGTTCTCACTCATGCCCGGCATGGTAGGAACGCGCCAATCGCTTCGCAAGGGCACGAAGCGGGGGGCTCAGCCCGGCAGCTGGCCGACCAGGAACGGCGCCGGGTCGAGGAACTGCCCGTCGTGGCGGATCTCGAAGTGGACGTGCGGCCCGGTCGACCAGCCGGTCGAGCCCTCGAGGCCGATGATCTGGCCCTGGTGGACGACCTGCCCCGCCTTGACCGCGATCGAGTCGAGGTGGCCGTAGAGGGTGACGAAGCCGTCCGGGTGGGCGATGACCACGTAGTTGCCGTAGCCGACCAGCTTGCCCGTGGAGTCGACGCTCGCCGCGGCCAGGAGCACGACACCGTCGGCGGCGGCGTGGATGGGGTTGTCCAGCGGGGCGCCGAGGTCGAGGCCGGTGTGGAAGTGGGGGTAGAAGACGCCGTTGTAGGTGAGCGGGGGCTCCAGCGAGAAGTCGGTGGGGCCGAAGGGCTGGGTGACCGGGGCGATCTCCGGCGCGATGAACGCCTGGTGGTGGCGCATGGCGTCGAGCTGGGCCTGGTCGAGCGAGCCGATCTGCTGCAGCTGCGCCTCGGCGGCGGTGATCTGCGACTCCTGGGAGAGCTGGGTCTGGACCAGCGAGAGGTTGTAGCTGACCGCGTCCTTGGCCTGCGGCTGGGCGGCGGCGGCGGCGGCGGTGAGCTGGGCGCGCTGCGCCGGGTCCTGGGCGGCCGCGCGGTAGAGGTCGTACTCGGCCTGCAGGCTCTGGTCGTAGGCCGCCTTGGTGGCGGAGTGGGCGGCGACCAGCTCGCCGAGCTGGTTGGCCAGCTCCACCGGGCTGCCAGGACCCACCGCGACGGGCCCGTCGTCGTCCGGCGAGTGGCCACCGACGTTGACCGCCAGGCGGGCGATGGCCGCCTCCTGGGCGGCGAGCTCGTCCTGCTGGCCGACCAGGCCGCGCTCGATGGTGACCAGCCGCGTCCAGGTGGGCGGCGCCACCGGCTGCCCCACCGGCACCGCCGCGTCGAGGGAGACCTCGGTGCGCAGGTAGGCGCTGGTCGGAGCGGCGGCGGCCGCGGCGAACGGGCCGGTGGTGCGCACCTGGGCGGCGCCGAGCACGGCGGCGACCACGACCGCGGGCAGCGCGGCGCAGCAGCTCGCGACGGCCAGTCCGCGATGGGTGTGCCGCCGGATGGCGAAGTGGGGAACGCCGAGGTGGCGCCGGACGGCACCGGCCACCGGCCGCGCCCGGGCCACGAGGTTGTGCAGGGCGATCCCGGCGCGATGGGTGGTGGGATGGAGCCGCCAGACGGCGGCCAGCCAGGCGCGGACCTGCAGGCGCGCCTGCGCCGAGCCGGTGAACAGCGCGGCCAGCATCGCGAGCAGCATGCCCAGCAGCGCGACGGCGATCGCGGGCGCGGCCGAGCCGCTCACCCGGGCGCCGCCCAGGACGCCGAGGCCGCCTCCCGGCGCGCCTGGGTCGGCGCCACCGGCTCCCGCCGCGCCGCCGAGCGGGCGGAAGTGGCGCAGATCCGGCCGCTGGTCGCTGATCGGGTGGCTGAGGATGTCGAGCAGGGCGCCGAGGAACGGGGCGTTGCGGAAGGTCGCGGCCACCTGGGCCATTGCGGCGGCGCTCGGCGCCGCGGCGGGGCTGGGCGCGGCGCTCGGTGCGGCGGCGCCCGGCTTGCCGGGTGCTGGGCCGCCGGACCCGCCGCCGGGGGAGGTGGACCCCGCGCCGGCGCCGGCGTGGCTGCTCGACGGCGTCGGAGACGGCGTGGGCGTGGGCGACGACGGTGCCGGGCCGCCCTCGGCCTGGCAGAGCGCCTGGGTGAGGTCGGTGGGGCAGGGCGTCGGGCTCGGCGTCGGGCTGGTGCTGGCGGTGCCGCTGGTCTGCCCGGGCAGGACCTGCGCTCCGGCCTGGAGCGTCAGCGGCACGGCGGCGGCGAGCACGGCCACGACCACGGCGGCCACGCGTGCGGCGTGAAGGAAGCGGCGCATCGACCTCAGGCGGTGATCGGATCGTTCAGTCCGCGGCGACCCGGCGGCGGCTGCCACCGACCACGGCGTCTCCCACTGCAAGTGATGACGCTTGCCGCAGCGCCGGTCTTGCGCTCGCACGCGCGCCGGCGGACGTGCGTTCGGTGCTAGAATCCGCCTCCGACGGATCCACTTCAAGCCGGTCCAGCGAGGCCAGCAAGGGGATCGCAGCGTCGGCTCACCTGCGCAGTGCGCGGGGCCAGAGCCGCGCGGCGCCTGCCCTGCGCTGGGCGGAGCGCCCGGCGGAGGCCAGCAACGTGGCGATCGCGACCGGCACACGCCTGCTCGACCACGTCCTCAGCAGCCACCAGTTCGACCGCTCCCTCCTCGACACCGTGTTCGCCACCGCGCACCGGCTCGAGGGCGTGCGCGACCGGCGGCTGGAGGGGAGGATCATGGCCACCCTCTTCTACGAGCCCAGCACGCGGACGCGGCTCAGCTTCGAGTCGGCGATGCTGCGGCTCGGCGGCGCGGTGATCGGCACCGAGGCGGCGCGCGAGTTCTCCAGCGTCATCAAGGGCGAGACGCTGGAGGACACCATCCGCATGGTGTCCGCCTACGCCGACGTCATCGTGCTGCGCCACGACGAGGCGGGCGCCGCCTCGCGCGCCGCGGCGGTGTCGGACGTGCCCATCGTCAACGCCGGAGACGGGCCCGGTGAGCACCCCACCCAGGCGCTGCTCGACCTCTACACCATCGCCTCCGAGCTGGGCCGCGTCGAGGGCCTGCACGTGGCGCTCTGCGGCGACCTGCGCTACGGGCGCACGGCGCGCTCGCTGGCCCTGCTGCTCTCGCTCTACCCGGACGTGCGCATCACCTTCGTCGCCCCCGACGTGGTGCAGATGCGTCCCGACATCCTCGCCCTGATGGACTCGCGCGGCGTGCCCTGCACCGTGACCGACTCGCTGCTCGACACCGTGCACGACGTCGACGTCCTCTACCAGACGCGCATCCAGAAGGAGCGCTTCGAGAACGCCGCCGACTTCGACCGCGCCCGCGGCGACACGCGCATCGACGGCGCGGTGATGGCGGGGTTGCCTGCGCACGCAATCGTCATGCATCCCCTGCCCCGCGTCGACGAGATCGACCCCGCGGTCGACTCCGACCCGCGGGCCGCCTACTTCCGCCAGGCGCGCAACGGCGTGGTCATCCGCATGGCCCTGCTGGAGATGCTGCTCGGGTGAGCGACGTGGCCCGCGTCTCGGTGATCCGCGCCGGCGAGCGCTGCCTGCTCGACGAGGCGGCCATGGCCCGCACCGTCCTGCGGCTGGCGCACGAGGTGCAGGAGCGGCATCCGGATCTCTCCGGCGTGCTGCTCGCCGGCGTGCGCACGCGCGGCGTGCCCCTGGCGCTGCGGGTGGCCCGCGCGCTGGACGGCATCGGCGCGGGCGAGGTGGCCGTGGCGGAGCTGGACATCGACGACTACCGCGACGACCGCCCCCGTCCCGCCGTGCCGCGGCCGGACGCGCTGCGGCTCGTCGACGGCGGCGGCGTCCCCGCAGTCGACGGCGTCGCGGTGATCGTCGTCGACGACGTGCTCTACACCGGGCGCACGCTGCGGGCCGCGCTCTCCGCGCTGTCCGACGTGGGGCGCCCCGCCGGCGTCGAGATGCTGGTGCTGGTCGATCGCGGTCATCGCGAGCTGCCCATGCGGGCGACCTTCGTCGGCAAGAACGTGCCCACCGCGCCCGACGAGCGCGTGACCGTGCGCGTGCGCGAGATCGACGGCGTCGACGGCGCCTTCCTGGTGGGCGGCGAGTGAACGTCATCCTCCGCGGCGTCCGGGTCATCGATCCCATGAGCGGCGTCGACCGTGACGGCCTCGACGTCTGGCTCTGCGACGGGCGCGTCGCCGGCATCGACCGGCGCATCAACCCGCCGGGCGTGCGGGTCATCGACCTGACGCCGTCGCCGGGACGCGCCGCGCGCGTGCTCTCGCCTGGGTTCGTCGACCTGCACGCGCACCTGCGCGAGCCGGGTGAGGAGCCCAAGGAGACGGTCAGCTCGGGCGCCGGCGCCGCGGCCGCGGGCGGCTTCACCCAGGTGGTGGCGATGGCCAACACCCAGCCTCCCGTCGACACCCCGGCGGCGGTGGGCGAGGCGCGGGCGCGCGGCGCGGCGGCGCGGGTGCCCGTGCAGACGGTGGCGGCGATGACGGTCGGGCTGCGCGGGGAGAGGCTGGTCGACATCGCGGGCTGCGCCGCCGCCGGCGCGGTGGCCTTCAGCGACGACGGGCGCAACGCGGCGCCGGCACGGCTGCTCGCCGACGCGCTCCGCGCCGCGGACGCGGTGGGGCGCGCGGTGCTGGTGCACCCCGAGGACGAGGCGATGGTGCTCGCCTCGAACCCCGGCGCCAAGTCGGTGGTGCGCTGTCCTGAGCGTCCCGCCGCCTGCGAGGCGACGGCGGTGCAGTCGGCGCTGCGCGCGCTGGAGGCCGCCGGCACGGGACGGCTGCACCTGCAGCACGTGTCCGCGGCCGTGTCGCTCGACCTGCTGCGCGGCGCGCGCGAGCGGGGCATGGCCGTGACCGCCGAGGTGACGCCGCACCACCTCTCGATGTGGGCCCCCTTCGAGGAGGAGCCCGACCCGGTCGGCCTGCGCAAGGTGAACCCCCCGCTGCGCAGCGATCGCGACCGCGAGGCGATGGTGCGCGCCCTGCGTGAGGGGCTCGTCGACTGCGTCGCCACCGACCACGCGCCGCACACCGTTGCGGACAAGAGTGGCAGCTACGCCGAGGCCGCGCCGGGGATGATCGGGCTGGAGACGGCGCTGGCCACCTGCATCACCCTGGGCGGGATGGGCGGCGGCTGGCTGCCGGCGCTGGTGGAGCGGCTCACCGCCGGGCCCTACCGCGTGCTCGGCGCCGCGGCCGGCCTGCGTGCGCCGCGCCTGGTCGCCGGCGAGGTCGCCGACTGCGTGCTCTTCGACCCGGACGAGGAGTGGACGGTCAGCGTCAAGCAGCTCCGCTCCCTGTCCCGCAACACGCCGCTGCTGCACGCCACGCTGCGCGGTCGCGTGCTGCTCACCCTGGCGGAGGGGAAGGTCGCCTACGTCAATCAGTCCACGCTGGCTTCGGCCGGCAACCTGGAGGTGCTGCGTGCCTGAGGAAGTGAGGGGACGGCTTGCGCTGGAGTCCGGCGCGGTGTTCGAGGGCACGCTGTTCGGTGCCGCGCTCGGTCCCGACGGGGTCAGCGGCGAGGTCGTGTTCAACACCTGCATGAGCGGCTACCAGGAGGTGGCCTCGGACCCCTCCTACGCGGGGCAGGTGGTGGTGATGACCTACCCGCTCATCGGCAACTACGGCTGCCGCGACTCGGCGATGGAATCCTGGCGGGTGCACGCGCGGGCGATGGTGGTGCGCGAGCTGTCGCCGCAGATCGGGCATCCGCTCGGTGAGCGCACGCTGCACGACGAGCTGTCCAGGTGGGGAGTGCCGGGGCTGTGCGGGGTCGACACGCGCGCGCTGACGCGGCACCTGCGCGAGCACGGCACGCTGCGCGGCGTCATCGCGGCAGCGGATGCCATGACGGTGGAGGCGCAGGTCGAGGCGGCACGGCACGCGCTGTCGGTGTCCGACGTCGACCTGGTCGCCGAGTCGACCATCCCCGAGCCCGTCCAGGTCTGGGACGAGCCGCTCGACGAGACGCTGGCGCGCGCGGTCCGCCGCGACACCTTCCAGGACCTGCGCATCGCCGTGCTCGACTACGGCGTGAAGCGCAACATGCTCCGCGCCGTGCGCTCGCGCGGCGCCTCGGTGGTGGCGCTGCGCGCCGACGCGGGGATCGCCGAGGTGCTGGCGCAGAACCCCGACGGGGTGATCCTCTCCAACGGTCCCGGCGATCCCGCGCGCCTCCCCCAGGCGGTGCGTTTGTGCCAGGAGCTGCTGGAACGCGGGGTGCCCATGCTGGGCATCTGCCTGGGCCACCAGATCCTCGGCCAGGCGATCGGCGCGCGCACCTCGCGCCTCAAGTTCGGCCACCATGGCGGCAACCATCCGGTGCGCGACGCGGTGACCGGGGCGGTCTTCGTCACCTCGCAGAACCACGAGTTCCAGGTCGACGCCGACAGCATCCCCGAGGGGTCGGGCTGGTACGTCAGCGAGCGCAACCTCAACGACGGCAGCGTCGAGGGGCTGCGCCACTCCTCGCTCCCCGCGTTCTCGGTGCAGTACCACCCCGAGGGCGCCCCGGGGCCGCAGGACCGCGGGCCGGTGTTCGACGAGTTCCTCGCCATGTGCGCCGCCGTGAAATCCGGTGGGTGGCTTGCGGGTGGGGGATCGGCGGCGCGCACCGCTCCAGCGGAGGGAGGCCGTGTCCTCGCCGCCGGATCGACAGCCGCCACGGTGGCAGCGGCGGCCGCCGCTTCGGTCTCCGCCGAGAAGCCCCGCTGCGTCCTGGTCATCGGCAGCGGCCCCATCGTGATCGGCCAGGCCGCCGAGTTCGACTACGCCGGCACGCAGGCCTGCAAGGCGCTGCGCGAGGAAGGCATCCGCGTCGTCCTGGTCAACAGCAACCCCGCAACGATCATGACCGACGACGCCACCGCCGATGCGGTGTACGTCGAGCCGCTCACCGTGCCGGTGGTGGAGCGCATCATCGCCGCGGAGAAGCCCGACGGCCTGCTGGCGACGCTGGGCGGCCAGACCGGCCTCAACCTCGCCGTCGCCCTCGACGACGCGGGCGTGCTGGAGAAGCACGGCGTCCGCCTGCTGGGCACGCCGCTCGCCGCCATCAAGGCCGCCGAGGACCGCGAGCTCTTCAAGCAGCTGCTCATCGACATCGGCGAGCCGGTGCCCGTGTCGGCGACGGTGTCGTCGCTCGCCGAGGCGCGCGCCTTCAAGGAGCGCGAGGGCCTGCCGCTGGTGGTGCGCCCCGCCTTCACCCTCGGCGGCACCGGCGGCGGGCTCTGCGAGACCGAGGACCAGTACACCGACATCGTCCTCAGCGGACTGGCCGCCTCGCCCATCGGGCAGGTCCTGGTCGAGCGCTCCCTGCACGGCTGGCGCGAGCTGGAGTACGAGGTGATGCGCGACGCGGCGGGGACGTGCATCACCGTCTGCAACATGGAGAACCTCGACCCCATGGGGGTGCACACCGGCGACTCGATCGTCGTCGCACCCTCGCAGACGCTCACCGACCGCGAGCACCAGCAGCTCCGCAGCGCCTCGCTGCGCATCATCAGCGCGCTGCGCATCGCGGGCGGCTGCAACGTGCAGTTCGCGCTGGCGCCCGACTCGCACCAGTACTACGTCATCGAGGTCAACCCGCGCGTCTCCCGCTCGTCGGCCCTCGCCTCCAAGGCGACCGGCTACCCCATCGCGCGCGTGGCCGCCAAGATCGCCGCCGGGCTGCGCCTGGACGAGATCACCAACATGGTGACCCAGCGCACCTGCGCCGCCTTCGAGCCCGCCCTCGACTACTGCGTGGTCAAGGTGCCGCGCTGGCCCTTCGACAAGTTCCCCGAGGCGGATCGCCGCCTGGGCACGCAGATGAAGTCGACGGGCGAGGTGATGGCCATCGAGCGCAGCTTCGAGGCGGCCATGACCAAGGCGCTGCGCTCCCTGGAGCAGACGCCGCCCGACCCCGCCGACCTGAAGTCGTCGATCCTCGTCGACGTGCCCAACGACCGGCGCATCTTCGCCCTGCTGGAATCGCTGCGCGGCGGCACGAGCGTCGCGGAGCTGGCCGAGCGCAGCGGCTACATGCCCTGGTTCGTCGAGCGGCTGCGCTGCATCGTGGAGGCGGAGGAGCAGCTGCGCTGGGCCAAGCTCGACGCCGGCGCCCTGCGCCGCGCCAAGCGCATGGCGATCAGCGACTCGCGCATCGCCGGCCTCGCCGGCAGCACGGCGGCGGAGGTCCGCGCGCGCCGCGCCGACCTCGGCATCGTGCCGACGTACAAGTGCGTCGACACCTGCGCCGCCGAGTTCGAGGCCGCCACCCCGTACTACTACTCCACCTTCGAGGTGGAGAACGAAGCGACGCCCCTCGAGGGCGTCTCGTCCCCGCCGATCGTCGTGCTCGGCAGCGGTCCCATCCGCATCGGCCAGGGCATCGAGTTCGACTACTGCTCCGTGCAGGCCGCCATGTCCCTGCGCGCCCACGGCCTCAACGCCGTGATGGTCAACAGCAACCCCGAGACCGTCTCCACCGACTTCGACACCTCCTCGCGCCTCTACTTCGAGCCGCTCGACGAGGAGTCCGCCGCCGCCGTCATCGAGCAGGAGCACGCCGCGGGCGCGGTGGTGCAGTTCGGCGGGCAGACCGCGATCAACCTCGCCGCCCCGCTGGCCGCGCGCGGCGTCCACATCCTGGGCAGCGGCGTCGACACCATCGACGCCGCCGAGGACCGCCGCCAGTTCGAGGCGCTGCTCCGCTCGCTCGGCATCGCCCAACCGCAGGGCGCCGCCACCACCGACGTCGAGGAGGCGATCGCCATCGCCGAGCGCATCGGCTTCCCGGTGCTGGTGCGCCCCTCCTACGTCCTCGGCGGGCGCGCCATGGAGGTGGTGCACACGCGCGCGCAGCTGGAGCGCTACCTGCACACCGCCATGGCCGCGCTGCCGCGCACCGCCAGCGGCCGCCGCGGCACGGTCCTCATCGACAAGTACCTGCTCGGCGAGGAGATCGAGGTCGACGCGGTGTGCGACGGCGAGACCGTGGTGATCCCCGGGATCATGCAGCACGTCGAGCGCGCCGGGGTGCACAGCGGCGACTCCATGGCGGTCTACCCGGCGCAGAACCTCGCGCCGGGGATCGAGCGCGACATCGTCGACTACACCACGCGCATGGCGCTCGCGCTCGGTGTCCGCGGCCTCTGCAACGTGCAGTACGTGGTGCACCGCAACCGCGTGTACGTCATCGAGGTCAATCCGCGGTCGTCGCGCACGGTGCCCTTCATCAGCAAGGTGACGGGCGTGCCCATGGTCGAGCTGGCCACCGAGGTGATGCGCGGCGTCTCGCTGGCGTCGCTGGGGTGGTCCGGCGGGCTGGTGGCCGCGCGGCCGCTCATCGCGGTGAAGGCGCCGGTCTTCTCCATGGTCAAGCTGACGGCGGTGGACCCCACCCTTGGTCCCGAGATGAAGTCGACGGGCGAGGTGATGGGCATCGACTCCTCGCTCGGCGCGGCGCTGGAGAAGTCGTTCCTCGCGGCGCTGGGCGGTGTGCCGCTGAGCGGCGGCGCGCTGTGCAGCATCGCCGAGCCCGACAAGGCCGAGGCGCTGCCGGTGATGATGCAGCTCAGCGAGCTGGGCTTCACCATCTACGCCACCGAGGGCACGGCGCGGACGCTGCGCGAGGCGGGGATCAGCGCGGTGCCGGTGGGCAAGCTCGGCAACGGCCGGCCCAACGTCGTCGACGTCATCAACGAGGGACGCGTCGCGCTGGTCATCAACACCGTGTCGCACGTGCAGACCGACGAGCTGCAGTTCGGCAGCGACGGCCCGGGCGCGCTGATCGCGCAGGAGGGGCGCAGCGTCAAGGACGGGTACACCATCCGCCTCGCGGCGGCGCAGCGGCGCATCCCCTGCTGCACCTCGCTGGACACGGCGCGCGCTCTCGTCGACGCGATGGCGCGGCAGCGCAGCGGGGAGAGCTTCGCCGTGGCGCCGGTGTGCGCCTACCGCAGCGGTGCCGTCGAGGTGACGCAGTGAGCGGTTCGGCGCATCCGCCGGCAGGAGCCGCGCCGATGCTGTCCTCGCTCTCTCGTGCCCGCGACGAGACGGGTGAGGTGCTGCGCGTCGAGCAGCTTCCCGGCGGCCTCGTCGAGCTCACCGCGCATCTCCCGCACCTCGCCGCCACCGCCCGCGCCGGCGAGTTCGCCCAGCTGCGCTGCGGTCCCGGCCCGATCCCGTTGCTGCGCCGGCCGTTCTCGGTCGCCTGGGTGGACGGCGAGAGCTGCTCCTTCGTCTTCGAGCGCGTCGGCGCCGGCACGCGCCTGCTCGCGGCCATGCGCACCGGCGACATGCTGGGCTCCCTCGGTCCACTCGGCATCGGCTTCACCCTGCAGCCGTCGATGCGCCGCGTCGTCTGCGTCGCGGGAGGGCTCGGCTGCGCACCGTTCCCGCTGCTGGCGAAGCAGGCCCGCACCATGGGCGTCGGCGACGTGGTGATCCTCCACGGTGCCGCGACCGCAGCGCGCCTCTACCCCTCGGAGCGCTTCGTGCGCGGAGTGGACGGCGTGCGCGTCGTCGAATCCACCGACGACGGCACGCGCGGGCATCACGGCCTGGTCGTCGACCTCATCGCCGCCGCCCTGAGCGACGGTGCCGACGCCGTCCACGCCTGCGGTCCCAACCCCATGCTCGCCGCAACCGCAGCGACGCTGCGCGATCTCGTGGCGCCACGCATCGTCGAAGCCTCGCTCGAAGCGCCGATGGGTTGCGGCTTCGGGACCTGCCTCGGCTGCGCCCTTCCCGTGCGTCGCGACGGCGGCACCGCCTGGGCGCTCTGCTGCCGCGAGGGTCCTGTGATGCCGATGGACACGGTCGACTGGGACGCGCTGCGCGCCCTGCCCCCGGCGCACGTCGCGTGAGCAACGCCGACCTGCGCGTCGACCTCGGGCGCGGCTGCGTGCTGCCGAATCCGGTCGGCGTCGCCTCGGGAACCTTCGGCTACGGCTTCGAGTTCGAGCAGCTCATCGACATCCAGCGGCTCGGCGCCATCTACACCAAGGGCACGACGCCGCTGCCGCGCGAGGGCAACCCGCCGCCGCGCGTCGCCGAGACGGCGGGCGGGATGCTCAACAGCATCGGCTTGCAGAACCCCGGCGTGGACCACGTCGCGACGGTGTACGCGGCCTCCTTCGCGCGGTGGCACGTGCCGGTGATCGTCAACGTCGCGGCCGCCGCCGTCGAGGAGTACGTGCGGTGCGTGCGCACCCTCGACGCCGCGGACGGCATCGCCGCGTACGAGCTGAACATCTCCTGCCCCAACATCGCCCACGGCATGGACTTCGGCCTCGACCCGGCAGCCGCCGGCCGGCTCGTGCAGGCGGTTCGCGGCGCCACGCCGCGCTGCCTCGTCGTCAAGCTGAGCCCCAACGTCACGGAGATCGGCGCCGTCGCGCGTGCCGTCGAGGACGCCGGCGCCGACGCGGTGAGCGCGGTCAACACGTTCGTCGGCATGAAGGTGCACCTCGGCCTGCGCCGCCCCGTCCTACCCAACCGCGGCACCGGCGGGCTCTCAGGACCCGCCGTCAAGCCGCTCGCGCTCGCGGCGGTCGCACGCGTGCGCGCCGCGGTGCGCATCCCGGTCGTCGGTGTCGGCGGCATCGCGTCGGTCGAGGATGCGCTGGAGTTCTTCGTCGCCGGCGCCGACGCCATCCAGGTCGGCACCGCCAACTTCGCCGACCCGTCCGTCTCCCTCCGGATCCTCGACGGCCTCACCGCGTACGCGGAAGCCGCCGGCCTGCAGCGCCTCACCGACCTGCGCTGGCAGCCCGCTCCACTCCCCGCTTGACGACGGTCGCCCTGCAAGGACGGGCGGCGCCCCGCCGTCGTAGGATCGGGAGCGCGGTGCGGCGGGGGACCGCAGCGGAAGGCGACACGAGGCGCGAGCGGTGCTCATCGGTACGGGAGTCCTGGCCGTCCTGCTCCTGCTGGTGCTCGTCGCCGAGCGCGGCGGGGAGCGGATGTGGCGCGACCACCAGGCCGAGGCGCGGTACTACTGCGCGTCGTGCGACCTGCGCTACCGGCGCGACGAGCTGGTCGAGCGCGGCCGCCGCTGCCCGCGAGGCCACGACGTGGGCCGGATGGCGCGCGGCTTCTCGCTGAACACCGTCGCGATCTTCACCTGCGTGGGCTTCCTCGCCCTGGCGGGCGTGCTCACCGCCACCGGAGTCGTCCCGATCGGACGCTAGCGGCGACGTAGAATCGCCGCCAGCGCCCCGTTAGCTCATCGGTAGAGCAGCCGGCTTTTAACCGGTTGAGGGAGGTTCGACTCCTCCACGGGGCACCTCCAGCCGATGAATATCCGAACAAGCGCCCTCCGAATGGGGGGCTTCCTGGGCATAGCTGCCGATGGTGTCCCCAGGCCTCCTTGCCCTCGGCCGCCACCACCTCGCCGTGGCGACGGATGAGCAGCTTGTCGAAGAAGAATCGATTAGTCAGGCGCCGGGTACTCGGCCCGCCGCGCCGGTAGACCTGCTCGCACCGCCCGAGCAGTCCAAGCCTTCGCCAATGTCCGCTCGACGTGGCGGGCGACGACCTCGGCGGTGCGCATGATCTTGACGGCGTCCTCCCGCTCGCGCTCGATGCGCAAATGCTCCTCGCGGGCCAGGTCGCCCGGGATGGAGCCGTCCACATCGCCACGGGCCAGCCGCCGACGTTCGTCGGTCAGCTCTTTGACGCGGCGCCGCGCACCCACAATCTCCGACCCAGCCGCCTCCCGCTGCTTGGCGATGTCCGCCAGCAGTCGGGCGCGCGCTCGGGCGATCAGGTCCTCGGGAAACTGCACCGTGTCCCAGTGGTCCTCTACGGCCCGTTCGACCGCCGCCACTGGCAGGTATGGCGCCGAACAAACGGTGCGCTTGCTGCGACGGCCAATGCAGTAGCAGTAGTCGTAGACGCCGTCTAATCCGCGCGCCGGTTGAAGCCGAGCCGGTGCCGCGGCGGCTGGTGCTCCGCTTCTTTCGGCCTGGCTCCTGCGTCGCCCGTACTCGAATCGCTCGGTTTGTGCACAGGGCGGCCGATTGCTGACCCATGGTAAGTCCGGCGCCCTGTCGTCGGTGCTTGGTACTCCCTCCCAGGACTACTCCGCTCGCTTATGACAGTCACGGTATCCGAAGAAAGGAGGCTAATCAAGCCCCTTTGGCCACGCTGGTCAGAGCTTGCTGGGACTGAGCCGCAATCGCGGGCTTCTCCTTATGGACCGTGGGAAATCATGCTTGTACACGAACGAGCGATTTCTGTACACCCCCTTGACAGCAGTCGGAAGGGGCAGCATGATCGGCCGCACTTGAGGAGCGCTTCGGGCGACTGAGGCGTTGACGGCGAGACGGGCCACGTCGCGCCCGGTTGATAGGGGGTAGCCATGCGGGGGCAAAAGTCGCACGTTGCCGCTCGTACGTTCTGCGGCGTCGCTCTGGTTCTTGGCATTGTGTTCGCACCAGTGCACCTGCAGTCAGCGGCATCCTCCCCTGCGGGCGGGCGCGCGACCCAAGCCCGGGACGTCAGTGCGGTCACAGGGGCCGGTACAGTGTCGGTGACGGTAGACGATGTCGCCATCAGCGTTGACGCCCCCTGGATCAACCAGCCGTTCATTGCTCCGCCGGCCGATGGGCTTCAGGTGGCAACAGCGATGCAGCCGCACCCCTACCGGGAACTATCGATCACATCCATGCCCTATGGCTATCCACCCGCGACGGAGGCACTGCCAGCTCCCACCCAGGGCTCAGTCAGCACGTTGAGAGCATCTTTGGCCAGTGATAGGCAGCAGGAGGGTGCCGTTCCTATCGGAAGTCCAACGGCGTCAATGTTCGGCCAACAGATCGTCGGCGCAGCCTACGACGTCACAGGCCACTTTTCATCGACCGTACCGCAAGAGGTGGTGATCTCCGAGTGGCTCGCTGAAGCGGGCAGTCGTGTTTGGCTTGTCCGGGCAACCGCCGAGATCTCCGGCGGATTGAGCGGCGCTGATATCCTGACAGAGATCCAGCAGGTAGCATTGTCCAGCTCCGATCTGACTACCGCGACCGCGTTGGCGGTGCCGCCCGAGGTGGTTCAAGTTAGCGCCAACGCCGTCCCGACTCCGCCTTGGTGGTCTGGAGCTTGCGATGACACTCATTACTACGCTGGAAGCCAGCAGCTCGGTTGGCCGGTCCACAGCTACCAGCTAGCACCTGGGGCCGTCTTTCAGGGACTGGTTGCGTGCGGGCCTCGTCCCTACTACAACGAAGGCCCCGACGTACTTGTGCGGTTCTTCTCCGGCGCTGTCGGGGAATACGAGTTCGAGTGCGTCGAACTGAGCATGCGGTGGCTGTATCAGCAGTACGGTATCACCCCGTATGTCGCCAACGGGAGCCAAGTCGTATGGAACTATAACGGCACCGCTCTTCAGAAGGTCGCCAACGGTACAACCGGCCAAGTCCCAGCTGCTGGCGATGTGCTCAGTTACGGATCGACGTCGACGAATGGCCATACGTCCGTTGTGACGGGCGCTCAGGTCAACGCGTCTGGCAACGGGTCCGTAAGTGTGATCGAAGAGAACGCGTCCAGCACTGGTACTGAGAGCCTAACCGTGTCCGGTTGGACGATCCAAGACTCAACAGCCGTAAGCGGCTGGCTGCACGATCCTACCGCTGGCGGAGGCACGCCGCCAGCGTTCACTGCCGACACGCCTCCGTCGACTGCGATGGCGGGGGATTCCTGGTCGTATACGTTCACCGCGACCGGAGTCCGCCGCCCACCTTCTCCGTTAGCAACGGTGCACTGCCTCCTGGCCTCTCTCTGAATGGGACAACTGGCGTGTTGTCTGGGACGCCAAGCGCAACCGGCGCATTCATGTTCAACATAGCCGCTAACAACACGGCAGGGTCTGCCATCACGCCGAGCATCACGGTTGTGGTCAGCGCCTCGCCAGCAGCGATACTTGTTCGTCCCAGCGGCGAGGCCGACGTGGTGGTTCGCGCTCCTGATAACTCGCTAACCTACTACTGGAGTCCGACCGGGCAGCCGTTCAATGCCATATCCGTGGCAGGCCCTGGGACCGCGTTCTCAGCTCCGGCGATGGTTCTCCGTAGTAGTGGTGAGGTGGACATCGTCGCCGAGGGGCCGAACAACTCACTGTACTACTGGTGGAATCCGCAGGGGGGGCCCTTCAACCTGATCACCGCTGGCGGTGCAGGCACGACATACTCAGCGCCGGCGGTAGCATTCCGCAGCGGAACCGAAGCCGATATCGTCGCGGAGGGGCCGAACAACTCACTGTACTACTGGTGGAATCCGCAGGGGGGTCCCTTCAACCTGATCACCGCCGCTGGTGCAGGCACGACATACTCAGCGCCGTCGATCGCGATGGTCAGCGGAACAGACGCCGATATTGTCGCGGAGGGACCGAGCAACGCCCTGAACTATTGGTGGAATCTTCCCGGCGGTGCGTTCAACCTCATAGGCGCCGGCGGCGCGGGCAGCACGTATTCCGCGCCCTCCATCGCGATTCGGGGTACCAACGAAGCCGATATCGTCGCCGTGGGGCCAAACAACTCATTGAACTACTGGTGGAACCTTCCGGGCGGTGCGTTCAACCCCATCGTCGCGGCTGGAGCTGGCACGACCTACTCCGCGCCGTTCATGGCTATCCGCGGTGGCAGCGAAGCCGACATCGTCGCCGAGGGAAGCAGTAACTCGCTGAGCTACTGGTGGAATCCGCAGGGCGGTGCGTTCAATCCCGTCACGGTGGCAGGTTCGGGAACAACGTTCTCGGCAGCACCCATCATCGTGCGCAGCAGCGGCGAGGCCGACACGACGGCGGTTGGCTCCGGCAACGCCGTCACTTACTATTGGAACACGCCAGGACCTAACTGGAACGCTGTAGTAGTTTAGGGCCGCCAATGACGGGGCCATCGTGGGGCCACCTGCCCGAACGGGGGTGAACGTCCCACCGGCCTCCCGGGATCAGAGGAGTTTCAGCATCATGGTTCGGCTCAAGGGGCGTCGAGTTTCCCTCGTTCTGGTTGGTATGGGTTGCGTGGCCGCCTGTGGCGGCCCGGGGACGCCCAGTCCCAGTCCGTCAGGCTCTATCTCGGCCGGCAACGCCCTAAGCCCAAGCGCCTCGCCATCGGTCTCCCCCGCGCCATCGCTCGGCATCGTGCTGGGCAACTGGACCTCAGGGTCAACGTACTCAGTCGCGCTCGTCGATACGGGCGGCCGCAAAGTCGCCTCGACGACAGCGCAAGTAGCTTCTGAATATGCGGGGTCGGCAACCCCCGGCGAAACCGCCACCCTGCCCGTGAGCTCGTCCGCCTCTCGGCTGTACTACCTCGATGGCGACTCGAGCGTGAGATTTCTCGAGCCGAACGGCCAGACCGGTACCGCTGCCACGGTGCCCGGCAGCCGAACCGAGCGGGTCGCCTTCGCCGTCAGCCCAGACGATAGCCAGATCGCGGTGGCGGTGATGAGTTGGCCGAACCAGAACACCTTCATGGAGCAGTTGTACGCCGACGATCTCACGGGTGGTCATCGGATCAACTTGGCGACTGTCAATGCCTCGTTCAGCCGTGATACGAATGGTGGGAAGTGGTCAAACGACATGGAGTGGCCGATCGGTTGGCACGCCGGAAAGATCTTGGTTGGCCTGTCATTGCCGCGCCAACAGTTTCCGCCTACGCCTGTGCCGCCGGATGCTCAGGGTGGCTACAAGCTGATCGACGCGTCTAACGGCAGCACGGCTGGGTCGGTATGCGCCGGAGGCGATGGCGTATCCTTGCCGCAGCCCGCCGGCGTACTCTGCTTGCCAGGCGGTATGCCAAACGGACATCTGCAAGTCCGTAATTGGACGGATGGCGTCAGTCAGGATCTCGGCGCTGCGCTGTGCCTGTCACCGTCCGCGCTGTCGCCGCACGGCGCGGTTGCCGTCCCCGAAACGGCCGCGAGCGGCGGCGGCTGCCGTGAGACAGGGCGAATCGAGATTGTGCAAGGGACCACCAACACGTCCAGCGTGTCGGGGAGTGCGGTAGGGTGGATCGATGACGGCACCTTGGTGTTCACTACCGGGGGGAGTCCGCCCTCGGCGTCACTGTCTGTCGTCACGACCGCGTCTGGACAGACGGCATTGGTTGGTCCAGGGACGTTCGTAGGCGCGTTGCCAGGTGGACTGTAAGGCCCGCCGCATTCCGCTGATTATGCGCAGCGCTGCCTCAGCCAACTCCCAAAGTCCTTGGGGGCTCGCAGCAGGTCAAGCCTCCCATCCCCAGGCTTGACCCTTTCGGGCGGGCAGAGCCATGATCGAACGGTGCACGCTTAACCGAATCCCGAGGATGCTGAGTAGATGAACTCAGCGACCGAAACCGGGCAGCGGGGTGGCCGAGCGATGCAGTCAGACGCTCATTGGCCTGGAGCAAGAGTCGATAAGGCCGCTTGGGATTGGTATGTCGAGGCAAGCGGCGGAGAGGCTGAGGGCCACTCCGTCGAGTATCACCCTGACGGCGACCGATACGTCGTCATGGTCGGGGATCAGCGCCAGAAGTAACCGCGCGAATCCTACGGCCGCGTGGTCACCAACCCACGTCGCGGGCCTCCCCGGAGCCCGAGCGTACCCGGCACCGGACCTAGGCGTGCCGACTGGCCAGCCGGATGAGCGGGCCCTGAACTCGGGCCGAAAGGTTCTGATTCTGGCATCCACGGGGCACCCGCCGCGCCGAACCGCGCGGCGCGCTCACCGCGCCGAGGTGACGTCGCGGACGACGTGCCCGACGAGGTCCGTGCTGAACGGTCCGCTGCTGTCGACGCGCGTGGCGTCGACCGCGGTTGCGAGGTCGAGGAAGCGGCGGCGCTGCCGGGCCAGCTCGCCGTGGCTGTGCTCCTGGTCGCGCTCGGCGAGGACGGCGCCGTCGGCGTCGAGCAGCAGGATGCGGTCGTAGCGGCGCGCCAGGCCGACCAGCCAACGCCGCACGCGAGGTCCGGCGTCGACGTGCTTGGCCAGCGCGTCGAGCGGTGAGCGGTCGGTGATCACCAGTGCGGGGTGCGCACCGTCGCCGATGCCGCGCACGCGCATCCACGTCCGGGCGGCGGCGACGCGCAGCTCCAGCTCGGCGACGTCGACCATTGCATGCAGGCGCAATGCACGGCGCCGCAGGCGCCCGGCGGACGAGGGCGACTCCCCGCTGGAGTGCCCGTTGGTGCCCGGCCAGCGCCTGCACACGACGCAGCCGTACGGATGCAGCGACACGACGCGCGTGTGCTCCACCTCCGCCTCCTCGCGCAGCGCCGCGACCAGCGACGTCTTGCCCGAGCCGTCGGGCCCGGACACGCCGACCAGCCCCACGCGCGGGCGCTTCACCCGCCGCCGCAGCTTCGCGGCCACCAGTGGTGCGCGCAGCGCCACCTCGCGCAGCGCCATGGCATTGCGACCCTCGCGAGCGAGGTGGACCGCATGGCCGGCACCGTCGAGGAGCGACCGTGCCGGGGGCAGCCCGACCGGCAGGTCGAGAGCATCCCCGCGGTCGAGGGTGTCCATCGAACGCCGGGCCACCGCAAGCGCGGAGTCGAACGCTCCGCCCCATCCCTCGGCCGCGCTGCGCCGCCGCGCCTCCTCCGGCGAGGCGCCGAGGCGCAGCACGTCGCGGATCGCCAGCAGCTCGGCGAGGTCGTAGGCGAGGTTCTGGAAGACCGCGTGCGCCACGCGCAGGCGCAGCTCGTCGACCGGGTCGGGCCGGAGCACGCCGACCTCCGGGTCGCGGACGGCACCGCGCCGCAGCACCTCGGCGGTGATCGCCACCACGCCGAACCAGGAGGCGTCGCGATGGAGGTGTGCCGCGGGCCCGCTGGCCGGATGGACGATCAGCTTGTCCGGCTCCAGCCGGTGGCCGCTGTAGCGCGCCGCCCAGCCGCCGAGCGCCTCCAGGGACCGGGCCCAGCCGTCGGCGCCGACCACCAGGTCGAAGTTGCCGTAGACGAAGTCGGCGGCCGGGTCGCACTTGATCAGCACCGGGTCGACCCCCGCCGCCTGCAGTCGAGTCACCGCCTCGCCGAGACGGTGCCGGAAGTCGGCGTTGCCCTGGACGACGTGCTCGAGCTCCGCTCCGAGGGCCTCCGGGTAGACGCGCGCGAGCGCCCCCTGCACCTGGTTGCGACGGGCCAGGCGCAGCGCGGCGTCGAGTGTCGGGCCCGGCTCGACGAGGCGTTGCCCCTGCCAGACGGCCGCTGCCAGCACGAGACGGGCCGGGGCTTCAACCACGGCCATCACCACTCAGGACCGCCGCGGCGCCACGAATGCCGCAGCCCCCTGACAATCCGGTCAGACTGACAGGCCCCGCCCGTCGCTTCAGACAGTCCCCCACCCCCGGCGTCCCCCTCTGCGAATCGCGATGACGGCCCTCCGGCCCCCCTCTGGAGCAGCTTGCCGCCATCCCGGTACCCACCCATACTGCGCCCAGCAGCCTTACATGATCCTGAAACAGTACTTCCTCGCCTGCCTTTCGCACGCCTCCTACCTGATTGGGGACGAGAAAAGCGGTCGCGCGCTTGTGGTCGACCCCCAGCGGGACGTCAGCGCCTACCTGGAGGACGCCGCGGCCGCGGGGATGCGGATCGAGCGGGTGGTCGAGACCCATTTCCACGCCGACTTCCTCTCCGGCCACCTCGAGCTGGCCGCCCGCACCGGCGCCGCCATCTGCTACGGCGAGCCGGCCCAGGCCGACTTCCCCATCACCGTGCTCCGCGACGAGGAGTGCATCGACCTCGGCGGAGTCCGGGTGGTCGCCTGGGCGACCCCGGGCCACACCCCCGAGTCGATCAGCCTGGTGGTCTACGAGCGTCCCGACGACGCGGAGCCCGCCGCCGTGCTCACCGGCGACACGCTCTTCATCGGCGACGTCGGCCGCCCCGACCTGCTCGCCGCCGCCGACCTCAGCCCCGCCGACATGGCGCGCAGCCTCTACCACTCGCTGCACGACCGCCTGCTCACCCTCCCCGACGCCACGCGCGTGTACCCCGCCCACGGCGCCGGCTCGTCCTGCGGCCGCAGCCTCTCCACCGAGACGTCGTCGACGATCGGCGAGCAGCGCCGCCGCAACTACGCGCTGGCGCCGATGAGCGAGGACGCCTTCGTGGCCATGGTCACCGAGGGCCAGCCGCCGGCACCGCCGTACTTCGCCTTCGACGCCGTGCGCAACCGGCAGGCCCATCCCCTGCTCGACGAGCATGCCGAGCTGCCCGCGCTCGACGTCGACAGCGTAGTGACCAGGCAGTCGGCGGGCGCGGTGGTGCTCGACTCGCGCGCGCCCAACGACTACGCCGCCGGCCATATGCGCGGCTCGGTGAACGTCGGCCTCGAGGGGCGCTTCGCAGAGTACGCGGGCGACGTGCTGCGCCCCGACACGCCGCTCGTCCTCGTCGCCGACGAGGGACGCGCGCGCGAGGCGATGGTCCGTCTCGCGCGCGTCGGCTTCGACGCCGTCATCGGGATGCTCCGTGATCCCATGCGCGCCTTCACCGACAGGCCCGAGCTGACCGAGCGGTCGTCACGCCTCACCGCCGCCGACCTTGCCCAGTGCCTGCGCGACGGCATGGAGCTCACGCTGCTCGACGTGCGCAACCCGGGCGAGACGGCGAGCGGCGTCATCGACGGCGCGGTCGCCGTCCCGCTGGCGCAGCTTGCCGCCCGGATCGGCGAGGTCGACGTCTCGCGGCCCGTCGTCGTGTACTGCGGCAGCGGCTACCGCTCGATGATCGCGGCCAGCCTGCTGCGCCGGGCCGGCGCCGCCGACGTGTCCGACCTCCTGGGCGGCTACGACGCCTGGCGGCTCGGCCGGGGGACGCACGCCGCGTAGGCGCAGCCCGCGCCGCCGTCTACCGCACCAGGCCGAGGCGGTACGCGTAGGCCACCGCCTGGGCGCGGTCGCGCACCTGGGTCTTGCTGAAGATGCTGTTGATGTGCGACTTCACCGTCGCCTCGCTGATGAACAGGCGCGTGGCGATCTCGCGGTTGTCGAGTCCCTCGGCGACGAGCAGCAGCACGTCGGTCTCCCGCGAGGTGAGCCCGTCGGGGTTGCCGGCGGGGACCTGCGGCGGCGCGGCCGTGTCGCCGTGCGACGCCATGGCGTCGAGGAGCCGGCGCTGCACCGACGGGTCGAGCAGCGCCTCACCGGCATGGACCGCGGCGATGGCGCGGGCGATCTCCTCGGCGCCGGAATCCTTGGTCAGGTATCCGCGGGCGCCCGCCTGCAGGGCGGAGAAGACGGACACGTCGTCGGCGTAGGTGGTGAGCACGACGACGCGCGTGTCGGGTGCGGCTTCGAGGACGCGTCGGGTGGCCTCGACCCCGTCGCAGCGGGGCATGCGCAGGTCCATCAGCACGACGTCGGGACGCTCGCGGGCGACCACGTCGACGGCCTCGTCGCCGTCGGCGGCGGTGCCCACCACGGCGACGTCCGGCAGCAGGGAGAGCAGGCTGACCAGGCCCTCGCGCACCACACGCTGGTCGTCGACGACGACGACGCGCGCCGCGGCGCCGCTCATGCGGGCAGGCGCAGGTGGACGCGGAAGCCGCCGCCCGCGGAGCCCGCCTCCAGTGTCCCGCCGGCCAGCTCCGCGCGCTCGCGGACACCGCTCAGGCCGTAGCCGCTCCCGGTGGAGGCGAGGTCCAGCGCCGCCGCCGCCGCCGGAGCGCCGCCGTCACCCGCATGGTCGGCGACGACGAGGTCGGCGACGCCGTCCTCCCAGCACAGCCGCAGCGACACCGACGCCGCCGCCGGCGCGTGCTTGCGCACGTTGCTGAGCGCCTCCTGGGCGGTGCGGTAGAGGGCGAGCCGTGCCTCCGAGGAGAGCGGCAGGGCTGCGCCCTCCACCTCGACGCGGCAGGGGATCCCGGTGTCGCGCTCGAAGTCGGCGGCCAGCACGGCCAGCAGCTCCGGGCCCGGCATGGCATCGCCGCGCAGGGCACGCACGGCGCGACGCGTCTCGTCCAACCCGGAGCGGGCCAGGGTCTGGGCGCGCTCGACCTGGGCCACCGCCGCGGGCGCCGCGCCGTCGCGCGCCAGCAGGAGGCGCGCACCTTCGAGCTGCAGGCTCAGCCCGGTCAGGGAATGGGCCAGCACGTCGTGGATCTCGCGGGCCAGCCGGGCGCGCTCCTGCAGCGCTGCGTTCTCCGCCAGGGCCGCCTGCGCGGCGCGCAGCTCGAGGAGCAGCCGCTGCTGCTCGCGCGCGAAGGTGGCCATGGCGAAGACGAAGGCGATGCCGAGGTCGACGGAGGCGATGGCCCCGGCCGACGGTGCGCTGGTGGAGAGCGAGAAGGCGAGCGTGACCGCCGCGGCGATGAGCGCCGTCCCCGCCAGGGCGACGCGCCGCTCCAGGCGCAGGGCCAGCGCGCCGACGGCGATGAAGGCGCCGATGTAGCCGGCGGAGTTGGGATCGAGCCCGGCCAGCGCCGACGCGGCCAGGCCGAGCAGGAGCATGGCCGCGAAGCCCTCCGCGTCGCGGTTGGGGCGCAGCACGATCTCCAGGCCGCAGAGCACCGCCACGGACGAGGCCAGGGTGATGCCCAGCCCGACGCCGTGCAGCCCCGGTCGGGGAGTGGCCACCAGCACGCCGGCCAGCGGCGCCAGGACGCCGAGCAGCACCAGCCAGGGCGCGATCCGCCGCTCCACGCCGCGGGGGCGCTCCGCCGGGTCGCCCTGGTGGTGGGCCATCCAGCGCACCAGGCGGTAGGCGAGCACTGGCGATCTCCTGTGGGCTGCCGTCGGCGCCGATTGTGCCTCCGATCTCCACCCACGGGTGGACGTGCACGGCCGCGAGATTCCACCTCGGCGCCGATGTGCGCCGGCCTGGCGCGACCGAGCATGGGCAGCGTCAGAGCCGCACCGCCCGCGGCGACACCAGAGAGGCGCGGAGATGAACGCCACCCAGTGGATCCTCAACATCGGAATCCTCGGACTCATGCTCACCCAGGTCGGCGAGCACGCGGCCAGCCGGCGCCGGCTGCTGCTCCCGCTGGGGGTCGTCGCTGCGGTCGCCGTCAACATGCTCCCCGGCATCCCCACCGCCGGCAACGACGTCGCCTTCGAGGCGATCGGCGTCGTGGCGGGCGCGTTCCTCGGTCTCGCCGCCGCCTTCCTGATGCGGGTGCGCAGCCGCGAGGACGGCCGGGTGACCATCACGGCGGGCTTCGGCTACGCGGCGCTCTGGACGGCGGTGATCGGCGGACGGCTGGCCTTCGCGCTCTGGGCGAGCGGCCCCGGCTCGCGGACCGTCGGCACCTTCTCGATGGCCCACCACATCACCGGCGACGCCTGGATCGCCTTCTTCGTCCTCATGGCGCTGGCCATGATCCTGGTCCGCACCGCGGTGGTCGGGGTCCAGGTCCTCGGCCGCCAGCTCCCAGCGTTCTCTGGGCTTTCCCTGCGGCAGCGCTGAGCCGGCGGGCGCAGCCTGGTCCCCATGGCACGGCGCGAGACGGCAGGACAGCTGCTCCGCTTCGCACTCATCGGGGCGACGAGCACCGCGGCCTACGCGGTGCTCTTCGCCGTGCTGCGGGAGTGGACGGCCGCGGGCGTGGCCAACGCGCTGGCGCTGCTCGTCACCGCGGTGGCCAACACCGCGGCCAACCGGCGCTTCACCTTCGGCGTGCGCACCCAGGCGAACCGGGCGCGGGATCATCTCGCCGGGCTGGTCGCCTTCGGCGTCGCGCTGGCCGTCAGCAGCGGGTCGCTGGCGGCGCTGGCCGCCGCGGCGCCGCGCGCGCCGGAGTCAGCCGAGGTCGCGGTGCTGCTCTGCGCCAACGCCGCCGGCACGATGCTGCGCTTCGCCCTCCTGCGCACCGTGATGCTGCGTGTCAGGCCGCGTGCGCGTGCGCGCGAGCGTGCGACTGCGACTGCAGGGCTCGCCCCATCGCCCGGTGCCCGGCCCGCATGAAGTCCGGCCAGCGGCGCGTGTCGAGGAACTGCGCATAGAGGCCGATGCCCTTCACCGTCGCGTAGGCGACCGGCTCCAGCAGCTCGACGTGGGCGACCTCGCGGCGCAGCAGCGCCAGGTTGCGGCGGGCCAGCTCGATGTGCTGGCAGGTCTTCACCTGTCCTGCGGCGAGGAAGATGCTGCCGCGCCGTCCCGTCCAGCCGCGCACGTCCTCGCCGTGGAACTCGTGCGGGTAGAAGGAGTTGACGGCCACGACGGAGTCCGGCGGTGAGGACATCGCGAGCACCGGTGTGACGGGGAGGATGTCGACGGTGCCGCCGTCGTAGTAGTGGTCGCGTCCCAGCGGCACGGTCTCGAAGAAGAGCGGCAGGGCGACGGCCATGTGCACCGCACGGGCCACGGGCAGGTGGGGATGGGTGTCGGGTCCGATGTACTCGACGGTGTTGTGCTCGACGTTCCACACCGGTGCGAAGGCGGGAATGGGCAGCTCGCCGAGGGTCACGTCACCGAGCCACTGCCGGTAGAGCGCCTCCAGCTTCTCGCCGCGGAGCAGTCCCGTGAAGCCGCGCGCCAGGCGCGGCAGGAGCGTCGCCACCGCCGGCCAGTCGACGTCGGAGCACTCGTCCATGCGCAGGCCCAGCACGAACTCGGCGACCTCCTCCGCGCCGCGCCCGGTGGCGAGGGGGAAGCCGAAGAGCGCCGAGCCGGAGCAGAGCGAGTAGGCGCAGGGCTCGATGCGCGCCTCCTCCAGGGCGCGGGCGACGCCGACGATCGAGGCCAGGGCACCGCTGCCCCCGCTGGCCACCACGGCGGTGCGTCCCCAGTGGCGGCGCTGCGCGGCACCAGCCTGGACGCGCGGCAGGTGGTCGAAGGGACGCCGCTCCTCGGTGCCCCAGCTGTCGACGGGCAGTGGGAGCAGCGCGTGGCGCACGGAGTCGAGGAAGTGGGCGTCGTCACGCACTCCGGCGGCGAACGTGCGCGCCGCGGTGACGGCGTTGAAGTACTGGCGGATGCGCAGGATGTCGAGGGTGGAGGAGAGCACGGCGATGGCCTCCGTGTGTCTTTCGACTCCCAGCCTGCGCCTGCGCTCCAGGCCCGGCCAGTGGCGTGCGTCCCGGCGCCGCGGGACTTTGGGCTCCCCTTCGTCCGGACGCGGTCGGACAGAGACGGTGGGCCCTGATGTTCGTCCCCTAACGTGCGTCGGAGTGACGGCCGGCGACGCACCGGCCTCTTCCCGTTCGGCGACGCGGTCGGCTACGGTTCCACAGGTGGCATCCGTCTCAACCAGCCGATCGTGGGCATGCCGGCTTCCCTCGACGGGTTCGCGCAGCTCCCGTGGTGGGGCGTGACGGCCGGCGGCCCGCCCGGCGCGCCCAGTGACGGCGGCTGGCGAGCCTCCGGCTTCAGCCCGGAGCAGCTCGCCTGGGGCGTGCCCGCGCCGGAGCGCACCTACTGGCCGGCGCGGATCGCCGTCGCCGCCGCCGTCGGGCTCTACTTCGTCCTGCCGGACCGCCTCATCCCGGGACCGCGCTGGATCGTGCCGATGCTGGAGGGCGGGGTGCTGCTGGTGCTGAGCACCACCACGCCGCACCGCACCACCGAGCAGTCGTCGCGGCGGCGCACGCTGGCCATCCTCCTGGTGGCCATCGTCACCGTCACCAACCTGATCAACCTCGGGTTGCTGGTGCACGCGCTGATCCACGGCGGCGTGCAGAACGGGCGTGAGCTGATCTTCGCCTCGGCCGCGGTGTGGTTCACCAACGTCATCGTCTTCGGCCTCTGGTACTGGGAGCTCGACCGCGGCGGCCCCCAGGCGCGGCACGACCCGCAGCACCGCGAGCCCGACTTCCTCTTCCCGCAGATGACCACGCCCGGCGCGGGCCGGCCCGGCTGGGCGCCGGCCTTCGTCGACTACCTGTACGTCAGCTTCACCAACGCCACCGCGTTCAGCCCCACCGACACCATGCCGCTGACGCCGATCGCCAAGTCGCTGATGGCGGTGCAGTCGGCGGGCTCGCTGCTCACCGTCGCGCTGGTCGCGGCGCGCGCGGTGAACATCCTCAGCTGACTACGGCGCGTCGATGGCTGCGCTGATCAGCGACGCGTAGAACCGCGCGCCCGCGGGCCGCAGGTGGGTGTCGTCGTCCCAGAACAGCTCGGGGTGGCCGGCGCTGGCGGCGCGCCAGTCGACGTAGCGCACGTTGGCATAGGCGGTGACGGCCTGGGCGAGCATGGCGTCGTTGGGATCCTGCCAGGGCCGCGGCACCTTGTCGTTGACCACCACGACGCGCTGCACGCCCGCCAGCACCGTCATCATCTCGTCGAACTGTTCGCGCGTGACGTAGCCGTTGGTGCCGATGTGAACCACCACGACCGGACCGAGGTGCCCCGCCGCTCGCGCCGCGCGGAGCACGTCGACGGCGGCGGGGAGCTGGCGTCCCACCTTGGCGTCGAGGTCGAGGTTGGGGATGTCGGCGGCCATCGCGGAGGCGGCGCCGAGCATCACCGAGTCGCCGACGGCGGTCACGTGCGACGGCGGCTGCGGAGGGGGTGGCGCGACGGTTGCCGCCGGCGTCGCCGGCGCCGCGGTGGGCGCATCGCCGGTGGGCTCGGGCATGTGGCGCAGCACCGTGGCCTCCACCGGGCGCACCACGAGGTGCACGGCGACGGCCTGCTGGAACGGAGCGAGGTCGGGCGGTCGTGTCGCGGCGACGCCTGCCACCAGCGCGCACATGCAGCCGCCCGCCGCACCAAGCAGGGCGCCCCAGGCCAGCCGCTTGGCGACGTGGCGATCCGACGTCGTCGACCACTGCCGCCGCAGCAGGCGCAGCGCCGCGCCGGTGCGGATGGGCGTCTCCACGAACCGGTACGACAGCGCCGCCAGCCCCACCGCGACGGCCACCTGCACCAGCGTCGCCCACAGCGGCGCGCTGCCGGGGTTGCCGTGCGGGCTGGTCAGCACCAGCACCGGCCAGTGCCACAGGTAGATGCCGTAGGAGCGCACCCCGACCCAGCGCAGCGGCCGCCACTCGACGATGCGCGCGAGCGCACCTCCTGCGGGATGCAGCAGCGCACCGATGAGCGCCGCGCTGCACAGCGCCACCAGCAGCAGGCCGCCGCGGTAGACGAGGGGCAGCGTCTCGTCGAGCAGCAGGAAGCCGAGGAGCAGCGCCACCAGCGCGGTGCCGCCGGCCGCGACCACGACCCGCTGCGTCCGCAGCGACGGGCGGACGCTGCGCGAGGCGCGCGGCCAGCGGCGCGCGTGCAGCAGCGCGAGCGCCGCGCCGACCAGCAGTCCCGCGCTGTGCGTGTCGGTGCCGTAGTAGACGCGCGAGGGATCGCCGTCGGGGCTGAAGAGCAGCGCGCAGAGCAGCGTCGACCCCAGCGCGCCGCCGAGGACGAACCACAGCGCCCTGCCGCGCCGGAGCAGCCCCAGCGCCGCCACCAGCGGCCAGACGGCGTAGAACTGCTCCTCGACCGCCAGCGACCACAGGTGCTGCAGCGCGTCCGGCGCCGAGAAGGCGACGAAGTACGACTGCTGGTGGACGAGCAGGAACCAGTTGGTGACGTAGCCGAGCGCCGCCAGCGCGTCCCAGCGCAGCTGCGTCACCGCGCCGAGGTGCGCCAGCAGCTCGACGACCAGCACCACGCCGAGCATCAGGTACAGCGCGGGGAGCAGTCGCCTGGCGCGTCGCAGCCAGAAGGAGCGCAGCCGCACGCCTCCCGACTCGCGATGCTCGCGCAGCAGCAGGGAGGTGATCAGGAAGCCGCTGAGGACGAAGAAGACGTCGACGCCCAGGAAGCCGCCGGGCAGCCACGCCGGCCTCGCGTGATAGAGCACCACCGCGGCCACCGCCAGGGCGCGGACACCGTCGAGCGCCGGCCAGTGGACGGGCCTGACCCTGACGTAGGGCCGGCGGCGCGCGTCGGTGCGGAGGATCTGCTGCGTGGTCAGGTGCGACGTGAGCCAGAGCGGTTGGTGCGACTGCGGTAAGTATGCGCGGCGGCGAGTCCACGTGGCACGCAAGCAGCAACGAGTCGCAGCAGCGTTTTCCGGCGGGCTTCAGCCCGCCGAGGAGGGGGTCGGGGGAGGATCTGCCTCCCCCGCTTGGCGCGCGTCTGAGCGCGCCGATAGAGCCGGCCGTCAGGCCGGCGGGCCGGTTGTCAGAGTGACGGTTGCGCTGTGCTGGTTGCCGTTGGCGTCGAGCCAGGTCACGCTGACCCTGTCGCCCGGCTTGTGCTTGATGATCGCCGCCTGCAGCGAGGAGGCGGAGGTGACCTGCACGCCGCCCACCGAGGTGATGACGTCGCCGGCGCCGATGCCGGCCTGCTGCGCCGGGCCACCGGAGGTCACGCCCTGGACGGTGGCGCCCTGCGCGCTGTCGGCGATCTCGACGCCGAGGAGGGCGCGCCGGCCGGTGTTGATGTTGGGACCGCCGCCGTTGCGGATCTGCTGGACGATGCTCATCGCGTTGCTGATGGGGATGGCGTAGCCCTGGCCGGCGACGCCGCCGAAGCGGAAGCGGCCGCCGGCGACCGAGGCCGCCGTGTCCATGCCGATCACCTTGCCGGACGAGTCCGCGAGCGGGCCACCCGAGTCGCCGGGCTGGATGTTGGCGTTGGTCTCGATCAGGCCGCTGAGCGTCTCGCTCTGGCCGGAGGGGTCGCTGGCGGTGATGGTCTGGTCGAGCGCCGTCACCGTGCCGGGGGCGGGCTGCGGTGTGCCGCCGCGGCCGAGCGCGTTGCCCAGGGCGAGGACGGAGTCGCCGACGTTGAGCTGGTTGGGATCGCCGATGGCGATGGTGGTCATGTTCGAGGGCGGGTTCTGGATCTGCAGCAGGGCGACGTCGTCGGCGACGTCGTAGCCGACCACGCTGGCGCTGTAGCTGGGCCCGCTGCCGTCGACCTGCACCTTGATGGAGTCGGCGCCGTCGATGACGTGGTTGTTGGTGAGCACCTGGCCGCCGCTGGTGATCACCATCCCCGTGCCCTCGGCGGTGCCCTGGCCGCCGGCCAGGCTGACCACGATGTCGACGATGGCGGGGTCGAGCTTGGACTCGATCGAGGAGGCGTCGATGCTCGCCCCGTTGCTCGAGCCGCCCGAGGAGCCGCCGCCGTCGTTGGGGGTGACGCCCGGGTTGCCGAAGATGCCGCGGCCGTTGCCGTCGAACGGCGAGCCGTTCTGGATGGAGGACGTCGGCGAGGTGGAGCCGCTTCTGGTGGCCAGGGCGACGACGCCCGCCGACGCCCCCGCGGCCGCGGCGAAGAGGAGGAGCGCGGCCAGCGCGGCGGTCCTGCGGGAGGGCTGGAGGCGGGGGGCGGGAGCCGGCCCGGCGGGCCAGGCCGGCGTCCAGCCCGGGTAGGAGGGAGGGGGCGGGGGAGGGGTGAACGCCCAGGGGTCGTCCTGGCGCGCCCAGGGGGACGCCGCCGGCTGGGGGGCGGACGGCGGCAGCGCGGGGAGAGGCTCGGGCGCGGGCGTCCTCGCGGCCCAGTGCGGGTATCCGCTCGGGTAGGCGCCGGCGGGGACCGCCGGGGCCAGGGGCGCGGGCGGCTGGGTGGGCATTCCCGAAGGCGCGGCCCAGGGGGCGGTGCTGACCCCCTGCGCGGCCCAGGGCGGCGGAGGCGCGGGGACCGGGGCGGCTGGCGCCTCGGCGGGCGGCTCAGGGACCGGCTGGCCGGCGGCCGGGGGTTCGGGGGTGAGGCTCATCGGCGGGGCCGGGCTCTCCGGGCCGCTCCACTCCGTGGGCGCGGCGGGTGCCGGCTGCTCCGGGACGGGGGGCTCTGCGCCGGGGATGCCCTCGCCGTCGACGCCGTCGTTCATCGCTCGTGTCTCCATGTCCTGTGGGGATGGCATCAGCTTGCCGGTGCCGTCTCGGTGATGCCTGAGGCTTTCCTTGGACTTTCCTCAGAAGTGTGCACGCCCTCTGTTCACTCCGTGTCAACCGGGCCCAGGTTGACAGTGCAAACTGCAACAGTCCAGACTGGCAGCATGGCTTCCCGCAAGCGTCCCACCGCGAGCATCGCCGAGGGCTGGGTGACCATGCCGACGGGCCACAACCTGCACTACCGGCGGGCCGGGGAGGGGGAGCCCGTCCTCCTCCTGCACGGCATCGCCCACTCGTGCCGCGCCTGGGACCGCGTCATGGTCCCGCTCGCCGAGCGCTACGACGTCATCGCCCTCGACCTCCCCGGCTGCGGCCTCAGCGACAAGCCCGACACCGACTACTCGCTCGGCTCCCAGGCCGTGGCGCTGCGCTTCGTCCTCGACGAGCTGGGCCTCGACTGTGTCTCCGCCGTCGGCCACAGCCTGGGCGGCGGGGTGGCCATGACCCTGGCCTACCACTACCCGGAGCGCGTCGGCCGCCTCGCCCTGGTCAGCAGCGGGGGGCTGGGCCGCGAGCTGCACCCCATCTTCCGCATGGCCACCCTCCCCTGGGCGCCGGAGCACGTGATGCGCGGCATCTTCCACCGCTACGCGCGCGGTCCCCGCAACGCCATCACCAAGCTCATCACCGGCGCCACCGGCGACCCCTTCTTCTTCAACCCCGCGGGGCATCGCGCCGACATGGAGGAGCTGCTGGAGACGATGGAGCAGCCCGAGGCGCAGCGAGCCTTCCTCTCCATGCTGCGCTCGGCCAGCAGCGTCGCCGGCCAGGCGGTGTCGGCGCTCGACCGTCTCGGCCTCGCCTCGTTCCCCATCCTCATCATCTGGGGCCGTGAGGACCACGTCTTCCCGGTGTCGCACGCGTACCGCGCGGCCGAGGTGGTGCCCGAGGCGCACGTCGTCGTCATCGAGGAGTGCGGGCACTTCCCGCAGCTCGAGGCCACCAGCACCTTCACCAACGAGCTGCTCGACTGGCTGGCTCGCACCGAGTCGCGTCCCGTCGACCCGCGCGCGCTGCTCGGCAGGCCGGGACAGGCCGCACCGGCCTGATGCGCCGCTCCGCCGCCGGCCGTCGCCGCGGCGGGGACCCAGGCGCGCCCGCGCAGTTCACCGTCGACGAGCTGAGCGCGCACACCGGGGTGAGCAGCCGGACCATCCGGTTCTACCAGACCGAGGCCATCCTCCCGCCACCATTGCGCCGGGGACGAATCGCCGTCTACGGCAGCGCGCACGTCGAGCGGCTGCGCCTGGTGTCGCTGCTGCAGTCGCGGGGCCTGCGGCTCACCGCCATCCGCGAGGTGCTCCGCCGCGCCCGCCCCGAGGCGGTGTCGATGCGCGCCTGGCTGGGGCTCGACGAGACGCTGCGCGCGCGCTGGACCGAGGACGAGCCGCAGCCCCTCGCCGCCGGCGAGCTGCAGCGACTTCTGGCCAACCATGGCAGCATCACCGCGGCCGCTCTGGAGCGCGTGGCCCTGCTGCGGCGGCGGACCGGCGGCTGGACGGTGCCCAGCCCCGCGCTGCTGCGCATCACCCTGGAGCTGGACAGCGCCGGCATCGACCTCGACACCGCGGTCACCGCCGCACGCATCGTCCGCGAGAAGCTGGCTCCCGCCGCCGACGCGCTGGTGGCGCACTTCGCCGACCGCGTCGGCCGTGGCTTCGGTCGCGCCGCCACGCCGCGCCACCTGCAGCGCGCCTTCGACACGCTGCGGCCGCTCGGCGTCGAGGCGGTGCGCATCGTCTTCGGCCAGGAGGTGCAACGCGCCATCCGGGACCTGCTGTCCGCGCCCGGGAGCACCTGACCGGACGGTCCTCCCGCGCCGGCGGCCGCCGTCCCTACGACGCGGCTCCGCGAACTTCGCGACGATTGCGTCACTTGTAACCATTCCGTGGCACAATCGCGACTTGCAGCCCAGGCCGGGGGGCGCGCTCGATCCAGCAAGACGTGACCCGGAGGCGCGACCAGGATGGCGGCAGGCAGGGTCGGGGCGCGGACGTCCGCGCCTCGCGCGGCGCACGGACGCGCCCAGCTCGTCGCCGACGAGGAGGCGCTGCTCAGCGACTCGCCGCTCGGCCACGCGGCCCGCCGTGAGGTGCTCTCCACCATGCTCCGCCTGCCCGACGCGGTGCTCGGGGAGCTCTCCGGCGCCGCCGGCGAGCAGCTCCTCGACCGCCTCGTCGACCTTGCCGCCCGGCTGCGCCGGCTGGAGTCCGCCGCCGCCCTCGACGACCTCACCGGCGCCCTGCGCCGCGGCGTCGGGATGCGCCTGCTCGCCGCCGAGCTGGACCGGGTGCGCCGCGGCGAGGGCCGCATGGTGGTCGCCTTCGTCGACGTCGACGGCCTGAAGCGGGTCAACGACGGCGAGGGCCACGAGGCGGGCGACCGGCTGATCCAGCAGGTGGCCCAGGTCCTGCGCCGCCGCCTGCGCTCCTACGACCTGGTCATCCGCTACGGCGGCGACGAGTTCCTCTGCGTCATGACCGGGGCGGCCGTCGAGCAGGTGCAGGCCAAGCTGGCGCTCATCGCCGCCGAGCTGCGGCGCATGCCGGGGCAGCCCTCGGTCAGCGTCGGCCTCGCCGAGCTGGACGAGGATCCCGATTCCCACGACACCGTCACCACCCTGGTGGCTCGCGCCGACGCCGAGCTCTACCGGGGCCGGGCCGGCCGCCGGGTCGCGCGCTGACGCCATGGGCAGGGGAGAAAGGGGGAAGGTGCCTGCGACGACCCCTCCAACTCTGACAGCGCCAAACGCATCAAATAGGCGCATGATGGTGTGCCCGTGAGCAGCACTCCGGCCGCCATCGCCACCTCGCAGGCTCCGCCGCGTCCGGGCGCGCCTTGGGCGCACGCCCTGGCCCGCGCCGATCGCTGGCGCGCCACCGTGGCCACCGCGGTCCTCGGCGTCCTCGCCGTCGCCGCGCTGCTCTCGCTGGCCGACACCAACCTGCTGCTGGCCGTGGCCGTCGCCGCCCTGCCGCTGGCGGGCGCGGCCTGGCTGCTCCCCAGGCCGCTGACCGCGGCCGTCGCCGCCGCCGCCGTGGCCACGCTCGGTGGGCTGGACGCGCAGGGACGCTTCAGCGTCGTGGGCGCCGTGGCCGCCGCCGGCACGGTTGCGGTGCTGGCCGTCGCGGTGTCGGCGCTCTCCGAGCTTCCCGCCATCGCCCGCGCCCGGGCCCGCCGGACCGACCTCGTCCGTCGCGTCGCCGCGCTCGCCGGGTCCGGGCTGCCCCTGGCCCGCATCCTCAACGGCGTCCTCGCCGAGATGGCCCGCGAGGGCCTGCGGGGCGGCTCGGTCGCCCTCATCAACGACGAGAACGAGCTCTACATCGCCGCCTGGGAGGGGCACCTCGACCAGGCCGTGCTCGACTCCCGGCTCCCCGTCGGCCAGGGCATCCTCGGCGGCGTCGCCGCCAGCGGGCGCTCCGTCCGCGTCGACGACATGGACCACCCCCCGCGCGGCGTGCACCCCGCCAATCGCAACCTCGGCAGCAACGCCGAGATGCGCAGCATCCTGGTCGCCCCCCTGCGCAGTGGGGGCCAGGTGATCGGCGTCCTGGAGATCGACAGCGACCGCGCCCACCGCTTCACCCGCGAGGACCAGGCTGTGCTGGAGCGGATCGCCGACGTCATCGCCGACACCGTCCGCCAGGCCGGCCCGCTGGAGCTGGCCAACCAGCTGCTCTCCCGCCGTGTCCACGAGCTGATGCTGCTGGAGGACACGGCTCGCAACCTGGCCGGGTCGCTGGAGATCGCCCAGCTGCTGCCGGCCGTGGTCTCCTCGGCCACGCGCGGCCTGGGGGCGCCCTACGCGGCGCTGCTCCAGGTGCGCGGCCGCCGGGCCATGGTCCTGGCCAGCCTCTGCGACGGTGAGCTCGACCGCAGCCGCCGCCAGATCGACCTGCGCTCGCTGCCGGTGCTCGGCGTCTCGGTCAGCCTGGGCGAGCCGCAGACCTGGTACATGGGCAACGAGGGCGGCCTCGTCGAGCTGGCCGCCGCCGGCGGGCGCTCCGGCCTCCACGCGGCGGCGTGCGTCCCGGTGGTGTCCGGCGAGGACTTCCGCGGCGTGCTGCTGGCGGCCTCCGCCGAGCTGCGTGCCTTCGACCCCGCCGAGGTGCGCCTGCTCCAGGGCATCGGCAACCTCGCCGGGCTGGCCATCGCCAAC
>DASRDZ010000024.1:0-33154 GCA_035652335.1 Candidatus Dormiibacterota bacterium
CGTCGAGCAGTTCGTCCACATGGTCCTGCAGAACACCGACCGCGCCTACGTCCTCGCCAAGGGACACGTCGTCCTCCAGGGTCGCTCCGCCGACCTCCTCGCCGACCCCAAGCTCATGGCCGCCTACCTCGGCGAGGGTGCGGGACACTCGGCGCGCACTCCCGCGCGCGTCGGGAGTTAGGGAAAGCGCTGACAACTACTGTCGCTCACGGGAAATGACGCGCGTCGCGACGCATGCGCTTGCGCCGCACGAGCCTGCCAGGAAGGGATGAGAGCGACGGCCGGCGGCCCCGCGTGAGGGGTCGCCGGACCGTACCGGGGCGGAGCTAGGGCCGCGTCGCCGCGGTGTTGCCCGTGGGCACGACCTCGATCCACACCGCCCCTGGCGCGATCGGCGCCGGCGCCCCGCCCGCGAGGGTGAACTGCGGCGGCCCCCCGAACTCGGTGGCGGTCCAGGTCACGTTGTAGCCCTGCCCGTTGGTGAACACCTGCGCCGGCCCGCTGCCGTTGAGGAAGTACTCCCAGCCCGCCGTGCAGCAGCCGTCCTCGATGTCGTCCTTGTTGAGGTTGGCCGGCACCTGCATCACCACCACGGTGGGGACGGTGATCGGCTTGCCGTTGTCGGCGTCGATGAAGATGCCCGTGTCCGGCTCAGTGCGCTGCCAGCCGCCTGCGCCCGCGTTCCAGCCCCACGACGGCCGCTCCGACGGCGACACCGGCGCCGTGAACCCGCTGACGGGCGCCCCGCCCGCGGCGGTCAGCGAGCGGTTCCACAGGGTGTACGACACCGCCGGCCGGGCCGAGCGACGCACCATGTCGTCGACGCGGCCGCCGTCCGTGTAGAGGTTGTGCGGCGCAGGGCGCGACGAGATGCGGAACATGTCGGCGCCCGCCGACGTCTCCTCGAACCGCGGCGTTCCCCAGGTGCCCATGCGCGAGTAGACGTAGCCCGACGAGCCCGAGTAGATCAGGACGCCGCCGTACTGCCGGATCAGCACCGGCGAGATGAGCCGCGCGGACCGAACCGGGCCGACCTGTCCCTGCGGCTGGTGGAAGTAGATGGCGCTGAAGCGCGAGATGCCGCCCTCGGCCGAGTACTCGTAGACCACGTCGGCCGAGCTCAGCCCCGACTGGGGCCGGGCCGCGTTGAGGTTCTCCACCTGGATGATCGCCGGCGCCTGGTAGGTCGCCCCGGCCACGATGGTCGGCTTGGGGGTCGGTGGCGGGGGCGCCTGGGTGGGCGGCGCGGCGGTCGGCGACTTGGCCGCCACCGAGGGCGACGCGCTCGCCGCCAGCTTGACCGGCTGGTTGCTCCCGCAGGCGGCCACGGCGGTGACGCACACGGTGGCGGCGAGGCTGGCGAGCAGGCGTGGACGGCTGGCGAGATGAGTGCAAGTGCGCGACATTGGGGTTACCGATTGGGGGGCTGCTGTCGGAGGCGGCGCGAAACTACCACACCCCAGGCGAACGCGCAGCGGTGTGACGGCCCTGCGACTCCAGACCTTCCCAATCGCCCCGACCACTCCGCACAGGGCGGCGTCGCGGTCACGGTCAGCCCAGCGCCGGGAGCACCTCGGAGACGAACTCCTCGATCCGTCCCTGCCCCTCGCTCGGCCAGCCGCACACCAGGTAGGCGAACCCCGCGTCGCGCCACTGCTCGGCGGTCCGCCGCACCTCGTCGAGCGGCCCCGACAGCGAGAGCGAGGTGGCTCGCCCGATCGCGGCCGGGTCCCGCCCCGCCTGCGTGGCGAGCTGCGAGAGCAGCGCCGACTTGCGCTTCATCTCCTCCAGCGGCCCGAAGGCATGCCACATGTCGGCGTAGCGCGCCACCAGCGGCAGCATCCGCCGCTCGCCCGAGGCGCCCACCCAGATGGGCGGATGGGGCTGCTGCACCGGCCGCGGCAGCAGGCGGGCGTTGCGCAGCGTGTACGCGCGACCCTGGAAGCGCACCGGCTCCCCGGTCATGAGCAGGGGGATCATCTGCAGGGCGTCCTCGAGCCGGTCGATGCGGCGCGACAGTGGCGGGAACTCGATGTCGAGCTCGCGGTGCTCCTCCTCGAACCAGGCGGCGCCGAGGGCCAGCTCCAGCCGCCCGTGGGAGGCGTGGTCGACGGTCACCGCCTCGGCGGCCAGCATCGAGGGGTGCCGGTAGGTGATCCCGGTCACCAGCAGCCCCAGGCGGATCCGCGAGGTCAGCCCTGCCAGGGCCGCCAGCGTGGTCATGCCCTCGAAGGTCGGCCCCGGGGTGTCGCCGTACATGGGCTTGAGGTGGTCGAAGCCCCACAGGCCGTCGAAGCCCGCCTCCTCCGCGAAGCGCGCCCGGCGCACCAGCTCGTCCCAGTCGAGACGCTGCTGGGCGATGTCGATTCCGTATCGCATCGCGACATTGTCGCCGCCCGGCACCCGGACCCGGACGGGCGGCAGCGGGGCTGCGCGCGCCGCTGCCGTCCGGGGGTTTCCCACGCGCCCTTCCTGGCGGACGGGGGCGGGAGGCTGTTGTCGATGCGGCCTCCCACTGTGCAATGACCGCCCGCCCACTCCGGCCGTTGCAGCCTGCGCAGGGCGGCGAAAGGCGTCTCTGTGCTACACAGGGCGACGTGTCCGCTCGCGATGCCGCGCGCGCGGCGGCGGGGCTGCCGGCGCTGCTCCTCCTCTCGGTCCTGGCCGGCTGCGCACCCGGCAGTCCCGTCGCAGCTCAGCGACCCACCCCGGCCGACCCGCCTGCGGCGACGCCCGCGCCGCCGAGCCCGACTCCGCTGGCCACGCCGGTGCCGCTCACGGTCGCCGTCACCGCGTTCCGGGAGCCGAACGACTACGCCCACCGCAACTACTGCGGCGCAGGCGCCACCGAGGTCCTCCTCTCCGCCTGGACGCCGAACCGCCCCGGCGTGGAGACGGTCGCCCGCGCCATCGGCATCGACCCCAACAGCGGGACCACCGGGGCGAGGACCGTCGCCGGGATCAACGCGCTGCTCCATCCGTGGCTCGGCGTCGACCGCTACACCGGTGACCACGTGACCACCCTCGACGGTGTGCTGCAACGCCTGCGCACCGATCTCGGGAGTCGCGACGACCTGCAGCGCTACGGCCACACCGCGCCGGTGATGGTGCAGGCGATGACGAGGACGATGCCCGGGTGGCGCGGCTGGCAGGCGACGCACATGATCACCATCAGCGCCGCCAACCTCGACAGCGGGAATCCCGACGCCGACACCGTCACCTACGCGGAGACACCGTCCACGGTGGCGGGGTACAACGGCCCTGACTTCCAGACCATCACCGTGCGCGCGCTCTGGACCGCGATGCAGGCGTTCCTCTCCGACGATCCAGGCGACCCGGTCAACGTCATCTGGTGACGCCGGACGCTCGTCAGCTGGCGATCGCCGCGACCAGCGCAGGCAGAACGGTTCCGGTCCGTCCGCGGATCACCGCGGAGGCGGCGAGGTCGAGGTCGGTGTCGCCGTCGTTGACGATCACCAGTCGCGCTCCGCTCCGCGCGGCATGCAGCGGCACGCCAGCCGCGGGCCACACCGACAGGGTGGAGCCCACCGCCAGGCAGACGTCGCACGACGCCGCGTAGTCCATCGCCCGGTCCACGTCGGCCTCGATCAACGCCTGCCCGAAGCTGATGGTGGCGGCCTTGATCAGGCCGCCGCATCGCTCGCAGTGAGGGTCCTCCTCACCCTCGCGCACTCGCGACAGCACCACGTCCATGGGCATGCGCCGCCCGCACGAGAGGCAGCCGGCCTGGCGCGTCGTGCCGTGCAGCTCGATGACGTTGCGCGAGCCGGCGACCTGGTGCAGTCCGTCGATGTTCTGCGTCACCACGGCGGGCACCTTGCCCATCTCCTCGAGCGACACCAGGGCGCGATGTCCATCGTTCGGCTGCGCCGTGTCGACCGGCGACTCGAGTCGCAGCCGCCAGGTTTCGCGGCGCACCTCGGGGTCGGCGAGGTACCTCTGGATCGTGGAGCGCAGGGGGTCGCGCGTCCGCCAGACGCCGTTGGGTCCGCGGAAGTCGGGGATGCCGGATTCGGTGGAGATCCCCGCGCCGGTGAACACCAGGACCCGGGAGGCGTCGCGCAGCCAGGCCGCCACGGTGCGGAGCGCCTGGTCGCCGGCCACGCCCGCCAGTCTAGGGGCGGGGCCTGCGACACGACTGTCACATGGGTCCCTGGGGTTGCAGTGGGCAGCGGCTATACTCCCGCTTTGACACGCATGAAGTCGTCCTCCCGGGACGTTCGAAGGCGTGACACCCGTTCAGTGGGCTCGAATGACATGGTGACTGGGCTGTGACGCCACTTCGTCGGTGAGTCAGATGGGGCTGTCCTCAGCTGCCGTCGGCGAGGAGTACCTCGCCGCGGTGGTCCCGCCGGGACTTCCCCCAAGGACGACGCCCGCGCAAGGGAGGGGGCGAACGCCTTTCTGCAGATCCTCCTGCGCCATCTGGAGGGGGATGCGGAGGCACTGGGCGACGCCGAGACGATGCTGCGCGCCGTCGCCACCCAGGTGGTCGAGGAGGGAGACGACGCCGGCGTCCTCCTCGACCGCTTCGACGCAGGGCGCCACGTCCTGATCCGGGCGCTGCTGGAGAGCGGTGCCGGCGCCGAGGCGGCGTCCCAGGCCGACGACCGGCTGCGCCTCGCCCAGAGCGCCGCCCGCACCGCCATTCGCGACGCCCAGGCGGGCTACGAGGCCGTCATCGACGCGGCGGTCGCCGAGGTGAGCCGGGCGATCGAGGACGGAGCGGCGCCGGAGGAGGCGATGCAGGTGGCGGCCGCGTCGCTCTCCGGTCTGGTCAACGCCGATCGCGCCCGCGTCTGGCTGGAGGCGGGTGGCGGGCGGCTGGAGCTGGTGGCCAGCGCCGGCAGCGCCTCGCCGAGCGGCTTCTACGTCAGCAGCGACAAGGGCGTGCTCGCCGAGATCATGCACGGGGCCGAGGCGGTGCGGCAGTGTCCCGTCGACCCCACCCAGTGGGCGGCGGCGGTGCCCACCCTGCCGATCCCGGGCGCCGCGCTGTTCCTGCCGCTGGCCACGGTGGGCCGCCCGTTCGGGCTGGTCTACGCCCTGCGCAACGCGCCGGACGCCTTCAGCGACTCGGCGATGCGCCGCGCCTCGCGCTTCGTCGAGCGGGTGGAGCCGGCGCTGGCCTGGGCCATGCAGCTTCGCTCGGTGCAGCGCTGGGCCGAGGCGTCGCAGGACTTCCTGCGCATCACCACCCACGAGCTGCGGCGTCCTCTCACCGTGCTGCGCGGCTACCTCGACATGATCGGCGACGTCGAGCCGCAGGAGGCGACGGTGCTGATGGAGCGGATCAGCCGCGCCGCCGACCAGCTCGCCGAGCTGCTCAGCGGCGTGACCGACACCGTCACCCTCGAGGACCCGGCCCGCAACCTCACCCTGCGACGCGTGCGGGTCGGCGACATCCTCGAGACCGTGGTCGGCAACGCCGCGGACGAGGCCGCCCAGCAGGGCGTGACCATGTGGGTCGAGTCGACGGCCGACGACGTGGTCATGCAGTGCGACGTCGACAACGTCCAGCACGCCCTCGCCAACCTGCTCAGCAACGCCTTCCGCCACACCCAGGGCGAGCGCCGGGTCTGGCTGGAGGCCGCCTCCGACGGGGCCCGCTACGTCCGCTTCGCCGTCCGCGACGAGGGCATCGGCTTCGACGAGGCCGAGGCGGACAAGCTCTTCGAGAAGTACTACCGCTCCGACGCGACCAGGCGCAGCACCAGCCCCGGCAGCGGGCTCGGGCTGTACTTCGTGCGCCTCGTCGCCGAGCGGCACAGCGGGCGCGCCACCGCCGAGAACGTCCCCGGGAACGGCGCCCGCTTCACCCTGGAGCTCCCCCTCGAGCCCGGTTTGGTCCCCTGGAGCATGTAGCCGGCGCGATGCGCCGGCACCCGGCGGGCTTCAGCCCGCCGAGGAGGGGTACGAGGGGAGGATCTGCCTCCCCTCCTGTGGCGCGCGTCTGAGCGCGCCGATGAAACGCTCCCGGCTCAGATGGCGCAACCGCCGCCGTCAACGTACTCTTGGCGCATGCTCGGACGCCGCACCTCCCGGCAGGCGGACGACGGCCCCAAGGGCCTGCTCCCCTTCCTGAAGCGCTGGACCATCCCGATCATCGGCGCCATCACCCCGGTGGGCCTGATCGTGGTCAACATCGCGGCGTTCATCGTCAAGCACCTCGCCGAGTTCCGCTGGTCGATCACGGTGGCCGCCTTCGTCAGCTCGATGATGCTGAACAGCTGGATGGCGGTGAACGTCTTCCGCGTCGTGCAGCGGCGCCGTCCCGAGCACTCCCTGGTGCAGGACCGCAACCAGGAGCTGGTCCTGGTCGGCGGCGTCGGCGTGGTCATCATCCTCTCGCTGCTGGCGGCGCTCTTCTGCTACTGGGGCCTCAGCGATCCCAACAGCCTCCCCAACGGGGCCACCTTCTTCAGCGGCGCGGTGGCCATCGCGCTGCCCATCGTGCTGCAAGGCGTGTTCGCGCGCGGCCGCGGGTTGCGCAGCGGGGCTGACACGCGGGTGACCCCGGGCCCGCGCGGCACGCCGTCGGTCCCGCCGCCGCCGCCGCCCGCCGGTCCCGCGGCGGGAACCTCCAGCGGCTACACGCCGCCGCGCTACCTGCCCCCGTCGTAGTGCGCATCAGCGGCGCGGTGGCGGTGGTCACCGGCGCGTCGTCCGGCATCGGCGAGGCGACGGCGGTGGAGCTGGCCCGCCGCGGCGCGCGGGTGGTCGGCGTGGCCCGGCGCGAGGAGCGGCTGCGCTCGCTGGTGGAGCGCATCGGCGGCGGGGCATCGTACGCCGTCTGCGACGTCGCCTCCGACGCCGAGGTGTCGGACGCGGCCTCCCGCGTTCTGGACAGGCATGGCCACATCGACCTCCTCGTCAACAACGCGGGGACGCCGCTGCACCGCGCCTTCCTCGACACCGGGGTGGCCGACGTGGCGCGCGTGATGGAGGTCAACTACCTGGGGCAGGTGCGCTGGATGAAGGCGGCGCTGCCCTCGATGGTGGAGCGGGGGAGGGGCAGCATCGTCAACGTGGCCTCCGCCGCGGGCGCGGCGCCCTGGACCTGGGAGGCGGCCTACTCGGCGTCGAAGGCGGCGGTGATCGCGCTGACCGAGGCGGTGGCGCCGGAGCTGGCGCGGCAGGGCGTTCACTGCGCCTGGGTCAACCCCGGGCTGGTGCGCACCGAGATCTTCAGCGACGAGGCGCTGCGCCACGTGCCGCCGCGGGTGCGCCGCTCCTTCATGGAGCCCGAGCGCGTCGCCCGGGCGATCTGCGCGCTCGTCGAGCGCGAGGGCGCGGCGGTGAGCGTGCCCCGGGCGATCGGCCTCCCGCCCCTGGTGCGCCAGCTCCTGCCGCGGGCCTACCGCGCCGGGCTGCGGCGCACCTACGAGGCGACCCTGAAACGTGACGCCGACCTGCCCGATCACGGGTAGGATGGCGTGCGGCGGCCGCTCGGCGCGCCGTCTCACACCGCATCGCTGAGGCGAACGAGGAAACGATGGCGCTCTTCCGTCGCGAGAACATCGCGGTCCCCGACGACAAGAAGGGGCAGATGGTCTACAAGTGGCCGGATCTCAACATCCGCCGCTACAGCCGCGCCATCGTCGCCCCCGACGAGGTGGCCGTCTTCCTCTACCAGGGCCAGGTCATCGGCACCCTGCCGCCCGGCCGCCACATGGTGGACGCCACCGAGCTGCCCTTCCTGGGCATCTTCAAGGACATGCTCACCGCGGGCAACGCCTACCGCACCGAGCTCTACTTCATCAGCACCCGGGAGTTCCCCGACCTGCGCTTCGGCGGCCGCATCGACGACGTCCAGGACCCCCAGACCGGCCTGGTGGTCGCCCTGCGCGTCTTCGGGGAGTACTCGGCGAAGATCGTCGACGGTTCCGCGCTGATCACCAAGCTGACCGGCACGGTGAACGTCACCGACAACAGCAGCATCACCGACTGGATCGCCGAGCAGCTCCTCAAGGTGATGCGCACCGACGTTACCGCCAACATCGTCCGCAACGGCTGGCCCATCCTGGGGCTGGCCGCCTACGTCCCGCAGATGGAGCAGGCCATCCTCCAGGGGGCAGGCGAGCAGCTGGCCACCTACGGGCTGGCCGTCGCCCGGATGGGGAACTTCACGGTGTCCCTCTCCGACGAGGACGAGGAGACGCTGAAGGGCCTGGCCAAGGACACCGCGTACTCGCGGCTGGCCGGCGGGTTCCAGCAGTACGCGGCCGGCGAGCTGCAGCTCGGCGCCGGCCAGGGAATGTCCAAGGGTGGTGGCGGCACCGGGGGCGCCTTCGTGGCCGCCGGGCTCGGCCTGGGGCAGTCGACGTTGCAGTCGCAGCAGTCGCCGCCGGCGCCCCCCGCGCCGGGGTTCGCGGGCGGCGGCCCGGGCTTCACGCCACCGGCGCCGGCGGGCGGCGCAGGTCCGGCGACGGCGGCTCCGTCGGTGACCTGCCCGCAGTGCGGCACCGCCTCGTCGGGAGCGAAGTTCTGCCCCAACTGCGGGACGGCGCTTCCGGTGGCCGTGGAGTGCCCGGCGTGCCACTCGGAGAACCCGGCCGGCAGCAGGTTCTGCGCGCAGTGCGGGACGTCGCTGCAGGGAGGCGCCGCACCGCCGGCCGGCGACGCTCCCGCGGGTGGGGACGCTCCCCCGGCCACCGAGCCGCCACCCGCGACACCTCCGGCCGGGTGACCGCGCCGATGCCGATGGTGCTCCTCGCGGGCTTGCTGGCCCGCGCCGGCGGTGGCCAGAGCTTCGGCGGCGGCGGCCACAGCAGCGGCGGGGGTGGCTTCGGGACCGGCGGCGGGGGCGGGGGGTTCATCTTCTGGCCGTTCTTCCTCGGCGGCAGCGGCGGCGGCGGGGTCGTCGGCTTCCTGCTGCTGGTGGTGATCGTCGTCTTCCTGGTCGGCGTGGTGCGCTACTGGTTCGGCTCCGGTGGGCGCTCCGCCGGCGGCGGCCCGCGCGGGCGGTCGACCGTGCCGCCGATCGTGCCCCCGCCCAGCTACGGCGAGCCGACCGGCCCGCCGGGATCCCTCGGCGCCGCGGCGGGTGGCGGTCCCTCCGCCGCTCCGGGTGGAGGAGGTTCGGGGACGGCCGCGCCGGAGTGGGACGACACGCATCCCGTCGGCGTCCCGGCGAGCTTCCGCGGCGCCACCCTGCCGGGGACGCAGGACGCCGCGCTGGGCGGCGGCGAGCCCGTTTCTGCCGGACTTGACGCAATCAGGGCGCACGACCCCGCCTTCGACGAGAACGCCTTCATCGCCGACGTCGAGCGCGCCTTCTTCCTGGTGCAGCAGGCCTGGAGCGAGCGCAAGCCCGAGCTGAGCCGCCGGGTCATGGCCGACGGCATCTGGCAGCAGCACCGCGTCCAGATCGAGCAGTACGAGGCGCAGCACCGCCGCAACATGCTCGACTCGCTGGCCGTCGGCAACGCCGTCGTCGTCGCCGCGCACTCCGACCAGACCTACGACACCCTCACCGTGCGCATCCGCGCGGCCTCAGCCGACTACGACGTCGACGACCAGAGCGGCAAGGTGGTGCGCGGCAACCGCAACGTCGAGGAGTGGACGGAGGACTGGGTCTTCCAGCGCTCCTCCGACGCCGTCACCAAGCCGGGCAACGGCACGCTGTCGGCGCACTGCCCCAACTGCGGCGCTCCCCTCGACGTCGACCTCGCCGGCGTCTGCTCCTACTGCCATGCCGCGATCATGAGCGGCAAGTACGACTGGGTGCTCACCCGCATCGACCAGGTGTAGAGACGGCGGCCGGGTCGAACCGCGGCCGCCGTTCGATGTCGGGGTGACGGAGCCGGCTCAGACTTCCTTGAACTCGGCGTCGACGACGTCCTCGCCGCCCTGGCTGGGCTGCGCGCCGGCGTCGCCGTTGGGGGAGCCGCCCTCCGGCGGCGGGCCGCCCGCATCGCCACCGGTGGCGCCGGCGGCGTAGACGGCTTCGCCGATCTTCTGGATCGAGCCCTGCAGGTCGTCGTGGGCGCGGCGGATGGCGTCGGCGTCACCGCCGGCGACGGCGTCGCGCACCGCCTTGACCTTGCCCTCGATGTCGGTGCGCACGTCGGCGGGAACCTTGTCGCCCGCGTCGGCGAGCGCCTTCTCCGCCTGGTAGGCCAGGGTCTCCGCGCGGTTGCGGGTCTCCACCGCCTCGGCGCGCTTGCGATCCTCCTCGGCGTTGGCCTCGGCCTCCTTCACCATGCGCTCGACCTCCTCCTTCTGCAGGGTGGTCGAGCCGGTGATGGTGACCTTGTTCTCCTTGCCGGTGCCGCGGTCCTTGGCGGTGACGTTGAGGATGCCGTTGGCGTCGATGTCGAAGGTGACCTCGATCTGCGGCATGCCGCGCGGCGCCGGGGGGATGCCGTCGAGCTGGAAGGTGCCCAGCACGCGGTTGTCGCGCGCCATGGGACGCTCGCCCTGCAGCACCACGATCTCGACCGACGGCTGGTTGTCCGACGCGGTCGAGAAGACCTGCGTCTTGGCCGTTGGGATGGTCGTGTTGCGCTCGATGAGCCGGGTGTTCACCTCGCCCTCGGTCATGATGCCGAGCGACAGCGGCGTCACGTCGAGGAGCAGGACGTCCTTCACCTCGCCCTTCAGCACGCCGGCCTGGATGGCCGCGCCGACGGCGACGACCTCGTCCGGGTTGACGCCGCGATGCGGCTCCTTGCCGGTCAGCTCCTTGACCAGCGCTTGGATCACCGGCATGCGCGTCGAGCCGCCGACGAGGATCACCTCGTCCAGCTCGTTGGGCTGCATCCCCGCGTCGCGCAGCGCGTCGTGGAACGGCTTGCGGGTGCGGTCGGTGAGGTCGCTGGTGAGCTGCTCGAACTTGGCGCGCGTCAGTGAGATGGCGAGATGCTTCGGGCCCGACGCGTCGGCGGTGATGAACGGCAGGTTCACCTCCGTCTCCTGCCGCTGCGACAGCTCGATCTTCGCCTTCTCCGCGGCCTCGGTGAGCCGCTGCAGCGCCTGGCGGTCGGAGCGCAGGTCGATGCCCTGGTCGCGCTTGAACTCGTCGGCGAGCCAGTCGACGACGCGGCGGTCGTAGTCGTCGCCACCGAGATGGGTGTCGCCGTTGGTCGCCTTCACCTCGAAGACGCCCTCGCCGACCTCGAGCACCGACACGTCGAAGGTGCCGCCGCCGAGGTCGAACACGAGGATCTTCTCGTTCTCCTTCTTGTCCAGCCCGTAGGCGAGCGACGCGGCGGTGGGCTCGTTGATGATGCGCAGGACGTTCAGTCCCGCGATCTGGCCGGCGTTCTTGGTCGCCTGCCGCTGCGCATCGTTGAAATAGGCGGGGACGGTGATGACCGCGTCGGTCACCTTCTCGCCGAGGTACGCCTCCGCGTCGGCCTTCAGCTTCTGCAGGGTCATCGCGGAGATCTGCTCGGGGGTGAAGGTCTCACCGCCCGCCTCGATCTCGACGCGCCCGTCCTTGCCCGCGAGCACCTTGTAGGGAACCTGGGAGCGCTCGTCGCCCACCTCGCTGAGCAGGCGGCCCATGAAGCGCTTGATCGAGTAGACGGTGTTCTCAGGATTGACGGCGGCCTGGCGGCGGGCGAGCTGCCCCACCAGGCGCTCGCCGGTGCGGGTGAAGGCGACGACGGAGGGAGTGGTGCGACCGCCCTCGGCGTTGGGGATGACGACGGGCTCGCCACCCTCCATCACGGCCACCACGCTGTTGGTGGTGCCGAGATCGATACCGACGGTCTTGGCCATGCGCTTGCGCCTCCGTTTGTCAGGAACGTGGAGCGGCCGCGGACGTCATGGTTGGGTGGCCGCCTGAGCACTTGTCTACCGTTGCGGGGCCCATCCTAAACGCCGCGCCCATGGGCCCCGTACCGCCGGGTTACCCTGGCGGGCATGGGCATGCACAGCACCCGCGGCCTGGGCGTCGACGCCGTGCTCCACGAGCTGCGCCAGCGCGCCGACGAGGACTTCCTCAACCCGCCCGACGAGCACGAGACCGGCCGCCACCAGGTCGACCTCGACGACCTCGAGCTGCGCGTCAGCCTGACCCGCTCCCGCTACCCCAACCGCCCCGACGGCGAGGACGCCTACGCGGTGACCATCTCCCGCCTGGCCATGGACCACGAGCCCGAGGAGGCGCAGGCACGACGCGTGCTGCACGCGCTCTTCGGCGACGCGGCCGAGTCCGTCGAGGAGCGGCGCGCCGGGGGGCCGGTGGTGCGGATGTACCGCGTGCCGCTGGCGGCGCTGGAGAACCCCGGCTGACGCGGTAGGCTCGGCGGCGCCGTGTGCACCATCCTGCTCGCCTGGCGCACCGTCCCCGGCGCGCCGATCGTCCTCGCCGCCAACCGCGACGAGCTCCTCGACCGTCCCACCCTGCCGCCCCACGTGTTGGTCGAGCAGCCGCTGATCGTGGGCGGCCAGGACGTCCTCGCCGGCGGCACCTGGATGGCGGTGCGGGCCGGCGGCACGGTCGCCGCGGTCACCAACCGGCGGTCGGAGTTCCGCGACCCGAAGCGCCGCTCGCGCGGGGAGCTGCCCATCGCCCTGCTGCGCAGCGCGGGCGACGGAGAGGCCCAGGGCCTCCTCGACGGCCTCGCGGCGCACGACTACAACCCCTTCAACGCGCTCCACGTCTCGCCGCACCACGCCGTGGTCGCCGAGGCCCATGGCGACGGGCTCACCCTGAAGCCGCTGCCTCCAGGACTGCACGTCCTCACCGTCTTCGACGTCGACGACCGCACCCAGCCGAAGGTCGACGCGCTGACCGCCCGCTTCGAGCTCGCCGCCGGCGCGGCCCGCGACGACCCGCGCGCGCTCCTCGACGGCATGGAGGAGATCCTCCGCGACCATGGGGAGCCGGGGCGCGAGGGGGTCGACGCCGCCTGCGTCCACCTCGACCGCTACGGGACGGTGTCGTCCTCCTCCGTCGTGGTGTCCGACGGCGGGGGGGTCGTCTACCGCCACGCTCCCGGCAAGCCGTGCGTCACCCCGCACCAGGACCTCAGCGCCCTGCTGCGGGCGGCTCAACCCTCCTCCGGGTAGCCCTCGGCGCCGACCAGCGGGACGAAGCGGCAGGGCCCCAGGCCCTCGCTGGTGAGCAGCTCGCCGTTGCGCCGCACCCGGATCAGCTCCTCGCCGTCCCGGTTCACCGCCACCGGCACCACCAGCCGGCCGCCCGGGGCCAGCTGGTCGGCGAGCGGGCGCGGCACATGGGGGGCGGCGGCTCCCACGGCGATGGCGTCGTAGGGCGCCTCGGCCGGCCAGCCCAGGCTGCCGTCGCCGACAACCACCTCGACGTCGAGGTCGAGCTTCGCCAGGCGCTCGGCGGCCGCCTCGGCGAGCTCGGGGATGCGCTCGATGCTGACCACACGCGTCCCGCAGGCCGCGATGACCGCAGCCTGGTATCCGGAGCCTGTGCCGACGTCGAGCACGCGGTCTCCCGGTCGCACCTCCAGCGCCTGGACGATCAGGCCCACCATGAGGGGCTGGGAGATGGTCTGCCCGTGGCCGATGCCCAAGGCACGGTCGGCGTAGGCCTCGTCGTGCTGGGCCAGGGCGACGAAGAGCTCGCGCGGCAGCGACGCCATCGCCGCCAGGACACGCTCGTCGCGCACGCCGCCCTGGCGCAGGCGCAGCAGCATCTCCTCGATGCCGGGGACCTCGCGCGGCGACCCGTGCATCCAGCGACGGAACAGCTCGGCCGCGTCCATCCCACCGGTCTACCACCGCGGCCCGCGGCGCGACAGTGGCTAGCCCTGCGGCGGCGGCAGCTCGCGGGGCGGCTGGGCGACTGCGTCGGGCGGGAGGAGCACCCCGGGCCGCTCCAGCGGGGGGAGCGGGGTGGCGGTGGTCTCCAGCTCCTCGCGGTACTCGCGTGCGCCCGACGCGGGGTCGATCCAGACGCGCATGCGGCGGTGGGTGACCGGATCCAGGAAGACCTCGGTCGTGGGCAGCGGGTGCAGCGGACGCTGCCGGGGCCGGTACCGCTCCAATCCCAGCGCGGCGGCACCCACCGCGACCAGGACGACGGCTAGGACGATCAGCACGATGAGGCCGGCGGACACGCCGCCATTGTCATGCAGCGGCGGGCGGAGCGACGTTCGCCGGCCGGCGCCGCAGCGCCCGCACCGTCGCGGCGAAGAGCGCCAGGACGCTGAGCGCCGGCAGCGAGAAGGCCTGCAGCAGCGGCCACCAGCCCGGGCCGGTCTGGGCGGCGCGGAGCTGGCCGATCCCGGTGACGCTGGACAGCGCGGTGGGCAGCAGCACCCCGAAGAGGAGCAGGACGCCGAGGCAGGCCAGCAGCAGGCGCTGCTCGGCGCGCCAGCCGCGGGCGGCGATCAGCCCGGCGCAGGCGGCCAGCGGGATGAGCAGGTGGGTGAAGTGCGGGAACCAGGCGATGCTCCCGGCCAGGAGCATGGCGGTGACCGCGGCGCCGAACTCCGCGCCGCGCTCGGCGGGGTCGCGCCGTCCCGGGCGCACCGCCCACGCGGTGGCGGCGAGCAGCGCCAGGGCGCCGAGCAGGGTGGCGTCGTTGAGCCAGGTGAGGGTGGGCTGGATGTCCAGCACCGAATGGTCTGCGGCACGGCTGAGCAGGCCGCCCAGCGACTGGTTGTAGATCCAGCCGGTGGCCCGGGTCAGCGAGGGGAGGACGTCGGTGACGAAGGCGCGCACGGGCCCGGTGCCCAGCGCCAGGGCGGCGACGCCGACCGAGGCCAGGCCAGTGGCGCACATCGCCGCCGTGCCGCGCCACCAGCGGCGGCGGAGCAGCAGCACGATCAGCACCACCGGGGCGACCTTGATCCCGGCGGCCACGCCGAGCAGGGCACCGGTGCTCAGCTCCCGTCCCAGGACCCACTGGCGGAAGGCGAGGGCCAGGAGCAGGAAGATCACCGGGTTCATCTGGCCGTGCCAGTAGTTGTAGGTGGCCGGGGTGAAGGCGAGGGCGCCGAGGAGGGCGATCTCGGTGCGCGGCCAGGTCGAGGGCAGCGCGGTGCGGGCGACGACCAGGGCGCCGGTCACCGTGCAGGCGAGGCAGAGGAAGAGCCAGAGGGTCATCGCCGCCTGGTCGCTGAGCAGGGCCAGGGGGCGGACCAGCAGGGCGCCGAAGGGCGGGTAGTCGAAGCCCTGCAGCACCACCGACGTGCCGCCGTTGAACGACGTGTACGGCGAGCGGCCGGCGGCCATGTCGCGGGCGGCGGTGAGGTAGGCGCGGAAGTCCTCGAACTGGCCGCCGAAGTGGCCGGTCAGCGGGGCGACGACGAAGAGCCACACCGACAGGGCGACGATGGCGGCGGTGGCGGCGCGCAGCAGGGCGCGGCCGTGGGGGAGCCGCAGCCCGCCGGCGGGGCGGGGGAGGACGGTGGTGGCCTGGTGCACTCGCCGCCGAGCGTAGCGGGCGGGCTGTGAGCGCTCGGGCACGCGGGGTAACGATCGGGTTGCGGCTGAGCAGGGGGCGAGCAGACGGGCGCGGGTGAATTCGCGTTGTGGCGCGGGTTTGTTGGCTCGCCCCCGGGCGAGCAGACAGGGCGGGCAGATCCCGCCCTGCGGCGCGGGTCGGCGCTGGGCGCCGCCCCCCGCCTGACCCACCCTCGGCGGGCTGAAGCCCGCCGGCGCTAGGCGGCCGGCTCGACGACCATGGCGGTGGCGTAGGCGACGATCTCGGACATCGTCTGGCCCATCTCCGAGGAGTCGAAGCGCATCATCACCAGGGCGTTGGCGCCCATCGCGGTGGCGTTCTCGACCAGGCGGTCGACGGCCTCGCGGCGGGCGTCCTCGAGGAGCTTGGTGTAGGAGCGGATCTCGCCGCCGACGAGGCTCTTGAAGCCGGCTGCCATGTTGCCGCCGACTCCCCGGCTGCGCACGGTGAGGCCGAAGGTGAGGCCGAGCACGCGGGTGACCCGGTAGCCGGGGATGTTCTCGCTGGTGGTGACGATCACGGGTGGTGTCCTCCGTGGGCGGTGGGCGAGGGACGGCGGCGGGAACGATGTCACATCACGGCGCTCTCCGCGTTGTGCAGTGCATGATTGCGGGAGATCCCGGCGTCACCACCATGGTGCTGGGCAGGAAGGACGAGGGCGGTGAGAGGACCGGACGGATGGCTGTGACGCCCTTCGCCCAGGTGTACGAGGCGCATGCGGGACCCGTGTACCGCTTCTGCCTGGCGCAGCTGGGCGACACCGCGGCGGCGGAGGACGCGGCGGCCGACGCGTTCGGAAAGGCGTTCGCGGCCTGGGAGTCCTTCGGGGACGGCGATCCCGAAGGGGTTCGCCGCTGGCTCTTCTCCATCGCGCGCAACACCGCGGTCGACCAGCACCGTCGCCGCCGCCGGCGCGCGCTGCTGCTGGGGCGGCTGGGCTCGTCGGGTGGCGCGCCGGCGGTGGACGTGGAGACGGTGGCGGGATTGCGCGCGGAATTGCGCGAGGCGCTGTCGGCGGTCCAGTCGCTGCGGCCACGGGACCGGGAGATGGTGGCGCTGCGGTGTGCGGCCGGACTGAGCTATGCGGAGATCGGGCGCCTGACCGGAACGAGTGAGGACGCGGCGAGGACCGCGACGCATCGCGCGCTGTCGCAGGTTCGTGCGGCGCTGCGCACGGAGGACGGGAGATGAGCGACGAGCTGGACCTCGAGGGTGAGGAGCGGGCGCTGGGCGAGCTCTTCGCCACCGTCCCGGCGCCGGCGTCCCTGCGGGAGCGATGGGCTGCCGCGGATGGGCGCGGCCGCCCGGCGCGACGGGCCCGCCGCTTCCTGGGCCGGGTCCTGATCGGCGCGCCGGGGGAGCGCCGGCTGCGGCCCCTGGCGGCGGCGCTGATGATCCCGGTGCTGGCGCTGGCGGTGGCGGGCGGCTTCGGGCTGCGCGCCCGGCTGGCGATGTCGAGCGCCTCGGGGCCCTCCCCGATGGCGCGCAGCCAGCCGGCGATGGCCTTCGACGCGGCGCGCGGCGACGTGGTGATGTTCGGCGGCCAGATCGGCGGCGGCGTGGCCCTCGGCGACACCTGGACCTGGGACGGGAGCTGGCACCAGCAGCACCCGGCGCTGTCGCCCACCCCGCGCTTCGGCGCGGCGATGGGCTACGACCCCCACACGCAGCAGGTCGTGCTCGTCGGCGGGATCTCGGGCAGCCGGTCGTTCCCGGACCAGGGGGGCACCTGGACGTGGGACGGGTCCAACTGGCACCAGGTCGCGACCGCACACGTCCCGCCGTTCTTCTCGGGCGGGACGCAGATGGCGGACGACCCGTCCACCGGGCAGCTGGTCCTGGTGACGACGGTGCCTCAGTTCTTCGGCGCGCCGGCGCCGGGCGGGGGCGGGTTCGTGGACGTGAGCCCTGTGCAGGTCGCCCCGGGCGCCTCGGCAGGTGGCTCCGCGCACGCGCCCGCCCTCCCGGCGATGAGCCCGCGGCCGGCCGTGCCGGTGGTGAGCCCACGGCCCGCGACCGGTCCGAGCTTCTTCGTCGGGCCGACCTCGCCGCCCGTCACCGTCTCCCCCCAGGACTACCAGCGCAGGACGTGGGTCTGGAGCGGCGGTGACTGGGTGGAGCAGACGGCGGGGACGCGGCCGGCCGGCTCACTCGGACCGTCGGGCCTCGCCTACGACGGCTCGCTGAAGCGCCTCGTGCTGATCGAATCCCAGCTCGGCATGTGTTCCGCGACGGTGAGCGGGTCGGTCGGGGCACAGCGCTCGGCGGGGTGGAGCGGGTACGTGCCCATGGGCGGTTCATCGATCACGGCCGCTCCGCCGTCGCCGGTGTCGTCACCGGCGCACTGCACGCCGCAGAGCCAGCTGCGCTGGACGTGGGACGGCCACGCGTGGGCGAAGGCGGCGCCGGCGCCCAACGGCCCCCTGAGCGGCACCATGGTCGCCCTCCCTGACGGCAGCGGGTTGCTGCTCCGCAGCGGCAGCTCGACGTGGCTCGGCCGGGGCACGGCCTGGACCTACGCCGCCACCACCGCCGCGCTCATCGGTCGCAGCGGGTACGGGCTGGTCAGCGACCCCGCGCAGGGCGTCGTGCTGCTCTTCGGCGGGATCGAGGGTGCCGCGTTCTCCGCGGACACCTGGACGTGGGACAGCGGCGGGTGGACGCACGTCGGCGGGACGGTGCCGCCGACGCCGTCGCCCTTCGTGCCCGGGCGGGCGCCGAGCCAGCCGCCGCTCGGGCACCCGGTCATCCTCCGACCGTGCGCGCCCGCGGTGATGCCCTCGCCGTCCGGCGACGCTGCCGCCATCTGCCAGCCGTAGGCGGAGCGGACCCTGCTAGCCTCCCCCGCCGACATGGGGGACCACGTCCGCATCGAGACCCTGGCCGACCAGGACGACGCCGGGGTGCGCCGCCTGCTCGTCGACCTGGCGCTCGACGAGCAGGAGAAGTACGACCACCCCCGGCAGACGCGCGACCAGATCGAGCGGGGGATGCCGCCGCTGCGGTCGAGCTTCGTGGGCGAGAACCGGGTGTTCGTGGCGCGGTCCGAGTCGGGCGAGGAGCTGGGCGTGTGCTGGTGCGTGCTCTTCGACCCGGGGACGGGGCTGGAAGGGGAGGTGGCGGAGCTGTACGTGGCGCCGGGCGAGCGCGGGCGGGGGATCGCGGGGATGCTGCTGCGGGAGGCGATGGCGCTGTTCCGCGAGCGGCACGTGACCTTCGCCTGCGTCTGGACGCGGGACGACAATCCGGCCGCGATGGCGGCGTACCGGCGGGCGGGGTTCGCGGAGACGGAGCAGAAGGTGCTGACCTGGTTGCCGCTTTCGTGAGGCACGCACGCCTCGGCGCGCGCCGCCGGGCTTCAGCCCGGTCGAGGGTGGGTCAGGCGCCGCGCGGACCGCTGGGCCGTGGGGCGCCGCAGGGCGGGATCTGCCCGCCCTGTCTGCTCGCCTGCGGCGAGCTCAAAACCCGATAATCAGGCGCCCATGACGCTTTCGCGCGACGACGTCGCCCACGTCGCCATGCTCGCCCGGCTGGGGCTGTCCGACGCCGAGATGGAGCAGTACCGCACGCAGCTCGACGCGATCCTCGACGCCATCGGCAAGCTCAACGAGGTGGACACGTCGGCCGTGGCTGAGACGGCGCAGGTGGGGGGGCTGGTCAACGTGTGGCGTGAGGACGAGCCGCGGGAGTCGATCGGAGCGGAGCGGGCTTTGGCCAATGCGCCGGAGCGCGACGGCCCGTACTTCCGCGTCGCGGCGATCCAGGAGTGAGCGCGATGGCGCAGGGCTTCGTCGGGCGCAGCGCCGCGGAGATGGCGGCGGCGCTGCGCAGCGGCGAGGTCACCGCGGTGGAGCTGCTGCGGCAGGCGATCGTCCAGCGCGACCGCGTCGACGGGCGCGTCAACGCCTTCCTGGAGCGCACCGACGAGCTCGCGGAGACGCAGGCGCGCGCAGCCGACGAACGCATCGCGCGCGAGGGGGTGAATGCGCCGCAGCTGTGCGGGATCCCCGTCGCGCTGAAGGACGTGCTGTGCCTCCAGGACGTCCCCAGCACGGCATCGTCGAGGATCATCCGGACGTTCCGGCCACCCTATACCGGAACTGCGGTGCAGCGGCTGCTCGACCAGGGGGCGGTGGTGGTCGGCAAGACCAACTGCGACGAGTTCGCCATGGGCTCCTCCAACGAGAACAGCGCCTACGGCGCGGTCGGCAACCCCTGGGACGTCGAGCGCGTGCCCGGGGGCAGCAGCGGCGGCAGCGCGGCGGCGGTTGCTGCCGGAGTCGTCCCGTACTCGCTGGGCAGTGACACCGGTGGGTCGATCCGCCAGCCGGCCGCGCTCACGGGGACGGTGGGGTTCAAGCCCACCTACGGCCGGGTCTCCCGCTACGGGCTGATCGCCTTCGCCAGCTCGCTCGACCAGATCGGGCCCTTCGCGCAGACCGTCGAGGATGCGGCGCACGTCTACAGCGCGATCGCGGGACACGACCCGCTGGACAGCACCTCGTCGGCCTCCGCCGTCGAGGACCCCTTCGAGACGCTGCGCAGCGGCGTCGAGGGGATGCGCCTCGGCGTGCCGCGCGAGTACTTCGTCGAGGGGCTGGAGGCCGGGGTGCGGCAGCGCGTCGACGAGGCCATCGAGCTGCTGCGCTCACTGGGGGCGTCGGTCGAGGAGGTCTCGCTGCCGAGCACCGACGCGGGTCTGGCCACCTACTACATCATCGCGCCCGCCGAATGCTCCTCCAACCTGGCGCGCTTCGACGGCGTGCGCTTCGGCATGCACGCCGACGAGCCGTCGCTGCTGCGCAGCTACCTCTCGACGCGCGGCCAGGGGTTCGGCGCCGAGGTCAAGCGCCGCATCATGCTCGGCACGTACGCACTGAGCAGCGGCTACTACGACGCGTACTACCGCAAGGCGCAGAAGGTGCGCACCGTCATCGCCGCTGAGTTCGACGCGGTGTTCGAGAAGGTGGACGCGCTCGTCTGCCCCACCTCGCCGACGGTGGCCTTCACCCAGGGTGCGCGAGAGGACCCCATCGCCATGTACCTCTGCGACGTGCTCACCATCCCCGTCAACCTGGCCGGGCTGCCGGGGATCTCCGTTCCCTGCGGCCTGTCGGACGGCCTTCCGGTGGGGCTGCAGGTCATCGGTCCGCGCTTCCAGGACGCCCGCGTGCTGCGCGTCGCCCACGCCTACGAGCAGGCGAGCGGCGCCGCCCGGCTGCGCTCCCCGATGGTCGCGGAGGCTGCACCATGAGCGCCGCAGCGGCGCCGCCGCGCGAGATCGAGGGCACCGGCTACGAGGCGGTGATCGGGCTCGAGGTGCACGCGCAGCTGCTGACCCGCAGCAAGATGTTCTGCTCCTGCAGCACGGCGTATTTCGACTCCCCGCCCAACAGCAACACCTGCCCGGTCTGCCTCGGCCTGCCCGGCACGCTGCCGGTGATGAACCGCGAGGCGGTGGAGAAGACGGTGCTGACGGCACTCGCGCTGGGGTGCGAGATCCCACCCTTCACCAAGTTCGACCGCAAGAACTACTTCTACCCGGACCTGCCCAAGGGCTACCAGATCTCGCAGTACGACCTGCCGCTGTCGCGCAACGGGCGGCTGGTGTTCGAGGTCGACGGCCGCGAGGTGCGCTGCGGGATCACCCGCGTGCATCTGGAGGAGGACACCGGCACGCTGAAGCACGCGGGCGACCTGATCCACGAGGCGACGTCGTCGCTGGTCGACCTCAACCGCGCCGGCGTGCCGCTCATGGAGATCGTCGGCGAGCCCGACCTGCGCACCGCCGAGGAGGCGCGCGAGTACGTCACCCGGCTGCGCCAGGTGCTCATGTACATCGGCGTCAACGACGGGTCCATGGAGCGCGGCTCGCTGCGCTGCGACGCCAACGTGTCGCTGCGCCGCGTGGGCAGCACGGAGTACGGCACCAAGGTCGAGATCAAGAACATGAACTCGTTCCGCGCCGTGCACCGCGCCCTCGAGTACGAGATCGCGAGGCAGCTGCAGGTGCTCCAGGACGGCGGCACGCTGGTGCAGGAGACGCGCGGCTGGATCGAGACGGAGAACCGCACGGTGTCGCAGCGCAGCAAGGAGCAGGCGCACGACTACCGCTACTTCCCCGAGCCGGACCTGCCCCCGCTGGAGCTCGACGGGCAGTACGTCGAGCGCATCCGGGCTCGCCTGCCCGAGCTGCCCGACGCGCGGCAGCGCCGCTTCCAGTCGCAGTACGGGCTGAGCGCCTACGACGCGGCGCTGCTCACCGCGTCGCGCGAGGAGGCCGACGCCTTCGAGGCGATCGCCGGCTCGGGAGTTTCGGCCAAGCTCGCCGCCAACTGGATGATCGGCGACGTCGCCCGCCTGGCCAACGCGCATCACCTCCCCGTCGCCCGCAGCGGGCTCGGCGTCACCGGTCTCAGCGCGCTGCTCAGGCTGCTGGAATCGGGGGCCGTCAACGGGACCACCGCCAAGGAGCTGCTCGACGAGCTCTACGCCGCCGGCGGCGATCCGGAGGCGCTGGTGCGCGATCGCGGGCTCGGACAGGTCAGCGACGAGGCGGCGCTGGCGGCCATCGTCGACGAGGTGATCGCGGCCAACCCGCAGGTGGTGGCCGACTTCCAGGGCGGCAAGGAGCAGGCGCTGGGCCGCCTGGTCGGCAACGTGATGAAGGCCTCGGGCGGCCGCGCCGACGCCAGGCTGGTCAACAAGCTGCTGCGTGAGCGCCTCGCCGGCTGAGGCGCGCCCGGCGCCGCAGCCGCGCAGTCACGGCGACCGGCTGACCCTGCGCATCGAGCACATGGTGCACGGCGGTGCCTGCATCGCCCGCACGGACGACGGCGAGGTGATCATGGTCGACGGCGCCATCCCGGGCGAGCTGGCCGAGGTGGAGCTGCGCCACCGCAGGCGCAGGCTGTGGTACGCCGTCGTGGTCGCGCTGCGCGAGGCGTCGCCGCACCGTGTCGCCGCGCCCTGTCCGTACGTCCCGGAGTGCGGCGGCTGCCAGCTGCAGCACGTCGCCGGCGGGCACCAGCTCGACCTCAAGCGCGACATCGTCCTCGACGCCATGCGGCGGCAGAAGGTTGCGCTCCCCGAGGTGCGCGTGCACGGCATGGCCGATCCCTGGCGCTATCGCCGGCGCGGCGAGTTCCATGTCGTCCCCGGGGCGCACGGGGCGCGCGACGCCGGTCTCGGCTTCAACCGGGCGCGCTCCTGGACGGCGATCGCGGTCGAGGACTGCCTGATCCACCACGACACCATCGCCCGCTCGCTCCCCGCGCTGCGCCAGGCGGTGCGCGACAGCGGCGACGACGCGCTCACCGTGCTGCACGTGACCGTCGGCGACGACGGGCGCGAGCTTCTCGTGCGCGGCAAGCCGAAGCGCGCCCTCGACCCCACCGCGGTGGACACGGCCGCCGAGAGCCTTCCCCCTGACATCCACTGGAACACCGACTCGACGACCTTGCGCTGGCGCGGCCACCTGTTCCGGGTCATGCCGGAATCCTTCATCCAGGTCAACCAGCAGCAGATGGACGTGCTCTACGGCCTGGCCCTCGACGCCCTCGGCGACGTGCGCGACCTGCGGGTCGTCGACGGCTACGCGGGCATCGGCGTGCTCAGCACCGCAGTGGCCGAGACGGCGCGCGAGGTGGTGTGCATCGAGGAGAACCCCGTGGCGGTGCACATGGGGCGGCTCAACGCGCGGCTGAACGGCGTCGAGGAACGGCTGCGGTACGTGTGCGCGCCGGTCGAGAAGGCGCTGGCGCAGGTGGCGGCCGAGGGGCCGGTCGACGCCGTGGTGCTCGACCCGCCGCGCGCGGGCTGCGAGGGCGGCGTCACCGGGTGGCTGGCCCTGGCGGGACCCGAGCGCGTCGTCTACGTCTCCTGTGACCCGGCCACGCTGGCCCGCGACCTCCACGTTCTGGTCAGCTCCGGCCCGTACTCGGTGGCCTCCTTCGACCTCGTCGACATGTTCCCGCAGACGCACCACGTCGAGTCCGTGGTGGGCCTGCGGCGGGCTACTTGATCGCGTAGGTCAGGGTCACCGCGACCACCATCTGCGCGCCCGCCGGCGCCCAGCCGCAGATCGCGGGCGGCTGTGCCTGCGCCGACTGCAGCGCGCCGAGCGACACCCCGGCGGCCTGCGCCTCGGCCTGCGCGATCGCCTTCGCGGCGCCGGTGGCCTTGGCGATGGCCGACTGCAGCGTCGCCTCGTCGGGGGTGGGGGCACCGGCGCCGCCGTTCGACCACACGTTGACGTTGCTCGCGCCAGCGGCGACGACGCCCTTCAGGGCGCGGTCGAGCACCGCTGCGTCGGTGATCGTCGCCGAGAGGCTGCCGCTGACGTTGACGTTGCTGGGCGTGGGCGCGCCGTTGGCGTAGACGTTGAGGCCCTGCTGGGTGATCTGGCTGTCCGGCACGCCGGCGGAGTGCAGCGCGTCGCGGATGGCGGCGAGCTTCTGGCGCGCCGCGTCGAGCGCCGAGGCGACGTCGCTCGCGCCGTTCGACTGCACGCCGGCGCTGAGCGTCTGTGCGGTCTGCGTCGAGACGGGGAGCGTTGCCTGGGAGAGGCCCGTGGCGGTGATGCCGGGGCCCGTCGCGGGTGCGCCGGGCGCGCCGTTGCACCAGCCGAAGGGGTACGGGTAGGCGATGCTCGACATGGGGGCGGCGCCGTTGGCCACGCCGAACGCGCCCTGCGCGGCCGCCACCGGCGCGCCCATCACCGCCCCGGACGAGACGCCCGCGGCGCCGTTCGGCGCCGTTCCGGCGCCGGGCGCGGAGCCGCTTCCGGCGTAGGGGAGGAAGAGCGACGGACCTGATGACGCCTGCGGCGACGGCGAGGCATGCGACACGGCGGCGGCCACCCCTGCGGCGACGCCACCCACCAGCGCGAGCCCCACGGCCGCGAGCGCGCCCAGCACCAGCCAGTGCCGATGCCGCGCCGAGGATGCCTGCGCCGTCTGCCGGTCCGCCGCCTGGTCTGCTGCCGTGTCGCTCATCGCCGGTGCTCCTGCGTGCGGCGGCCGCGCCCTCTCCGCGGCCGCTCTGCAATCAGGACGCGGGCGAGGCTGCGGAAGTTCCCGTCCGCTGTCCGAGGAGGTCGGTCGAGCGCCGGGGCCGCAGCAGGTAGTCGCCGGCTCGGAAGTGGCGGGTGCGCTGGCGGAAGGCCCAGGTGAACCCGGGCCACAGGGTGCTGTTGCGGCCGTTGCGGTCGAGGTACCAGGAGCGGCAGCCGCCGGAGTTCCACACCGTGCCCTGGAGGCGCTGCTGCACCTCGGCGTTGTAGGCCGCCTGCACCTGGGGGCGCACCTCGATCTCACCCAACCCGGCAGAGCGCATGTGGCGCAGCGCGCCGGAGACGTAGGTGATCTGGGACTCGATCATGAACACCTGCGAGGTGTGGCCCAGGCCGGTGTTGGGGCCGAGCATCAGGAAGAAGTTGGGGAAGCCGCTGACCGCGGTGCCCATGTACGCCTGGGGGCTGCCCTGCCACGTCTCGGCCAGCGTGGCGCCGTCGCCGCGGCGGATGCGCGAGGCGACCGGCATGTCGGTCACCTGGAAGCCGGTGCCGAAGATGATGGCGTCGACCTCACGCTCGGCACCGTCGCTGCTGACGATTGCGTTCGGGCGCACCTCACGGATGCCGTCGGTGACCACCTCGACATTGGGGCGCTGCAGGGCGGGGTAGAAGTCGTCGGAGATGAGGATGCGCTTGCAGCCCACCGTGTAGTCGGGCCTCAGCTTGCGGCGCAGCTCGGGATCGGGCACCTGCGCGCGGAGGTGGCGCCTGGCGATGCGCGTGGCCAGGGTCATGCGGTTGCGCAGGAAGCCGATGACGAACGTCTCGCGGCCCCAGTAGATGCCGGCGCGCATGGCCAGCTGCAGCGCCGGCAGCGTGCGGTAGACGCGCCGCTCCCAGGCGGTGAGGGCGCGGTCCGGATGGGGCATGATCCAGGCGGGCGTGCGCTGGAACAGCGTCAGCTGCGCGACCAGCGGCTGGATGCGCGGCACGAACTGGATCGCCGACGCGCCCGTGCCCACCACGGCGACACGCTTGCCGCGCAGGTCGTAGTCGTGGTCCCAGCGCGCCGAGTGGAAGACCTTGCCCTGGAAGGACTGCAGGCCGGGGATGTCGGGGATCGAGGGATCGCTCAGCGCGCCGGTGGCGGCGATCAGCACGCGGGCGGAGAAGCGTGCCCCGGGGGTCTCCACCATCCAGCGCTGCGCCGCCCCGTCCCAGCGGGCGCTGCGCACCTCGCTGTGGAAGCGGATGTGCGGCAGCACGCGGTACTTCTCGGCGCAGTGGCGGAGGTAGCGCTGGATCTCGGGCTGGGGCGAGAAGGTGCGCGTCCAGGTGGGGTTGGGCTCGAAGGAGAAGGAGTAGAGGTGCGAGGGGACGTCGCAGGCGCAGCCGGGATAGGTGTTGTCGCGCCAGGTGCCGCCGACGTCGCCGGCGCGCTCCAGGACGACGAAGTCGTCGACGCCGTCGCGCAGCAGGGAGATGGCCATGCCCAGGCCGCTGAAGCCGCTGCCGACGATGCAGACGCCGACATCTCTGGTTCGCCCGGCGGCGTCGGGGGCGGCCGCGGGCGGGAGCGTCTCTAGCACGGTGTCATGATACATCAAACGGTGTAACGATTGCCGCCGCAGGAAGCTTGCGCAGGGCTCTGTCGGCGCGCTCAGACGCGCGCCCCACGGGGGAGGCAGATCCTCCCCCGGCTCGCCCCCGGCTCTCATCGGCGAGCTGAAGCTCGCCGGATCCCCCCACACGGGGCGCCGCAACTCCCAGACTCAGAGTTCCCCACACGCGGACTGGGGCTCGTACAATTGTTCGGCCCGGACCGTGCAGCCTCATCCCAGGAGATCGATGCCCGCCGAGATCGACGCCGCCCCTCAGGACCCGTTCGTCCACCTCCACACCCACACCGAGTACTCCCTTCTCGACGGCGCGGCGCGCATCAAGGAGCTGGTCGCCGAGGCCGCCCGCCTCGGTCAGCCGGCGGTCAGCATCACCGACCACGGGGTCCTCTACGGCGCCGTCGAGTTCGTCGCGGCGGCCAAGGAGGCGGGGGTCAAGCCGATCATCGGCTGCGAGGTGTACATGGCGCCGCGCTCGCGGCACGACAAGGAGGGCCGCGCCGACCGCGACCCCAACCACCTCGTCCTGCTGGCGCGCGACAACACCGGCTACCGCAACCTGGTGACCCTGGTCAGCAAGTCACACCTCGAGGGCTACTACTACAAGCCGCGCATCGACAAGGAGCTGCTGGCGCAGCACAGCGAGGGGCTGATCTGCCTCAGCGCCTGCATCGGCGGCGAGCTGCCCCAGGCCATCCTCAAGGGCGACATGGACGCCGCCGAGGCGGTCGCCCGGCAGCACATGGAGATCTTCGGGCCCGACAACTACTTCCTCGAGCTGCAGGAGCACGGCATCCCCGAGGAGACGCAGACCCGCGAGGGGCTCGTCGAGATCGCCCGGCGCACCGGGCTGCCGCTGATCTGCACCAACGACTCGCACTACATCCGCAGCGAGGACGCCGAGGCGCACGACATCCTGCTCTGCCTGCAGACGGGGGCGCGCCGCCAGGACGAGAAGCGCTTCAGGTTCGCCGGCCCGCACTTCTACGTCACCGGCGGCGAGGAGATGCGCACCCGCTTCGCCGCCTACCCGGACGCGGCGGCGAACACGCTCTACGTGGCGCAGCGCTGCAACGTCGAGATGCAGCTCGGCCAGACGCTGCTGCCCCGCTACGAGCCGATCCCCGACGGCATGGACGCGGCGTCCTACCTGCGCCACATCTGCGAGGAGGGGCTGCGCAAGCGCTACGGCGAGAGCCCCAGCCAGGAGGCGTGGGAGCGGCTGCGCATGGAGCTCGACGTCATCGAGGAGACCGGCTTCGCGGCCTACTTCCTCATCGTCTGGGACTTCATGCGCGCGGCGCGCTGCGACGGCGTCAAGGTCGGCCCGGGTCGCGGCAGCGCGGCGGGGTCGCTGGTCGCCTACGTGCTGGAGATCACCAACCTCGACCCGCTGCGCTACAACCTGCTCTTCGAGCGCTTCCTCAACCGCGAGCGCGTGTCGATGCCCGACATCGACTGCGACTTCGACGACCGCCGGCGCGACCGCGTGCTCGCCTACGTGCAGCAGAAGTACGGCTCGGAGCGCGTCGCCCAGATCATCACCTTCGGCACCATGGCCGCCCGCGCCGCCATCCGCGACGTGGGCCGCGTCCTCGACGTCCCGCTCAGCGAGGTCGACCGCCTGGCCAAGCTGGTGCCGCAGTCGATCGGCATCACCCTGGCCCAGGCGCTGCAGCAGAGCCGCGAGCTGCGCGAGGTCTACGACAACGAGCCCTGGGCCAAGCAGGTGATCGACAACGCGCAGCGCCTGGAGGGCATCTGCCGCAACGCCTCGACCCACGCCGCCGGCGTGGTGATCGCGCCCGAGCCGCTCGACAACATCGTGCCGCTGCAGCGCTCCACCTCGGACCGCGAGTCGATCGTCACCCAGTTCGACATGAACGGGGTGCAGAAGATCGGCCTGCTCAAGATGGACTTCCTCGGCCTGTCCAACCTCACCATCATCGACGAGGCGGTGCAGTTCATCAAGGAGAAGCGGGGGATCGACGTCGACGTCGACAACCTGCCCCTGGACGACGAGGCCACCTACGCGCTCTTCGGCCGCGCCGACACCCACGGCGTCTTCCAGTTCGAGGGTGCGGGCGCCAAGAAGGTGCTCATCGACATGCAGCCGCAGACGCTGGACGACCTCAGCGCCGCCAACGGGCTCAACCGGCCGGGCCCCATCGAGGGCGGGGTCATCGACATCTTCATGCGGCGCAAGCGCGGCGAGGAGCCCATCGAGTACCTGCCCGGCCTGGCCGACAAGCTGCATCCCATCCTGGCCGAGACGCACGGGACGATGATCTACCAGGAGCAGGTGATGCGCATCGCCCAGGCGGTGGCCGGCTTCAGCCTCGCCGAGGCGGACATCCTCCGCGCAGCCATGGGCAAGAAGGACCAGGCCAAGATGGCCCAGCAGGAGCAGAAGTTCCTGCGCAACGCCGTCGAGCACGGCACCGACGCGGCCGTCGCCAAGCAGCTCTTCGACCTCATCGCCCAGTTCGCCAAGTACGGCTTCAACAAGTCGCACTCGATGTGCTACTCGCTGGTGGGCTACCAGACCGCCTACCTCAAGGCCAACTACCCGCTGGAGTACATGGCGGCGCTGCTCAACTCCCGCGGCGGCGACTTCGACAAGCTGAAGCAGACCATCCTCGACGCGCGCGCCCGCGGGCTCGACGTGCGTCCACCTGACCTCAACCGCTCGGTGGGCGGGTTCAGCGTCGGCGACCTCGAGAAGCGCGAGATCCTCTACGGCCTGCACCACATCAAGAACGTCGGCGAGAAGGTCATCGACGCGGTGCTGGAGGCGCGCGAGGCGGGCGGCCCGTTCACCTCGCTGCTCGACCTCTGCGAGCGCGTCGGCAATCGCGACATGAACCGCCGCGTCCTGGAGGCGCTCATCCGCAGCGGCGCCTGCGACTGCTTCGGCAAGGACCGTGCGGTGCTGCTGGCGGTGGTCGACCAGGTGCTCGACCGCGTCGCCCAGGTGCGCCGGGAGCGCGAGTCGGGGCAGGTGTCGCTCTTCGGCACGGTCGAGGGTGTCGCCGAGTCGCACGTCACCCTCACCGTCGACGTGCCCGAGCCCAGCGTCGCGCCCACGCCGGACGAGATGCGCCTGCTGTGGGAGAAGGAGTTCCTCGGCATGTACCTCAGCGACCACCCGCTGCGGAGCTACGAGGAGGACCTGCGCACCAAGACCGACACCAACGTCGGCGACCTGGGCAGCCACCTGGAGGGCTGCATCGTGCAGATCGGCGGCTCGCTGCGCGACGTGCGCGCCTTCGTGCCCAAGCGGAGCACGACCGGGCAGCGCATGGCGGTGCTGCAGATCGAGGACCTGAGCGGCGCCTGCGAGGTGGTCGTCTTCGCGCGCACCTTCGAGGAGTGCGTCGAGGTGCTGCGACCCGACAAGGTGGTGGTGGTGCGCGGCCGGGTGGACACCTCGCGCAACCGTCCCGGCGCCGGCGCACCCGCCACCGCGGCCGAGGACGAGCGCGGCGAGCCGGAGATGCCGACCATCATCGCCGAGGCGGTGTATGCCATCGACGACGTGCGACTGGCCACCTGGCGGAGCAACCGCGAGGTGCACATCTCGATGTCCGGTGCGCAGCTGGGCAGGCTCGCCGCGCTGCGCGACGCGCTGCGCCGCAACGGCGGCGACACCCAGGTGATGCTGCACGTGCAGGACGACGACAAGACCACCGACTACACGCTGGCCGAGGAGTACAGCGTCGACCCCGGCCCGGCGCTGATGCGGGACGTCGAGTCGCTGCTCGGTCCGCATGCCTTCCGCCTCGAGGTGCGCCGCGAGAGGGCGCCGGAGCGCGAGGGACGCCGCACCGCCGCCCGGCGGACGTGAGCGCCGCCCTCCCCGAGGGGGCATGGCTCAACCCGCGCGCTGCCGCCGGTGGCTTCCGTCTCGACACGGTGGTGCTCGACGTCGACGGCGTGCTCATCGACGTGCGGGAGTCCTTTCGCGAGGCGGTGCGCGAGACCGTGGTGACGCTGCAGCGCTCGCTGGGCGTCGCCGCCCCATGGAAGCCGTCGCACGAGGACATCCTCGTGTTCAAGCGGGGCGGCGGATTCAACGACGACATCGACCTCAGCATCGCGCTCACCGCCATCGGCGCCGCCGGGCGCGGCGAGGACGCGGCGACCATCGCCCGCGACACGGAGCGGGCGGGCGGCGGGCTCCCAGCGCTGCGCGCGGCGGCGCCTGAGCTGCCGCGCATCGCCGGCCGTGAGGTGCTGCGGATCTTCGACGACCTCTACTGGGGCGGGCTGGTGGACCGCGAGCGGGCCCTGGTGCCGCCCGACTTCCCGCAGCGGCTGCGCGACGCGGGCGCACGCCATGTCGCGCTGGTGACCGGACGCACGCCGCGGGAGCTCGACGCCGCGCTGCAGCGCCTGGGCTGGGACCGCCTGGCCCTCTGCCACGCCGTCACCGGCGACGTGGTGCGCAAGCCTGATCCGGCCTGCCTCGACGAGGTTGCGCAGCGGTGCAATCCGCTCAGCATGGTCTACGTCGGCGACGTGCGCGACGACTGGGAGCTGGTGCGGCGCTGGCGGGAGGAGCGCGCCGGGGGTGTGCCGGTGCGCGGCATCCTGGTGGGCGAGGATGCGGAGATGGAGGGCTACCGGCCGCTCGGCGTGGACGCCACCGTGCGGGAGAGCGGTGACGTCCTGGCGGTTCTGCCGCGCTGGCGCTGAAGCGCTAGAGCCCGAGCACCCACACCGACAGGATGCGCCTGGCGACGAAGTAGAAGACGACGTACACAACCAGCGCCACCACCGCCGCCAGGTCGACCCCGCGGGAGCGCGGCACCACCGCCGCGAAGGGACGGATCAGCGGGTTCGACATCTGCCGGATGGCCTGCACCACCGGGTGCCAGGGGTCGGCCTGGAAGAGCGAGATGAGGATGCGCAGCAGCACCACCACGCAGAACACGATGGTGACGGTGAGCACGATCTCGGAGAGCGCGTAGCCGATCTCCTGGCCGGGGTCGAAGCTGGCGTTGTCGGCGAGGTTGGTGATCAGCCGCGACACCCAGCCCAGCACGATGATGGCCAGGATGGGGGAGAAGTCGATGCCACCGAAGGTGGGCATGATCGACCGGAAGGGACGCAGCACGGGGTCGACGACGGCGCGCAGGAAGCGCACCAGCGGGTTCCACGGGTCGATGCCGGGGAACCAGGAGAGCGCCACCCGCACCAGGATGAGCAGCGTCTCGATGTAGAGGACGATCCCGATGACGCGGGCGATCTCGTGCACGGGCGCCAGTATAGGAGCGGGCTGCGGCCCTCAGCGACCGAGCAGCGGGAGCAGGTCGCCGCTGCAGGCGCAGGCCGCGGCCGCGAGGAAGGGCAGCCCGTAGAGCTCCTCGACGGTGCGCAGCACGCCGGCATGGGTCACCGGCGTGTCCAGGCGCGCGCCCGCCGGCGTGGCCGCCGAGACGACGATCGTCGCGATCCGTCCGCCCGCGGCGCCGTTGCAGCAGCCGGCGCCGCCCGACCCCTCGTCGTAGGTGACGATGAGGACGCCGCCGCGCTGGAACCATGCGGAGCCGGTGACGTGCGCGCTGAAGCCGCCGACCCAGGAGTCGCTGTGCGACAGCGAGCAGTTGTGCCCGTCGTCGCAGAGGTTGGGGACGACCAGGCTGAACGCCGGCAGCGTGCCGCCGTCGAGGGCGGGGTAGAAGGCGCTGAAGGGCTGGTCACGGTTGCACTGCGCCGGGTCGTCGCGGATCTGCGGGAAGTACATGAACGGGTTGTGCTTCTTGCCGTAGGTGTCGTCGACGGCCGCCCCGGTGTAGCAGGGCGACGGCATGTCCTCCAGGTAGGCGCCCCAGGACAGTCCCCTCGCGGTGAGCTGGTCGGCGATCGACGGGCCGCTGACGCTGCAGTCGGTGCAGTCGCTGTCGATGCCGAGGTTGGTGCCGGCGACGAGCGCCAGGTAGTTGGGCAGCGAGGGATGCCCGAACGCGTACGACTGCGTGGCCAGCCCGTAGCGGCGGGCCAGCGCGTTGAGCGACGGCGCGGAATCACCGCCGACGACGGCGTCGTAGCTGGTGTTCTCCAGCACCAGCAGGACGACGCCGGGCGGTGGCGGGACCGGTGTGGGCAGCGGCGACGCGGAGGGCGTCGGCCCCGGCGTGGCCGGTGCCGTCGCGATCGGCGCCGCGCTCGCCGTGGCGTGCGCGCTGGGGCCGGGCGTGTGCACGGCGGGCGACGGCGAGCACGCCGTGAGCAGTGCCGCAAGGAGGAGGAGACGCGCTTCTGCGCGCAGCCTCACGCAGTCGCCTCGCCGACCGGCTCCGCAACGGCGTCGCCGTCGCGACGCTCCCAGTGCGCGACGGGACGCCAGCGCCGCCAGGCCAGCACCAGCAGGGGCACGCCCAGCACCAGCATGCCGATGGCGGTCCACTGCGCCTGCCGCAGCCCGAGGAAGATGGCGGGCTCGCTGCCGCGCAGGAAGAAGATGCCGAGCTGCGACAGCGCGTAGAGCGCGACGTAGGTGATCGCCATCACGCCGTCGGGAACGCGGCGGCGGAGCAGCTGCCAGAGGATCAGGCCGATGACGATCGTACCCAAGGCCTCGTACACCGCGGCGGGCTGATACGCGACGTGCAGCTGGTAGCCCGGCTGGAGCACCGCGTTGGGGTTGTCGTAGGCGGTCGCCCAGGGCAGGTTGCTCTGGTAGCCGAGGATGTCGCCGTTGATGACATTGCCGATGCGGCCGATGGGCTGGCCGACCACGGCGAAGAGCACGCCGGCGTCGAACATGAGCCAGAAGGAGTAGCCGCGGCGCCAGGAGATGACCAGGATGGTGAGGACCGAGGAGATGATGGCGCCGAAGAACGCCATGCCACCCTCCCACACCGCGAAGATGTGCTGCGGGTGGGTGAGGTAGTACAGCAGGTCGCTCTGCAGCACGTAGTAGAGGCGGCCGCCGACCAGGCCGAAGATGATCACCCAGGTGATGGCGCGGTCGATCTCGCTGCGGGTGATGCCGCGGCGGGTGAGGAAGGGCGTCACCGCGAACCGCCAGCCGGCCCAGAAGGCCACCGCGTACATGATCCCGTACCAGTGGATGGTCAGCGAGCCGATCCGCAG
>DASRDZ010000025.1:0-69230 GCA_035652335.1 Candidatus Dormiibacterota bacterium
ACGTGCTCGAGGAGCCGGTGCCCGTCGAGCGCTTCGGCGTGCCGCCGGTGCAGGCGCGCCCGAGCTTCTTCGAGCGTCTCCGCGATCGCATCGCGGTCCGCCGCGCCCTCTCCCGCTCCACCGACGACTACGACGACTCCGTGCAGATCGTCAGCGGCTCCGGCGCGCCGCTGCGCACCGGTCGGGCGCGCGCCGAGGTGGGGCGCCGCCGCCAGGAGGCGATGCACATGGCATCCGCGCCCAGCAGCGGCGACGACCTCGACGCCATGGAGGCCTCCGACCCAGGCGATGAGGTCGACCTCGGGCCGCTGCCGCCCACGGCGCCTTTCGTCGCGCCGGGGTCGACGCAGATGCCGCGCCCTGGCGTGATGGGCCCTGCGCCGCTGCCCAGCGCCTCCGGCCTGCCGGGCCAGCTGGCCCTCCCCGGCACCGACGAGCATCCCGCCCGCCAGGTGATGGGCACGCCGCTGCCGCCGCACCGGCACACCCTCGAATCCGCGATCGGTGCGCCCCCGCCGATGGCGCCCCACCCGCCGGCCTCCGTGCCGCCCCCGGCGCCGCCCACCCCCGACCTTCTCGCCGAGGCGCTCTCCGAGTACGAGCGCGCGCGTCCAGGGGGAACGCCGTTCACCGAGCCGCGGCCCTGGCGGCCCCGCGAGATCCCCGAGGACCTCGTGCCGGCGGCCCCCGTCGAACCACCGGAGCCGCGGGCCGAGCGCGCGGCGCCCGGCGAGCGCTCGCGGCGCAGCCCGTCGCAGATCCGGGAGAGCCGCCGGCTGCTCGCCATCTTCGGCGCGGCCACCCTGGTGATGCTGATCGTCGGGCTGGTCAGCGGACGCACCAGCACGCCGCTCACCTCGAGCACGGCGACGTCGCAGTCCTCCTCTCAGTCGCACCCGGTGCAGAACCAGCCGGCCGCCAAGGCGCCCGCCGCCCCGGCGCAGAGCAGCACCGCGCCACGGGCCTCAGCGCCCGCTCCGGTCGCGCCCGTCCCCGCCGGGACCCCGCAGCTGACCGGCGTCAAGATCCTCGGCGACACCGGCAGCGGCTACCAGGTCAAGGACTTCCGCTACGGCGAGCATCCCAACGACTTCCGGATCGTGCTCGACCTGGATCCCGCCGGCAACGCCACCGGCACTCCCAAGGCGACCATCGGGTTCCTCGACAGCACCACGCTGCTGGTCTCCGTCGAGGGCGTCGTGCCGGCGGGGTCGACCGGCTCGCTGCCACCCGGCAGCCCGGTGACCGCGGTCACCCAGCTCAACCCCTCGCCGTTCCCCAACGCCGTCACCTACCAGCTCAAGCTGAGCCACGCCATGACCTTCAGCGCCGGCTACCTGGCGGGACCGCTGCGCCTGGTGCTCGACCTGGCCGGCTAGGCGGCCGGGCCCGGCTCAGGGCTGCAGCAGCGCCCGCGACTCCCCGCCGTGGGAGGAGCAGGCGCCGCGCCGCCCGCCGGCGTTGCTGTACTCACCGTCGCGGCACTGGACGATGTACCCGCTGCTGTCCCCGAAGCTCGGGATGCAGTCGAAGTACTGGCAGAAGTCGGCGGGAACGGTGAAGAAGTCGCTCCCGTGGCAGAACCCGTATCCCCACGGGTTCGGCGGTGCGCCGCACGTCGCCGTGACCAGGCGCGGCGTCGGTGCGGGCGTGGCCGGCGGTGCGGTCGGTGGCGGGGCGACGTCCGTGGAGGTGCCGGAGTCGGTGCTGACCGAGTCGGTGCTGACCGAGTCGGTGCTGCTGCTCGACGTGTCACCACCGCCGATGGCGAGCGCCGAGCTGGCCGGCGACGCAATGGCGTCCGACGTGGTCGTCGACTTCCCCTGCGAGGCGATGGCCACGATGACCACGATCAGGATGGCCAGGCAGCCGATGCCCGAGGCCGCCGACGTCTGCTTCTTCCTGCCCGCCATGTCCGCTCCTCAGGTGGTGGTGCCGCATCGCGCAGGCTAGTCATCGGGCGGCTCCGGGATGGTGATCGCGACCGAGGCGTGACCGCCCTTTACTGACCATGCGGTCAGTGTTTACCGGCCTGCACCTGGCGGCCGGCGGCCTGCCCGTGGCCGGCGGCCCGGCGGCTCAGGCGCGGCGCTGCGCTAGCATCCGCGCCGCATGCTTCGCTGGCGCCTCGCGGTGGGCGCGATCGGGCTGGGCGCGCTGCTGGCCGCCTGCAACGACGCACCGCCGTCCCCGTACATCCCCACCACCCCGCAGCCGACGCCCCTCCAGCTCGCGCCGCAGACGCTGGTGCTGCGCACCGACCAGATGACGGCGTACGTCCGCACCCAGGACTCCACGGTCGACGCCGGCACCCTGGCCGACCAGGAGAACGACCAGAGCCTGGTGGCCACCCTGCAGAAGGAGGGGATCCAGGTGGGCGCCCGGGTGTCCTTCTCCGATCCCAACCAGGGCGGCCCGCCGACGCCCTTCGCCACGGTGATCTCGCAGGTGATCATCTTCCGCGACGCCGGCGGCGCCACCGCCTTCGTGAACGACGAGACCAAGCGGCGTTCCGTGCCTCCCCAGGGCGGCACCCTCTCGCCGCTCAACGGGCTGCCCCTGGGGGGCGCCGACAGCATCGTCGGCCTCGCCGCCGACACGCCCGCCCAGTCGACCGACCAGCCGCCCAGCCGGGCCCTCTTCGCGCTGATCCGCCGGGGCAACATCGTCGCCGAGCTGCTCGGCGGCGGCCCCACCTCGACCGCCACCGACGCCAACTTCACCAACCTGGTGACGCTGCAGGAGCAGCAGCTCACGTCGAAGCCCTCCTGAGCGGGGTGGAACGCGCCGGCCTCGTCGCCCTGCTGGCGGGGGAGGGCTTCATCGCCGCCGAGGAGGAGGCGGACGAGCTGCTGGCCCGCGCCGCCGGCGACGCCGACCTGCTCGACGCGATGCTGCAACGACGCCTCACCGGTGAGCCGCTCGCGTGGATCACCGGCAGGGTCAGCTTCTGCGGCGTCGAGGTGCGTGTCGACCCTGGCGTGTACGTGCCGCGCTGGCACACCGAGCTGGTCGCCGAGCGCGCCGCGCAGCGCCTGCCGGAGCGAGGCGTGGCCATCGACCTCTGCACCGGCAGCGGCGCCGTCGCGTGCGTCCTGCGAGCGCACCGCCCGCAGGCTCGGGTGGTCGCCACCGACGTCGACGCGCGCGCCGTCGCCTGCGCCCGCGCCAACGGTGTCGAGGTCCACCACGGCGACCTCTTCGACCCGCTTCCCGGAGAGTTGCACGGTCGCGCAGACGTCGTGGTCGCCGTCGTCCCGTACGTGCCGGCGAACGAGCTGCCGCTGCTGCAGCGCGACACCTTCACCTTCGAGTCGTCGCTCGCCTACGACGGCGGCCCCGACGGCACCGACGTCCTCCTTCGCGTCGCCGGCGGCGCGCCGCGATACCTCCGCCCCGGCGGTGCGCTCCTGCTGGAGCTGGGGGGCTCGCAGGCGGACATCTTGCGGCCGCACCTCGAAGCGCTCGGCTTCACCGCGATCACCGTCCTCCACGACGAGGACGGCGACGTGCGCGGCGTCGAAGCCACGCTCAGTGGTTGAGATACACCTCGCGCACCTGCCCGCAGCGCTTGCAGGACTCGAAGATCACGCTGACCAGCTGCCGCTCGCAGGGGACCTCGGCGTGGTCGGCGAGATCGGTCTCCAATCCGGCGTCGCAGGAGCACTCCGGGGCGTAGTGGTCGAGCTGGACGGCGATCGACTGCCGGCACGGCTCGCACCACAGCAGCTCGACGCTGGGAAAGCGGTAGCCGCGGTTGGTGCTGAGCAGCAGCTCCAGCACGTCGCTGCGCAGCTGGCTGCTGCACGCAGGGCAGGTGAGCGGGCGGACCCGCCGCTCGGTCGCCGCGAGGTGTCCTGCCGGCACGACGCGCCTCAGCCTCCCGCCGCCGGCTGCCGCGCCGCGTCCGGCGCGGTAGCGTGCTGCACGTCCTCGACGCTGGCGCCGCCGAAGCGCTCGCGCAGCTCGAACTTCAGCACCTTGCCGGCGGGGTTGCGCGGCAGCACGTCGGTGAAGAGCACGGAGCGCGGCTGCTTGTAGCGGGCCAGCTTGTCCTGCACGAAGTCGACGATGTCCTGCTCCGCCGGCGACGTGCCCGGCTTGGCCACGACGATGGCGCACACCGCCTCGCCCCAGCGCTGGTCGGGGATCCCGATCACCGCCACCTCGGCGACGTCGGGATGCTTGTAGATGGCGTCCTCGACCTCGGCTGGATAGACGTTCTCACCACCCGAGATGATCATGTCCTTCTTGCGGTCGACGATGTAGAGGAAGCCCTCGTCGTCCATCACGCCGACGTCGCCGGTGTGGAACCAGCCGTTGCGGATCGCCTCGGCGGTGGCCTCGGGTCGGTTCCAGTAGCCCTTCATCACGTTGGGTCCGCGCACCACCACCTCTCCGCGCTCGCCCGGCGGCACGGGCTCGTCGCGGTCGTCGACGCAGCGCACGTCGGTGAAGAAGGGAGGCACGCCCGCGCTGCCGATCTTGTCGAGCGCGCGCTCCACCGGGACGATGGAGGCGAAGGGCGCCGTCTCGGTGAGCCCGTAGCCCTGGGCGAAGGTGATGCCGCGCTCGCCGTAGAGGCGGATCAGCGCCTCCGGCACCGGCGCGCCGCCGCAGATGAAGCTGCGCACGCTGCTCAGGTCCGCGCTCGCGAACGCCGGGTGCTGCGACATGAAGAGGAACATCGCCGGCACGCCGAACATCGTGGTGATGCGGTGCTTGGGGATCAGCTCCAGCACCCGCGTGGGGTCGAAGGAGCGCTCCAGCACCACCGTGGCGCCCTTGAGGAACGCCGTCAGCGGCGTGACGTTGAGCCCGCCGATGTGGAAGAGCGGCGCCACCACCAGGGTGCGGTCGTCGGCGAGGGTGTCGTAGCCGAGCAGCGCGTTGATGTCGTTCCACAGGAAGTTGCCGTGGGTGAGCATCGCGCCCTTGGGCCGTCCCGTGGTGCCCGAGGTGTACATGATCACCGCCACCTCGTCCACCGACACCTGGTTGTCGAGGGGGTCGTCGCGCTGGTCGTGCAGGACGTCGTCCCAGGCGCGCACGCCGTCGCGTGCGACCGTGCAGACCAGGTTGCGGCAGGGCAGCTCGTCGCGAATCTGGTCGATCACCGGCGCGAACATCTCGTCGTGCACCAGCGTGTGCACCCCGGCGTCGTTGACGATGAAGCTCAGCTCCGGCGCGGTGAGCCGGAAGTTGAGCGGCACGAAGATGGCGCCAAGCCGCGCCGCCGCGAACATGGTGACGAAGAAGCGCGGATGGTTGAGGTCGAGATAGGCCACCCGGTCGCCGTGGTTGACGCCGAGCGCGCGCAGGGCGTGTGCCGCGCGGCTGATGTGGCGGTCGAACTCGGCGTAGGTGAGCGACTGGTCCTCGTAGACCAGGGCGGTGCGCTGCGGGGTGAGCGCGGCGCGGCGGGCGATCCAGTGGCCGATGCCGTTGTCGTTGGCCATGGTCTCTCCTTGTACTACGCCAGGGTGCCGCCGTCGACGACGAGCACGGCGCCGTCGACGTACGAGGCCGCGTCGGAGGCGAGGAAGAGCGCCGCCGCGGCGATCTCGTCCGGCTCGCCGACCCGCCCGAGGCAGGTGCTGGCGACGGCACGGTCGTGGATCTCGGGCGTCTCCACCAGCACGCGCGCGAAGTCGGTGCGGATCAGGCCGGGCGCGATGGCGTTGACCCGGATGCCCTGCCCGCCCATCTCCCGCGCCAGCGTCCTGGTGAGGCTGACCAGCGCCGCCTTGGTCGCCCCGTACGCGCCCAGGAACGGCTCCGACTTGAGGCCGCCGATGGAGGCGATGTTGATGATGGTGCCGCCGTGCTCGCCCATCCAGGCGCGGTGCGCCTCGCGGGCGAAGAGCCACGGTCCCTTGACGTTGACCTCGTTGACCTTGTCGAAGGCGGCCTCCGCGGTGTCGACGAGCGGACCGAACTGCGGGTTGGTCGCCGCGTTGTTGACCAGGATGTCGAGACGGCCGAAGGCCTCCATCGTCTGCGCCACCGCGCGCTCGATGTCCTCGGCACGACCCGCGTGGGCCGGCGCGGCGATGGCGGTGCCGCCGCCCGCGGTGATCTCGTCGACGACGGCCTGGCAGGCCTCGGGCTTGCGCGAGCAGACGGCCACCTGGCCGCCCGCCTGGGCGAAGGCGAGGGCGATGGCCCGACCGATGCCGCGGCTGCCGCCGGTGACCAGGGCGGCGCGGCCCTGCAGGGAGAAACGATCGAGCACGGACACGGTCACCACAATCCTCGCTGGGGGCGGATTCTCAGGGCTCGGGCATGATAATTCGGCGCGAGCCCATGCCTCTGCGTCCCCTCCTGCGCCGCCATGCCCGGCGCCGCCAGCTCGCCGCGGCGGCCGTGCTCGCCTGCGCCCTGGGCGGCGGGGCCTCGCTGTTCGCGGCCGGGCCGCTGGCGCCACGGGCGATCTCCGCGCAGGAGGCGCAGGCGCAGCAGGTGTGCATCTCGTCGGGGCCGATCCTGCGCTGCACCCCGCCGCCCCAGACCAGCAACCCGAAGACACCCCCGCCCCGCACCAGCAGCCCGGGCGGTCCCACGCCGAGCGGCTCCGGAGGCGGAGGCGGCCAGCCGCAGCCGAGCTACTCCTTCGGCACCGGCGGCAACGGGCCCGTCTTCCTCCCCCCCGACACCACGCCCCTCCCCACCCTGCCGCCACCGGGCCCAGGCGCGCCGCCCGAGCCGCCCGAGCTGGCGGTGCAGTCGATCTCCCTGCTGCTCGCCTCCGCACCGCCGTCGCATCCCGGCGGCGACGCCCTGATCCAGGCGACCCTGGAGGCGCAGCGCGGCGCCGACACGTATTCCGTCCCCCACGCCCAGGTGGCCTTCCTCATCGCCGCCCAGCCGGGCACCGGCGCGGACGTCATCCCCACGCAGACGGAGAGCGACGACACCGGGGTGGTGCTGGCCACGGTGGTCACCGGCAGCCGTCCCGGCGACACGATCGTCCGGGCCATCTCCGGCAACGCATCCGCCGACATCAGGATCGCAGCGGGCGCGACGCCCTCGCCGACGCCGCAGAGCACCCGGCAGGCGGTTGCGGCCGGACCTGTCAAGAACGGTCCGTCCGACTCGCACGGCTACCTGGTCGCCGCGCTGGCGGCGCTGGTGACGGCGCTGATCGCCGGCTACGTCGCGGCGATGGCCCTGGGGCGGCTGCCCAACCCGCTGCAGCGCCGCAGCGTCTGGGGGCGCAGGAGCAGCACTCCCGGGCGCTGAGCGGTGCGCCGGTTCAGTTCGGCGAGATGCGGGTGATGCGCGCGCCGCCGTGGGCCAGCATGCGGTCGAGCAGCGCCTCCTCGCGACGCAGCAGCTCGCGGCAGAGTCGCAGCCGCTCCGCGGTCGTGGCGGCCTCCAGCAGCCGCTGCTTGTGGGGGATCTCGACCTGCAGCGCGGCGGAGGCGAGGTAGGCGAGCAGCTCGGGGTCGTCGGGGAGCTGGTCGACGCTCGGCTGCTGCGAGGCGAGCTGCTGCAGCGCCGCCGCGTAGCGCTGGAAGGAGGCGTGCACGTCGGGGGCGAGGCGCTGCACGTCGGCGGCGGGACCTGTGCTGTCCTCGAGGTACTCGACCTCACCCGCCGGGAACGGGTGCGTGCCGATGCGGCGCACCACGCGGAAGCGCGAGGCGCCCGTCACCAGCAGGTTGGCCCGCCCGTCGTCGAGCCGCTCGAGGCGGCGGATCTGCGCCAGCGTGCCGACCTCATAGGCCACCGCGCCGCCGCCGACCTCGACCCCCTCGCGGATGGCGACGACGCCGAAGCCGACGCCCTCCTCCTCGCAGTGTCGCAGCATGGCGCGGTAGCGCTCCTCGAACACGTGCAGCGGCAGCGGCATGTGCGGGAAGAGCACGACACCGAGCTCGAAGAGAGGGATCTCCACGCCCATCGTTGCGTGGAGTGTATCGAGCGGCCGAGCCGCCCGCGGCTAGAAGCTGAAGGCCCGCTCGCCGCGCAGCCAGTGCGGCAGGGCGCCGACCAGCGCCTCGGGACGCGTCTGCGCCTTGACCATGTACTCCAGCGCGCCCAGCGACATGGCGTCGTCGACGAGCTGCTTCTCCATGAAGTTGCTCAGCACCACCACCGGCAGGTCGCGCATCTCGCCGCCGCGCAGCGCCTGCAGGAAGGCGATGCCGTTCATGCGCGGCATCATGATGTCGAGCAGCACCAGGTCGGGGCGCCGCTCGGCGGCGCGCTCCAGGCCCTCCAGGCCGTCGCCGGCGTGGCGCACGGTGTAGCCGCGCGACTCCAGCAGGACGCGGTAGAGCTTGGCGATGGTGGGGTCGTCCTCGACCAGCAGGATGTCGCCGGTCGGCGGGGCGTCGTCGACGAAGGTGTCGTCGCCGCCGTCGAGCAGGGCGGGGTCGAAGTGGGTCGGCGCCGGCGGGGGCGCGACCGGCGCGGCGGACGCCGCGGGGAAGGACCACGTCCTGGTGCCGTCGAGGACGGTGAGGGTGGGCGCACCGCCGTTGCCGGCCGGCTTCTCCGGCGCGGCGGGCGCGGCCGGGGCGACGGTGTCGCTGTCGCGCACGACGGCGAAGTCCGCGGCGGGCTCGACGGGGACCGCGCTCGCCGACCAGCCCATGGTGGTGGGGGCGGGGACCCAGCCGTTCGGAGCGGACGGGGCGTGGCCGTTGCCGCTGCCGTTGCTGGCGGCGGGGACGTCCGGCGTCTGGCCCGCCTCGACCTCGGGCAGCATCCATGCGGCGGCCTTCTCAGCGGCCGGGCTGACCGGCTCGGCTGGGGGCGCGGCGGCCTCCACCGGCTCGGGGTCGGCGGCGGGCTGGGGTGCGGGAGGCGCTGCCGCGAGCGGCGTCCAGGCGGGCTCGGCCGGCACCGCGGGCGGCGCCGGGGGCGTCCAGCGGGAGGGTGCGGTGGCGGGTTCGGTCACCACGGGCGCCGTCGCCGTCGCCGCCGTCTCCGCCGGCGGTGCCTCCGCCACGTCGCTGCGCGCCGCGACCGCGTACACCTCACGCGGGCGCCGCGATGGGGCCGCGCTCACCGCCGCCGCCGCGCGCTCCGCGGCGACGCGCGCCGCATCCGCCGCGGCGGCGACCTGCACCAGCTCCTGCCGCAGCCGTGACGAGCGCCGGGCCCAGAGGACGATGATCCCGCCCTCGACGAGGACGAGCACGGACAGCGCGAGGATCAGCTGATCCCGGTTGGCAGCGAGCAGGTTGACCACGTCGTTGAACCGCATGGCCCGACGCTACACCGCCCTCTGAGCACCCACGCCGACGCCCAACGCCCTGTGCTCGCCGCGTTACCCGCGCGTTGCGGGGTCCGCCGGAGGCTTCCTGCTAGGCCGCCTTGCCGCAGTTCCGCGCGTGCTTGACGATGCGCTCGCGCTTGGGCTCCCCGGGCTTGCGGGCGTGGCGGAAGGCGATCTCGACGCTGATCTCGTTCTGCCGCATGAAGTGGCCGCAGACGGGGCACTTCACGGAGGTGAGGATGTCCTTCTGGGAGTTGACTCCCTTGGACTCCTTGATGGTGTTGGCCATGGGCGGCATTGTAGCCGCCCCGCGGCGCCCGGTCGTCGCGCCTCTGTACCATGCCAGCCGCCATGGAAGGCCGACGCCGGCACCCCCGCCGCCACCCCACCGCCGCAGCCCTCCTGCTGCTCGCCGCGGGGGTGCTGGTGAGCGCCTGCGGCGCCAACGGCGAGGGCGCTCCGCCCGACGCCGGCTGCCCGGTGGGGACGGTCAACTCCTGCACCTCGCCGACCCCGGAGCCGAGCACGGCGACGAGCGGCAGCAGCTCCAGCACCAGCGCCGCCAAGGACCCCTGCTTCACCGCGCCCACCCCCTCGCCGGTGCCCGGTGGCGACGCCTTCTGCACCTCGGTGGTGATCAGCACCACCCTCCCCGACGGCCTCGCCTACGGCGACATCAAGCAAGGCACCGGCCCGAGCCCCAAGCAGGGCCAGCAGGTCACCGTGCAGTACACCGGCTGGCTGCAGTCGACGGGCCAGATGTTCGACAGCTCCCGCCTGCCCGGCCGCTCGCCCTTCCAGTTCACCATCGGCGGCCAGGTGATCCCGGGCTGGAACGAGGGCGTGCCCACCATGCAGGTGGGCGGCAAGCGGCGCTTCATCATCCCGGCCTCGCTGGCCTACGGCGCGCAGGGAAGCCCGCCGACCATCCCGCCCAACGCCACCCTGGTCTTCGACATCGAGCTGCTCAGCATCGGCTGAGCCGGGCGCGGAGCCTCAGCGGCGCAGCGCGGTCTTGAGCATCCGCCGGGTCACGCCTGGATGGCGCACCCCGATGCGCAGCAGTGAGCGGGCGCGGAACCGCGTGCTGAGCGCCTCGGCGACGAACCACGGCGGCACCGCCTCGATCATGCGCACCCCCCGGTCCCAGGAGGCGTCCTGGAAGCGGCCGAGGGCGAGGGAGACCCGGTAGGCGATCCCGAAGTCGCGCCCGAAGCGCTCCCGCCAGGACTGGTCGAAGGCGGCCAGCGGCGTGTCGTCGCCGCGCTTCACCGACTCGGCGACCGCGCGCCCCACCCCGGTCCCGGCGCGCATCACGAAGCGGATGCCCTCGCCCACCAGCGACGACCCCTGCGCCGCCGCGTCGCCCACCGCCACCACGCGCGGCGACACCAGCACCCGGCGCGGCCGCTCGGCGGGGAAGAGCCCGGCGTGCATCTCCACGGGCTGCGCCCCGCCGAGCAGCGGCGCAAGCGAGGGGAGCGCCATGAGCCGCTCCAGGTAGTCGCGCGGGTCGACGTCCACCTCCGGCTTGAGCACGCCGACGCCGACGCGCACCCGGCCGTCGCCGTACGGGAACACCCAGCCGTACCCCGACGGCGCCACCGCCGACCCCATCACCAGCCAGCAGGTGTCCGCCGGCACCAGCGGCGCGTGCATGTCGAGCTCCGCCCCCACCCCGCGGCGCACGAAGCCGGGACGCCCGGCGGCGCGGCTCAGCACGCAGGCGTTGCCGGTGGCGTCGACGGCGTAGCGCGCCACCGCCCGCCACTCCCCGCCGTGGGAGCGCACGGTCAGCGCGACGCCGCTGTCCGACACCGACATCCCCGTCACCGTCGAGCGGAGGAACAGCTCCGCCCCCTCCTCGGCCGCGCGGGTGGCCAGCCACTGGTAGAGCCCCCGCACGTCGAGCACCCCGACGACGCCGGGCAGCGACACGCGGCAGGCGGCGTTGGGCGACTCGAAGTGCACGTGGGTGATCGGGTTCCACAGCGAGTCCGGCACGCCGAGCGCGCGCATGTCGGCGACGAACGTCCCCCCGCTGGTGCGGGTGGGGATGCCGAACGCGGCCTCGCGCTCCAGCACCGCGACGCGAAGCCCCTCGCGCGCCGCGGCGATGGCCGCGCACAGCCCGGCGGGGCCTCCCCCGGCGACGACGACGTCGTACATCGGGGACATCATCGCCGCTCACGCGTGGCCGCCGTCCCCCACGCTACGCTAGACCGCCGATGGCCGAGTACCCCACCCCCGTCGACGACACCCACCGCCGCCTCCTCTACAAGGTCGAGGACAGCATCCTCCAGGGGGAGCCGTACGACGACGAGAAGTGCGGCACCTGCCGCTACTACATCGGCGTCGACGACATCGCCTACTGCAACCACATGAAGCTGCGCATCCTTGTCGGTGAGCGCTGGTGGTGCCAGTGGTGGGAGCCGGTGGAGGAGGAGGGGTGAGCCAGAGCCGCGACGAGCAGATGGAGCAGGAGAACCAGCAGCTCCAGGCCCTGGTCCGCGAGGCGAAGCTGAAGGGCTCACCGAGCGGCGAGCAGCGCTGCGACAACTGCCGCTACTACGCCGGGGAGCACAAGAAGATCGCCTACTGCGAGCACCCCAGGCTGCAGATCCTGGTCGGCGCCGACTGGTGGTGCCAGTGGTGGGAGGCCCCCCAGGGCTGACCCGCTAGCTGCGGCCGACCGCCCGCCAGACGCCGTAGCAGATGACCACTGCGACGAGCAGCAGCCCGGCGGGGATTCCCAGGACGTAGAGCAGGTTGGGCGCCGGGCTCTCGGCCAGCAGCAGCGACGACATTCGAGGCACTCCGCGGTGAGGGGTCTGCTCGGTGGCCCGCGCCGGCGGCGCGGTCGCACATCTATGTAGCAGGTTGAGCATCGCCCCGGCAGCGCCGGGACCCCTGCGGATGCCGCGGGGGACGTGATGTCCCCCGCGGCAGAGGGGAGGGGATGTCGGGTGTGGACCCCGCCGTCACCCCTCTTCACGCGCCAGCCCGGAGAAGTTGACGGACGTGCGGGAAAGTTGCGCAGCGGTCGCCCGACCCGGAGAATGAGGGCCAGCCAGGGAAGGCGACAGGTGCGGCCCGACGACCATGACGGTGAGCGTCCGGCTGCGCGTCGGGCGACCCGGCGTGCGGGAAAGCAGCCCCCCGCGTCGTTCTACCGGAAGGAGATGGTTCGCATGAAGCATTTGCTCGGAACCCGCCGCTCGGCCGGCATCGCCGCGTCCGTGGTGGTCACCCTCGGCGCCGCCCTGGGCAGCACCGTGCTCGCCTCCAGTGGCGGCGGCACCGCCGGCACCGGCTTCACCGCGCCGGTGCAGATCCCGCAGTCGGGCGGCCTGGGTGAGCCCAGCCTCGCGCTCGACAGCAGCGGCCGCCTGGTGGCCACCGCGCCCCAGTCGATCGGCAACATCAACGGCGGGGGCAGCCCCGTCTGGACGTCGACCAACGGCGGCGCCGGCTGGGCGGGCCCCGTGCATCCCACCGGCGACCCGGTGAGCGGCGGCGACACCGACCTGGCCGTCGACCCGGCCGGCGACATCTACCAGGCCGACCTCTGGCTGGGCAACTCGGCGATGGCGGTCTCCACCGACCACGGTGCCAGCTTCATCGCCAACGAGTACGGCCACACCCAGCCGGGCGACGACCGCCCCTGGATCGCCTACTCGGCCAAGGACAACGCCATCTACATGGTCTACGACGGCGTCGACGCCGTCCACGTGGCCAAGAGCGCGCCGCTGGTGGCGCCGCAGGCCGGACTGGTGCTCGCCCAGGACGTGCCGGTCATCCCCGAGAGCGCCGTCAGCGTCGGGCTCAGCGTCTCCGGCGTCAGCACGCCCGTGCGCGAGTGCGTGTGCCCGCCCGGCGGCATCGCCGTCGACCCCTCGAGCGGCTCGGTGTACGTCACCTACAGCAAGCAGAACGGGGGCGGCGAGGGCGGCGCCGTCGGTGTGGCGCGCAGCGACAACGGCGGCCTCACCTGGACCACGATGTCGATCCCGGGCACCGGCAGCACCGGCAGCGCCTTCGACGTCGAGTACAACTTCGCACCGGTCAAGGTCGACGCCAACGGCACCGTGTACGTGGCCTGGGGCGAGGGTCGCAACATCAGCACCGACGCCAACGGCAACCACGTGGCCGGCGGCGGCGTGACCATCAAGTACGCCTACAGCACCGACAAGGGCGCCACCTGGAGCGCCCCGGTGACCCTGTCGGCGAGCAGCGGCACGGCGACCTTCCCGACGCTCGACGTGGTGTCGCCCGGCGTGATCGACGCCGCCTGGTACGGCACCTCGGCGACGGGCGATCCCAACCTGGTGCCGGGCAGCGCGTCCTGGGACGTCGACTACGCGCAGGTCACCGCCGCCAACACCGCCACCCCGGTGGTCACCGCCAGCACCGCGGTGAGCGGGATCCACAGCGGCTGCATCCAGACGGGCGGCAGCGGCAGCTCACTCTGCGGCGACCGCAGCCTGCTCGACTTCTTCCAGCTCGTCGTCGACCACAACGGCAAGGCCAACATCATCTACACGGCCGGCGACGCCGGCGCGGGGACGACCCTCTACTTCGCCCGCCAGAGCTAGGCGGAGAGGACCCGCCCCAGCAGGCAGCCCGCGAAGGCCGCCAGCAGCACCACGGCGCCGAGGCACACCATCGCCCGGCGCCCGGTGCTGAGCGGGTGGGTGGCGCGCCGGGCGGGGCCAGCGATGCGGTGGGCTGCAATCGCGCCCACCGCATCCTGTCCCATTCCCCTTCTCACCGCAGGCGCGACCGAGCCGCTGAGCGCGACGGCACGCCTCCGTGAAAACGACATGCGGATCATCGATACCCCTCGCGTCGGGCCGCCGGCGTGTTCCCTGTTCGCCACGCGGCCTCGCGTTGCCCGCGAGTGTAGGAAGGCCTGAGCAGAGCGGCGCGCCGCGGCACACGGCCGTGATCGTGTTGCGTGCGCCGTTTCACGGGCGCGTCGCGCCGCACCCCGCCGGGAGGGCTCCGCGGCGGCCGATTCGCCTTGTGCGGCCTGGCGTTCTCCGCGAGTCTGCGAGGTCCCGCGCGGTTTCACAGGCCTTTACCCGCGCCGGCCGTGGTGTAGGGTTGCCGGCATGTGCCGATCCATCAAGACGCTGCGCGGCGCCACCCCGCCGCCCACCGCCGAGGACACCCGCGCCGCGGCCCTGCAGTACGTCCGCAAGCTGAGCGGCTACCGCGTCCCCTCGCAGGCCAACCGGGCCGCCTTCGACGCGGCCGTCGAGGACATCGCCGCCGTCACCGACCGGCTGCTGGCCAGCCTGGTGGTTCCCGGTCGCGCCGCCGCACCGGCGGCTAGGTGAAGATGATCTGGCCGCCGGCGGCCAGCGCGTAGAACTCGCCGACGGTGATGATGCCCTTCACCTGCGGGATGAAGTCGTCCATGGTGAGGCCGAACATGTCGACGGTCATCTTGCAGGCGTAGAGCCCGGCGCCGCTGTCGGCGACCATCGCCACGAACTCGGGGATCGACGGCATGTCGATCTGCCCCATCTTGTGCTCCATGTAGTGGGTCAGCGCGCTCGACACGCCGGGCACGCCGCCGACCCAGGTGGCGAGATGCAGTCCCGGGTTGCCGACGCTCGCGACCTTGATGTGGTCGATCCGCTTGCGGTTGATCACGTCGAGCCCGAAGAAGGTGAAGAAGAGATTGGCCTCGATGCCCTCGGCGCGCGCGCCGTTGGCCATGATCAGGCCGGGGTACGCTCCCTCCAGCGAACCCTGGGAGATGATGATCGACACCTTCTCGATGGTGTCCGTTCGCTGCGCCGGCTGCTCGGCCGGCGACTTGGCTGCGATGGCCATCAGATGCACCCCCGTGGCTTGGGAATTCCCGCGATGCGCGCCGCCACCTTGGCCGGTCCCTTGGGGAACAGCTCGTAGAGGTCCTTGATGGGCACGCCCGACGTCTTGCTCAGCGCCCGCACCGGCGGCCCGGTGCCGTCGCGCTCGTACGCGGCACGCATCAGGCGGATCAGCTGCCAGTGCCGCTCGGTCAGCGTGGCGATGCCTTCGGCGGCCGCCAGCTCGGGCACCATCGCCTCGCTCCACTGCTCCGGGTGGAGGAAGAAGCCCTCGCCGTTGACGTCGACCGTCACGCCTGCGACGGTCCTCTGGAGCACGGTCTCTGCGATCACCTGACGGCCTCCGTGGGCTCGGCTGGAAGCGTCTTGCCGCCGTGCGGCATCGCCGAGCCGATGCCCGGGATGTCGCGTCCTGGCAGCAGGGTGTGCCAGTAGAACCACTGGAACATCAGCTTGCCGAGATGGTTGAGATGCGACTCCTTGAGCAGCGGCAGTCCCATGCGGGCCGGGAAGTGACCGGGCAGCGGCTCGGTGTCGTAGTTGAAGTCGATGAGCAGCGCCTTGTGGAAGCCGGTCTCCACGAAGCAGTTGGCGTGCCCGTCGTAGGCCGCGTCGAGCGGCTCGCCGGCGAGGAAGCGGCGCACGTTCTCGCTGAGCACCTCGCCCTCGAAGTGGGTGACCGAGCCCGCCTTGGAGATGGGCACGTTGGCGGCGTCGCCGAGGGCGAAGACGTTGGGCCTGGCGCGCGACTGCAGGGTGTGCTCGTCGGTGGGCACGAAGTTGAGCTCGTCACCGAGCCCGGGTGAGCGGCCGACGTACGCGGCGCCGCCGTGCAGCGGCACCACGACGGCGAGGTCGAAGGGAACCTCCCTGCCGTCGTACCCGATCAGGCGCCCGTCACCGACCTCTCCGGTGTTGAACTCGGTGACCACCTCGACGCCCTTCTGCTCCAGGATCCCGCCCAGGGCTCGCGACGCCACCGGCTTGGTGAAGGCGCCGTCGAGCGGCGTGACATAGGTGATGTCGACGCGCTCGCGCACCCCCTTCTCGCGCAGGAACCAGTCGGCCAGGAAGCAGAACTCGAGCGGTGCCACCGGACACTTGACGGGCATGTCGACGACGTTGACCACCAGGCGCCCGTTCTCGAAGCTCGCAAGCCGCTTCTGCAGCGCGCGTGCGCCATCCAGCGAGTAGAAGGTGAAGACGCTCTCGTTCCAGGCCGGACCCGTCATGCCCGGGGTCTCCTCGGGGAGCAGCGTGGCGCCGGTGGCGACGACGAGGACGTCGTAGTGGAGCGAGACGCCGTCCTGCAGGTGCACGGTGTCGCCGTCGAGGTCGACGCGGTCGATCCCCACCTCGCGGAAGTCGATGCCGTCGTGGAGCTGGCGGCGGCGTGGCCGCACCAGGTCCTCGGCGTGGGCGAGCCCGAAGGGGACGAAGAGCAGGCCGGGCTGGTAGACGTGCACGTCGTCCTGGTCGACGACGGTGATGTCGACGCTGCCCGGCAGCATCCGGCGAAGCCGGTTGGCGGCGAGAGTGCCCCCGGTGCCGGCCCCGAGGACGACGATGCGGCGTGTCATCTCAGCACCGACGATGGCGGGGCGCGACCGGCGGCGCCAGAGGCGAAGAGCCTGTGGTCGCGGGTCCTATGCCACCGCGCCGTGGCCGACGTGCGCATGGCGGAGCAGGTACACGAGGTGCACGCCGTCCTGCTCCACGTCGACCTCGCCGCTCATCAACAGCCGCACCAGGGCGGCGCTGATCTGGGCTCCGAACGGCTGCAGCGACGCCGAGTCGGGGTCGAGGGCCACCGCGGTGTGGAGCCCCGGCAGGGTGAGCGGGGTCTCCGCCCCTGCGAGCGCTCGCAGCACCAGCCGGTCGGCGATCCTCGGGTCCATGAGGGAGATTGACGGTCAGATGCGCGGGGTGCGGCAAGTGCCGAACGTCCCGGCCGCTTGTGACGGTTGGGCCGGCGGCCCTGGGCATCACGTCATGTGGCGCATGCGCTCCAGCTCACGGTCGACGTCGGCCTCGGTGACCGGTCGCTGCGCGTAGACGTTCCAGGCGTGCATGACCACCCCGACACCCCAGCCGGCCATGACGATGCCCGGCCAGAAGAAGCCCTGGCCGCTCATCGCCCAGATGGCGATGAGGACGCCGTTGACCAGAACGTAGGTGAGCAGGTGGGTGGGGAACTCGCGCCGCTCCCTGACCCGGCGGCGCGCCTCGGCTCGGAGGTCCTCCTCCGGTGTGACGCTCATCTCTGAACCTCCGTGTCCGGCTGCACGGGCGCGCGACTCCATCGTCGGCGTCCGCGGGCGCGCCGCACAGAGGAGCACGTCCCGCCGGTGGGGGACGAACGGCCGTCCGGTGGCCTGCGCCCCTACAGTTGCGGGCTTGAGCGACGACGCGCGAGCGCTGCGCATCCTCGACCGCATCCGCGCCATCCCGCCGGGCTTCGTGCGCACCTACGGCGACATCGACCGGCGGGCGCCGCGCCTCGTCGGGCGCGTCCTGGCGACGACGGCCGAGGACGTGCCCTGGCACCGCGTGGTCCGCGCCGACGGCAGCGTCGCCAGGGGCGCCCGGCAGCGCGCGCTGCTGCGCCGTGAGGGCGTGCCCCTCCGCGGTGACCGGGTCGACCTCGCCCAGGCGCGCCTCCCCGACGAGGTGCCGCTCCGCTTCGTCCGCCGAGCCCACGGCGGGAGCGGGCAACCGCCAGCCCCGGCGCGGACACGCCAGTGAGGTGCTGACGCCGGCGCGGCCTTCGGGTACATTGCACGGGCAGCAACCGGGGGCACGAGAGGGCGAGCTGATGAGGGGCGGCACGGGGGCGCGTGTTCGTTGCGCGCTGGTGGCGGGCCTGGGCGGCGTGGTTTGCGCCGCGCTGCATTCGGGCGTGACCACCGTCGCCGCCCAGACCGGCGGCCCCGACCTGATCGTCAACGGCGACTTCGAGCAGAACGCCATCTCGCAGGCCTGGACGCTGGTGGGCAACACCACCACGGCGCTGCCCGGCTGGACCGCGAGCGGCGACGGGGTCGAGGTGATGCGCTCCTACTGGCAGCCGGCGCACGGCGCGCAGTCCGTCAACCTGTCCTCGAACGGCGCCTCGGAGGTCACCCAGCAGGTGAGCACCACGGCGGGGACGCAGTACCAGCTGAGCTGGTTCATCTCCGGCAACCCGCAGTGCACGACGCCGACCACGCGCGTGCTCAGCGTGATCTGGAACGGGAGCGTCGTCGCCCAGCCGACCTTCAACGTGAGCGGGCACAGCTTCCAGTCGATGGGCTGGACGGCCCAGAGCACGTCGGTGACAGCGAGCGGCGACAGCTCGACGGTGTCCTTCCTGCGTGCGGCCTCCACCGACGGCTCGTGCGGCGTCGCCATCGACGACGTGGCCCTGGCGGCCACCGGCGGGTCGTCGTCGGCCTCCGCAACCCAGCCGGCCGCGCTCCCGCCGCCCGTCCTGCCGGGCACGGGGGGTGGCGCAGGCGGTGGACAGCCTCCGATCGTCGCCGGCGGGTCGGGCTCCGGCGGGGGCGGCGCGGCGTCGAGCGCCCTGCACGGGCGCTCCACCATCACGGCCGGGATCGCCACACCCGGCCAGGCCTTCTCGTCCCTGCAGACGACCGTGCTCAGCGCCGCCCTCGCGGTGCTGGCCATCGTCCTCATCACCTTCCCTGCGCAGCTCTTCAACCACACCTTCCAGGAGAACTACGAGGACATCGTGGCCTTCTGGGAGCGCCACTTCGGCGTCGTCAGGCGCATGCGCAGCCGCATCGTGGCGCACACCGACCGGCGCACGCACCTCAGCATCATCGCCGCCGTGGTTCTGCTCGGCGCGCTGCTCGGCGGACTTCTCGACCCCAACTTCGGGTTCAACGGTACCTCGGTCACCACCTTCCTCTCCACGGTCGCCGCCACCCTGTGGGGCATCGCCGTCTCGACGTTCGTCATCGTCTCCTACCGCCGGCTGCGGCATCGCGACACGCAGTGGTCGCTGCGCGCCCTGCCCGCCGGGCTGCCCATCGCCATCGGCTGCGTCGTGGTGTCGCGGCTCTCCGACTTCGAGCCCGGCTACCTGTACGGCGTGGTCTGCGGCGCGGTCTTCACCGGAGCGTCGCTGGCGAAGAACGAGCAGGGACACACGGTCGCCATCGCCACCGTCGTGACCATGCTCATCGCGCTGCTCGCCTGGTTCGCCTGGCTGCCGGTGAACGACGCCGCCGCCAAGCCCGGCGCGCTCTGGCCGGTGACCATCCTCGACGACTTCCTCGGCGCCGTGTTCGCCGGCGGGCTGGTGGGATCGGTGATCGGCATGGTCCCGCTGCGGTTCCTGCCCGGTGGTACGCTCGCCGCGTGGCATCGCGGCGTGTGGGCGGTGGTGTCCGTCCTCGTCACCTTCATGTTCCTGGAGATCATGCTGAACCCCGCGCGCGGCGGACATCCGGGGCATGCCGCCGTGGGCACTGTGGTCGCGCTCTTCATCGCCTTCGGCGCGGGATCGGTGCTGTTCGCTGCGTACTGGCAGCGCAAGCGGCGCAGGCTGGCGGCACCCGCACACTGAGTCGCACCGCGCGCGGCGTCCGCGGCGTGAGCGGATGACCATTCCCGGGACGGGCTTCCAGGTCACCGTCGAGGCGCTCGTCATCGGGGTGATCGTCGGCCTCACCTACGGCCTCTTCGCCTGCGCGCTCACCCTGGTCTACCGCATGTCCAGGGTGCTGAACTTCGCCGGCGGCAGCGCGGGAGCGTTGGCGGTGGCGGCGATGGGATGGGTGTTCTTCGCGCTGCACGGCGCGTGGGCCCTCGCGCTGCTCGCCGGCCTTGCGGCCGCGGCGCTGGCGGGGATGGCCGTCGGCTTCCTGGTGGTTGGACCGCTGGCGCGGTCCTCGCGGCTGACCGCGATGCTGGCCACCATCGGCGCGGCGCAGCTTCTGGCCGTGGTTGTCCTTTTCGTGCCGCGGCACGGCCGCGTCCCGCTGCCGTTCACCGCGCAGGTCGCGGTGGGCACGCTGACCCTGCGCGAAGGCGACCTCGCCATCCTCGCCGTCGCGCCGGTCGCGGTCGCGCTCCTCGCCTGGTTCCTGCGGCGCCACCGGCTGGGCGTCGCCTCGCGTGCGGCGTCGGAGAACATGGAGGCGGCGCAGCATGCGGGCATCCCCACCCGGCGCGTGGCCCTGACGATCTGGGCGATCGCCGGGCTGCTGGCCGGACTGGCGAGCGTGCTGGCGGCCGCGACCTCGGTGGCGCCGTCGGCGGGGAGCGCCAGCCCGCTGGCGGGCGGCGTGCTGTACTACGCGTTCGCCGCGGCGCTGATCGGCGGGTTCAACAGCCTGCCGCTGACCTTCGCGAGCGGCGTCGGCATCGGCGCGGTCGAAGCGGTGATCACCTGGAACTACCCCGCGGCGGACACGGCGGACGTCGTCATCCTCGCGGTGCTGCTGATGGTGCTGGTGTTCCGCAGGCGCACGGGCGGGGAGGGACGCGCCGCGGTGGGCGGCTCGTCGTCGCTGACGGGACCCATCCAGCCGCTTGCGCCGCGCATCGCCGCGCTGCCCGGAGTGCGGCTGGCGCGCTGGGGATTGCTCGCCGCTGTCGTGGTCGCGATGAGTCTGGTGCCGCTGGCGATGCCGGTCGACAAGGTGGTCTTCCTGGCCAGCATCGCCGTGTTCGCCATCATGGGGCTGTCGCTGGTGGTGGTCACCGGGTTCAGCGGGCAGCTCTCGCTGGGGCAGGTCGCCCTCGTTGCCATCGGGGCGATCGCTGGCGGGCGCTTCGCCAGCATGGGCGCTCCGGCACCTCTCGCCTTCCTCGGCGCGGTGCTCGCCGGCGGCGCGGTTGCGCTCGTGGTGGCGCTGCCGACGTTGCGGATGCGCGGCGCGTCGCTGGCGGTGCCGACGCTGGGCGTCGCCGTGGTCGCGTCGGGGTGGCTGTTCCAGCAGGCGTGGCTGACGCGCACCGGGTCGGGAGGGTCGGCGCTCACCATCGCGCGGCCGTCGGTGCTGGGCATCGACTTCAACGACGAGCGCACGTACTACTGGCTCTGCGTTGCGGCGCTGGTGCTCGGCGGGATGGTGGTGCACCGCTTCCATCGCAGCCGGACCGGACGGTCGGTCGAGGCGGTGCGCGACAACGAGGCGTGGGCTGCGGCGCTGGCGATCTCGCCGACCCGCGCCAAGCTGACGGCCGTCGTCGTCGCGGGGATGATCGCCGCGGCGGCGGGGTATCTGTACGGGGGTTTCCTCGTCAACTTCAGCCAGGGAGTCTTCTCGCCGGACGCCTCCCTCGCGCTGGTGGCCATGGTCGTGTTCGGCGGCGTCAGCACCGTGACCGGAGCGATCATGGGGGCGGTCTGGATCCAGTCCACGCAGTTCTTCCTGGCGCCGCTTTTGCCGGGCCTGATCGGCACCAACTCGACGCTGCTCTTCGCCGGGTTCGGGCTGCTGGTGGCGGTGCTGCTCTTCCCGCAGGGACTGGCCGGCGCTCTCTTCCGGCTGCGCGACGCCATCGTCGGCCGCTTCGTCCCCGCGCCGGGGGATGCCGGTGCCGTCGACGCCATCCCGCTGCTCGGAGTCGCAGCGCGACGCGACGGGACCGCGGTCGCACCGCCGCTCGCCGGTGCAGGTGCGCCGGCGCACCTCGAGGCCAACGACATCACGGTTCGCTTCGCGGGGCTGGTGGCGCTCGACGGCGTCGCGATCCGCGTGGCGCGCGGAGAAGTTCTCGCCATCATCGGCCCGAACGGGGCGGGCAAGACCACTCTTCTCGACGTGCTGTCAGGAGAGCTGCGGCAGCACCAGGGCAGCGTGCTGCTGGGCGGTGAGGAGATCAAGCGCCTCGCGCCCGCCGCGCGCGCCCGTCGGGGCATCGGGCGCAGCTTCCAGCAGGGACTGCTCTTCGACAGCCTCAGCATCCGCGACACCGTCGGTCTTGCGCTGGGGCGCGCGTCGCCTCCCGACGCGTCGCAGGACGCCGGCCGGCGAACCGGCGATCTCCTCGACACCTTCGCCCTCTCCGGCATCGCCGACCGGCGCACCGGCGACCTGCCCACGGGCACGCGGCGGCTGGTCCAGCTCGCCTGCCTGGTGAGCCTGGGCGCGGGCATCCTGCTGCTCGACGAGCCGTCCGCCGGCATCGCCAAGCGCGACGTCGCCTGGCTCGGCGAGGCCCTCCTCGACGTCCGCACCAGGTTCGGCACCACGCTGGTGATCGTCGACCACGACGTCCCGCTGGTCCGCGACATCGCCGACCGCGCCTACGGGCTCGTCGCCGGGCGCGTCGTCGCCGAGGGCAGCGTCGAGGACATCCTCGCCGACACGACGTTCCGTACCGCGTATCTCGGCACCGCGGCGTAGTCCGGCGGCCGCTGCTATCGTCGTGCCGATGTCCCACTCCCAGGCCGACGTCGAGGCCATCGCCGCCAAGGTGAGGACCGCACTGGAGAGCGCCGACCTCGACACCTTCGCGGACCTCCTCGACCCCGATGTGCGCTGGGGGGCAGGAGGTGATCCGTCGCCTCCGTGCAGGAACCGGCGGCAGGTGCTCGACTGGTACCGCAGGGGGCGTGCCGCGGGACGGCGGGGCCATGTCAGCGACGTCCGCGTCCACAACGACAAGATCCTCGTGTCGATGAAGGTCACCTCCGGCGACGCCGGTGACGGCGCACCGGAGGCGGAGGATCGCTGGCAGGTCCTCACCGTCGTCGACGGCCGCGTCGTGGAGATCCGCGGCTACGACGACGAATCCGAAGCCGTCGCCGCGGCCGGCGATTAACCGAACTCAACGTCGACACCTGGTGCACCCTGGCGAGGCTTACTCAAACCCTCGACGCCTTGACACCAGGTTGGACAAGCTCGTTCAAGCCGCCGCGCACGGCGGCGTTGCTTGACGGCATGACAGCTCGTGCGTCGCTCGTCGGCGCCCTGCGTCCTACGAATCCGTGTAGCCCAAATTCAAGGGCCGAGTAGGGCGGCTGGAACGACCGCGACGCCGTCCTTTCGGCGGTACGCGTCGGCGCCTGTGGTGATGATCACCAGATCCAGCAGGTCGTCTCCGATACGGTCTGCGAGCCAGTGGAGATGACGCACGTCGCCGTCATTGACGGAAGCGGCAAGCTTCACCTCCATGGCCACCACTCGGCCGTCGGCCCGTTCGGCGATGAGGTCGACCTCGTGCTCGCCCGACTTCGTGCGGAAGTGCCCGACACGCGCCTCCGCAGCCTGGGCATAGACGCGCACGGACAGTGTCACCAGAGACTCGAAGAGCGCACCGAGCAGATTGCCGTCGCGAGGCATCGCGGGCCCGCTCGCCTCGCCGGCGAGGAGGCTCTCGGCGGTGGACCCGAGGAGGCGGGCCGCCAGAGCCGGGTCGGCCAGCTGATGTTTGGGCGCCTGGGTGACGCGGTGGAGCGCGCTCCGTGTCGGTGCCCAGCCCGGGACCGGGTCGACGAGCCACAGCCGCTCCAGGACGTCACCGTAGTGCTGAGTCGTGACTCGCGACGGTTTGGTTGCAAAGCCAGCGGCCGCGGCATCGCGGATCTTCTCCCACGTCGCGGTCGTGGACGTGGCGGCGGCGTAGGCGGTCATCCAGCGGCGCAGCGCCGCGGGATTGCGCACAGACCGACCGACCTCCTCGAAGTCACGGTCGACGACCCGGTCAAGATAACTGTCGAGCTGAGACCGCGCGGCCCGATTCGCGAGGTGACGAATCCCGGGAAACCCCGACCGCAGGATCTCGGCCGTGTAGTCCTCCAGGGCGACCGGGGTGGCTCCGTCGACTCCCGGGTGGGTACCCGACAGCAGTGCCGCCAGGCTCACGGTCGGCGGTCGCTCCAGGCGTTCGACCAGCGACAACGGTCGCATCCGCAGGGTGACGATCCGTCCCGCGCCCGAATGCGTCGCGAGGCCCCGTGGGGACGCTGATCCGGTGAGGAGGAACTGCCCCGGAGCTGCCCCTGCGTCCACGGCGCGCCGGACAACGTCCCAGGTTGCCGGAACGTGTTGCCACTCGTCGATGAGAACCGGCGGCCTCGCACTTGCAAGACGGCGCGGATCGGCCGCCACGATCGAACTCGGGCCCTCCTCGTCCAGGCGGAAGATGGAAGCAGCTCGTTCCGAGCCCGTCGACGTCTTGCCCACGCCCTTCGCCCCTTCGAGACTGATGGCTGGAAGCCCGACCATCAGCCGGTCGAGCTCGTCGTCGACGATCCTGCGGTGGTAGCTGGACCTCCTGGCCATCGGCACATTGTACCCGCGCCACTGTACATCTGGGCGACGATCTATTGGACAAGTAGGCAGGTGACTGGAGTACACATAGGCCGCTCCCGGGTTCCGTCGATCCCTCCCCATGGGATGGCGTCTAGATCACCACGGAGTAGCGTCCAAACCACCACGCAACTGGCGGCTGATCCGCCATAGAGCCCCTGCCGGCATACCCGGCTACCGTCCTAGGCACGCTCTGGCGCTGGTTCACGAAGCCCTCTCTGACACCAGGGTCGTGCTTGTCGCAGGTGCGCGACAGGCTGGGAAGAGCACCCTCGCCCAGGTTCTCTTGGCGAGCCGGCAGGACCAGGTCTTGAGGTCAAGAGCCACGTCTGCAAGTACTACAGGGACGTGTAGCCCTCCATCCAAGCAGGGGCCGGGTTGAAGCGGCAAATCATCCACGGCGCTATCGGCAGATCCGCCGAACAACCTCCGGCAGATCCACCGCCATCCACCCGGCAGATCCGCCATACTTGTGCTGTGGATGTCCCTGCCCCGCCCCTTGGGACCACGAATTTCCGCCCTCGTCACCTACTGGCAGAGGTACGGGAGGCCCTCGCCGACACCCGCGTTGTTCTCATAGCCGGGGCGCGGCAGGTCGGCAAGAGCACCCTCGCCCGGATGGCCATCGAGGGTCGGTCGGGCGTAACAGCTATCACCCTTGACGAGGAGGCCACACGTTCGGCCGCCCTGGCGGACCCGGCTGGGTTCGTGGAGACGCACGGCCTGCTCCTGATTGACGAGGTCCAACGCGTACCGGAACTCTTCCTGGCCATCAAGGCTGCGGTCGATCGGGCCAATCGACCTGGTCACTTTCTCCTCACGGGCTCGGCGAACATCCTCCTCCTTCCCCAGGTGGCTGATGCTCTGCCAGGGCGCATGCAGATCGTCGAGCTCTGGCCGTTCTCGCAAGGTGAGCTCTCTGGCCGGATCGAGCGATTCCTGGACCGCTGCTTCGACGGCTGGCAGGGCGCCCGAATCGAAACGACACTCGGGCGGCGCGATTACCTGGAACTCGCCGCAACGGGCGGCTTTCCTGAGGCGGTCGCGCGTACCGACCGACGCCGACGGTCCGTCTGGTTTGAGAGCTACGTCCAGACGCTGCTTCAGCGAGATCTGCTCAACCTCTCCGCGGTGGAGCGAATCGCCGACGTCTCCCGGCTCTTGCGTCTCCTTGCGGCGCGCAGCAGCACTGTGCTCAACATCGACGGACTCGCCCGCGATGCGGAAATGCCAACGACAACGGTGCGGCGTTACCTGACGCTGCTTCAAGCCGCGTACATGATCTTGCTCGTACCAGCCTGGTCCAACAACCGTACTACTCGGGCCATTCACGCGCCCAAGGTCGTTATGGGCGACAGCGGCCTCTGCGCTCATCTGGTCGGCGCGGATGCGGATGGCTTGGCCAGTCCCCTGGGCGATGCTGGGCCCCTCCTGGAAACGTTTGTCGTGACGGAGCTTCGCAAGCAGCTCGGTTGGTGCATGGATCGCCCGCGCATGTTTCACTACCGGACCAGGGACGGCGTCGAGGTGGACGTCGTCTTGGAAGCCCCTGACGGTCGTGTGGTCGGCATCGAGGTGAAGGCCGCTGCGACTGTCCGCAGCGCTGACTTTGCCGGCTTGCGTCACTTGGCGGGGCGCACAGGCGACCGTTTCCAGTGCGGACTCGTCCTCTACACAGGGCGACAGAGCCTGCCATTCGGCTCCAAACTTTGGTGCACTCCGGTCAGCGCCTTGTGGGAAGCCTAAAGCGTCGGAGAAGTCGCTGGTACCCGCACGTTTGTCTAGTTTGAACGGAGGAAAGCGCCCGGCGACGGACGGGCCACTACACTTGAGCAGTGGAAGTTGCGAGCGTTGTCCGTCAGTTAGTCCAACTCTGGAGGGAGGGGGAGGAGGACGGCGGCGGCGTATGGATACCCACGCTCCTTGTCTCAACCCTCACCCTTGACCCCATGTCGGCGCTCGCCTACGCCTTGAGCGAGGAGACCGTCTGGCTCGGACAGCGCCGCAGCGAGCTGAGGAAGGCTGTGCGCGAAGGAGGTCCCGCGAGCCGCATGGGCTTCGTCCTCCACGAATTCCTCAAGGAGGCTGAAGCCGTGGCCTTGGAAGAAGGTGCGGTAATCCTCCGTGAAACTCACTTGGCTGAAGCGTTCCACCGGCATCACCACCAACAGCTCCTCGAAATAGGTGTTCAGAGCGGCGCACTCACAGAAACAGTCCGACAGCGGGAGATGCCGCCCACGCCCTCCGCAACGCCCAAGCGCCCTACTCGTGTTGGTGCGGCTCGGCAGGTCATCTTCGACGACTTCGAACAGGAGGAGTTGGAACAGGTAATCAACAGCAACGAACGCAGCGCCCGCGTGGAACGCAAACGTACGATAGCGCTGCTCAACGACGATCCGGGGTTGGCCGATCTGGAAAAATTCGCAGTTGGGCTGGTCAACACTAATCCGCAGCGCCTGTCCTTCCTAATCTTCGGGCAGAACGACGACCTGAGTCTGTGGGGAGATCGTGGCTTTGACGGTCGTCCATTAACCGATGCGCAAATCGCGAAGTATGAGGATCGGCTTACCACCCGTTTGACCAAGTGCATGCCGGCCGTGCTGATGCAATGGCGCACCGTCGAGCGAGAGGGCAGGATCCTGCGTGTTGCTTGCCTCATTGGGCGTGAATTGGGCACGCCGGTCTATACCTCCCTGGGCTCGTATCCCTTTCGATCAGGCGAGCACACCTATTTCGCCAGCCCCGAACGCATCGTCGCGTGGGTACGCGAGCGAGATGCCAGCGCATACGCCGAATCCCCAGGACAAGATGAACCATCCACCGCTACCGATCAGTCGCGTACAGATGACGACACTCGGGTTCGCCAAGCCATACAGACACTTGACACTGCCATTGATGGGTTCTTTGCGGCACCCCCCACGATCCCTCAATCGATAAATGGTCGCGCCGTCGATGACTGGCGACCGGTCTACGAACCCATCGTTGAGCCCTTTTGCGAAGCGATCGAGACGCTTACACAAGTCGGGGGAACCATTTCCGATTCTGCCCTTTCTCGTCTCGTCCGCCGACTTCGCTCTGTGTTCGACGTACGCAGTGGGCCGTCGCGCAGCGGGCTATCGTGGATCACAGAGGCGCCCCGCCTAATCACTCGATTGATTGCAGATCGATTGCTCGTGCGAGCCTACTGCACTTCCGACTGGGAGCGAATGGAAATTGTCGGCATGCCCATGTTCGACAGCTATGTTGGACGCGTGCCCTGGATTGTCTCACCCGAGTACCGGCACCTGGAGACATTGGGGGGGCATGGCGAGACGACCATTGCCCTCTCGCTACATCTCATGCAGCCGTACTGGACCGATCACTTGAAAGGCCTGGGCGTTCCTCATGCTCAGATGCTACGTGCGCTCGCCTCAATCACCGTTGGAGAAGCGCTGGCACTGATCGCCCGTGACGACAAGCCGTATCGACCGCCGTACGCATGGGGTCTAGGTCGGCCAGAGTTTTGGCAAGAGCTGTGTGAATGGGACGAGGAGCCGGGGATCATCACCACATTCGCGCGATGGAGCGGCGAACCGGATAACAGCTTTCGAGGAGCCCTTCGCGAAAGACTGACTGCTCTTATCAATGCAGAGCAGTCGGCAGGACGCCTTCTCTTAGTGACCGCCGAGTCTTGGAAACTGATAGACAGGATTGCGCAACCACGCTGACAGATGGGAGCAAGAAGCCGCCGTTTTATCACGCATCGGTGATGCCAGGAGGCAAGGAACGAGCGCGAAGGGTGCGTCGGGCGGAGATGCTGGCCCAAGTTGTTGGGCCGAACGCCCGCAAGACGGGAACGGACAGGCAACCGATCAACAGCGGCCACGTATAGGAGCCTCGTTCACGCGGCCGAGACGTACCTGGCATCGGTGCCACACTGGATATCACGGTGTCGTGGAACCGTTTTGAGCACCCTGGGCGCTCGCACAGCCAGATTTCAGCCGTGCCGCTCTCGGCTAGACGGGGTGCCAGCGCGCCCCGCCTGAGAGTTCGAATAGCGACCGATAAGGTTCCGCTGGTACCCCGTATCGGATTCGAACCGATGATCTCCGCCTTGAGAGGGCGGTGTCCTGGACCACTAGACGAACGGGGCCCGCACCGGGCGCGCCGGCCCACCGAGGCCCGGCCGCGCAGCGGCCCCACAGTATAGGGCTGGGCGCGCGCGGCCCAAACGTGCCGGGTGGCGCCGCAGCCGCCGCAGAGGCGACAATGCGCCGCCGTGGACGTCCGTCACTGCGTCATCCCCGCCGCCGGGCTGGGGACGCGCTTCCTGCCCGCCACCAAGGCGCTCCCCAAGGAGCTCCTGCCCGTGCTCGACCGGCCCGTGCTGCAGTGGGGGGTCGAGGAGGTGCGGGCGGCCGGGATCGAGACGGTGGTGATGGTGATCAGCCGGGGCAAGGAGCTCCTCGCCGCCCACTTCGACGCGGCGCCCGAGCTGGAGCGCACGCTCCAGGCCAGGGGCAAGCACAAGGAGCTGGAGGCGGCGACGGAGCCCCAGAAGCTGGCCAGGTTCGCCTACGTCTACCAGTCCGAGCCCCTCGGCCTCGGCCACGCTGTGCTCCAGGCCAGGCCGGTCATCCAGCACCAGCCCTTCGCGTGCCTGCTCCCCGACGACCTCTCCTGGGGGGCCACCCCCGTGCTCAAGCAGCTCGTCGACGCCCATCGCGAGCTGCGCACGCCCGTCCTGGCGCTGATGCGCGTGACCCCCGACCAGATCAGCCGCTACGGCTCGGTCGCCGTCGCCGAGTCGCGGGGCCGGCTGCACCGGGTCACCGGCATGGTCGAGAAGCCCAAGGCCGACGAGGCGCCGAGCCTGCTGGCGATCATGGGACGATACGTCCTCACTCCCGCGGTGATGGAGGCGCTGGAGAGCACCCGGCCCGGTGCGGGCGGGGAGATCCAGCTCACCGACGGCATCGCGGGGGCGCTCGCGGACGGCCCCGTGTGGGGCCTCGAATTCGACGGGGAGCTGCTCGACGTGGGCACTCCCGAAGGCTGGATCAGAACCCTGGTGCGGACGGCACGCGACCATCCCACCTTCGGCCCGGCGCTGCAGCAGGCGCTGGAGGAGTACGTGGCGTGAACTGGTGGCGCGTGGCCCGCAAGGAGTGGGGGGCGGCGACCTTCGTCGTCACCGTCCTCATCGGGGCGATCGCGGTGGCGGTGTCGCTGGTCGTCAGCGGCTCCCACAGCGCGCCACCCGCGCCGCCGCCGCCCTGCCCGAGCTACACGCCGTACCCGTCGCTCTCACCCGGCGCCACGCTGCCGCCGACGCCGAGCCCGACGCCGTTCAACGCCGCCTTCGCCAACTGCCCGACGCCGCCGCTGCCCCCGACCAGCACTCCGGCGCCGAGCACCTCGGCGAGCCCCGGCGCCAGCGCCAGCCCCGGCGCGACCCCGGTGCCGACCAGCTCGGGCACCCCGGCGCCCGCCACGCCGACACCGCACGCGACGCCGATCGGCTGACCGGGGCCGCTAGGCGCCGAGCAGCAGCGTCCCGTTCTGGGGCCAGATGCTGCTGCGGTCGAGCTCGAGGTCGATCACCGGCGGCTGGCCGGCGTCGAGCACCACCGCGATGCGGTCGGCGAGGCGCAGGCCGCCGATGCGCACGCAGTCGCGCAGGAAGGTGAAGGCCATCGGGCGCACCAGGTTCCAGAGGTACTGCCGCCCCGCCGCCGCTGCCACCTCCCCCGCGCGCATCGACCGGTCGCGGAAGGCGAGCACGCAGACCTCGTCGCTGAGCTGGATGGGCGGCGTCCAGGTGTAGGCCTCGTCCTCCGCGGCGGAGGTGGCCAGCGAGAGCAGCCGCTCCTTCTCCGCCAGCAGCGCCAGCCGCTCCACCAGCACCCGCATCGGTCGCGCCGGCCCCTCGACGAAGAGCGGCACGTCGCGCAGCGGCTCGGTGGGCTCCTGCGCCGGGTAGCGCGCGCTGAAGCCGAGATCGTCGACGCCGCTGAACGGCGCCGGCACTTTGATGACCAGCTCCTCCATCACCTCTCCACGTCCTCCTGCGAAGCGACGCCCGCCGGCACGATGCGCGCCGCCTCGACCTCTCCTCTGTCCTCGCGCTGCTCCGGTGGGATCCAGCGCAGGCCGAGCGCCCGGTACACGTCCTCCTCGGTCTCGCCGGCGACGCGGCTGCCGTCGTCGACGCGGAACACGCCGTATTCGTTGAGCGTCAATCCCAGCCGCAGCGCCATCCCGCGCAGCCGGATGTTGTGGTTCTGCGAGCCGGTGAAGTACTGCCAGGCGGCACCGAACTGCTCGGGCGCGACGGCGCGGCAGTCGACCTGCATGCCGTCGACGACGACGCTGCGCTTGGTGTCGCCGCGCAGCAGGACGCGCTCGACCTGGGGCAGCGCGGCGAAGCCGACCAGCGCGTCGCGCGGTGCGGTGGTGGCGACGAGCAGGTCGAGGTCGCCGACGGTGTCGCGCCCGCGGCGGAACGACCCGGCGACCTCGGCGCGCTGCGCGGCGGGCAGCGAACGCAGTCCTCCGAGCAGCGTCTCCACCAGTGGGGCGACGAGGTCGCGCGGGCGGCGCTGCTTGCCCCCGGTCTCGCGCTGCGCCTCGCAGGCGGCGAGGATCTTCTCCACCGTCTTCGCGCCCATGCGGGGCAGCCCGGCGAGCCTCCCGGAGCGGCACGCCTCCTCGAGGTCGTCGAGCGTGGTGATGCCCGCCTCCTTCCACAGCGTCGCCGCGGTGCGCGGACCGACGCCGGGCAGGCCGATGACCTGCAGCAGGGTGGGCGGGATCTCGGCTTCCAACTGCTCCAGGTACGGCGAGCGGCCGGTGCGCAGCAGGACGGTCATCTTCTCGGAGATGGCCGGCCCGAAGCCCTCGATGGGGTCGAGCGAGCCCTCGCGGTCGAGGATCGCGGTGAGCTCCTCGGAGAGGTTCTCGACCTGCGCGGCGGCCAGCCGGTAGGACCGCGACTTGAAGGGGTTCTCGCCCTTGATCTCCAGCAGGTCGGCGATCCGTTCCAGGGTGCGGACGACGTCGGCGTTGGCCACCATTGCTGCGGTGCTCCTTTGAGCGAATCTAGCACAGCCTCCCCGGCGAAAATCCACGCGCAGGCCAGTTGCTACACTCCGGCGCCGACATGCCGCTCACCGGGCTCCGCGTCCTCGACCTGTCCCGACTCCTGCCGGGCCCGTTCTGCACCCTGCTGCTCGCCGACCTCGGCGCCGACGTGATCAAGGTGGAGGACCCCAACGGCGGCGACTACATCCGCTGGACCCCGCCGCTGCGCGGCGAGTACTCGGCGATGTACCACACGCTGAACCGCAACAAGCGCTCGATCGTCCTCGACCTCAAGAGCGCCGGCGGCCGCGACGCCTTCCTGGCCCTGGTGCGCGGCGCCGACGTGGTCCTGGAGTCCTTCCGCCCCGGGGTGATGGACCGCCTCGGCGTCGGCTGGGAGGCGCTGAGCGCGGTCAACCCCGGCATCGTGCTCTGCTCGATCAGCGGTTATGGCCAGGACGGGCCATATCGCGATCGCGCAGGACATGACCTCAACTACATGGCCATCGGCGGCGCGCTCGGCATCAGCGGCACGCCCGACGGGACCCTGGCCATGCCCGGCGTGCAGATCGGCGACCTCGGCGGCGGAGCGATGAGCGCGGCGATCGCCATCCTGGCGGCGGTGCACCACCGCGACCGCACCGGCGAGGGGCAGCACTGCGACGTGTCGATGACCGACGGCGTGGTGTCCTGGCTGTCGCTGCACGCGGCGCGCTGGTTCGCCGAGGACGGCGTGCCCGGGCCCGGGACGCTGCACCTCAACGGCCGGTATCCCTGCTACAACCTCTACCGCTGCAAGGACGGCTGGATGAGCGTCGGCGCGCTGGAGCCGAAGTTCTGGGCGGCGCTGGTGGAGGCGCTTGGGATGCCGCAGCTGAGCAGCGACGGCTTCGCCGAGGGCGACGAGTCGCGGCGCGTGCACGCGGAGCTGGAGGCGGTGTTCCTCACCAGGACGCGGGCGCAGTGGGCGGAGCAGCTCGACGGTCTCGACGTGTGCACCGAGCCGGTGCTGAGCTTCGGGGAGACCTTCGAGAACGAGCAGATCCGCCATCGGGGTCTGCAGATCCCGGCGGGGGAGGGCGGCCCCCTGCCGCAGACCGGCTTCCCCTTCCAGATGTCGAGGACGCCCCCGCGGGTGCGGCATCCCGCGCCGGGCTACGGCGAGAACACGCGTGACGTGCTGAGGGAGGCGGGGCTGGACGACGCCGCCATCCAGGCGCTGGTCGACGCGGGGGCGGCGCGGTGACGGACGCCGCGCGAGACCCCGCCGGCGAGCGTCCCTCGGCCGCCTCGCCCCATGCGCGTGACGCGCTGAGCGCCGCGGCGCAGGTCGACGCGGAGGGTCCCCGCCGGACCCGCCGGAGCATGCGCACCCGGGAGCGCATCCTCGCCGCCGCCACCGAGGTGTTCGCACGGCGCGGCTTCCACGGCGCGCGCGTCGCCGACATCGCGGAGCAGGCCGGCATCGCCTACGGCCTCGTCTACCACCACTTCCGCAACAAGGACGACATCCTCGCCGCCATCTTCAGCGAGCGCTGGGGCGAGTACGTGCGCTACATCGACGGCATGGCCGGCTCGCCGGAGTCGTTCCGCGAGCAGCTCGGCAACCTGGTCCACTTCTGGGTGGAGACGTGGCGCCAGGAGCCGCACCTGATGACGGTGATGATCAACGAGATCTCCCGCTCCTACGAGTTCATCGAGTCGCACGACCCGGGCCGGGTGATGGTCGCCTTCGACGCCGTGGAGCGGCTCATCGTCGCCGCCCAGGAGCGCGGCGAGGTGCGCGCGGGGCTGGACGCCAAGCTGATGACCTACGCCATCCTCGGCGTCGCCGAGATGGTCCTCACCGGCTACGTCATGAACTCGCTGCGCCGCGACAGCGCCGCCGAGTACAGCCGCGACGAGGAGCAGCTCGTCGCCCTCCTCCTCGACGGGATGGGGGCTACGCGGCAGGCCTGAAGGCGCCGCGCAGCCTGCGCACGCCGCGGTGGAAGCGGTGGAAGGCGGCGACCGGTTCGAGGAACATCAGCGGGCAGGCGCCGTCGACCACCGCCACGCCGTGGTCCCTGCAGTACTGGACAGCCTCGTCAGAAACAGACGACGCACCGACGCCCTGGTGCAGCCAGACGCGCGGCACGCCGGCGTCGACCGCCTCCCGGGTGGCGCGCAGGGCGTCGTCGCGCTTCAGCATCACGACGATGCCGCCGACCGTCCCGGCGAGCGCGGCCGGCGAGGGCACCGCGGCGTCGCCTTCGATGGCGTCGGCCTCGGGGTGGATGGGCAGCATGGTGTGCCCGTGGTTGCGCAGCTCGCGGTACACGGTGTTGGCGAACTGCTTGGAGTCGCGCGAGGCGCCGGCGAAGGCGAGGCGCGGCTGGGCCAGGAAGTCGGTGACGGTGGTGAGGTCGGGCATGGTCCGAGCGTGCCCGTGTGCCCCGCGTCCCGCCAGGGGAGCATGGCCCTCGCCGAGGACGACCTAGGTCACGTGCTCCCGCCACCACGCGGCCACCTGGCGCTCGGTGTCCTCGACCGAGCCCGAGTTGTCGATCACCCAGGTGGCCAGCGCGCGCTTCTCATCGATGGGCATCTGGGCGGCCAGACGGGCGCGGGCCTCGGCCTCGGCCATGCCGTCCCGCTCGACCAGGCGGTGCAGCTGCAGCTCGGCCGGCACCCACACCAGCAGCACGCCCTCGAACTGCGCCTGCAGGCCGCCCTCGAAGAGCAGGGGGACGTCGACGACCACGAGCGGCGCACCCCCGGCCAGGGCGGCGGCGACGCGCTCCCCCATCAGGGCGCGGACCCGCGGGTGGGTGATGGCGTTGAGCCGCTCGCGGCGCTCGGCGTCGGCGAAGACGACGGCGCCGAGGGCGGCCCGGTCGAGCCCGCCGCCGGGCAGGAGGACTCCGGCGCCGAACTCGGCGGCGATCTCCGCCAACGCCGGCTGCCCCGGCTCGACCACCTCGCGCGCCAGCAGGTCGGCGTCGACGACGGCGGCGCCGCGGGCGGCCAGCATGCGGTCGACGGTGCTCTTTCCGCTGGCGATGCCGCCGGTCAGGCCGATGAGCCGCATGGCGCGCACTTTATGCCAGCCTCACACCGCCGCCTGCTACAGTCGCGCCTCGACATGAAGGGACTGCGCCGTTTCGCAGCCGCCGCGCTGCTGACCGTCGTCACCGTGCCGCTGGCGTCCTGCGGCGGGTCGAGCATCAGCTACCCCAGCATCAAGTTCGTCGGCAACGACAGCTGCCCGACGGCCGGGGCGTCGCCCTACAGCCCGTCGCCGCCCGAGGTCAACGGCGACAAGATCGTCGGCCAGGCGATCGACGAGATGCCGCACATCCACGTCAACCCGCCGGCGAAGGTGCAGTACAACCACAACCCGCCGACGTCCGGCTGCCACTACAGCCTCACGGGCGCCGACCCTGCGCCCATCCAGCCCGGCGTCTACAACCAGCCGGTGCAGACCGAGTACTGGGTGCACAACCTGGAGCACGGCTACGTGGCGGTGCTCTACAACTGCCCGACCGGGTGCAGCGACGCGGTGCAGGCGCTGATCAACTGGCACAAGACACTGCCGCCCGATCCCGGCGCGGCGGCGCAGCAGAGCGGGGTGGTCACCTACGCCAAGCTGATCGTGCTGCCGTACGCGTCGATGCCGGTGAAGTTCGCTGCGGTGTCGTGGGACTACTACGAGGGCTGGAACACCTTCGACCTCAATGGGATCGAGGCGTTCTACAACAACCACATCGGGCATGCGCCTGAAGGGGCGATGAGCCAGTAGCCGCGTACAGGGTCAGGCCGGTGGGGTCGGTGACCACGGCGTGCCAGGCGGGGCTCTGCTCGAGCTGCTGTTTTAGTGCGCCGGGCGCGGTGAGGACGGCGTTGGTGCCGTGGGCGGAGAGCAGCGCCAGGGCGTCGGGGGCGCCGGCTTCGATGCGCTGGTAGTCGTCGAAGACCTGCATGCCGAGGGAGGCGGACTCGCCGTAGATGAAGACGTGCGTCGACGGCCAGAGCTGGTCGATGAGGTAGCCGCTGTCGTAGTAGGGGGCGAGGAGGGTGACGCCGGGGAGGCCCTGGAGGGCGGAGGCGGCGCAGGAGGGGTAGGTGGAGGCGATGCCGGCCGCGGAGGAGTCGGCGGCGGCGCGGGTGATGGTGACGATGGGGGCGGCTGCGGCGAGGGCGATGATCGCGGCGCTGAGACCCAGGAATTGCGCGCCGATGCGGGGGGATCCATCCGTGCGGGATGGGGACCGGCGCGCCGGAACCTCGCCGGGTTCCGGAACCTCCGACGCGGGCGCCTCCGACAGGGACTCCTCCGTCGGGCGGGCGTGCCGGCGGAGGCGGAGGCGGGTGACGACCTGCTGGAGCATCAGGGTCCAGGCGGGGAGGGCGAGTGCCACCGCCAGGGAGGTGTTGCGCACCGCGATGAGCGCCGCGGCGAAACCCGCCAGGGACATGCCGAGGTCGCGCAGGTTGAGGCGGCCGCCGAGGGCGACCAGCGCGGCGAAGGAGACCAGCAGCACGAGGAGGCCGAGATTGCTGGGGTCGGCGAAGTTGGGGGAGTGCCACTCGGTGATGGGCTTGAGGCGCTCGGAGCCGGAGGTGGCCAGCGAGTAGCGATAGAGCCCCGGCCCGTCGGGGTTGAGGCATCCGGCCAGGGCGGCGAGGGCCAGCGAGACCGCCACCGCGCGGAGGCGGTCCCACGAGGCGGCGCCCGGGCGGCGGAGCACGATCCGCAGGGCTTCGAGGGCCACGAAGAGCGCCAGCGAGCCCAGCCCCAGCACCACGCCGCCGTGCAGGTTGGCCCACACCAGGACGATCGGGGGCAGCGCCCAGATCCACCGCCCGCCCCGCACCAGGTGCCGCTCGCAGAGGAGCAGCGTCCAGCAGACCAGGGCGACGGTGATCACCTGCGGCCGCGTCCCCAGCACGGGCTCGGCGGCGCGGGCGCCGAGGAGCACCGCCACCGCGACGGCGGCGGCACTGGCGCCGCGGGCGCGGACCCGGAGCGCCAGGGCGACCAGCCCGCTCCACGCGACAAGCCCCATCACCGCGGCGACGAGCAGGAGCCCGCCCACCCCCGAGAGCAGCGTGAAGAGGACCTCGCTGCCCCACTCGTGGGCGACCATGGTGTTGCCTGCGGCGGTGAAGCTGAACATCTCCGCGTGCGGCACGGTGTGGTTGTCGAGGATCCACCGGCCGAGCCGGAGGTGCCACCAGAGGTCGGGGTCGTGGAGGACGTCGACGCAGGCGGCGAAGGCGGCCAGCAGCGCGGCGACGAGGAGGACGCGCGGAGGGGAGGCGAGGAGGCGGAGCAGGGCGGCGCGGGGACCGCGGCGGTCGGGCCCGGCCGGCCCGGCGGCTCCCGCCGGCCGCACCGGGGGGGCGAGGACGGCCATGCGCCGCCCAGCCTACGGGCCCGAGCGCGAGCGGGAATCGGCGTGACCGGACCGCTACGTATACTCGCCAGCGCGATGTCGAGGGAGAACCGCCGCAAGGCCGCCGCGCCGGGGAGCACCGCCACCCTGCAGCGCCCGGCGGCGCCGCCGCCGCCCCGCACCGCGGAGGGCGGCGAGGAGCAGCGAGGCACCATCTCCTGGCGGCACTGCTTCATCGGCCTGGTCGCCGGCGAGCTGCTCCTGCTGGTGCTCAGTGACGGCGGCCTCGCGCTCGCCAACCTGGCCTTCGGCAGCACCACCGGCAACAACATCGACGGCGGCATCGTCGGGGTGGCCAGCTTCCTCGCCGTCCTCTTCGGCGGCTACCTCGCCGGCCGGCTGGCCGGGCGCTGGGAGCTCTACCAGGGGTTCGCCGTCGCGGTCGGCTTCATCATGATCGCCTGGGCGTACCAGTTCGGCCAGGAGGCCTCGGTGGTGCACGGCTCGCTCCAGAGCGGCACCCACAACCTCGTCGACCTGGGTCCGATGAACATGGGCGGCCTCATCTCCGGCGACTTCATCGCCCTGCTGGGGGGCAGCCTGGGCGGGGTGCTGGCGCGCCGCGGGACCGCCGCCCGCGGCTGACGCCTCCGGCGCGACAGCCCCATCACAGCATCGCCAGCCGCCCACCACAGACGCCGCCCCCTGCCGCGCCCATACTCTGGACGATGATCGACAGGGCGATCGCCAAGAGCCAGGCGGGGGTCTCCTCCGTCTTCCGCGACCTGCTGCTGCGCCGCGTCTACATCGTCGCGGTGGTGGCCCAGGTCCTCGACGCCTTCAGCACAGCGGCCGGGCTGCGCCTCGGGCTCGACGAGCGCAACCCGTTCACGGTCAGCGTGCTGCGGGTGTACGGCATCCCCGGCCTCCTGCTGCAGAAGGTGCTGGTGGGCGGCCTCCTGCTGGCGGCCATGGCCAAGCTGCCCAGACGGGCGGCCGTGACCACGGTGGCACTGACCACCGCGGTCACCGCCTACGCGGTCTGCGCCAACCTGGTCTCCCTGGTCGCCGCCTCGCGCTGAACCGGCCGCGGCGCCCCTCGGCGGGGCGCCCGGAGGATCAGCGCAGGGTGCTCGCCTGCATCTCCCCGCTGCGCATGGCGCCCTGCCCGTCCTCGCCGTAGCCCCGGCCGACCAGGTCGACCCGGCCAAGCTGGCGGGCGAAGTCCATGCACGAGGCCCGGGTGAAGCGCAGATGCTTCCCCGGCGTGTGCCAGGCGGTGAGCTGGCCCTGGGCGACGGCGCGCCGCAGGGTCGAGCGCGAGACGCCGCAGAGCGCGGCCGCCTCACCCGTCGTCAGGATCTCGTCGGTGTCCGGCATCAGCACTTCCCTTCCCAGCCTGCCCACGGGGGCCTCAGGGGCCGGGCATGTCGGTGATCCCAGCTAGTACACCACAAATTGTGTCATTTGGTGTGTACGACTGTCGACCCCGGTTGCGGGGGTTTGGTCCGATGCGGACTCCGGCGGACCCGCTCGTATACTCCAGGAGCCGGGAGCGAGACCCTGCGGAACCCGGTCACCGAGGGGTAGAACTGTCGTCATGCCGGGCCTCGTCCACCAGGTGGTGCGCCGTCTCGTCGAGAGCGTGGGGACGGTGATCATCGGCAAGCAGGCCGAGGTCGAGCAGTGCGTCCTCACCCTCTTCTGCCGGGGCCATCTGCTCATCGAGGACGTCCCAGGGGTGGGCAAGACGCTGCTGGCCAAGTCGCTCGCCCGCGCCACCGGCTGCCGCTTCGAGCGGGTCCAGTTCACCCCCGACCTGCTGCCCAGCGACATCACCGGGGTCAACGTCTTCAACCCCCAAGCCGGCACCTTCGAGTTCCGCGAGGGCCCGGTGTTCACCCAGGTGCTCCTCGCCGACGAGATCAACCGGGCCACCCCGAAGACGCAGTCGAGCCTGCTGGAGGCGATGGAGGAGCGCCAGGTCACCGTCGACGGCACCACCCGGCGCCTCCCCGAGCCGTTCATGGTCCTGGCCACCGAGAACCCGGTGGAGCTGGCCGGCACCTACCCGCTCCCCGAGGCCCAGGTCGACCGCTTCCTGCTCAAGGTCAACCTCGGCTACCTGTCGCTGGAGGACGAGATCTCCATGCTCGACCGCTTCCAGACGAGCTCGCCGCTCGACTCCCTGGAGGCGGTCACCGGTGCCGCCGAGCTGCAGCGCTGCCAGGAGGAGGTCACCGCGATCCACGTCGACCCGGTGATCAAGGAGTACTGCGTCCGCCTCGTCCAGCGCACCCGCCAGCACCCGGACGTCGGGCTGGGCGCCTCGCCGCGCGGCTCGCTCGGCCTGCTCCACGCCGCCCAGGCGCGCGCCGCCGCCGCCGGCCGCGACTACGTGCTGCCCGACGACATCAAGGAGCTGGCCGGGCCGGTGCTCACCCATCGCATCGTGGTCAGGCCCAACGCCGAGCTGCGCGGCGTCACCGCCGGCAGCGTGCTCAGCGAGGTGCTCGACACCGAGGCGGTGCCCATCGCGGGGCGGAGGTTGGCACAGGGGCAATGAGCTCCCGGGCGCCGCTCCTCGCGACCATCGCAGTTCTGGCCTTCTTTGCCGGGATCACCGGGGTGCGGCTGGCCTACACGCTGGCCTACGTGCTCGTCTTCCTGCTCGTCGTCGCCTTCCTCTGGTCGCGCGCGCTGCTGCGCAAGGTGGAGGTGAAGCGCGAGTCGCCGGAGGGAGCGCACATGGTCGGCGAGCCCTTCACCGAGCGCTTCGTGGTGCGCAACCACTCGGTGCTGCCCGTCGCCTACTGCGAGGTGCACGACCGCACCCGGCTTCCCGGGTACACGCCGGGCCGCGCCTGCTCGCTGCGCGGCGGCGACGTGGTCTCCTGGTCGGCGCGCGGCGTCTTCCAGCGGCGCGGGATCTACGAGTTCGGTCCTCTCGAGGCGCGGTTGGGCGATCCCTTCGGGCTCTTCCCCCACACCGTGCGGGTGGCTCCGAAGTCGGGCGTGCTGGTGTACCCCGCGATCCACGCGCTGGGCGAGTTCGGCCCGCTCAGCGCCGAGGGCGGCGTCGGCGAGACGGGCCGCGGGCGCTCCGTCGACGCGCCCCCCGACGTCACCACCATCCGCGACTACGACCCCGCCGACGGCCTCGGCCGCATCCACTGGCCGTCGACGGCGCGCACCGGCCACCTGATGTCGCGCGTGTACGACACGCGGCAGAGCGCCGACGTCCTGGTGATGCTCGACCTGGAGCGCGGGCAGCACTTCGGCGAGGCGCCGGAGTCGTCGCTGGAGTACGCGGTGTCGGTGGCGGCGTCGCTGTGCCACGCGGCGATCCGGCGCGGCCAGGCCTTCGGCCTGGTCACCAACGACTCGCAGCACACCGCCTTCGGCGCCGGGCGCGGCGAGGCGCAGCGGCTGCGCGTGCTCGACTACCTGGCCACCTGCAACGACGACGGCGAGATCGCCCTGGCCACCGCGCTGCGCCGCCACGGCGAGGGCTGGCGCGGCCGCGGCGCCATCGTGGTCATCACCAGCAACCGCGCGCCCGCCTGGGTGGAGGCGCTGATCGACCTGGGCATGCGCGGCCAGCGGCACCTGGCGGTGTTCGTCGAGCCCACCTCGTTCGGTGCGCCGGGACAGCCGATGCGCATCCCCCCGGCCTGGCGCCTGGCCCTCGACTGGTGGCAGGTGCGGCGCGGCGACGAGCTGGGCGGCGGACTGCGCTCCCGCGCCGTCGGCTCCTGACGCGGCGTGCGCCACTGAGTTTCGGCTGATGTCGGCAACAACTCTGCGGCCCAGGGCGGGCGTGGCCCTGCCGCGGCCGGGCAACTCGACGGTGGTGGCGGCGGCCACCCTCGGCATGGTGGCGGCCACCGCCTGGGCGGTGATGTCGGCGGGCTGGGTCGACGGCACGGGCGCGGTGCTCGTCTGCGCCCTGGCGGCGGTGCTGGAGGCCACCCTGGTGGCGCGGTCCTCGGCGGGACGGCTGGTGGCGGTGCTGATGCTGCCCGTCGTCGGCGCCCTGGTGGTGGTGCCGCTCACCTACGGGTCGATCCCCGGCTCGCAGACGATCACCCTCGGCGAGGCTGCCCGCCAGTACCTCGACGCCTTCGCCACCGGCCTCTTCGTGCAGGGCGACTGGCCCTTCCTGGTGGGGCTCTGTGCGGTCTTCTGGTTGCTCGGCTCCTGGGCGGGATGGCTGGCGGTCCGCGAGCGCCGCGGCGTGCTCGCGGTTGTGCCCGTCTACGCGGCGCTGGCGATCAACGCGCTCAACGCGCCCTCGCTGCAGAACGTCTGGCTGCCCGAGGCGGTGGCGGTCGGGCTCTCGCTGGTGGTCGTCGGCCGCGTCCACCTGCTCTCCCTCTCCGCGCGCTGGCGCCGCACCGGCGTGGTGGCGCTGCCGGGGACGGAGCGGCGCTTCGGGCGGATCACCTGGGGTGCAGCGGTGCTGCTCATCCTCGTCGCCCTGGCCATCCCGCCGGTGTCGACGCGCGACGTCTCCGGGTCCCTGTTCCACTTCAGCTCGACGACGGGTCGAGGCGGCGGCGCCTTCGGCTCCGGCGGGGCGGGCGCCGCCGGCAGCGGGCCCGGGCAGGTGCGCTTCGACCCCAACGCCATCCCCGGCGGCGAGCTGGTGAGCAGCCCGCAGCCCGTGCTGTCGTACACCAGCGACACCGTCGACACGGTGTACCTGCGCGTCGTCGACGACGACTACTTCACCTCGGGCAACTGGTTCCCCACCGGCACCCAGTTCAGCAGCGACCCCAACCTGGTCACCGGGCAGGTTTCGGCCATCGCCGGCACGATCCCGCGCGACCGGGAGCCGCTCGACGGCGGCGTCGCCCAGCCGGGCACGGTGCAGAAGGTCAGCACGCGCATCGTGCTCACCGGCGCCGCCACCGGGAGCGGCGACCAGCTCGGCATCTTCCCCGGTGAGCCCGACGCCATCTCCGTCGACGGCATCGCCCAGGGGCTGCTGGTCCTGGGCACCTCGCTGGCCAGGCCCGACAACCTGCTCACCGTCGACGAGTACCACGTCACCGGCGGCCCGAGCACCTACGTCAGCACGGCGACGATGTCGACGGCGAGCCCCTCCGCGCTGCGCTCGGCGGGCACCGACTACCCGCCCTTCGTCGCCGACACCTACCTGAGCCTCAACCCGGTCACCACCTCCGACCGCCAGCAGATCGCCACGCTCACGCGCATCGCCCGGCAGTGGACCGCCGGCACCGCCAACCCGTACGACGCCGCCGCCGCCATCGAGGCGCACCTGCGCGACACCGGCGTCTTCACCTACACGTTGAAGCCGCCCGCGACGCAGCCGGGCATCTGGCCCGTCGTCGACTTCCTGACGCGCACCAGGAAGGGCTACTGCCAGTACTTCGCCGACGCCATGGGCGCGCTGCTGCGCGCCGACGGCATCCCCGCCCGGCTGGTGTCCGGCTACGGCCCGGGCTCGGTCGACGACAGCAACAGCCGTCCCGGCGCCACCCTGCACCAGGTCACCACCAGCGACGCGCACGTGTGGGTGGAGGCGTACTTCCCCGGCTTCGGATGGGTGCCCTTCGAGCCGACGCCGGACGGGTTCTACGAGCCCATCGCCCGCGGCGCCGACCCCGGCAGCGCGACCAACCCAACGCCCGCGCCGAGCGCGGCGCCGACGCCCAAGCCCAAGCCGACGCCGACGCCGTCGCCGAGCGGCGCGGCCGCCGGCACGTCGACCACCGCGAGCATCCCGCCCGGCCTGGCCGGCGGAGTGCTGGCGGTGCTGGTGGTCGCGGCGCTGGTGCTGCTGCTGCGGCGCTGGCTGGCCCGGCCGCGCACCCTCCCCGCGGCGTGGCGCCGCATCCTCGTCTTCGGCACCGTCCTGGGGGTGCGGCGGCGACCGTCGGAGACGTACATCGCCTACGCGCGCCGGCTGTCCGCGGCGCTGCCACCCGACACGGTGACCCTGGGCCACCGCGACGGCTCCGCCGAGGTGGGGCCGCGCCCCGTCCGCGCGCGCGTCGTGACCGCGCTGGAGCAGATCGCGCTGGCCACCGGCAAGGCGGAGTTCTCCGAGGAGGGCCTCGCCGATCGCGAGGTGGTGCAGTGGCGGCGCGCCTGGGACCGGGTGCGGCGGGCCATCCCGCTGCTGGTCTGGCGCTCCTGGATCGCGCGGGGGATCGGCGTGCGCGACCTCGGTGCGGGCGGCGGCTCGGGCCCGCAGTTGCTGCCGGAATCGCCGGAAACTCCCTAGCGGATCAGCTCTGCCCGGCGGTGCGGGCGGCGACGACGCTGGCCGGGGGGTCCGGCGGCGGCGTCCCCGGCGCCTGGACGTCGACGCTGAGCAGGTCGTGGGCGAGGATGGCCCCCCGCACCGGACGGCGGTCGGTGAGGTGTGACAGCACGAACCTGGTGCCGGGATGCGCGTCCATCAGCTCGCTGATCTCGCCGAACCAGAGGTGGGTGGGGATGGGGCGGTCGAAGCCGCTGCACTCGCAGACCATGAGCTGCGACTGGGAGACGGCGCGGCGCAGGCCGGCGCAGAGAGTGCTGTCGCCGCTGAAGCCGACGCTGGCGCCGCTCGGGTCGCTGATGGCGTAGGCGAGGCTCGGGCCGGTGCTGTGCACCACCGAGTGGGCGCGGATGCGGTAGCCGCAGAACTCGGTGTCGCTGCCGTCCTGCAGCATGGTGAAGGCGAGGCCGAGGCGGTCGTAGATGAGTTTGTGCAGATGTGAGCCGTAACCCGTGCTGATCAGGCGGCTCACGTACTCCGCCGTTCCCGGCGGGCCGGCCAGGCCCATCGGCCGTGGTGTGTCGTGCACCAGGGCGCGGGCGCCGAGGACGACGGGGATCATCGCGGTGTGGTCGGCGTGGAAGTGGGTGAGCAGCAGGCCGTCGAGGTCGTCGACGCTGCGCCCCGCCTCGGCGAGCAGGTACTGCGCCGGCGAGCCGCAGTCGACGAGCAGCCGGCCGTCGACGCAGTAGCAGGCGTTGTGGCCGGCGCCGCTGAAGGCGGAGCCGCTGCCGATGACGGTGAGGCGCATGTGGGGTGCGCAGCGTAGCGCCGATGGCCGTGGCTGCGGGGATTCAGTCGAAGCGGCGCGGGTCGAAGGCCTCCCATCCGGCGGGGGTGCGGCCGTCGAGGGCCATGCCGGCGATGCCACGGGCGGTCTCGGGGGCGAGGAGGACGCCGTTGCGGTAGTGGGCGCCGGCCACCAGCACCGAGCCGTCGTCGTGGCCGGGGAGGGGGCCGAGCAGGGGGAGGCGGTCGGGAGCGGCGGGGCGGAGCCCGGTCCAGGTGGTCGCGCCGCGGGCCCCCGCCGCGGCAGGGAGAAGGCGCTCGGCCTGGGCTCTGAGGCGCCGCGTCGTCTGCAGATCGGGCGTGGTGTCGAAGCCGCGCGGTTCCTCGCTGGCGCCGGCGAGCACCGTGCCGTCCCGCTTGGCGACGGCGTAGCCGTGGAGCCCGGCGAAGAGCACCCTGCGGGGCGGCTGCGGGACGCCGGTGAGCGCCAGCAGCTGGCCGTGGACGGGCTGGACCGGCAACGTCCCGCCGAAGGCGGTGGCCAGGGGGGCGAGCCAGGCGCCCGCGGCGAGGACGATGCGGCCGGCGTCCAGGTCCGTGGGGCTGCGGACGTCTGCACCGCGGCGAATCTCGGCGCCATGCGCCGCCGCCGCCGCGACCAGCGCGCGCACCGCGTGGCGGCTGTGCACATGGCCCTCGCCGGGATACCAGGCCGCTCCGGCCAGGTCCTGGGTCAGTGCGGGCTCCATGGTGATGGCGTCGTCGGGTTCGAGCCAGGTGCCGCCGGCGATCCCGGCCTCGTGCTGCCAGCGAAGGCGCTCCTGCACGCCGCGTGCGTCGTCCTCGCCGAGCGCGACGCGCAGGAGACCGTCGAGCTGCAGCTCCGGGTCGACGCCGCCGTCGGCATGGGCGGCGGCGGCGAAGCCGGGCCAGAGGGCGAGGCTCGCCCGCGCCAGGTCGAGGAAGGGCCCGGGCGCGTGCGCCTCGCTGCACGGCGCCAGCATCCCCGCCGCCGCTCCCGAGGCGTGCGCGCCGGGCTCGTCGCGATCGAGCAGCACCACCCGCGCACCCCGCCGCGCGCACTCGTATGCGATGGCGCTGCCGACGATGCCGGCACCGACGACGGCGACGTCGTACCCGCGACTGCTCACCACCCCAGGGTAGCGGCGAGCCGGCGGGACGCTGCGGCCGGGGCTCCCGCCTCTACCCGTTGACCGGCAGGGTCAGGGAGAAGGTGTTCCCGCGCACCGAGCGGTTCTCCAGCCAGATCCGGCCGCCCATGCGCTCGGTGAGCTGCCGCGCCAGGTAGAGCCCGATGCCGCTGCCGCCCCGCTGCCGGGTGAGCGGCGACTCCACCTGGTAGAAGGACGCGAAGACGCGGTCCACCTGGTCGTCGGGGATGCGCCGCCCGTTGTCGCGGACGTCGATGCGCACCGAGCGTCCCTCGCGGGTGGCGCTGAGCACGACCGGCTCGCCGTCTGGCGAGAACTTCAGCGCGTTGTCGACAAGGCAGGCCAGAACCAGCGCGAGGCGCTCCTGGTCGGCGAGGACGCGGCGGGCCTCGTCGGGGATGTCGCAGTGGAAGCGCCGGCGGTCGGCGGCCTCGACGAAGCGGGCGAAGACCTGCTCGACGACCTCGTCGACGTCGACGGGGCCGGTCTTGAGGCGGATCTCGCCGGCTTCGAGCTGGGCGATGCAGAGCAGGTTGTCGGTGAGGCGGGCCAGCGCCTCGGTCTCGCTGCGCAGCACCTCGGTGGCCTCCTTCTGCGCGTCGACGGGGAGGCGGTCGCCGGCGTCCTGCATCAGCATCAGCCAGGCCTTGATCTTGGCCAGCGGGGTGCGCAGCTCGTGCGAGGCCAGCATGATGAACTCGCTCTTGATGCGGTCGACCTCGCGCAGCTCCAGAAAGGCGGCGTGCTCCAGCTCGAAGGTGTGCGCGATCTGGCGCGCCCGCGCGCCGGCCACCTCGCGGGCGAGCAGGCCGGTCGCGACCGCGACGACGAAGTACAGGAAGATGTGCGAGGAGTACACGTCGAGCGACGGCAGCTCGTGGGACACCCACATGCCGACGGCGATGTACGTCGCGCTGATCACCGCGGCGCAGAGCAGCGAGCCGCGGATGCCGAAGCGCAGGCTGGAGGCGATCACCACCACGTAGAAGGTGACGCTGAAGCTCGATGCGAAGCCGCCGGTCAGGTAGATGAGCGCCGTGGCCACGGCGATGTCGAGACCGGTCATGGCGTACTGGGTGCGCCTGCCGGGCAGGTGGCGGGCCACCAGGGCCAGGGTCACCGCCAGGTTGAAGAGGCCCCAGGAGCCGAGCAGGAGGTTGACCTCGGCGATGTTGCCGGTGCGCTTCGAGGAGAAGTTGGCGGTGACGGCGGCGAAGATGAGGACCAGCCAGCGGCCCAGCTCGATGACCCGCTCGATGCCGGCGCGGCGGTCGCGCTCGACGGCGGTGGGGAGGTCGCGCGCCGGTGGGCGTGCGGCCATGGCGTCCGGTCGGGCCGGGCTCGGCGCCGACGGACTGCTCGGCGCGGGGACACGGGCGGCAGCCAGCACACGCAACCTCGAACTGGGTCCTGCCTGGAGTTATACGGCCGCGTGGAGCCCGGCCGGCCGACGCTTCGGCAACGGCGGCGTCGCAGGGCGGTGAGGCGGGGCGCTCCCGCGGAGCGCCGCAACAGAAGCGTCACCGCGCCCGGGCGCTCCCGCCGGCCGCTCCTATACTGGCCCGGCGATGCCTCGCTCCCTGGTGCTCAGCAACGGCAGGCTGCACGTCAACCTCGACGAGGCCTGCCGCATCCGCGACGTCTACTACCCGCAGGTCGGCTTCGAGCACCACGCCGGGGCGCCCTCGCGGCTGGGGTTCTGGACGGACGGCGTCTTCGCCTGGTTCGACGCCTTCGACCGGGCCGTCGCGTACGAGTCCGACACGCTGGTCACCGAGGTGGTCGCCCACCACCCCAACCTGGGCATCGAGGTGCGCCTGCACGACGCCGTCGACTTCGAGGCCGACGTGCTGGTCCGCCAGGTCGAGGTGCGCGACCTCACCGGGCGCGCCCGCGAGGTGCGCGTTTTTGCCCACCATGACCTGAACATCAGCGGCACCGACGTCGGTGACACCGCCTTCTTCGACCCCGAGCTGTCGGCGGTGCTGCACTACAAGGGGTCGCGCTACTTCCTCTTCAACGGCTCGGCGCAGGGCCGCGCCGGGGTGCGGCTCTACACCACCGGGCGCACCGGCATCCACGGCCTGGCCGGCACCTGGGCGGACGCCGAGGACGGCGAGCTGAGCGGCCACGCCATCGAGCAGGGCGCCGTCGACTCGTGCATCGGCTTCTCGCTCGCACTCCCCGCCGGCGGCGCCGCCACGCTGCACATCTGGATGTGCGTCGCCACCGCCTATCGCCAGGTCAAGGCGCTCGACCAGATGCTGCGCGACACCTCGCCGGAGAAGATCCTCGACCGCACCCGCAAGTACTGGCGGAGCTGGGTCAACAGCGCCTCGCAGCGCGTCGACTCCCTGCCCCGGCACCTGCAGGCGCTCTACACCCGCAGCCTGCTGATCACGCGAGCGCTGATCGACGAGGGTGGCGGGGTCATCGCCGCCACCGACCGCGACATCCTCGAGCACGCGCGCGACACCTACTGCTACGTCTGGCCGCGCGACGGCGCGCTGGTGGGCGTGGCCCTGGACCGCGCCGGCTACCCGCACCCGCTGCGCGCCTTCCTGGAGTTCTGCCTGGAGCGCTTCGGCGGCGGCCGCGGCTACCTGCTCCACAAGTACAACGCCGACGGTTCGCTGGGCTCGTCGTGGCACCCCTGGTTCGGCGACGGGCAGCCCCAGCTCCCCATCCAGGAGGACGAGACGGCGCTGGTGATCTGGTCGCTCGGCGAGTACTTCCGGCGCACCCGCGACACCGAGTTCGTCAAGCCGCTCTACCACGCGCTGGTGGAGAAGGCCGCCGACTTCATGGTCACCTGGCGCGACCACTCCACCCGCCTGCCACGACCGTCCTGGGACCTCTGGGAGGAGCGCCGCGGCGTGCACACCTTCACCGTGGCGGCGGTGCACGGCGGGCTGACCGCTGCCGCCTGCATCGCCGACGAGTTCGGCGAGACCGACAAGGCGACCACCTATCGCAGCGCCGCGGCCGAGATGCGCCGCGCCGCCGACGACCTGCTCTGGAACGACCGGGAGCGCCGCTTCGCGCGCCAGCTCATGCCGCGCAGCGCCGGCTGGGGCTACGACCGCGACATGACCGTCGACGCCTCGCTCTTCGGCCTCTTCGCCTTCGGCATGTACGAGCCCGACGACCCGCGCGTGGCGGCGACCATGGAGTCGGTGCGCGAGACGCTCTGGCTGCGCACCGGCATCGGCGGCGTGTCGCGCTACCAGCGCGACTACTACCAGTGCGTCGAGGTGTCCGACGAGGTGCCGGGCAACCCCTGGATCATCTGCACGCTGTGGCTCGCCGACTGGTGCTCACGCGTAGCGCGCAGCGCCGCGGAGCTGGACGCCACCGTGCTGCCCCTGCTGGAGTGGGTGCAGCGGCAGGCGCTGCCCTCGGGGGTGCTGCCGGAACAGGTGCATCCGTACACCGGCGCGCCGATGAGCGTGGCGCCGCTCACCTGGAGCCACGCGGGGTTCGTGGCCTCGTGCCTCACCTACGCCGAGTGCCGCGCCCACCTGACCGACCGGCGCCGCCGCCAGTCCGACGCCCAGAGCGCCTAGGGCCGCTTCTTGGCGGGCGCCGGGGTCGGCAGCGCCGACGGCACCCCCTCCTGCACGAACCCCCAGTCGAGCAGGTCGCGCGAGTCGGTGTACAGCTCCGGCGCGTCGAGCACCACCGAGAGGAGCCGGTGCCCGCCGCGCTCCGCCATCCCGATCAGGCAGGGGCCGGCGTCGCCGGTGGAGCCGGGCTTGATGCCGTCGGCGCCCGGGTAGATCCTCAGCAGCCGGTTGAGGTTGCCCAGGTAGAAGGCGCCGTGCTGCGCCGTGGCGGGCAGGTCGATCTCGGTTTGGGACACGATCTGCCGGAACACGGGGAAGCTCTCGACGTCGAGCGCCGCGATGGTGGCGAGGTCGTAGGCGGAGGCGCGCTGCTGCGGGTCGTCGAGGCCGACGGGGGTGACGAAGTGCGAGTCGTGCAGCCCGAGCGCCTCGAGCTGCCGGTTCATGGCGGCGACGAAGGCGTCCATGCCCACGGTGTCGACGGCGAGCGCGGTGGCGGCGTCGTTGCCGCTCACGGTGAGCATGCCGTCGAGCAGCTCCTCGACGGTGAGCTGGTCGCCCGCCCTCAACCCCATGACCGTCTCGTCCCCGGCCTGGTGCAGCGCGTCGGGCGTGACGGTGACCAGCCGCCCGGGATCGAAGTTCTCCAGCGCCACCATGGTGCTGAGCACCTTCGTCGTGCTCGCCGGCGGCAGCGGCGCGTGCATGTCGCGCTGCCAGAGGATGCTGCCGGTGTCGAGGTCGACGAGGATGCCGGCCGTCGCCTTCACGTTGGGCGCACCGCTGTGCGAGGCGGAGTCGTCGGTGAAGGCGAGGTGTGCGTGCAGCAGCCTGAGCACCGGGAGCGGGGCCGGCGTCGGCGTCGCCGCGGTCAGCGGCAGGACGGCGCTGCGATCGGCCGGACGGGCCGCGGCCGGGCGCGCCTCGGGATGCGCGGCGCTTCCGGGCGGCTGGTTGGCGAGCACGAAGCCGATCAGCGCCGACGCGGCGACGACGGCGGCCAGGTTGCGGCGCTGCCGGTGGGTGAGACGGAGGAAGAGGTCGATCGATGGCATGCGTGGCCCGCGGCCGGCGCCATGGTATCGCCGCTCCGGCCGGTGTGGACGCATCGCCGCGATCGCTCGCGCGGGGTCAGGTGGCCGCCAGGGCGGCGAGCGTCTCGACCGCCTGGTCGATGCCCGCCTTGACGGAGTCGACGTCGAGCCCCATCGGCGGCAGCACCACGCGGTCGACACCCAGCTCGACCAGCTGCTCGACGAAGGCGCGGTCGGGCGGTGCGCCGAGGGTCAGCTCGACCTGCGCCGGATCGCGGCCGGCGTCCTCCGCCGCCCGGCGCATCACCTGCAGCAGCGCCCGCACCTCGTCGGGCCTGCTGCGCCCGGGGAAGAACCCGTCGGCGAGGCGTCCCGCGCGGCGTGCGGCGACCTCGCCGTGGCCGCCGAGCACGATGGGCACGCGGCGGTGCAGCGGCTTGGGCCAGAGGCGGGCGTCGTGGAAGCGGACGGAGCGGCCCTCGTAGCTCGGCTGGTCGTCGGCCCAGAGCCGGCGCATCGCCTCGATGCCCTCGACGGCGCGGCGCCCGCGCGTCTCGAAGTCGACGCCGATGGCCTCGAACTCCTCGCGCAGCCAGCCGATGCCGACCCCGAGGATGACGCGACCGTGGCTGAGCACGTCGAGCGTGGCCACTTCTTTGGCGGTGACCAGCGGGCTGCGCTGGGGGAGGATGAGCATCCCGGTGGCAAGCTTCAGCCGCTCGGTGTGCGCGGCGACGTAGGCGAGCCAGATCAGCGGGTCGGGGATGGGCGCGTCGTCACCTCCCGCCATCTTCCCGCTGCGGTTGTAGGGGTACTTCGACTCGTAGCCCGCCGGGACGACGACGTGCTCCACCGTCCAGAGCGACTCGAATCCCGCCTGCTCGGCGTGCCGCGCCACCTCCGCCGCGCCCTCCGGGGAGACCATCGCCCCGGTGTTGGCGAACATCAACCCGAGCTTCATGCTCCCGCGCCTCCACTTCCATCGCCTGTCGTCCGGCGCCGGGAGTCTCGCAGGCCGGGGGCCGGCGGCGCTGGGCGGAACGGCCGGGGCCGCCGGCGTTCGCCGGCGGTGGCGCGCAGGATTAGCCGTGCGGGGCTTGGGGTATTCACCTCCCGAAATCCCAAGCAAGGAGGTCCCCTGACTCCATGCGGCTCGACCGCTTCACCGAACGCTCCCAGGAGGCTCTGCAGGCCGCCCAGCAGGCGGCCCAGACCCTCCAGCACCCGTCCGTCGATCCCGAGCACCTGCTGCTCGCGCTCCTGGAACAGCCGGAAGGGCTGGTCCCCACCCTCCTGCGCCGTCTCGAGGCGCAGCCGGAGCCGATGGCGGCGCGCCTGCGCGCGTCGCTCGACGCGCGCCCAAAGCAGGTCGGCGCCGATCCCGGCGTGGGAGCGCAGCTCCGCACCGTGCTCATGGCCGCCTTCGACGAGATGAGCCGCCTCAAGGACGAGTACGTCTCCACCGAGCACCTGCTCATCGCGCTGGCGTCGCAGGAGCAGGGGGACGCGGCGCGGCTGCTGCAGCAGGCGGGCGTGACCCGCGACCGCATCTACGCCATCCTCGAGTCGGTGCGCGGCTCGCAGCGCGTCACCGATCCCAACCCCGAGGCCAAGTACGAGGCGCTCGACAAGTACGGGCGCGACCTCACCGACGCGGCGCGGCGCGGCAAGCTCGACCCCGTCATCGGCCGCGACGACGAGATCCGTCGCGTCATGCAGGTCCTCTCGCGGCGCACCAAGAACAACCCCGTGCTGATCGGTGAGCCCGGCGTCGGCAAGACCGCCATCGCCGAGGGCCTGGCTCAGCGCATCGCCTCGGGCGACGTGCCCGAGGGCCTCAAGGACCGCCGCGTCGTGGCCCTCGACCTGGGGTCACTGGTGGCAGGAACCAAGTACCGCGGTGAGTTCGAGGACCGTCTCAAGGCGGTGCTGCGCGAGGTGACCTCCAGCGACGGCCAGGTGATCCTGTTCATCGACGAGCTGCACACCCTCGTCGGCGCGGGCGCCGCCGAGGGGTCGATGGACGCCGCCAACCTGCTCAAGCCCGCGCTGGCGCGCGGCGAGCTGCGGGCGATCGGGGCCACAACTCTCGACGAGTACCGCAAGCACATCGAGAAGGACGCCGCGCTGGAGCGGCGCTTCCAGCCCGTCATGGTCGACCAGCCGTCGGTCGAGGACACCATCTCGATCCTGCGCGGGCTCAAGGAGCGCTACGAGGTGCACCACGGCGTGCGCATCACCGACTCGGCGATCGTCGCAGCGGCGATGCTGTCGCACCGCTACATCACCGACCGCTTCCTCCCCGACAAGGCGATCGACCTCGTCGACGAGGCCGCGTCGCGGCTGCGCATCGAGATCGACTCGCTGCCCACCGAGCTCGACGTGGTCGAGCGCGAGATCCGCCAGCTCGAGATCGAGCGCGAGGCGCTGCGCAAGGAGACCGACGCGGCGTCGCGCGAGCGGCTCGAGGCCCTGGAGCGCGAGCTCGCCAACCTGCAGGAGCGGGGCAGCGGCATGCGCGAGCGCTGGCAGCAGGAGAAGGGTGCGCTGACGGCGATCCGCGACATCAAGGAGCGCATCGAGCAGGTCAAGCACGACGCCGAGCGCGCCGAGCGGATGGCCGACTTCGGCCGCGCCGCCGAGCTGCGCTACGGGCAGCTCACCGAGCTGCAGCGCGGCCTGGAGGCGGAGCAGTCGCACCTGCGCGAGATCGGCGGCGAGCGCCCCCTGCTCAAGGAGGAGGTGGACGAGGAGGACATCGCCGAGGTGGTGTCGCGCTGGACCGGCGTCCCGGTGTCGAAGATGCTCGAAGGCGAGATGCAGAAGCTGCTGCACATCGAGGAGCGTCTGCACGAGCGCGTCGTCGGGCAGGACGATGCGATCTCCGCGGTGGCCAACGCGGTGCGCCGCGGGCGTGCCGGGTTGAGCGATCCCAACCGGCCCATCGGGTCGTTCCTCTTCCTCGGCCCCACCGGCGTCGGCAAGACCGAGCTGGCCCGCGCGCTGGCCCAGTTCCTCTTCGACGACGAGCACGCCATGGTGCGCATCGACATGAGCGAGTTCATGGAGAAGCACTCGGTGGCGCGGCTGATCGGCGCGCCGCCCGGCTACGTCGGCTACGAGGAGGGCGGCTACCTCACCGAGGCGGTGCGCCGCCGTCCCTACGCGGTGCTGCTCCTCGACGAGATGGAGAAGGCCCATCCCGACGTCTTCAACGTCCTGCTCCAGGTGCTCGACGACGGTCGGCTCACCGACGGCCAGGGCCGCACCGTCGACTTCCGCAACGCCGTCGTGATCATGACCAGCAACGTGGGTTCGCACCTCATCGCCGAGATGCCCCACGACGCCGGCGCGGCCGAGCAGCTGGCGATGCGCACCCGCGTCCTCGACGCCCTGCGCGACGCCTTCCGCCCCGAGTTCCTCAACCGCATCGACGACGTGATCCTCTTCCAGCGGCTCGACCGCGAGCAGCTGCGCCGGATCGTGGAGATCCAGCTCGGCGCCCTGCGCGACCGCCTCGCCGCTCGCAAGCTGACGCTCGACATCACCCCGGCGGCGCTCGACCTGCTCGCCGACGAGGGCTACGACCCGGTCTACGGCGCGCGGCCGCTGAAGCGGGTCATCCAGCGCCGGCTCCAGGACCCCATCGCCATGGCCATCCTCGAAGGCCGCTTCCGCGAGGGCGACGCGATCGACGTCGACGTGGCCGGCGGTGAGCTGGTGATCCGCGGCGGCGGGGCCCCGGCCGCCGGCGGGGCGGCCGGAGAGCCCGAGGTGGTGGACGCCGAGGTGGTCGAAGCCTAACGAACGTCGCGCGCCCGTCAATCGCTGGCACGGCATGGAAACCGTGCCCTGGATCGTCTGCATTGCAGCGGTAGGCTTCGAGGCAGCGATGGGCATGCGGAGTGTGTCGAGCGGCGCGGCATGGCGGCTGGCCCTGCTCGCCTGCGTTCCGGCGGTCCTCCTGGCGCCGTCGCCGGTCGAGGCGACGACGGGGACGTGGTCGCAGGGCATCGCGGTCACCATCGCCGCGGGCAGCACGCTGCGCGCGGGCTACGACGTGTCGATGCCCGGGGCGCATCCCGCGGCGTCGCTGACGGTGTCGAGCGGCGCGGTGGTGGTCGGCGTGAAGTGCTCCAACGGCTCGCAGACCCACCTGGTGGTGGGGCTGGCGGCGGCGACGTACCAGGTCGCGGCCGGCGACAACGCCTGGCTGCCCTCGGGCAACTCCGCGGACGCCTCGACCTACCAGGGCGCGGTGGCCGTGCCGTCCAGCTTCTGCGCCGGGCGCTCGGGGACGTCGGGGACGGTCACCTTCAGCGCCGACTTCACCTCGACCGACGCCACCGACAAGGTGAGCGTGCGCTTCCACGTCGCCGACGGTTCGTCGGGTGGCAAGTGGAGCGGGCCGCAGACGGTGGTCCCCTCGGCGGCGGCCGGAACGGCGTCGTCGCCCGCGCCGGCCTCGCCCGGTGGGCCGGCCCCGCCGGGCACCCGGTCCCCCGCGCCGGCACCGGGCGCCCCGCACGGCGAGTCGATGCCTGCAGCTCCTCCGACCAGCGGCACGACTCCGGGTGCGGCGGCCACCGCCTCTGCGGCGGCCCCGGCCTCGCCCTTCGCCGCCACGGCATCGCCCCTCCCTCCGCCCCTCGCCCTCTGGATCACGCCGGCGCCGTCACGTCCCGTCGCAGCGCTGCAGGATGCCGCCGACGCGACGCCCGGCGCGCTGGTCGCCGCCGCCGTCGCGGTCCTCGCCGGCGCGGCGTCGTGGGCCGGGCGGCGCCGCCACCGCCGTCGCTAGGAGCGGGGAATCCCCACGCGGGCCAGGGAACGCCGCGAGGCCCCGCTCAGGCCGTGACAGGCAGCGGCAGCAGGTCCGGCGCCACCCATCCGGCGCGAGCCTCGGGCCCGAACAGCGCGGCGCGCGTGTAGTGGGCGAGGAGCAGGTGCTTGTCGAGCAGCCGGGGGTGGAGCGCGAGGAGCTCGTCGAACCCCGCCCCGCGATGCTGCGCCATGACGTGGGCGACGACGCGGACCCGGGCACGCGACAGCGTCGCGTTGTACCTGGCCGCATGGCCGTGCGACTCGGCGAGGCGGCGGATGGCGCTGCAGACGTGCGCCTCGCCGCCGGCCGGCCCATGGTGGCGCACGGAGAGATAGGCGAGGCGCAGGTGGGCGCGGTGGGGGAACTCGTGCGGGCCGAACGCGCAGTGGTCGACGGCGGCGAGGAACTCGTCGTCGCTCAGGTCGTTGCCTTCCATGGCGGTACGTATTGTATCAGGAAATTTCGGATCCGTAGCAATTGGCAGGACCCCCGTCGTGCGAAGGGCGGCCGCCCGGCTTGCGGAGCAGGTCGCATGCGCAGTACCGTCGCCGCCATGCCCGCACCCCGAGGCACCGGCGCCTCGCTCGTGATCGAGCTGCAGCGTGCCGCGCACGCCGTCGGGGTGCGCGTCGAGGCCGAGCTGCGCGACCTCGGTGTCTCCCAGGGCGAGGCGCACGTCCTCGCCCTCCTCGCTGAGGGCGGCGAGCACACCGTCGGCGAGCTGCAGCGCGGTCTGCGCCACCGTCCCTCGACGCTCACCGGCATCCTCGACCGCCTCGAGAATCGCGCCTGGATCACCCGCACCCTCAACGACGCGGACCGCCGCTCGCTGCTGGTCACCCTCACCCGGCAGGGACGGCGCGCCGCCGGCCGGGTGACCGCGGCGCTGCGCCGCATCGAGGAGGAGGCGATCCAGGCGGCCGGCGCCGCCGGCGTCCGGGGCTTCGGCGCGGTGGCCAGGGCCCTCTCCGGTGACCCTGGGTAGCCGCTCCACACCCGCCTCCCCGCGGGCGTATGCTTGCCGCTCGGATACACCTGAATAGCGAGTCCCGCTGGGGGAGCGTGTAGCTGAGAGGTGGTATCAGGACCACCAACTCCTTGAACCTGATCTGGTCAGTACCAGCGAAGGGAAAGCGGGCGGAACACCGGGCGCGGCAGCGGCGTGCGACCACGTCGCCGTGCCGGCCGCGCCGCCGTGCGTGAGCGCCTGCGAGCCCTCGCCCGCAGGAGGCGCACCGTGGCACAGATCCTCGACACACCGCAGGTGGCGGCCGAGCCGATCCGCGGCAGCCGCAAGGCGTACGTGCAGGGCAGCCGCGCCGACCTGCGCGTCCCGGTGCGCGAGATCCTGCTCACCCCGCTCGACGGCGAGCCGCCCGCCGCGGTCCGCGTGTACGACTCGAGCGGCCCGTACACCGATCCGCAGCAGCGCATCGACATCCGCGAGGGGCTGCCCCCGCTGCGCAGCGCCTGGATCCGCGAGCGCGGCGACGTCGAGGAGTACGGCGGGCGCGAGGTGCAGCCGGTCGACGACGGGCTGAAGCGTCCCGAGCACCTGCGGAACCTGCAGCGCTTCCCCACGCACCAGCGCATGCCCCTGCGCGCGCGGAGCGGCACCGCGGTCACCCAGATGCACTACGCGAAGCGGGGCGTGATCACGCCTGAGATGGAGTTCGTCGCCATCCGCGAGAACGTGGCGCCGGAATTCGTGCGCGACGAGATCGCGCGCGGCCGCGCCATCATCCCCGCCAACGTCAACCATCCCGAGTCCGAGCCGATGGTCATCGGCCGCAACTTCCTGGTCAAGATCAACGCCAACATCGGCAACTCCGCGGTCACCTCCTCGATCGAGGAGGAGGTGGAGAAGATGACCTGGGCGACGCGCTGGGGCGCCGACACGGTGATGGACCTCAGCACCGGCCGCAACATCCACACCACGCGCGAATGGATCATCCGCAATTCGCCCGTTCCCATCGGCACCGTGCCGATCTACCAGGCGCTGGAGAAGGTGAACGGCGAGCCCGAGGCGCTCACCTGGGAGATCTACCGCGACACGCTCATCGAGCAGGCCGAGCAGGGCGTCGACTACTTCACCATCCACGCCGGCGTGTTGCTGCGCTACGTGCCGCTGACGGCGAAGCGGGTCACCGGCATCGTCAGCCGCGGCGGCAGCATCATGGCGGCCTGGTGCCTGGCGCACCACCAGGAGAACTTCCTCTACACGCACTTCGCAGAGATCTGCGAGATCATGCGCGCCTACGACATCTCGTTCTCGCTCGGCGACGGCCTGCGCCCCGGCAGCATCGCCGACGCCAACGACGACGCGCAGCTCGGCGAGCTGCGCACCCTCGGCGAGCTCACCACCGTGGCATGGGACCGCGACTGCCAGGTGATGATCGAGGGCCCGGGCCACGTTCCCATGCACAAGATCAAGGAGAACATGGACCTGCAGCTCGAGCTGTGCCATGAGGCGCCGTTCTACACGCTGGGCCCGCTGACCACCGACATCGCCCCCGGCTACGACCACATCACCAGCGCCATCGGCGCCGCGATGATCGGCTGGTACGGCACCGCCATGCTCTGCTACGTGACTCCCAAGGAGCACCTCGGCCTGCCCAACCGCAGCGACGTCAAGGACGGCGTCATCGCCTACAAGATCGCCGCCCACGCGGCCGACCTGGCCAAGGGCCATCCCGGTGCGCAGGTGCGCGACGACGAGCTGAGCAAGGCCCGCTTCGAGTTCCGCTGGGAGGACCAGTTCAACCTCTCCCTCGACCCCGACACGGCGGCGAGCTTCCACGACGAGACCCTGCCGGCCGCACCCGCCAAGAAGGCGCACTTCTGCTCGATGTGCGGCCCCAAGTTCTGCTCCATGCGCATCACCCAGGACGTGCGCGACTACGCCGCCAAGCACGGCATCACCTCGGAGATCGCGCTGGTCGCCGGCATGGAGGAGAAGTCGCGCGAGTTCGTCGAGCACGGCGCCGAGGTGTACCAGCCGCAGCCGTGACCGAGCCGACCCGCCCGCAACGGGCCATCAGCCCCCGCCTCCTGCTGGTGGCGGGCCTCTTCGTCGCCACCCTGGTGACGTCGAACATCATCGCCGTCAAGCTGGCCGCGCTCGGCCCCTTCACCGTTCCGGCGGCCATCGTCATCTTCCCGCTCTCCTATCTCTTCGGCGACGTGCTCACCGAGGTGTGGGGCTACGCGACGGCGCGCGTGGTGATCTGGACGGGCTTCGCCGCCAACGTCGTCGCCGTCTGCTTCGTGGCCATCGCGGTGGCGGTGCCCAGCTCACCCGCGTATCCCGACGGCGGCGCCTACTCGGCCATCCTGGGCATGACGCCGCGCATCGTCATCGCCTCGCTGGTCGCCTATCTCTGCGGGGAGTTCATCAACTCCTTCGTCCTGGCCAAGCTGAAGATCGCCACCGGCGGCCGGATGCTCTGGATGCGGACCATCGGCTCGACCCTGCTGGGCCAGGGCGTCGACACCGTCATCTTCATCAGCGTCGCGTTCGGCGGCACGCTGCCCTTCGCGGTGCTGCGCGTGGTGATGCGCGACCAGTGGCTGCTCAAGGTCTTCTACGAGATCGTGGCCACCCCGCTGACCTATGCGGTGGTGACCTGGCTGAAGCGCCGCGAGGGGATCGACACCTACGACCGCTCCACCAACTTCAATCCCCTGGCGCTGGGAGGCCTGGCGCGATGAGCGAGCACCCCGAGGAGAAGCACGGCACGCGGATGATCCGCGAGGCGCGGCTGGAGGCCTTCGACAACCGGACGCCGGAGCGCGACTACACCGTCCAGTTCACCATCCCCGAGTTCACCTGCCTCTGCCCGATCAGCGGCTTCCCCGACTTCGCCACCCTGCACGTGCGCTACGTCCCCGGGCCGCGCTGCGTCGAGCTGAAGTCGCTGAAGCTCTACGTCAACGGCTTCCGGGATCGCGGCGTGTTCCACGAGGACGTGGTCAACGTCGTCCTCGGCGACCTGGTGCAGCTCCTCCAGCCGCGCTGGTGCGAGGTGGTCGGCGACTTCAACGTGCGGGGCAACATCAAGACGGTGGTGCGAGCCCACCACCGCGACCCCGCCTGGGAGGGCCAGCCCGACCCCTGGTGGCGCGGCCGGCGCGAGCACGGGCCTCCGCCCCCCGGCTGACGGGCCGCGATGAGCGCAGGCTCCGCGCTGCCCGCCGTCGCCGTCTTCCTCGGCGGGGTCGTCCTCGTCGTCTGGGCCACAGAACGGCTGGTGCACGGCCTCGTCGGCATCGGCACGCTGCTGCGCGTTGCGCCCTTCGCGGTGAGCGCCGTGCTCGGGGGCATGGAGGCGGAGAACGTCGCCGTCGGCCTCGCCGCCGGCAGCCGCGGGGCCGCGGAGGTCGCCCTCGGCACCGTGTTCGGCGGCAGCATCGTCCTGGTCTGCGCCGCTCTCGGGCTGGGCGCGCTGATCGCGCCGCTCCGCGTGCGCCTGCCGCGCGGGGTGCTGGTCACCTTCGCCGTCGCGCCGGTGCTGGCGGGTCTCCCGCTGGCCTTCGGTGGCACCACCCCGCGCTGGACCGGCGCGGTCCTGCTGCTCGCCTTCGGCGCGGCGATGGGCTACGTGGTGCGCGCCTCACGCACGCATCGCTTCATCGACGACGACGAGGTCGAGGAGGCGCGCGAGAAGCCGGCGACGCCGCTGCGCGCCATCGTGCTGACGGTGCTCGGCATCGGCGTCGTCACCGCCGGCGGCGAGCTGGTCGCCTCAGGTGCGACGCGCCTGATCAGCGACGTGGGCCTGTCCGCCGGCCTGGTCGGCATGGTGCTGACGCCCGCCGTCGTCGAGTCCGACGAGGTGATCCGCCAGGTGGTGCCGGCGCGCAGCGGCAGGCACGACGTCAGCGCCGGCAACGCCGTCGGCACGCTGCTCTGGTTCGTGCTCTTCAACCTCGGGCTGATCGCGCTGCTCACGCCCGTGCAGGTGCCGCGGCTGACCCGGATGCTCGACTATCCCTTCCTGTGCGGCGCCTCCTGGCTGGCCACGGCGTTCCTGGCCAGAGGGGGCGTCCGGCGGACGGCGGGCGCGACTCTCGTCGCGCTCGCCGTCGCCTACGCGGTGCTTCGCGGAGTGCTGCGCTGACCGTGCGCGCACCTCACGCGAGCGTCTGTCTGCTAGTGAGGAAGACCGTTGGCGATGTTGGAGTAGTCGTTGGTGACCTGATGTCCCAGGACGCCCAGCATCAGGATGACGACGATGGCGATGAGCACGAGGATCAGCCCGTACTCGGTCATGCCCTGCCCCGCCTCGTTGCCGTGCGCGGCGCGGAGGCCGGCCATGACGCGCTGGATCATGCCGTTCACCAGGTTCTCCTCACTGTGGTTGTTGCCGGTCCTTTCGTTCCGGCGGTCCCCGACCTCTCGGTCCGTGTCAGCACTGTAGAACGGCCCACCGCGGCTGGCGATGCCCGAAGCGATGCCGATCCTGGCAATTCTCCGTCGCCGCTCGGAAACGGCTGTAAAGAGCGGTGAACCCGTCGGGGAGCGCGGTCGCGCTTCCGTCACCGCCGCCGATGCACGGCCGTTTCAGCGCAGCCTGCGGGTGCTCTCGTCGGGGTGCGGTGGCACCGGCGCCAGGCGCAGCTTCACGTCCACCGCGGTGGCTCCGCCGGGCCCGGCGATGACCGGGTTGAGGTCCATCTCGGCGATCTCGGCGAGGTCGTCGACCAGCCGGCCCACGCGCAGCAGCAGGGTCTCCAGCGCCGCCACGTCGGCCTTGGGCGCGCCGCGGTAGCCGAAGAGCAGCGGTGCGCCGCGCGGTGCGCGCACCAGCTCGGCGGCGTCGACGTCGGTGAGCGGCACGACCCTGAAGGCGCGGTCCTTGAGCAGCTCCACCGCGGTGCCGCCGGTGCCGAACATCACCAGCGGACCGAAGGAGGGGTCCTGCACGACGCCCACGATGGTCTCCACACCGGGTGGCACCTGGTGTTGCACGACCACTCCACCCAGCCGGTGGCCCAGCGCCGCGGACATCTCGGCATACGCGGCGCGCAGCGCCGTCTCGCCGTCGATGCCGGTGCGCACGCCGCCGACGTCGCTCTTGTGCACCAGGTCGGGTGACCCTGCCTTGAGCACGACCGGGTAGCCGAGCTCGGCTGCGGCTCGCGCCGCGTCGTCGGGCGAGTCGGCGTGCACCGTGCGCGCCACCGGGATGCCGTATGCGGCGAGCAGCTCGGTCGCGCGCGCGGCGTCCAGCCACCCACCCTTCGGCTCAGCCGCGAGCGCCTCGTGCACGATGCGGCGGGCCCGCTCGACGTCGACGTCGCGCAGGTCGGGCACCGTTCCCTCCTCGCGGCGCCTCCATTGCGCGTACGTGCATGCCGCGGCCAGCGCCTGCGCCGCCTGCTCGGGGAAGGGATAGGAGGGGACGCGACGCGAGCCCTGGCGCAGCGGCTCCGGGGTGCCGTCCTGGGCGAGGAAGTTGGCCAGCACCGGCTTGGGGGAGTCGGCGGCGGCCGCGGCGACCGCGCGGGCGACGTCGTCCGCGCGTGTCACGAGTGGCGGCACGAAAATGACGATCACCGCGTCGACGTCCGGATCGGCGACGGCGGTGCGCAGCGCCTGCTCGTACTCGGCGGCGCTCGCCGAGGCGAGGAGGTCGACGGGGTTCTGCACGGCCGCCGCGGCGGGAACCAGCTCCCGCAGGCGCGTCTGGGTGGCCTCGGAGAGCCGCTGCACCTGCAGGCCGAGCCCCTCGCAGGCGTCGGCCGCCAGGATGCCGGGGCCACCGGCGTTGCCAACGATGGCCACGCGCGGGCCCTGGGGCAGCGGCTGGTGGGCCAGCATCTGGGCGACGTCGAAGAGCTGCTCCAGCCCGTCGACGCGGATCACGCCCGTCTGCTTGAAGAGCGCGTCGACGGCGACGTCAGGGCTGGCCATCGCAGCGGTGTGCGACGACGCCGCACGCGTCCCCGACGCGGTGCGCCCACTCTTCACCGCCACGATCGGCTTGCGCCGCGACACGCGGCGGGCCACGCGCGAGAACTTGCGCGGGTTGCCGAAGGACTCCAGGTAGAGCAGGATGACGTCGGTGTCGGGGTCGTCCTCCCAGTACTGCAGCAGGTCGTTGCCGGACACGTCGGCCTTGTTGCCCATCGACACGAAGGTCGAGACGCCGAGGCCCAGCGCGCTCGCCTTCTCCAGGATGGCGATGCCGAGCGCTCCGGATTGCGAGGAGAAGCCCACGCGCCCCGGCGTCGGCGGCACGGGGGCGAACGTCGCGTTCAGCGACATGCCCTCCGCCGTGTTGACCACGCCCATGCAGTTGGGGCCGATCATGCGCATCCCGCCGCGGCGCGCGTGCTCGACGATGCGCCGCTCCTCGGCGACGCCGTCGCCGCCCATCTCCGCGAAGCCCGCCGTGATCACCACCAGCCCGCGCACCTTCTTGGCCACGCACTGGTCGACGGATTCCAGCACCAGCGGCGCCGGGACGCAGATGACGGCGAGGTCGACGTCGTCCGGGACGTCGAGGACGCTGGGGTAGGCGCGCACGCTGGCGACGTGCGAGGCCTTGGGGTTGATCGGGTACACGGGCCCCTCGAAGCCACCGGCGATGAGGTTGCGGAACACCTCGTGCCCGATGGTGCCGCGCTGCCGCCCCGCGCCGATCACCGCCACGCTGCGCGGCGAGAGCAGGCGGGCGATGGAGTGCGCCGCGGCCTGGCGGTCGCGGTCCTCCATGGCGGCGACCGACCGATCGGTCGGCCGGATGGGGAAGGTGACCCGGACCACCCCGTCGGCGAATCGCTGCTCGGCGACGAACCCGGCGGTGCGGAAGACGTCGAGCATGCGCGCGTTGTGCGGCAGCGTGTCGGCGACGAAGCGGGTGACGCCGCGATCGCGGGCCATGGCCGCGAGGTATTCGAGGAACAGCGTTCCCAGCCCCCGACCCTGGTGCGCGTCCTCGATGACGAAGGCGACCTCGGCGTCGTCGGTGCCGGGGATGCGGTCGTAGCGGGCCACGCCCACCACCGCGCCGTCGAGGATCGCCACCAGCGCCACGCGCATGTCGCCGTCGACGTGGGTGAAGCGCTCCACGTCGCGGGGCGTCAGCACCGGCTTGGGTGAGAAGAAGCGGAGGTACTGCGTCTCCGCGGAGAGGCGGGCGTGGAACGCGACCAGCGCGTCGCCGTCGTCGGGGCGGATCGGCCGGATGTGGACGGTGCCGCCGTCGGCGAGGACGACGTCGGCCTCCCAGGGCATGGTGTCGCTCATCGCCTCGCCATTGTGGGGAGTCGCCCGCCGCCCGCGGGCCCGCTGACGGACCGCGCTCACGAGTCGCGGGTGTCGCGCGGATGCGCGTTGATGAGCACCGCACCCGGTGCGCTGCGCAGGACGTCGGTCGACACGCTGCCGAAGCGCCAGCGCTGCAGCGCGCCCAGGCCGCGCGTGCCCACGGCGATCAGCGCGGGCGTCTCGTCGCTGGAGGCGACCGAGACCAGCGCGGCGGCGGGGTCGTCGATGGCGACGTGGACGTGGGGACGCTGCCCCAGCATCGGCTCCAGCTCGCGCGCCCGCGAGGCCAGCGACACCTCGGCGACGTCGAGCGCGTCGTCGACGGTGTGCGCGTCGGAGTCGGAGTCGCCGTCGAGCATGCGCGGGAGCGTGCTGAGCGCACGCACCACGACCGCGTCGGTGCCGAAGGCCTTGCCGATCCTGGCCGCCAGCTCGCCGGCCTTGCGCGCGTCCGCCGAGGCGTCGTCGCCGATGACGACGTGCACCGGCGGCCAGGCCCCCGCAACCGCCCGGAGCACCAGCACCGGGCGCGTGCTGTGGTGCACGACGGCTTCGGACACGCTGCCCACGACGGTGCGCTGCAGCGCGCCCAGGCCGCGGCTGCCGACGACGACGAGGTCGGCGTCGATCTCCTCCGCGCACGCGAGGATCTCGTCGGCCGCCCTGCCACTGCGGAGATGGCCGACGGCGACGTGCGCACCGCGCGCGCGCACCGCGTCGAGCATGCGTTCGAGGATCGACTGCGCCCGCTCCTGCGCGGCGGTCTCACCGGCCTCGCCGGGGAGCGGCACCAGGCTGGGCTGCCAGACGTGGACGACGTGCAGGTCCGCGCAGGCGAGGCGCGCCAGGTCGGCCGCGGCACGCGCGGCGGCGTTGGCGTCGTCGGAGCCGTCGCCGGCGAGCAGGATGCGCCGCGCCAGGCGGCCGCCGTTCTTGCCGTTCTCGGTCATGCCCCCAGCATGGGGGCGGTCGGGATCGAGGAGGAAGGGCCGAACGTCACCAGGCGTTCGGGGTCCTCCGCAGGCGCGTCCAGGACGTTCGCCGCCCGCCTCGGGCGATAATTGACGTCTCAGTCACCCAGGGTTGGAGGTGTCCCGTGGCCACGATCGTCGAGCCGCAGGTTGCGACCTACAAGCAGTACATCGACGGCGAATGGGCCGACGCCGTCAGCGGCGAGACCTACGAGGTGGTGAACCCCTCCAACGAGGAGGTCATCGCCCGCGTGCCCGCCGGTGCGGAGGCGGACGCCGACCGCGCCGTCGCCGCCGCACGCCGCAGCTTCGACAAGGGCGAGTGGCGCAACAAGACGCAGGCGCAGCGCACCGCGATCATGTACGAGATCGCCAAGTACCTGCAGGACCATTCCTCCGACTGGGCGATCACCGAGTCGCAGCAGGCGGGCGCCATCGTCCGCAAGACCTCGGTCGTCGACGTGCCGCTCGCAATCGAGCACTTCCGCCACCTCGCCGAGCAGGCGCTGCAGATCCCCTGGTACGAGCCGCTGCCCTGGGTCGACACCCCCGCGGTGTCGTGGAACTTCGTGCAGCGTGAGCCCATCGGCGTCTGCGCCGGGATCGTGCCCTGGAACTTCCCGCTGATGATGGCGGTCTGGAAGATCGCCCCCGCCCTGGCCATGGGCAACAGCATCATCCTCAAGCCCTCGCCGTTCACGCCGCTGACCGCCCTCGACTTCGTCAAGGCGATCGACGAGACGGGGTTGCTGCCCAAGGGCGTGCTCAACGTCGTCACCGGCGTCGGCCCTCACGCCGGCGCCCGCATGGTCGAGCACCCCGACGTCGACAAGGTCGCCTTCACCGGCTCGACGCGCACCGGCCGCGAGATCATGCGCATGGCCGCGGAGACCATCAAGAAGGTCACCCTCGAGCTGGGCGGCAAGTCGGCCAACATCGTCTGCGACGACGCCGACCTCGACATCGCCGTCGACGGCGCGCTCTTCGGCACCTTCTTCCACCAGGGCCAGGTCTGCGAGTCCGGCACGCGCCTCTTCGTCCACGAGAAGGTCTACGACGAGTTCATGGACCAGCTGGTCAGCAGGGCCAAGGCGCTCCGCGTCGGCGACGCCATGGACTTCGACACCCAGGTCGGCCCCGTGGTCAACCGCCAGCAGTACGAGAGCATCCTGCACGCCATCGAGCAGACCAAGGCCGACGGCGCCACCCTGCTCTGCGGCGGCGGCCGCGCCGAGGGCGTCGGCGACAAGGGCTACTACATCGCCCCCACCATCTTCGCCGACGTCCGCAACGACAGCCTGGCCGCCCAGCAGGAGATCTTCGGCCCCGTGCTGGTGGTGCAGAGGTGGTCCGACGACCTGGAGGTCATCGAGCGAGCCAACAACACCATCTACGGCCTCGCCGGCGGCGTCTGGTCGCGCAACACGCGCCGCGCCATCGACATGGCCAAGGCGCTGCGCACCGGAACGGTGTGGATCAACGACTGGCACCTCATCAACTCGCTGGCCCCCTTCGGCGGCTACAAGCAGAGCGGCATCGGCCGCGAGCTGGGCACCTACGGGCTCCTCGAGTACACCGAGGTGAAGCACATCCACGTCGACCAGGGCGTGCCCCGCGAGGAGCGGTTCTTCTACGACGTCGTGCTGGGGTAGCTCTCCAGCGCGGTGACGCCGCCGGACCGCTCGCCCTTCGTGGCGGCGTGGTTCGGCGGCGTTTCTCGTTGTGGGCATTGAGGCTTTCGTGGCGATGCAAGTCCTCAGAGCCTGACCGACGGTCGAGCATGCGGCGCAGAACGCGTTGTAGAGTCGCGCCCTTCGCGTCAATCCTCGCACCACGGAAGGGACTCACATGCATGCGAGAACACGATTGGGAAGGCGTCTCGCGGTGGCGGGATGCAGTGTGGTGGCTGCGTCGACACTTGGGCTCACGCACGCGCAGGCGACGACGCTGAGCACCTGCGTGCCGGAGAGCGGAGCGGTCCTGGCCTCGCCAGAGTGTCCTGCGCTGACGGTGGTCGGGCAGCTGCCCTCAGGGCTGCCCAACGGGGACGCCAACACCACGGGTCCCGGGCCGACGCCGTCGGTGGAGTGCACCATCAGGCCGGTGGCGCAGGCGGCCTACCTCGGGGCGTCCGAGAACATGGGCGGGGTCACCGTGCCGCAGTTCACCGCCGGCGGCCTGAGCTTCGGACCGTGGTCGGTGCCGATCCCGCCGGCGTCGCTTCTCTCGGAGGCAGTCGGGGGCACCGGGGCTGCGTGCAGCGCCGAGCCCGGCTGGAACGGCAACCTGGAACCCATCGTCTCCCTGCAGGTCTGCCAGGTCCTCTTCGCGCAGATCCTTGACACCACGGACCCGAGCGCGCCGAGGGTGTACTGGGTGCAGGCGCCTGGCGGTGACGCCGCCTGCGCCAACGGCGTGCCCAACGACGCTCCCTACGCCAGCGCGGGGGAGATGGCGCGCATCTACTCGAACCTGCCCGCCACCGGTGCTGGGACGTGGTTCGGCAACTCGCCGGCCACGGTGTACACCGGCGAATACGACCTGGTCGGCTACGCCTTCGGCTGGGTGGATGGCTCCCAGATCCTCGGCTCCAACTGCATCGGGGGTGCGTCCGTCTGCTCCAACGACCTGTTCGAGGACTGAGCGCCTCGCCAATTAGGAGTCCGGCGCGGAGTGACGTTTCCGCGCCGGACCTTCCGGATACAGGGCGGTTGTCGGCGAAGACAACCGCGACTGTTGCCCGCACCGGAAGGCGCGGCGGATTGGATGACTGACCGGGCGGTCAAGGTGAAGTCGCTTTGACAGTGCTGGGAATTCGCGCGCATAATCGCGCAACGCATTCGAGGAAGGGACGTGTCCAGGCGGAGCACGCACGAGGATATGACTGCTGCCGTTCGCAGACTGACTATGTCTGCCGTCGCCGCCTCCATGGCGGCCGTGGCCTTCCTCGGACTCCATCCGTCCGGTGCGCACGCCGCGGGGCCGCTGCTCGCAGGCACCACCGTGATCACCGGGTCGACGCCGGCCTCCGAGGTGGTGACGCTGGACGCTCCCGCGACCGTGCAATTCCTGCCGATCGATTCGCCGGACGTGCACTTCGCCGGCACCGGCCGGCTGATCGGCTTCTACCTGACCAAGACCGACGGCTCGGTGAGCTTCGGCGAGAGCCGTGTGAACGGCTGCAGCGCATACGGGTGCGCGCCGCATCCGGCCGTCACGGCGGGTGGCGACGCCGAGTACCCCCAGATGGTGGGCAGCAGCGAGTCGAGCCCCGAGACGCTGACGCCCGGTGACTACGTGCTGACCTTCATCGCCGATGGTCCGTCCGATTCGGTGACGCTGACCCTGCCAGGCCTGGGCGGCTCGACCAGCCTGATGCCGGCCGGCGCCGCCGACGTCCAGATCGTCACGCCCACCCCGACGCTCGCCGCATCGGCCGTCGGCGACGTGAACAGCGCAGGCATGGAGGTGGACCCCGGCGCGACGTCGTGGTCTCCCTTCGTGATCGCGGGCATGGTCCTCAACGGCACCGACCTCAGCGCCGGCGACATCGGAGGATGCGTCTACTGGGGGGCGGCACCGCCGGGCAACGCCTACCTGCCCGAGTGTCCCGCCGCCACTGTGACGATCGGCTCGGACATCCCGGTCTCCATCACCACCGACCAATGGGGCGCAGGGATGATCTTCCTCAGTGCCGTGCCACGGGGCGAGACGTCCGCTGCCGGCATCTACGACGTGGCTGGTCTCGACATCACGTACACCAGCAGGGTCCTCGCGTTCGTCCAACCCCTTCGTGCCGATCAGATCGCCCCCAGCCCGTACGAGCCGGGACCGGCCCCGACCTGGGACGTCGCCGGCGCCCATGTCGGCGACCCGGAGCTGACCACGCCCCAGATGAGCGTGCGCAATCCGGAATGGCTCCCAATCGACGCCGAGGTCGGCGGCCTGTCCTTCCGCCTCGGGCCCCCGGGCACCATCGTCAGCTTCTGACCCCCGCGGAACGCGTTGCGGCGCCGTTACCGGGTGGCGGCGCGGTGTGACCGTGGGGGAGGCGGGCCGCGGCTAAGGTGGATCCCGTTGTGAATGCGACGGGGATCGCCGAGCCGGCGGCGGGCGGCAGCCTGCGCGCCGCGGTCGATCGCTGCATCGCGGAGCTGGAGCAGGCGCGCACCCACCACCGCAGCGTCATGGCGGCGGCGGAGGCGGAGCGGGCGGCGCTGGTGGCGCAGCTCGCCGATTGGGAGCGCTCGGCAGCGGTGGCGGGACCGTCGGGAGCGCGCGCGATGGAGATGCTGCGCGCCCGGCTGGCCGCGGCGGAGCAGCGCGCCTACGACGCCGGTGCGGCCGCCGAGGATTGCGAGCGCGGGCTCTCGGGGTTGTGCGCCGCGCGGGAGCAGGCGGACGAGGCGGTGGCGGCGCACAGCGTCAACTCTCGCGAGCTCTTCCAGATCGTCGAGGACGAGCGCATGCGCATCGCCCGCGACATGCACGACGGGCCCGCGCAGCTTCTGGCCAACCTCGTCCTCAAGGCGGAGATCGTCGAGCGCGTCTTCGACCTCGACCGGGACACCGCGATGAGCGAGCTCGCCGACTTCAAGGCGACGGTGCGCGTCGCCCTGGAGGAGACGCGCAGGCTGATCTTCGACCTGCGCCCGATGACGCTCGACGACCTCGGCCTGGTGCCCACGCTGCGCAAGTTCTGCGTCGACTTCGAGCAGCGCAGCAGGATGCGGGCCCGCCTCAACATCGTCGGCGCCGAACGGCGCCTTCCCGGTGACCTGGAGGCGTCGCTGTTCCGGATCGTGCAGGAGGCGATGGCCAACGCCGGGCGGCACTCCGGCGGCGACACCATCGACGTCACGGTGATGATCGGCCCGCAGCGCGTCGTCGCCAGCGTGCGCGACAACGGCAAGGGCTTCGACGTCGCCGCCGCGCAGGTCCGCGCCGAACGCACCAGGCATCTCGGCCTCGTCTCCATGCGCGAACGCGCCGGCCTGGAGAACGGCGTGCTCGACATCACCTCGGTGCCCGGCCACGGCACCCAGGTGCGCGTCAGCATCGACTACCAGGGCGGGGCTGAGTAGGGGCCGGCCTGCGCAAACGGTTGCACAAGGTGGCGGCGTGCATCGCAGGTTCCCTGAGCGCTAGGCTGTCAACATCGCGCCTCCTGCGCGTCATGTCCGGGGAGGGGACCGACATGCTTGGAGGAACGTATGCGTTCGCTCGCACTCGTCATCACAGGTGCCGCCGCGCTCGGCGCCGCGGCCGCTCCGCTCGGCGGATCCGCGGCATCCGGCGCGGTCGTCAAGACCGGCCTGCCCAACATCCACGTCCTGCCCACCCTGCAGCGTCACGCCGACTGCTTCCCGCCGGTCGTCGTCTCGGTCGCCTGCGGTGGTGCCGGGACGCCGATGACCTGGGGCGGTGGTGCGGTGCAGACCAGCCCCGCCGTCTACATCGTGTACTGGCAGTGGAACGGCCGCGACCCCTCGGGGCAGGCTCCCTACCAGCAAAACTTCTTCAACAGCATCGGTGGCACCACCTGGCCGGCCAGCCAGACGCAGTACTGCGAGAACGCGACGGGT
>DASRDZ010000026.1:0-17796 GCA_035652335.1 Candidatus Dormiibacterota bacterium
CTTCCCCTTCGGTGACGCCGGCGGCTACGGCTCGACGGGCAGCATGAAGCTCAACCAGCCGGTGGTCGGCATGGCGCCCACCAGCGACGGCAAGGGCTACTGGCTCGTCGCCGCGGACGGCGGCATCTTCCCCTTCGGTGACGCCGGCGGCTACGGCTCGACGGGCAGCATGAAGCTCAACCAGCCGGTGGTCGGCATGGCGGCCACCAGTGACGGCAAGGGCTACTGGCTCGTCGCCGCCGACGGCGGCATCTTCCCCTTCGGTGACGCCCTCGGACTGGGCAGCACCGGGAACATCCACCTCAACAAGCCCATGGTGGGCATGGGCGCGTAGGACCTGGCTTCAGTGAGGGTCGGGCCGCTCCGGCGGCCCGGCCCTCAGCACCACCACCTCGACGGGGATGCGGACGGTGCCGTCGACCGCGACGAAGGGCTGCAGCGCCTCGCCGGCGTCGACGCCGGTGGCCGCGGCGTAGTGTGCGGCCCCGTCGAAGCGGGCGACGTCGCGGATGCGCGTCAGAGTGACGCCGGGTCGCGAGAGGATGGGAAGGCCGCCGCCCAGCGTCACACCGGGCAGCGCGACCGTCAGGGCGCACGCCAGGCGACCGCGGTGCGGGTCGAGCGCGCGGAGCGCGCGGTGGACGGTTTCCGTCGTGAGTGGCGCGAACAGCGACGCCACCACCTGGGCGGAGCCCGCCGGCGTCGCGGCGGTCAGCTCGTCGCAGGTCGCGCCGGTGCGCGCCAGCAACGACGGCAGCACATCCTCGTCGTCGGGGAGGTACGCGCAGACCTCGCCCGGATGCGGATCGAGCGTGGCGACGAGGTGCTCGCCGACCGGCCGCAGCAGCGCCGGCACCAGCAGGCGCGACAGCACGGGTGCGACTACAGCGTCACGGCGACCGCGGCGCCGATGGCCGCGACGCGCGCGGGATCGCGGAGCGCACGGGAGAACCTGGCGCGCTCCCCGTCCCAGTGCTCGGCCCGCTCGACGAGGTGGGGATGGTCGGGGATGAAGTGGGTGGTCAGCCTGCCGGCGACGAAGTCCGGCTCGTCGATGAGGGCGAGGTGGTACGGGATGTTGGTGGTGACGCCGCTGATGCCGTACTCCAGCAGGGCGCGGCGCATGCGCGCGATCGCCTGGGTGCGGTCGGCGCCCCAGGTGATCAGCTTGGCGATCATCGGGTCGTAATAGGGCGGGATGGTCGTCGGGCCGACCAGCGCGGAGTCGACGCGCACGCCGGGGCCGCTGGGCTCGTGGTAGCCGGTGACGCGGCCGGGGGCGGGGCGGAAGTCGTGCTTCCAGTCCTCGGCGTTGACGCGGCACTCGAGCGCCCAGCCGCGCTGCACGACGTCCTGCTGCGTGAAGGACAGCTTCTCGCCGGCGGCCACCTTGATCTGCTGCACCACGAGGTCGATCCCGGTGACCCACTCGGTGACGGGATGCTCGACCTGAAGCCGGGTGTTCATCTCCAGGAAGAAGAACTCGCCCTTGCTGTAGATGAACTCGACAGTCCCCGCGTTGACGTAGCCGACCGCCCTGGCCGCCGTCACCGCCGCCTCGCCCATGCGCGCCCGCTGCTTGGGCGTGATCACCGGCGAGGGTGACTCCTCGATGATCTTCTGGTGCCGCCGCTGGATCGAGCACTCCCGCTCGCCGAGGTGGACGACGTTGCCGTGGGCGTCGGCGAGCACCTGGATCTCGATGTGGCGCGGCTCCTCGACGTAGCGCTCCAGGAACACCGTCGCGTCGCCGAAGGCGCGCTGGGCGGTGCTCTGCGCGGCCTCCAGGTTGCTGCGCAGCTCGGACTCGTTCTGGGCGATGCGCATGCCGATGCCGCCACCACCGGCGCTGGCCTTGATCAGCACCGGGTAGCCGATCTTCTTGGCGGTCGCCACGGCCTCCTCGACGTCCTGCAGCGCGCCGCTGCCCGGGACGATCGGCACCCCGGCCGCCTCCATGCGCTGCCGCGCCGGGACCTTGCCGCCCATCGTGGCCATCGCCTCAGGAGGCGGACCGATGAACACGATGCCGCTGTCCTTGCAGGCGCGCGCGAAGCCCTGGTTCTCGCTGAGGAAGCCGTAGCCCGGATGGATGGCCTGCGCGCCGGTGGCCCTGGCCGCGTCGATGATGCGGTCGATGAGCAGGTACGACTGCGCCGGCGCGGGCGGCCCGATCTCCACCGCCTCGTCGGCGAGCATCACGAACGCGGCCCTGCGGTCCGCCTCGCTGTGCACGGCGACGCTGCGGATCCCCATGTCGCGGCAGGCGCGGATGACCCGCAGGGCGATCTCGCCGCGGTTGGCCACCAGGATCGTGTCGAACATGGCCGTTACTCGACGAGCAGGATGGGGTCCTTCGGCGACACCACCGTGCCCTCGGCGACGTAGACCTCCTTCACCGTCCCGGCGCGGGAGGCGACGATGTCGTTCTGCATCTTCATCGCCTCCAGCACGGCGACGACGTCACCCAGCGCGACGCTGTCGCCGACCGACACCGCGACCCTGAGGATGAGGCCCTGCATCGGCGCCACCACGGTGCCCTCGGTGACCGCCGGGCGTCCGCCACCGGCGGCGACGCCGTTGGCCGAGGCGCCGCCACCGCCGGCGCCGAACGTGCCCGCCGGGGCGACGACGCGAACCTGGTACTGCTCTCCGTCGACCTCGACGGTCAGCTCGCGCACCTCGTCGGCGGGTGGAGGCGGCGGGGGCGGCGCGGCATCGGAGGCGGGGTCCGCGTCGGTGGCGGGGGCCTGGTCGCCCTCGACGTCGACGTTGACCGGCTCCGGCTTGGGTTCGTCGCCGAGCAGCTCGGCCACCGCCTCGCCGCGGAGGAGGGCCGCGGTCTCGGCCGGGAAGAGGGCGTAGGAGACGACGTCGGCGTCGGAGCGCATCGGGATGCCCTCGCGCTGCATCTCGCGCCGGAGCGCGCCCATGGCGGGTTCCAGGAGGTCGGCGGGGCGGCAGGTGATCGGCTCCTCGCGCCCGTTGACGATGCGGCGCACCTCGGGGTCGACCCTGCCGGGCGGCTCGCCGTAGAGGCCGAGGCAGTAGTCCTTGACCTCCTGGCTGATGGTGGCGTAACGGTCGCCATCACAGACGTTGTAGACGGCCTGGGTGGCGACGATCTGGGCGATCGGCGTGATCAGCGGCGGGTAGCCCAGCTCGGCGCGCACGCGCGGGATCTCCTGCTGGACCTGGTGGAGGCGGTCCAGCGCGTCGCGGTCGCGCAGCTCCGCGTAGAGGTGCTCGACCGCGGTCGGGGGGAGCTGCGTGCGCAGCACGCTGGTGTCGAGGCGCCAGGCGGCGGGGTCGGCGATCTCGCGGTAGAGCTGCAGCACCTCGGCGAGCCTGGCCTCGGCGGCGGCGAGCGGGTCGAGATCGAGCCCCGTGTCGTGCTCGGTGTGCTTCAGCGCGTGGACGATGCCCTCGGTGGCGGGGAGGCTGGACCCGCCGGCCAGTGGGCTGAGGGCGACGTCGAGGCTGCCGGCGCCGCTGTCCGCGGCCGCCATGTAGGCGAGGCCAGCCTGGCCGGTGAGCGCCGCGGAGTGGACGTTGACCGGGAGCTGCGTCTGGGCGACCAGCTTGGAGACGAGCTCCCGCGCGGTGCCGGCGCCGAGCAGTCCCGCGGGGTCGTAGACGCCGAGGGCGTCGTACCCCAGCTCCTTGAGACGCACGCCGAGCTGGACGAAGCCGTCCACCGTGTGGACCGGCGATTCCGTGTAGACGATGCCCCCGTCGGCCCGCCTGCCCGCCCGGTGCACGGCGGTCAGGCAGCGCTCCAGGTTGCGGGGGTCGTTCAGCGAGTCGTAGCAGCGGAAGACGTCGATGCCGGCCTCGGCCGCCTGCTCGACGAAGGCGTCGACGACGTCGTCCGCCACCTGCTTGTGCCCCACCAGCGCCTGGCCGCGGATCAGGGCAAGCAGCGGGGTGCTCGGTGCCGCCTGCTTCGTCTCGCGCAGCCGCTCCCACGGGTCCTCGGCAAGGAAGCGCAGCGCAGCCTCGAAGGTGGCGCCGCCGAAGACGTCGAGGGCGCTGAAGCCGCAGCGGTCGAGCAGCTCGGCGACGGGGAGGATGTGGCGGCGGCGCAGCCGGCTCAGCAGGAGCGCCTGCTGGCCATGGCGCAGCGATGTCTCGACGAGTTCGAGGGCGGGCATCGCCGGGCATTGTAGGGAGGCGGCCCGCGCGGCCGAAGGGCGCGGACCGCGCGAACATCACGGGGATTGTTACACCGGGGCGCCATCGGACGTGACAGGATCACTGTGGGGTATGGGCCGCCGAGCGGCGGGCGCAACGGTGGGTGAGGAGCAATGCAGACCGTGGTGGGAACGACGGGCCGGGGCGACTGGGCTGCGTGCGCAGCGGCGGCGAGCCGTCGCGACCAGGTGGCCCTCGCCCGCGACGCCGTGGCCAGGCGCCGCGACAACGCGTCCCGGCGCCGCGACCAGGCGGCTCGCCACCGGGACGAGGTGGCGGCGGGGCGCGACCGTGATGCGATGCGCCGCGACCAGCTCGCCCGCCGGCGCGACGACCCGCCCGAGTGCGTCGCCGACCGGCTCTTCGCCGCCCGGGAGCGGATCGCCGCCGCCGTCGACCGCACCCACTCCGCCGACGACCGGCGCGCCGCCGCCCGCGACCGCCACCTGGCGGCGCTCGACCGCTGGCACGCGCTGGTCGACCGCACCGACGGAGCCGCCGACCGGGAGCACGCCTCGGTGGAGCTGGCCCGGCTCTCCGTCGACGAGCTGACCGGCCTGCTCCGGCGCCGCAGCGGGATGGCCCGGCTGGAGCTCGAGGTCGAGCGGGCGCACCGCTCCGACGGCACCCTGGCGGTCGCCTTCGTCGACGTCGACGGGCTCAAGCGGACCAACGACCGCGACGGCCACAGCGAGGGGGACGCCCTGCTCCGCGAGGTGGCCCGGGCGCTGCGCACCTGCATGCGGCCCTACGACGTGCTCCTCCGTCTCGGTGGCGACGAGTTCCTCTGCGGCATGGTCGACGTCCAGGCCGAGGTCGCCGCCGAGCGCTTCGAGGAGGTGGGCAGGATGCTCGCCCAGCGCGGCGGCTCGGTCAGCGTCGGCATCGCCGAGCTGCGCCGCGAGGACTCGGCGCAGGCGCTGGTCGACCGGGCCGACCAGGCGCTCCTCGAATTGCGGACCGGCCGCGCCATCGACGTCGCCGGGCACCTGGCCACCCGGGTGCGCGTCCGCGAGGACATCGGCGCGTAGGAACGGAGTCCCGGTGGCTCAGGCCGGCAGGCTGAAGCCCTCGGGGAGCTTGACGTTCTGGCGCATCTTCGCCCGCTGGCGGTCGATCGCCGCGGCGACCTCGGGGTCGGTCAGGGCGATGATCTGGGCGGCGAGGTGGCCGGCGTTGCGGGCGCCCATGTCGCCGACGGCGACGGTGGCCACCGGGATGCCGGGGGGCATCTGCACGATGGAGAGAAGCGAGTCGAAGCCGGCCAGGGGGGTGGCGGCGAGCGGGACGCCGATCACCGGGAGCGTGGTCGCCGAGGCGACCACACCGGGGAGCGCGGCGGCGGCGCCCGCGCCGGCGACGAGGACGCGCAACCCGCGCTCGCGCGCCCGGCTGACGTAGGCGTGGACCACGTCGGGCGCGCGATGGGCGGACATGACGCCGATCTCACCCTCGATGCCGTAGTCGGCGAGGACGTCGAGGCACTTCTGCATGACGGGAAGGTCGGACTCGCTGCCGACCACGATGCCGACGCGCGGCTGGGTCATCCGGTCACTCCTGGAATGTGTGCGGGCTGCAGGGCGATGTCGCGGCGGAAGCGCATGCCGTCGAAGCGGATGCGTTCGATGTTGGCGTAGGCGCGGGCGCGGGCGGCGTGGAGCGTGTCGCCTCGACCGACCACGGTGAGCACACGACCGCCGCTGGTGACGTACGAGCCGTCGTCGCGTCGCTGCGTGCCGGCGTGGAAGCACAGCACGTCGGGGTCGAGGGCGTCCAGCCCGGTGATCCGCCGGCCGGTGTCGACGGGGCCCGGGTATCCGCCAGAGGCGGCCACAACTCCGACGCAGGCGCCGCTCGACCAGGCGGCGCGCCCCGGTTGCAGCTCGCCGCGCGCGCAGGCGAGGAAGAGCGGCACGGGGTCGCCGGCCAGCAGCGGCAGGACCACCTGCGTCTCGGGATCGCCGAAGCGGGCGTTGAACTCCAGCACCCGCATGCCGTCCGGCGTCAGCATCAGGGCGGCGTAGAGACAGCCGCGGTAGGGCGTGCCACGCTCGCGGAGCACGTCGATGCAGGGCTGCACGACGTCGCGCACGGCCTCGTCGAGCAGCACGCCGGCGTCGACGAACGCGGGCGGCGCGTAGGAGCCCATGCCGCCGGTGTTGGGACCCTCGTCGCCGTCGAAGGCGCGCTTGTAGTCGCAGGCCGGCGCCAGCACGCGCACGTGCACGCCGTCGCTCAGCGCGAAGATGCTCACCTCGGGCCCGGTGAGCCGCTCCTCGACGACGACGCGCGATCCGGCGTCGCCGAAGCGGCGCGCCACCAGGCATTCGTCCAATGCGGCAACGGCTTCGGCGACGGACGAGCACACGGTGACGCCCTTGCCCAGGGCCAACCCGTCGGCCTTGACGACGACGTTGCCGCGCAGCTCCTCGATGAGCTGCAGCGCGCGATCCGCGGTCGACTCACCGACGCCCACCCAGCGCGCGGTGGGGATGCCGGCGTCGTTCATCAGGTCCTTGGCGAACTCCTTGGAGCCCTCGATGCGGCCGGCCGCCGCCGTCGGCCCGAAGCAGTCGATGCCCTCGACGTCGAGCGCGTCGGCCAGTCCCGCCGCAACCGCGGCGTCGGGCCCGATCACCACCAGGTCGACGTCCTCGGCGAGCGCGAGCTGCACCTGCCCCTCGACGTCCTCCGCCTTCACGGCGACGTTGCGCGCCAGCGCGGCGGTCCCGCCGTTGCCGGGCGCGCAGAGCACCTCGGAGACCAGCGGCGAGCGGGCGCACGCCCAGGCCAGCGCGTGCTCCCGGGCGCCCGAGCCGACGACGAGGACCTTCACGACGCGCGATTCTCGGCGATGAGGGCCCGGCGCCGCAGCATCCGCTTCCACGCCTCGGCCAGGGCGGGGTGGTCGAGCAGCGCAGGGATGCGCGCCAGGTCGCGCGGGTCGTCGGAGGTGAAGGCCCGGTGGGCGTCGAGCACCGAGCATCGCGCCTCGTCGCGGTGGTCGACGGTGACGGCGCCGCGCACCGGCACCTCGCCCGGACGCAGCACCCGCAGGTACCAGCCTGTGCGCCCGGAGGCGACGAAGCGCGCCTCCATGCCGGCCACGCCCGTGTGCATGGCCAGCTTGAAGCACGGGTAGCGCGGCTGGGCCACCTGCACCACCGCGTCGCCCCAGCGCCACACGTCGCCGATGCAGACGTCCGGCTCGGCGGCGCCGTCGAGGGTGAGGTTCTCGCCGAAGCCGGCGGGGCCGAAGCGCCGTCCGATCTCGGCGCCCCATGCCGCGAGGTGCGCGGCGGCGTAGCAGTACACCGCCTTGTCCGGCCCGCCGTGGACGCGTTGGTCGCCCTGGCGGTCGCCGCGCAGGTTGGTCCAGTCGAGCCACACCGAGTCGCCGAGCACCGGCAGCTTGCCGATGGCGCTCAGCACCTCGCGGCCGCGACGCACGCCGAGAACCGCGGGTGTGGCGACGTTGACCGAGACGATGCGCAGGGCCGGCGCGTCTACTCCCACTCGATCGTCGAGGGCGGCTTCGAGGAGATGTCGTAGACGACGCGGTTGACGCCGGGGACCTCGTTGACGATGCGCCGCGAGATGGCTCCCAGCACGTCGTAGGGCACCTTGGCCCAGTCGGCGGTCATGCCGTCGTCGCTCTGCACGATGCGGATGGCGACGACGTTGGCGTAGGTGCGCCCGTCGCCCATCACCCCCACCGACGAGATCGGCGTGAGGATGGCGAACGACTGCCACACCTCGCGATACAGGCCGCTGCGCTTGATCTCGTCGATCACGATCCAGTCGGCGGCGCGCAGCGTCTCGAGCCGGTCGCGAGTCACCTCGCCGATGACGCGGATGGCCAGGCCGGGACCGGGAAACGGCTGCCGCCACACCATGTCCTCGGGCAGGCCGAGCGCCAGGCCGACCTGCCGCACCTCGTCCTTGAACAGGTAGCGCAGCGGCTCGACCAGCCCGAAGCGCAGGTCCTCGGGCAGCCCGCCGACGTTGTGGTGGGTCTTGATCTTGTGCGCGTGGTTGGTGTCGCGCGAGGTCGACTCGATGACGTCGGGGTAGAGCGTGCCCTGGGCAAGGAAGTCGACCCGGCCGAGCTTGCGCGACTCGACCTCGAACACCTCGATGAAGGTCCGCCCGATGCGGCGCCGCTTCTCCTCGGGGTCGGTCACCCCCGCCAGCGCCGCCAGGAAGCGGTCGGAGGCGTCGACGTGCACCAGGTGGATGTGCCGCTGCCGCGACATGATGTCGATGACCCGGTCGGCCTCGGCCCGGCGCAGCAGCCCGTTGTCGACGAAGACGCAGGTGAGCTGGTCGCCGATGGCGCGGTGCACCAGCGTCGCCGCCACCGCGGAGTCGACGCCGCCGGAGAGCGCGCAGAGCACGCGACCGTCGCCGACTCGCGAGCGGATGTCGGCCACCGCCATGTCGATGAAGGAGGCCGGCTCCCAGGTCGGCGAGCAGCCGCAGACCTCGAAGAGGAAGTTGCGCAGCACCTCGCGGCCGAGCGGGGTGTGCACCACCTCGGGATGGAACTGGATGCCGATCCGCCCGCGCGGGCCGGCCATGGCGGCGTAGGGGGAGTTGAGCGAGTGCGCGATGGGCTCGAAGCCTGGGGGCAGCCTGGTGATGATGTCGCCGTGCGACATCCAGACCGGCAGCTCCGACGGCATGCGCTCGAACAGGCCGCCCGGCCGGTCCACCACCAGGGAGGCCAGCCCGTACTCGCGCCGCTCCGCCGGCTCGACGCTGCCGCCGAGGTTGTGGGCGAGCAGCTGCATCCCGTAGCAGATGCCGAGGATGGGAATGCCCAGCTCGTACACCGCCGCGTCGGGATGCGGCGCGCCGGCCTCGTACACCGACGAGGGGCCACCGCTGAAGATGAGCCCGCGCGGGTTGCGGGCGCGCACCTCGTCGGCGCTGATGGTGCCAGGCACCAGCTCGCAGTAGACGTGGGCTTCGCGGACCCGCCGCGCGATCAGCTGGCTGTACTGCGAGCCGAAGTCGAGGACCAGGACGGAGTCGTGGGCTGCGACGGTCGGGGTCTCCAGCGTCTGCGGCGCGGCGGTCATCGTCACCTCGCGTTGTCCCCCTCTGCGCACGGGCGGTGCTCGGTTCTGCTCACACCCCCATCCCAACGCGCTGCTCGCGTTGCTGCACCTTGCCCTCGGTCTTGATCGAGGGCGCGATCACCATCTCCGTCTCCTGGAACTCGCGGATGGTGCGAGCCCCGCAGACGCCCATCGCCGACTTGATGGCGCCCATCAGGTTCATCGAGCCGTCGTCGACGTGCGCCGGGCCGAAGAGCACCTCCTTCAACGTGCCCTTGATGCCCGTCTTGATGCGGGTGCCGCGCGGCAGGTTGGGGTCGGGTGTGGCCATGCCCCAGTGGTTGCCCTCGCCCGCGGCCTCCTCGGTGGCGGCGAAGATGGAGCCGATCATCACCGCGTCGGCGCCCGACGCGAAGGCCTTGGTGACGTCGCCGCCGATGCGCATGCCGCCGTCGGTGATGATGGCCACGCGCTCGCCGCTGCGGCGGAAGTGGTCGTCGCGAGCCGCCGCGCAGTCGGAGGTGGCGGTGACCTGCGGCACGCCGACGCCGAGCACCGCGCGCGTGGTGCACGCAGCGCCTGGGCCGACGCCGACCAGCAAGCCCTTGATGCCGGTGTCCATCAGCTCCAGCGCCGTCGCGTAGTCGACGCAGTTGCCGACGACCACCGGGATGTCGAGCGACTCGGTCAGCTCGCGGAAGGAGAGCTGGCGGTAGGCCTTGGAGATGTGGCGCGCCGTCAGCACGGTGCCCTGGACCACGAAGACGTCGGCGCCCGCCTCCTGCACGATCGGCCCGCGCCGCTCCGCGTGGTTCGGCGCCGAGGACACGGCACACGGGGCGCCCCCGGCCTTGATCTCCTCGACGCGCTGCCCGATGAGGCCGTCCTGCACCGGCTGCGCGTACACCTTCTGGAGCAGGACGTTGATCTCCTCCTTGGGCGTGGAGGCGATCTCGTGGAGGATCTCGTCGGGGTCCTCGTAGCGGCACTGCACACCGTCGAGGTTGAGCACGGCCAAGCCGCCGAGCCTGCCCATCTCGATGGCGAACCGCGAGTTGACGACGCCGTCCATGGCGGCGGCGATGATCGGTACCTGGAAGGAGTGGCCGTTGAGCGTGAACGTGGTGTCGATCTCCTCGGGGTTGATCGTCACCGTGCCGGGGACGAGGGCCACCTCGTCGAAACCGTAGGCGCGCCGCGCGCGCTTGCCTCGTCCGAGCTCGAACTCCATTCGTCCTCCGCGTGGCGGTTGCAGCTGCCTGGTTGGCGTCGGATTCTAGCAGAGCCCAGCCCGGCACGCGCCCCACATCTTGTGTCCGGCGGAGCCGACAGGCCCCACATGCTGTGCTCTGAGCGCGATCTACAGCTCGAGTCGCCAGGTGCCCAGCCCGCGCTGGTAGCCGAGCGAGCGGTTGAGGCCGAGGATGGGGGCGTTGTCGGAGAGGTTGTCGGTGCTGATCCGCCGGGCGCCGTGGCGGCGGGCCACCCCCTCCAGGGTGACCTTGATGGCCCTGCCCAGGCCGCGCCGGCGCAGCGCCGGGGCCACGCCGGTGAGCGCGATGCGCCAGGTCGACTCGTCCTCCGGGTAGGCCGCGGTGAAGGCGGCCACCTCGCCGTCGAGGTGGCCGACCATGGCGCCGTCGGGCAGGGTGACCAGCGCCTCCAGGAAGTCGCGCGGGGGCAGGACGCCCTCCAGGTCGGGGGTGTCTGCGCAGCAGACCATGAAGGCGTGGTGCAGGCGCGCCCAGTCGGCGTCGCCCGGCGACGCCGGCAGCGACCACACCGAGAAGCCCGGAGGGCCGGCACTGCGCGGCCCGACCGCGGCCAGGTCGAGGACGTGGCCGAGGCTGTGCTGCACCAGGTGGAAGCCGCGCAGCTCGGCGAAGCGGCGCGACGCCGGGTCGTTGTCGAGCACCACGACGCGCAGGGCGCGCGGACGTCCCTCCGCGGCGGTGAGGAGCTGGTCGCAGAGCTCGCCGCCGATGCCGCGCCGCCGCCACTGCGGGTCGACGAGGACGCGCACGACGCTGCGTCCGGCGAACCCCGGCAGCGCCTCGTTCAGCTCCGCCGCCGCCACGACGCGGCCGCGCTCCTCCGCGACGAGGCGGACGACGATGTCGCTGTCGGTGGGCTCGGTGTCGAGCGAGGCCGCGACGAGCTGGGCGGGGGTTGCGCCCCAGCCGGCGTGGAGCTGCATCCACCGCGCACGGTCGGCGGGTGCGTACTCCCTCACCCTCCAGGCCACCTCGGTGCTCAGCCCCTGAACGCTCCGCGCCGCTTCATCAGGTTGCGCACCAGACCCTCCTGGATGACGTCGCGCACCTCGTCGGCGACGCGCATCACCACCGAGGGGTCGTCCGCCGCCTCGGGCGGCAGCTCGTCGGTGCGGATGGGCGGGTGGAACTCGATGCGCCACTTGCTGGGCAGCGGGATGAGCCCGAGCACGCCGAGCCAGGGCCAGGTCGGTGTCAGGGGGAAGTAGGGGAAGCCGGTGAGCTTCGCCAGCGGGGGCACGTTGGCGAGCATCGGGTAGATCTCCTCCGACCCCACCACGCTGATGGGGACGATGGGGACGCCGGCCCGGATCGCCGACTCGACGAACCCGCCGCGACCGAAGCGGCGCAGCCGGTACCGCTCGTTCCAGGGCTTGCCGGTGCCCTTGATGCCCTCGGGGAAGACCAGCACCAGCTCGCCGGAGGTGAGCAGGCGGTGGGTGTCGCTGGGATGTCCCAGCGTCTGCCCGGTGCGGCGCAGGAACCAGGAGAGGATGGGCATGCCGAAGAACCAGTCGGCGATGAGCGCGCGGCCGTGGCGCTCGCGGCCGTCCTCCAGGATGGCCACCTCGATCATGGCGCCGTCGAAGGGCAGCACCCCGGCGTGGTTGCTCACCAGCAGCGCGCCGCCGCGGCGCGGCACGTTGCGGACACCGCTGGCATCAACGCGCCAGTACCTGCGGTAGGCGAGCCGGGCGAGCGGCGTCCAGACGTCGGCGTAGTCGGTCTCGAAGCCGAAGTCGTCGAGGTCCCAGACGCCCCGGCGGTGCTTGCGGCGCAGCTCCATCGCCCGGACGCCGATCGACATCAGGTCCTGCAGCGACTCCAGGTCGAGGACGTCGCGGCCGGTGAGGTTGCGCAGGCCGATGGCCAGCCGGCCGAGCCCGCCCATGAGCTGCATGGGCAGCTCCTGCTGCAGGCGCTCGCGGTCGGGCAGGCGGGGGATGCGCGCGCGCGGGATGCGATCGAGTGCGGGGACGCGGCGGCGCACCTGCGCGGGCAGCGAGACCACGCCGCGGCGGCGCAGCTCGCGCTCGGTGGCGGACTGGAGGGCGTTCAGCCGCGCGCGCAGCGATGCGGCGTCGGCGTCGCCAGGCCGAGGGGTCCGCCGCCGGGGATCACCCTGGCGAGGCCGACGCGCCCGCGGACGGCCGACGACGTGGTCGATGACGGCGAGGTCGGCGTGGCCGTTGACGGCGGTCACGGCACGGGCACCGTCTCGACGTCGCCGCGGCCGCGCGCGCCCTTGCGCTGCAGGAACTCCTCGAGGTCCTTCTCGTAGGTGTAGCGGGTCTGCTCGGCGAGCAGGCCGCGCACCCGCGACTTGGCTGCGAAGTCCTCGACGGTCTCGCGCGAGCTGAAGCGCGGCGTGTAGCCGAAGTCGTCGCGCAGCTTGGCGATGTCGACCACGCGTCCGTACTGGACGAGCTGGAGCAGGTGGGCGGGCCAGTCGAGGATGCCGAAGCGGCGCAGCATCGCGGTGGCGATGGCGCCGCCGTAGGGCGGGATCACCGGCGCGTTCAGCTTGCCCATCAGCTTGATCGCCTGCGAGAGGATGACGATGCCGGGGCCGGTGACGTTGAAGACGCCGGGATGGTCCTCGACGGTGGCGCGGTAGAGCACCTCGATGGCGTCCTCCTCGTGGAGGAACTGCAGGCGCGGGTCGAAGCCCAGCACCGAGGGCACCACGGGCAGCGAGAAGAGCGCCTGGAAGGGCGTCTGCAGCAGCGGGCCGAGGACGTTGCTGAAGCGCAGCGTGGTCACCGTGCAGTCGCGCTGGCGCAGGCTGAAGTCGCGCACGTACGACTCCACCTCGACGATGTCGCGGCTGAAGGCGTCGCGCGGCGGCGTGCGCCGCTTCATGTCCTCCGTCCAGAAGGAGGGGTCGTCCGGCTCGGCGCCGTAGATCGCCGTGCTCGACTTCACCACCAGCTTGCGCACCGGGCTGTCCGCGCCGCTGCACGCCGCCAGCAGGTTCATGGTGCCGATGACGTTGGTCTCGTGGGCGACGCGCGGCGTGGTGCGGCGGGGGTCGACGATGAGGTTGGTGTGCACCACGGTGTCGATGCCCAGGGCTCGCACCAGCTTGCCGATCAGGCTGTGGCGGATGTCCGCCCGGACGAAGTCGGTGCGGGCCAGGTCGCGGGAGGGCTCGCGGACGTCGACGCCGACGATCTGCTCGACCGCGGGGTCGGCCTCCAGCCGCATGGCCAGCTCGCATCCCCAGAAGCGGGAGATGCCGGTGATGAGGACGCGCTGCCGTGCCACCTGCGCATGCCTCCAGTGGGAATTTCTGCGATCAGCGCCTTCGGACTCGCGATGGTAGCGGCTCCGCCCGCCTCGGAGCCGTAGCCTGGCGGGTGCGATGGGAGATCCGCCTGCGCCGCGCCGCACCCTCGGACCGCTGCTCGGCGCCGTCCTCCTCGCCGTCGCGGCGGGCGGCGCGGCCGCGGTGGTGACCCTGCACGGGCGCACCACGGCCCGGCTCCCGCAGCCCTCGCCCAGCGCGACGCCCGCCGTCTCCACGCCGGGCCCGACCCCGGTCGGTGCCGCGCCCGTCGGCGACCCGACCTCGGCCGCCTGGGACAGCACCCACCACCTGCTGCTGACCTACTCGCCGAACGACACCTCCTTCCCGGGCGCCGTGGCCACCTGGGACGGCACCCGCTGGCGCAGGCAGGCCACCGCCGCGGGCGCGCCCGGCGTGGGCGGCGTGCTCGTCGACATGCCCGCGCTGAGCGGGGTGCTGCTGGTCAGCGGGCGGGCGGGGCCCCCGTTCGCGGGCGCCTCGACCAACGTCTGGCTCTGGAACGGCTCGGCCTGGACGCAGCTCCCTCCCGCCCGCTTCGCCCAGTGCCTGGCTCCCGCCTCGGGGGCATGGGACGAGGTGCGCGCCGAGGTCGTCGTCGTCCTCTCCAACGACTGCGCCTTCGGGATCAACGGGCCGATCCCCCCGGAGACGTGGACCTTCGACGGCCACACCTGGGTGCGGCGCGGCGTGGCCCCTGACGGGGTGCTCTTCCCCGTCCTGGCCTGGGACGTCGACGCCCGCAAGGTGGCCATGCTGCAGGGCCCAGGCGACGGCGACCCCAACCCCACCGATCGCGAATGGTGGTGGAGCGGCACGGACTGGGAGGCGGGCGGCACCCTGCCGGGCGCGCTTGCCCCGATGCAGTTCACCGGTGCGGCCTGGGACAGCTCGGCGCACGGCCTCGTGGTCATCCCCGACAACGCGGCGCCGGGAATCGCCTACGTGGTCCGCTCCGGCGCCTGGTCGGTCCTGCACGCCCAGGTCTTCCCGCAGCGCGTGCTCGCGGTGGCCGGTGACACGGCGGGCGGGCGCGTCCTCGTCATCGGGCAGCAGCTGATCGTCCCGGGATCGCGCCCCGACCCCGCCGCCGGCGCCTACTACGTGCTCGGCTTCGACGGCAGGACCTGGCTGCGCCTCCCCTGAATTGAGCGTGGCGTCATGCCGTCTTCACAGCGGCATGACGCCTGCGTTGCGCCGTGGCCGCGCTGAGGAGCTCCTGTAACCCGGCCGTCGCCGGAGTCTGTAAAGAGCCGTGACGGTCGCCGCCAAGAATTCAGCACGTGAGCGTTGTCCCCCTCTCCCCGCTGCTCGATCCCGTGAGCGACACCGAGACTCCCGCGCCCGTCGCCGAGACCACCGTGCTGGTCATCGACGACGACCCCGTGATGTGGAGCATGATGTCGATGCTCGGCCGGGAATACGGCTTCACCGTGAAGACCGCGGCCGACGGCGTCGAGGGTCTGCAGCTCGCCGAGCAGTCGGACGCCGACCTGATCGTCCTCGATCTCAACCTGCCGCGCATGACCGGCCTCGACGTGTGCCGCCGCCTGCGCGGCGCGGGCATCGAGGTGCCCATCGTCATGGTCTCGGCGAACCACGACACCGTCGACATCGTCGTCGGGCTGGAGATCGGCGCCGACGACTACGTCGCCAAGCCCTTCGAGGTTCGCGAGCTGGCCGCGCGCATCAGCGCGCAGCTGCGCCGGCAGCGCCGCTCCTCTGCGCAGGTGCGCCCGGGCCGGCTGAAGTTCCCAGGTCTCATCATCGACTTCGGGCGCCACGAGGTGCTCCGCGACGGCGAGGTCGTCTCGCTGACTCCCACCGAGTTCAACCTGCTCGCACTGCTGGCGTCCCGCTCGGGCCGCGTGGTGTCGCGCAGCGAGATGATCCAGCAGGTGTGGGGCCAGGGCGCCGAGCTCGACGCGCGCAGCGTCGACGCGCACGTGTACCGGCTGCGCCGCAAGGTGGAGCCCGCCGGCGAGCACCCGACCTACATCCACGCGGTGCCCGGCATCGGCTATCGCTTCGACTTCCGCCCCCCGGGCGGGACGCGCGGAGCCGAGTAGCGAAGCCGGAGCGGAGCGACCGCCGCGGAGTCGCGGCGAGAGGGGGAACGCTGGCGAATGCTGGCGTGGGGGATTCGTCCCCCGAAGTGCGCCGCCAGGCGCACAGGTGATCAGGGGAAGACGCCGCGCACCTTGGTGGCCGCGGCGACGCGCTCGACGGCGATCTGGTAGGCCGCCTCGCGCAGCGAGACGCGGCGCTCGCGTGCGAGGTCGCGGACCAGCGCGTAGGCGCGGCTCATCGTCTGCTCCAGCCGGGTGTTGACCTCGCCAGCCTCCCAGAAGAAGGCCTGCAGGTCCTGCACCCACTCGAAGTACGACACCACCACGCCGCCGGCGTTGGCCAGCACGTCGGGGATGATCAGCACGCCGCGCGCGTCGAGCGAGGCCTCGGCGTCGGGCGTCACCGGCGCGTTGGCGCCCTCGCTGATCACCCGGGCCCGCACCCGCTCCGCGTTGCGCTGGGTGATCTGCGACTCCACCGCGGCGGGGACGAGCACGTCGACGTCGAGCTCCAGCAGCTCCGCGTTGCTGATCCGCTCGCCGCCGGGGAAGTCGTGCACGCGGCCGCCCTCGCGCAGATGCGCGTGCAGCCCGGGAAGGTCGAGGCCCTCGCCGCGGTGGACGCCACCCCTGCTGTCGCTGGCCGCCACCACCCGCATGCCGAGCGCACCGAGCAGCGTGGCGCACTGCGAGCCGACCTGCCCGAAGCCCTGCACCGCCAGCGTCGCGCCCTCGACGCGCATCCCGCGGTCGCGCATCGCCTGCATGGTGACGGTGGTGAGACCGCGGCCGGTGGCCTGGTAGCGGCCGGCGGAACCGCCGATCTCGGTGGGCTTGCCGGTGACGGCGGCGCTCACCGAGTACCCGGCGTGCATGGAGATGGTGTCCATGATCCAGGCCATCACCCGCCAGTCGGTGCCGAGGTCGGGCGCTGGGATGTCCTTCTCGGGACCGATCAGCAGCGAGACCTCGGTGGTGAAGCGCCGGGTGAGCCGCTCCAGCTCCGCCTCGCTGAGAGAGCGCGGGTCGAGCACCACGCCCCCCTTGGCGCCGCCGAAGGGGAGGTCGACGAGCGCCGTCTTCCAGGTCATGAACATGGCCAGGGCGCGGCAGTCGTCCAGCGTCATCGCCGGGTGGTAGCGCAGGCCGCCCTTGGCGGGCCCGCGGGCGATGTTGTGCTGCACGCGGAAGCCGGTGAAGACGCGGAAGCTGCCGTCGTCGAACTCGACGGGGAAGTGCACCACCAGCTCGCGCTTCACCTCGCGCAGCACCCGGCGCAGCGCGTCGTCGAGGTGGAGCTGGTCGGCGGCGACGTCGAACTGGTGCTGTGCCGTGGCGAAGGCGCTGCCGTCGCCCATGCGGGGAACGGGTGGCGCCGCCGCCATCTAGGAGCGCCGGCCTCCGCTGCGCCGGTGGTTGGCGCCGCCGCTGCGCAGCAGCTCGTCGACGCGGTCGGCCAGCTCCTCGACCTTGCGCTCGATGCGCTGCACGTCCTCGACGGTGGCGATGTTGAGGTTGTGCAGCCCGAGGGTGAGCACGTCGTCGGTGCGGGCCTCGAGGCGTTCCGCGGTGCGGTCGATGCTGGCGGCGGCGCGCTTGCGGATGCCCTGCGGCAGCGACAGCGAGGCGCGCACCAGGCCGAGGAGCTGCTCGCCGCGCTCCTTGACGAGGTCGACCAGCACCGGCTCGGGAAGCGGGCCCCGGCGGTGCCGCTCCATGTCGAGGAGGATCTGGGAGAGGGTGACGGCGGTGATGTCCTCGCCGGTGTTGCGGTCGAGGACCCGCACCTCGTGGCCGTCGCGGAGCAGGTCGGCGATGACCTCGAGGGTCACGTACCGCCGCGTGTACGTGTCGTACAGCTTGCGGTTCGAGTACTTCTTGATGACGTG
>DASRDZ010000027.1:0-49716 GCA_035652335.1 Candidatus Dormiibacterota bacterium
CGACAGCAGCAAGCCTCACGTGAACGTCGGCACCATCGGTCACATCGACCACGGCAAGACGACGCTGACGGCTGCCATCACCAAGGTGCTCGCCGAGAAGGGCGGCGCCGAGTTCCGCTCCTTCGACTCGATCGACAACGCTCCCGAGGAGAAGGCGCGCGGCATCACAATCGCCACCGCGCACGTCGAGTACGAGACGGCCAACCGCCACTACGCCCACGTCGACTGCCCGGGCCACGCCGACTACATCAAGAACATGATCACCGGCGCGGCGCAGATGGACGGCGCCATCCTGGTGGTCGCCGCCACCGACGGCCCCATGCCCCAGACGCGCGAGCACATCCTGCTCGCCTCGCAGGTGGGCGTGAAGTACATCGTGGTCGCCCTCAACAAGGTCGACGCGGTGGACGACGAGGAGCTGCTCGAGCTGGTCGAGCTCGAGGTCCGCGAGCTGCTCAGCAAGTACGGCTTCCCCGGCGACGACATCCCCGTCGTGCGCGTCAGCGCGCTCAAGGCGCTGGAGGGCGACGCCGCCGCCGCCGAGGGCGTGAGCAAGCTGATGGAGGCGGTCGACAGCTACATCCCGCTCCCCGAGCGTCCCATCGACCAGCCGTTCATGATGCCCATCGAGGACGTGTTCTCGATCGAGGGTCGCGGCACGGTGGTCACCGGCCGCATCGAGCGCGGCGTGGTCAAGGTCAACGAGGCGGTGGAGATCGTCGGCATCAAGGAGACCGGCAAGACGGTCGTCACCGGCGTCGAGATGTTCCACAAGCTGCTCGACCAGGGCGAGGCCGGCATGAACGTCGGCTGCCTGATCCGCGGCGTCAAGCGCGACGAGGTGGAGCGCGGACAGGTGCTGGCCAAGCCCGGCAGCATCACCCCGCACACCAAGTTCAAGGCGCAGGTGTACGTGCTGAGCAAGGAGGAGGGCGGCCGCCACACGCCGTTCTTCACCGGGTACCGCCCGCAGTTCTACATCCGCACCACCGACGTGACCGGCAACATCGGCCTGCCCGAGGGCGTGGAGATGTGCATGCCGGGCGACAACGTCGAGATGGACATCGAGCTGATCACCCCGATCGCCGTCGAGCAGGGCATGCGCTTCGCCATCCGCGAGGGTGGACGCACCGTCGGCGCCGGCTCGGTCACGTCGATCACCAAGTAGCGTTCGCAGGAGCATTTCGGCACCAACGCCATGGCCCAGAAGATTCGCATCAGGCTCAAGGCCTACGACCACCGGGTCCTCGACCAGGCCGCGTCGAAGATCGTCGACACGGCCACGCGGACGGGCACGCGCGTGGCCGGACCGGTGCCGCTCCCCACGAGCATCTCCAAGTACACCGTCATCCGCTCGCCCTTCATCGACAAGGACTCGCGTGAGCAGTTCGAGATGCGCACGCACAAGCGGATCGTCGACATCCTGGATCCCAACCCGAAGGTGGTTGACGCGCTGATGCGCCTCAACCTCCCTTCGGGCGTGAACATCGAGATCAAGCTGTGAGCGGCGTCGCCCGATGAGCAAAGGCATCCTCGCGCGCAAGGTCGGCATGACCCAGCTCTTCACGGAACGCGGCACCGTGGTGCCCGTCACCGTGCTGGAGGCGGGCCCGTGCCGCGTCGTGCAGCGCAAGACCGCGGCGGTCGACGGCTACGACGCCGTGCAGATCGGCTTCGGCGAGCGCAAGGCGAAGCGCACCACCAAGCCGCTCAGCGGCCACTTCAAGCGCGCCGGCCTGCGCCCTATGCAGGACCTCGCCGAGCTGCGCGACGCCGGCGACGTCGAGCTGGGCTCGACGCTGACCGTCGACAAGGTGTTCACCGCCGGTGAGCACGTCGACGTCACCGGCACCAGCAAGGGCAAGGGCTTCGCCGGCCAGCACAAGCGGCACCACTTCGGTCGCGGGCCGGTCACCCACGGCTCGCACAACATCAAGCAGCCCGGCTCGGTCGGCTCGGTGGACGCGGCGCGCACCTGGCGCGGCCTGAAGATGGCCGGGCAGCTCGGCAACGTGCGCCGCACCGTGCGCGGGCTGGAGGTGGTGCGCGTCGACGCCGAGCGCAACCTGCTGCTGGTCAAGGGCAGCGTCCCCGGCCACCGCAACGCGGTGGTGCTGGTGCGCAGCCACGAGCGGGAGGCATTCGCGTAGCCATGGCAACCGCGAACGTCGTCGACCAGACCGGCGCCGCCAAGGGCACCCTCGACCTCGCCCCCGAGGTCTTCGAGGTGACGCCCAACGAGGCGGTGATGCACCAGGCGCTGCTGCGCCAGCTCGCCAACGGCCGCCAGGGCACCCACGACACGCGCAACCGCAGCGAGGTGCGCGGCGGCGGCCGCAAGCCGTACCGCCAGAAGGGCACGGGCCGCGCCCGCCAGGGCTCGATCCGCTCGCCGCAGTTCGAGGGCGGCGCCACCGTCTTCGGCCCCACCCCGCGCGACTACTCGCAGGCCATGCCGCGCAAGCAGCGCCGCCTCGCCCTGCGCGGCGCGCTGAGCGCCAAGGCCGCCGCCGGTGAGCTGACCGTGCTCGACTCCTTCGAGCTGGACGAGCCGCGCACCCGCGCCGTCGTCGACCTCCTCGGCGCCATCGAGGCCAGTGGCCGCGTCCTGCTCGTGCTCGGCTCGCACAACGAGGTGCTGGAGCGCAGCGCGCGCAACGTCCCCCACGTCAACGTGATCCTGGCCAGCAACCTCAACGTGCGCGACCTGCTCACCGCCGGGACGGTGCTGATCACCCGCGACGCCGTGGAGCACGCGGTCGAGGTGCTGGCATGAGCCGCCCGTCCGACATCATCCTGATCCGCCCCGTGGTGAGCGAGAAGTCGTACGCCGCGATGGCGGAGGGACGCTACGTGTTCCGCTGCCGCCCCGACGCCAACAAGATCGAGATCAAGCAGGCCGTCGAGGACCTCTTCAGCGACCAGAAGATCGAGGTGGTCGCGGTCAACACCATCAACGTCCGCGGCAAGGTGCGGCAGCGCAGCCGCGGCCGCACCCGTGTCGAGGGCCGCAGCCCCAGCTGGAAGAAGGCGATCGTGACGCTGGCCGAGGGCCAGTCGATCAAGGGCCTCTTCGAGGGCGTGTAGAAGATGCCGATCAAGAAGTACAAGCCCACCAGCCCCGGCCGCCGCTTCATGTCGGTCTCGACCTTCGAGGAGGTCACCCGCGGCGAGCCCGAGAAGTCGCTGGTCGAGCACCTCAAGAAGCACAGCGGCCGCAACGTCAACGGCCGCGTGACCGTGCGCCATCGCGGCGGCGGGCACAAGAAGCTCTACCGGATCATCGACTTCAAGCGGAACAAGCTCGACGTGCCCGGCAAGGTCGCCACCATCGAGTACGACCCCAACCGCTCGGCGCGCATCGCGCTGATCCACTACCGCGACGGTGAGAAGCGCTACATCCTCGCCCCGCTCGGGCTCAGCGTCGGCGACACGGTCATGGCCGGCCCCAACGCCGAGGTGCGTCCCGGCAACTCGATGACCCTGTCGCAGATCCCGCTCGGCTCGACGATCCACAACATCGAGCTCACCCTGGGCAAGGGCGGACAGCTGGTGCGCAGCGCCGGCGCCGGCGCCCAGCTCCTCGCCCGCGAGGGCCAGCACGCCACCCTGCGCATGCCGAGCGGTGAGATGCGCCGCGTCGACGTGCGCTGCAGCGCCACCATCGGCCAGGTCGGCAACGTCGACCACGAGAACCAGAACTGGGGCAAGGCGGGCAAGATGCGCTGGCGCGGCTTCCGCCCGTCGGTGCGCGGCATGACCATGAACCCCTTCGACCACCCGCACGGCGGCGGTGAGGGTCGCAGCGGCGCCGGCGGCAACCCGCAGACGCCCTGGGGCCAGCCCGCGCTGGGCCACCGCACCCGCCACAACAAGTCCACCGACCGCATGATCGTGCGGCGCCGCAAGAAGTAGAGATGAGTCGCTCCACCAAGAAAGGCCCGTTCTGCGACGAGCACCTGCTCAGGAAGGTGCAGGTCCTCAACCAGACGCGCGAGAAGAAGGTCGTCAAGACCTGGTCGCGCCGCAGCGACATCTTCCCCGACATGGTCGGGCACACCATCGCCGTCCACGACGGGCGCAAGCACGTCCCGGTGTTCATCACCGAGGCGATGGTCGGTCACAAGCTCGGCGAGTTCGCCGTGACCCGCCGGTATCGCGGCCACGGCCACCACACCGAGCGGAGCAGCGCGCTGAAATGAGCGGAGCCCTCTGATGGAAGTCGTGGCCACTGCCAAGTGGGTTCGCACCACCGCCCGCAAGGCCCGTCTCGTGGCGGCCCTGGTCGAGGGCCTGCCCGTCGACGAGGCGATCACCGTGCTCTCCTACACCCCGCGCTCGGCCGCGACGGACGTGAGCAAGGTGATCAAGTCCGCCGCCGCCAACGCCGAGCACAACTACAACCTCGATCGCAGCACGCTGCGCGTCAAGCGCATCGAGATCGAGGCGGCGAGCATCATCAAGCGCTTCCGCCCGCGCGCCCAGGGCCGCGCCTACAGCATCTTCAAGCGGACGTCGCACCTGCGCGCCTTCGTCGCCGACGACCTGCAGCCGCGCGCCCGCCGTCGCCGCCCCGCCGCGGCGGCACCCGTCGCAACCCCCGCTCCGGCGGCCGCCCCCGCACCACGCCGCACCACGCGCGCCCGCAAGCCCGCCGAGACCCCCGACGTCGAGCCCCAGGTCACCGAGGCAGAGAACGAGTAATGGGACACAAGGTCAACCCCATCGGCTTCCGCCTCGGCGTCTACCGCAACTGGGAGGCGCGCTGGTACGCCGACAAGGAGTACACCAAGCTCCTCCACGAGGACCTGGCCATGCGCCGGCTGATCAACAGCCGCCTGCGCAACGCCGGCCTCGCGCGCATCGAGACCGAGCGCAGCGCCAACCAGCTCACCGTGGTCATCCAGACCGCCAAGCCGGGCATCGTCATCGGCAAGCAGGGCGCCTCGGTCGACGCGCTGCGCGACGAGCTGGAGCGCATCACCGGCAAGAAGGTCCGGGTGACCATCCACGAGATCAAGAACCCGGAGATGGACGCCAAGCTGGTGGCCGAGAACGTGGCTTCCCAGCTCGAGAAGCGCATCGCCTTCCGCCGCGCCATCAAGCAGTCGATCATGCGGACGATGCGCGCCGGCGCGCGCGGCGTGCGCATCCAGGTGAGCGGGCGCCTGGGCGGCTCGGAGATGTCGCGCCGCGAGTGGGATCGCGACGGCCGCGTGCCGCTGCACACCCTGCGCGCCAACATCGACTACGGCATCGCCGAGGCGCGCACCACCTTCGGCCGCATCGGCGTCCAGGTGTGGATCTACAAGGGCGACTTCGTCACCGCCACCGGCGAGCCCATCCCCGCCGACGGCGACCGCCAGAGCCGTCGCGACGACGAGGACGGCGGGCCGTCCGCGGCTCCTGCGCGCGCGCCCCGTCCCGCCGCGGCCACACCCGTGGTCGCAGCGCCGCAGCCGGAGGCCGAGGCGCCCGTCGCCGCCGCGGCGCCTGAGCTTGCCGAGGCCGTCGCCGACGTCGACGTCGACGCCGAGGAGGCCGAGGCCGAGACCGACGACGACACCGAGGCGGTCACCGTTCCGGAGGACTCCGAGGTCGCGCCCAAGCGCGTCCCGGTGAAGTCGAAGAAGGCGACCACCGCCCGCAAGCCCACCACCACCCGCCGTCCCGCGACCAAGGCCAAGGCCAAGGCCGCCGACGAGCCGGCGGAGGAGGAGTAGCGCCATGCTGATGCCCAAGCGGACCAAGTTCCGCAAGATGCATCGCGGCCGCCGCCGTGGCATGGCCCAGCGCGGCAGCACCATCTCCTTCGGCACCTACGGCCTGCAGGCGCTCGAGGTCTGCTGGATGACCAACCGGCAGATCGAGGCGGCACGCCGCGCCATGACCCGCCACGTCCGCCGCGGCGGCCAGATCTGGATCCGCGTCTTCCCCGACAAGTCCTACACCAAGAAGCCCGCCGAGACCCGCATGGGCAGCGGCAAGGGCGGACCCGAGGGCTGGGTGGCCGTGGTCAAGCCGGGTCGCATCCTCTTCGAGATGAGCGGGGTGACTCCCGAGGTGGCCAAGGAGGCGATGCGCCTCGCCGGCCACAAGCTGCCCATCCGCACCCGCTTCGTCCAGAAGGAGGAGGTGGGCACCGATGTGCAGTCGACGGCGGAGGTGAGCGCGTGAGCAAGCACTCCGAAGCCCTCGACAAGCTGCGCGCGCTCAGCGACGAGGAGCTGCACGCGCACCTCGTGGCGCAGCGCCGCAAGCTCTTCGAGATCCGCCTCCAGCAGGCCACCGGCCAGGTGGAGAACACCTCGCAGATCCGGCTGATCCGCCGCGAGATCGCCCGCGCCATGACCGTCGAGTTGGAGGCCCAGCGCACGCAATGACCGAGACAACCGCCGTGCTGCCGCGCGGCCGCCGCAAGGTGCGCGAGGGCCTGGTGGTGAGCGACAAGATGGACCAGACGGTCGTCGTCGTCATCCAGGAGCTCAAGCCGCACCCGCTCTACAAGAAGGTCGTGCGCAGCACCACCCGCCTCAAGGTGCACAACGACAACAACGACGCGCACACGGGCGACCGCGTCCGCATCGTCGAGACCCGGCCGCTGAGCAAGGACAAGCGCTGGCGCGTCGCCGAAGTCCTGGAACGGGCCAAATGATCGTCGTGAAGAACCGGCTGCGCAGGCGAGTTCATCTCGCCGTAGCGGCCACCGCCGCCACGGTCCAAAATCGCAGATTTTGGAGCGCCCGATGATCCAGCAGGAGACCGTCCTCAAGGTGGCCGACAACAGCGGCGCGCGCGAGCTGCTCTGCATCCGCGTCCTGGGTGGCAGCTACCGCAAGTACGCCTCGGTCGGCGACGTGATCATCGGCACCGTCAAGGTGGCCCAGCCCAACGCCGCGGTGAAGAAGGGCGAGGTCGTGCGCGCCGTGGTGGTGCGCACCACCAAGGAGTTCCAGCGCCCCGACGGCAGCAACATCCGCTTCGACGAGAACGCGGCCGTCCTCATCAACCCCCAGAACAACCCGCGCGGCACCCGCATCTTCGGGCCGGTGGCGCGCGAGCTGCGTGAGCGCAACTTCATGAAGATCGTCAGCCTGGCGCCGGAGGTGCTCTAGCCATGCCTCTGCGTCGCGTCCGCCGCACCCCCGCGCAGCGCCTCAAGGTGGCGCTGAAGCACGAGGGCTGGGCCCACGGCAGCGCCCGCCCCCTCGACATCCGCAGCGGCGACACCGTGGTGGTGCTGGCCGGCAAGGACAAGGGCAAGCGCGGCAAGGTGGAGCGCACCATCCCCGAGGAGCAGCGCATCGTCGTGGCCGGTGTCAACGTCCTGAAGCGGCACACCAAGGCCGGGGTGCGCGGCAACATCCAGGGCGGCATCGTCGACTTCAACGGTCCCATCGCGTACAGCAACGTCATGCTCGTCTGCAACCGCTGCGACAAGCCGACCCGGATCAGCAAGCGCCGGCTGGACGACGGGACCTACGCGATGTTCTGCAGGCAGTGCGGCGAGAAGTACGAGCGAGGTGCCGTCTGATGGCAGCCACAGCCGCCGAGAAGCCGCGCCTGCACCGCCAGTACCTGGACGAGGTCGTCCCGGCGCTGGTCAAGGAGTTCCGCTACAAGAACGCCATGCAGGTGCCCCGGCTGGAGAAGATCGTCGTCAACATCGGCCTCGGTGAGGCGATCCAGAACGGGCGCGCCATCGACGCCGCCAGCAACGACGTCAAGACCATCACCGGCCAGGCGCCCATCGTCATCCGGGCGCGCAAGTCGGTGGCGGCGTTCAAGCTGCGCGAGGGCATGCCCATCGGCGTCAAGGTGACGCTGCGCGGGCGCCGCATGTACGAGTTCCTCGACAAGCTGGTCAACGTGGCCCTGCCCCGCATCCGCGACTTCCGCGGCATCGACCCCAAGGCCTTCGACGGCCACGGCAACTACACCCTCGGCCTCCGCGAGCAGCTGGTGTTCCCGGAGATCGACTACGACAAGATCGACCGGCTGCGCGGCATGGAGATCTGCATGGTCACCACCGCGAAGACCGACGACGAGGGGCGGGCCCTCCTCCAGCACTTCAACATGCCCTTCCGCAAGGCCGGGCAGCAGGCAGCATGACAACGACCATCGCGCGTCGCCGCGTCCCCGCGCGGCGATACGGCATGGTGAGGTAGACAGAGTTGGCAAAGAAGTCCCTGGTAGCCAAGGCGATGCGACCGGCCAAGTTCCGCGTCCAGGAGCATCACCGGTGCGGCATCTGCGGCCGTCCCCGCGCCTTCATGCGCAAGTTCGGCATGTGCCGCATCTGCTTCCGCCAGCACGCCACCGTCGGGCAGGTCCCCGGCGTGAAGAAGTCCTCCTGGTAGGGAAGGCGCGATGACCAGCGACACCATCGCCGACATGCTCACGCGCATCCGCAACGCGAATGCGGCCAACCACCGCACCTGCACCGTGCCCGTCTCCAAGATGAAGGTGGAGATCGCCCGCGTGCTCAAGGACGAGGGCTTCATCGAGGACTACGTGCTCGGCGAGCCCGGCATCGGCCAGGTGCTCACCATCACCCTCAAGCCGCGCACCCAGCGCGGGCGCGCCCTCAGCGGCCTGCGCCGGATCTCGCGCCCCGGCCTGCGCGTCTACGCGCGCAAGACCGAGATCCCACGCGTCCTCGGCGGCCTCGGCGTCGCCATCATCTCCACCTCCCGCGGGCTCATGACCGGACACGCCGCCCAGCGCGCCGGTCTCGGCGGCGAGGTGGTGGCCTACGTCTGGTGAGCGACTGAGATGTCCCGAATCGGCAAGCTCCCCATCACCGTCCCCAGCGGGGTCGACGCCACCCTGACCGGCAGCCACCTGTCGGTGAAGGGCCCGCGCGGCACGCTGGAGCGCTCGCTGTCGCCGCAGATGCGCATCGAGGTCGAGGGCGGCACGATCACCGTCACCCGTCCCACCGACTCCACCATGCACCGCGCCCAGCACGGGCTCACCCGCACGCTGATCGCCAACATGGTCAACGGCGTCAGCACCGGCTTCACCCGCGAGCTGGACCTGGTCGGCGTCGGCTACCGCGCCGCCAAGCAGGGCAACGACCTCGTGCTCACCCTCGGCTACTCGCACCCCATCCGCTACTCGCCTCCGGAGGGGATCACCATCGAGGTGCCCAGCCCGACGGCGATCAGCGTGAGCGGCGCGGACAAGGAGGTGGTCGGCCAGGTCGCCGCCAAGATCCGCAGCTTCCGCAAGCCCGAGCCCTACAAGGGCAAGGGCGTGCTCTACCGCGGCGAGAAGCTGCGCCGCAAGGCGGGCAAGTCCGGCAAGGCCGGGAAGGGCAAGTAGCGCGATGTACACCAAACACGATCGCCGTGCCGCGCGCGACAAGCGCCACCGCCGTGTCCGCAAGCGGGTCGAGGGCGTGGTGGCGCGGCCGCGGCTGGCCGTCTTCCGCAGCCTGCACCACATCACCGCGCAGGTGATCGACGACACCCAGGGACGCACCCTGGCCTCCGCCTCGACCGTCGAGGGCGAGCTGAAGGGCTCGCTGAAGGGCGCCACCGCCAACGCGACCGCCGCCTCGGCGGTGGGCCGCGCCGTGGCCGAGCGGGCCATCGCCGCGGGCGTGAAGACGGTCGTCTTCGATCGCGGCGGCTATCTCTATCATGGCCGGGTCAAGGCCCTGGCCGATGCGGCCCGAGCGGCCGGACTGGAGTTCTAGAACGATGGCGATGCGCATGGACCGCGATCGCGACCGCCGCGGCGGCGGCGACGATCGCAACAACGAGTTCCAGGAGAAGATCGTCTCCCTCAACCGCGTCGCCAAGGTGGTGAAGGGTGGACGGCGCTTCTCCTTCAGCGCGCTGGTCGTCGTCGGTGACGGCAAGGGTCGCGTCGGCGCCGGCCTGGGCAAGGCGGGCGAGGTCCCCGAGGCGATCCGCAAGGGCGTCGAGGACGCCAAGAAGCACATGATCACCGTGCCACTCGTGGGCACGACCATCCCGCACGACATGCGCTACAAGCTGGGCGCGGCCAAGGTGCTGCTCATGCCCGCGGTGCCCGGCACCGGCGTCATCAGCGGCGGCGCCATGCGCGCCGTGGTCGAGGCGGCCGGCATCCACGACATCCTCACCAAGTCGCTGGGGACCAACAACCCCATCAACGTGGTGCGCGCCACCGTCGCCGCGCTGGCCTCGCTGCGCACGCTCGACAGCGTCGCCCAGCTGCGCGGCCTGGAGCCGGAGAAGATCGTGGGCAGGCGCCGCGCCGCGGTGATGCTCGGTCGCGAGGTCGAGGCGGCGGGCACGCCGGTGCCGGCGGGAGCGAGCGCATGAGCCGCATCCGGGTGACCTACCGCAAGAGCGCCATCGGCTACAAGCAGGACCAGAAGGCGACCATCCAGGCGCTCGGCCTCAAGAAGCTCAACCACACGGTGGAGCACGACGACTCGCCGGCGATCCGCGGCATGGTCCACAAGGTGCGCCACCTGGTGAGCGTCGACGGCATCCCCGCCGACTCGCCGCAGGCGGTCGCCTTCTTCGCCAGCACGCCGCCCGCCGTGGGCGCGGCCGCGACGGAGGGCCAGTAGCCGATGCGCCTGCACGAGCTGAAGCCCGCCCCCGGCAGCCGCCGCGAGCGCAAGCGCGTCGGCCGCGGCATCAGCGCCGGCCAGGGCAAGACAGCGGGCAAGGGCCAGAAGGGCCAGTTCGCCCGCACCCCCGGCCTGCGCGCCGGCTTCGAGGGCGGCCAGATGCCCCTGGCGCAGCGCCTTCCCAAGCTGCGCGGCTTCCACAACCGCTTCAAGAAGGACTACGACGTCGTCAACGTCTCCAAGCTCCGCCGCTTCGAGGCGGGCAGCGTCGTCGACCCCGACGCCCTGCGCGCCGCCGGCCTCGCCGGGCGCGCCCGCGACGGCGTCAAGGTGCTCGGCGCCGGGCGCCTCAAGGTGAAGCTGACCCTGCGCGTGCACCGCGTCTCCGCCGGGGCTCGCGCCGCCGTCGAGAAGGCGGGCGGCGCCGTCGAGCTCCTCGAGACGGAGAACGCCGCAGCCGAGCCTGTCGGCAACGCGGTGGCGGAAGTTGCCGGAGAGAATGCTTCTGGCGTGGCGGGAGCCGTCGCTGAGCCGGCCGACGAAGGCACGCCGGAAGCCACGGACAGCGCGGACGAGGAATAGCCGCACGTGAACCTGCTGGAAGCGCTCGGCCAGGCGATGCGCATCCCGGAGCTGCGCCGCAAGCTCCTCTTCACCGTGCTCCTGCTGCTGGTCTTCCGCATCCTGGCCAGCATCAGCATCCCCGGCGCCGACCCGGCCAAGCTCCAGCAGCTCTTCCAGGGCAACTCCCTGCTCGGCCTCCTCAACCTCTTCTCCGGCGGCGGCCTGAGCAACTTCTCCGTGGTGGCCATGGGCGTCAACCCCTACATCAACGCCACCATCATCATGCAGCTCATGACGGTGGTCTCCACCCGTCTCAAGGAGCTGAGCAAGGAAGGCGAGCAGGGCCGCAAGAAGATCACCCGCTACACGCGCTGGCTCACCGTCGCGCTCGGCGCGCTGCAGGCGTACGGGCTCACCGTGCTGTTCAGCAGCCAGCAGGTGGGCGTGCTCACCAACCCGAGCCCGGGGACGATCATCTCGATCATCATCACGCTGGCCGCAGGCACCGTGGTGCTGATGTGGCTCGGTGAGCTGATCACCGAGTACGGCGTCGGCAACGGCGTCTCGCTGGTGATCTTCGCCGGCATCATCGGCCGCCTGCCCGGCTCGGTCTACAGCTACGGCACGAGCGGCAACTCGCACGTCATCCAGCTGGTCGGCATGACCGTCATCGCGGTGGCGGTGACGATGTTCATCATCTTCGTGCAGCAGGCGCAGAGGAAGGTGCCGGTGCAGTCCGCCCAGCGGGTGATCAACCCGCGCGCCGGCACGGCGATCCCCTCACGGCGCAACTTCCTGCCGCTCAAGGTCAACGCCGCCGGCGTCATCCCGATCATCTTCGCCATCTCGATCATGACCTTCCCGACCATCTTCTCCAACTTCTTCCAGACGGCCGGGGGGGTGGTCGGCAACGCGGCCAACTGGATCCGGCTCAACTGGCAGCCCAACGGCCCGTCGATCATCACCAACCTGCTCTACAACGGCATCTACTTCCTGCTCATCCTCGGCTTCACCTACTTCTACACGGCGGTCGTCTTCGACCCCAACGACGTCGCCGACAACCTCAAGAAGTCGTCGACGTTCATCCCCGGCATCAGACCGGGTCGAAGCACGGCGGAGTACCTGCACAAGGTGATGAACCGCATCACCCTGGCGGGGGCGCTCTTCCTCGCCCTCATCACGGTCGTGCTGCCGCTGGCGACGAGCTTCCTCACCGGGGTGTCGACGACCAGCCTCTACCTCGGCGGCACCGCGGTGCTGATCGTCGTCGGCGTGGCCCTGGACACCATGAAGCAGATCGAGACCCAGCTGCTGATGCGCCAGTACCGGGGCTTCATCAAGTGAGAGGTCGGCCGCCGTGCTGATCGTCATCCTCTTCGGGCCGCCGGGCAGCGGCAAGGGCACCCAGGCGGACTACATCGCCAAGCGCTACGACCTGCAGCACGTCTCCACGGGTGACATGCTCCGCGCGGAGGCGGATCGGGGCACGGCCCTGGGCAACGAGGTGGCCCCCATCATGGCCGCGGGCAACCTGGTCCCCGACGACCTCATCGTCCGCGTCATCGAGTCCCGCCTGGGTGACGTCGGCGGGCACCGCGGCATCCTCCTCGACGGGTTCCCCCGCACGGTGGCGCAGGCAGCTGCCCTCGATGCCATGCTGGAGCGCGTGGGCGAGCACGTCGACCTGCTCATCTGCCTGGACGTCCCGGAGGACAAGCTCACCGAGCGGCTGCTCGGCCGCGCCCGTGAGGAGGGCCGCGCCGACGACAACCTGGAGACCATCCAGAACCGGCTCGACGTCTACCAGCGCGACACCGCGCCCGTCCTCGACCACTACCGGGCCAACTCCTACACCGCCATCGAGGTGATCGACGGCGACGCCCCCATCCTCGACGTCTCCGGCCGCATTCGCGACGCCGTCGACCGGCACTACCGGGACGCCGCCTGATGAACAACGCCCCCTCCTTCCGCCTCAAGAAGCCCGACGAGATCGAGAAGATGGCGCGGGCCGGGGTGATCCTGGGCGAGTGCCTCGAACACCTCGGGTCGACCGTCCGCCCCGGTCTCACCACCCTCGACCTCGACCGCGAGGCCGACACCTTCATCCGCGACCACGGCTGCGTCCCCGGGTTCCTCGGCTACTACGACTTCCCCAACTCGCTCTGCGTCTCGGTCAACGACGAGGTGGTGCACGGCATCCCCGGTCCCCGGGTCATCGAGGACGGCGACCTCGTCTCCCTCGACTGCGGGCTGATCCTCGACGGCTGGTGGGCCGACTCGGGGCTCTCCGTCGGCGTGGGCGACATCACCCCGGAGGCGCGCAAGCTGCTCGCCGTCACCGAGGAGGCGCTGCGCCGCGGCCTCGACGCCGCCCGGCCGGGCAACCGCATCGGGGACATCGGCGACGCGGTGCAGGGCTACGTGGAATCCCAGGGCTTCGGGGTCGTCCGCCAGTATGTCGGGCACGGCATCGGGCGGAACATGCACGAGCCGCCCCAGGTGCCCAACTACGGCCGCGCCGGCACCGGCAACGTGCTCAAGCCGGGCTACGTGCTGGCCATCGAGCCCATGGTCACGGCCGGCTCCCCCGAGGTGAAGGTGCTCGCCGACCAGTGGACGGTGGTCACGGTCGACAAGCGGCTCTCCTGCTACTTCGAGCACACCGTGGCGGTGACCGAGGAGGGCCCCAGGGTGCTGACCCGGCGCCCCTCCGAGGTGGCCAAGGCCGCTTGAGCCGCCTCCGGAGCCGGGCCGGGAGCATCCTCCCCTCCGCTCAGACAGTCCTCGTCCGGCTCCGCCGTCCTGCGGAACTCGCCCGGGCAGGACGCCCCCGGCCCTCTCGGCCGTCAAGCTCGGAAAATCTGTATACTCGCCGTTTGTGGCTGACGCTCAGCCCATCCTGTCGCGCCTCGTGAACGAGCGTGGCGAGCCCCTGGTGGGGCGGGTCATCGAACCCCTCCCCAACGCGCTCTACAGGGTGGAACTGGACAACGGGCACAAGGTCCTCGCCCACCCGGCAGGGAAGGCCCGCCTCCAGGCGGTCCGCATCCTCCCGGGTGACCGGGTCCAGGTGGAGCTCTCGGCCACCGATCCCGGCAGGGGACGGATTCTCCAGAAGCTCGCGTAGCGCAACGACAGGGACGATCACCACGCCATGAAGGTCCGGGCCTCGGTCAAGAAGATCTGCGATCGCTGCAAGATCATCAAGCGGCACGGCACGGTGCGGGTGATCTGCGAGAACCCCAAGCACAAGCAGCGTCAGGGTTAGAACAGGGACGAGCAGAGCAGAGTGGCACGCATCGCCGGCGTCGACATCCCCCGCGAGAAGCGGGTGGAGATCGCCCTCACCTACATCTTCGGCATCGGGCTGACCACCTCGCGCCGCATCCTCAGCCTGGCCCAGATCTCGCCCGACGTCCGCACCAAGGACCTCAGCGACGCCCAGGTCAACCGCCTGCGCGACATCATCAGCAAGCAGCTCCAGGGCCGCATCGAGGGCGACCTGCGCCGGCAGATCGCGCTCAACATCAAGCGCCTCATGGAGATCGGCACGTACCGCGGGCTGCGCCACCGTCGCAACCTGCCGGTCCGCGGCCAGCGCACCCGCACCAACGCCCGCACCCGCCGCGGCCCCAAGAAGACCGTCGGCGTGCGGCGCAAGAAGAAGTAGGGAAGCCTCCTCCGCATGGCCAAGAAGAAGAAGGTCGTCCGCACCCGGCGCCGCGAGCGCAAGAACATCGCGATCGGCCACGCCCACGTCCTGGCCACCTTCAACAACACGATCGTCTCCCTCACCGACCCCCAGGGCAACGTCATCGCCTGGGGCTCCGCCGGCGCCCAGGGCTTCAAGGGTTCGCGCAAGTCGACGCCCTTCGCCGCCCAGGTGACCGCCGAGAACGCCGCCCGGCGCGCCATGGAGCACGGTCTCAAGCAGGTCGAGATCTTCGTCAAGGGCCCGGGCGCGGGCCGCGAAGCCGCCATCCGCTCGCTGCAGGCGACGGGTCTCGAGGTCACCGCCATCACCGACGTCACGCCCATCCCCCACAACGGCTGCCGCCCTCCCAAGCGGCGCCGCGTCTGAGTCGCCGACATGGCCAACTATCACGGACCCGTCTGCCGTCTCTGCCGCCGCGAGGGACAGAAGCTGTTCCTCAAGGGCGAGAAGTGCCTGTCCAACTGCACCTTCGACAAGCGCAGCGGGGTGATCCCCGGCATGCACGGCCTGGCCCGCCGCCGCAAGGTGAGCGACTACGGCCTGCAGCTGCGCGCCAAGCAGCGCGCCCGCCGGCTCTACGGCGTGATGGAGACGCAGTTCCGCCACTACTTCGAGAAGGCCGAGCGCTCCCAGGGCGTCACCGGCACGGTGCTGCTGCAGCAGCTGGAGCGCCGTCTCGACAACGTCGTCTACCGCCTCGGGCTGGCCGCGTCGCGGCGTGAGGCGCGCGTCCTGGTCACCCATCGCCACTACGCCGTCAACGGCCGCACCGTCAACGTCCCCTCGTACCAGGTGCGCCCCGGCGACGTGGTCAGCGTGCGGGACGGCCACAAGGACAAGAAGCCGATCGAGAACGCGCTGGACCTCATCCAGGGCCGCCCCGTTCCCGACTGGCTGAGCCTGGACGCCGACAAGAAGCAGGGCACCGTCCTGCGCTACCCCGAGCGGCACGAGATGGACATGTTCATCGACGAGCAGCTCATCGTCGAGTACTACAGCCGGTAACGGACCGGTCCTCACGCGGGTCGCGCGACGGCGCGGCACGCAGGCTGACCCTTTCGTCGTCGCGGACGCGCGGCGAGCATGCGAGGCGCTACTGACCACATGGTCGACATGATCACCACCCCCACGGTCCGCGAGCTGGAGACGACTGCCGACTACGGCAAGTTCGAGATCGAGCCGCTGGAGCCCGGATTCGGCGTGACGCTGGGCAACTCCCTGCGGCGCGTCCTGCTGTCCTCGCTGCCCGGTGCGGCGGTCACCTCGGTCTCCATCGACGGCGTGTCCCACGAGTTCTCGGCGATCCCCCACGTCAAGGAGGACGTCACCGAGATCCTGCTCAACATCAAGGGCATCAACGTGGTCTCCCACGTCGACGAGCCGGTGCACATGACCCTCGACGTGCGCGGTCCCAAGACGGTCACGGCGGGCGACATCGAGACCTCGTCGGACGTCGAGATCCGCAATCCGGGGCTGCACATCTGCACCCTCGACTCGGCCCAGGCGCACCTGCGCATGGAGCTGACCGTCGAGCGCGGCAAGGGCTACGCCACCGCCGAGCGCAACAAGCACGACGGGCAGCCGATCGGCGTCATCCCCATCGACGCCATCTTCACCCCGGTGCGCAAGGCCAACTTCTCGGTCGAGAAGACCCGCGTCGGCCAGGAGACGGAGTGGGACCGCCTGCTCGTCGAGGTCTGGACCGACGGAACCCTCGCCCCCGTCGAGGCGGTGAGCAAGGCGGCCGAGCTGTACACGCGGCACCTGGAGCTGTTCGTCCGCTTCGGGGACAACCTCTCGGCGCCGCAGCAGCGCCAGCAGCGCGGCAACGACCTGCCGTCCCGGCTGCAGGACGTCCCCGTCGAGGAGCTCGACCTCTCGGTGCGCGCGCTGAACTGCCTCAAGGCCAACGACGTCACCAAGATCGGCCAGCTCGTGGCCATGCGCCAGGAGGAGCTGCTCTCCCTGCGCAACTTCGGCCAGAAGTCGCTCGACGAGATCCGCGAGAAGCTGGTCGAGCGCGGCTTCGTCACCCCCGAGGAGCTGGACACCCTGTTCCAGCCGGGCCGCTAGGAGTTCCCCAGGAGATGCGTCACCGCAAGGCAGGACGGAAGTTCGGTCGCACCGCCGACCAGCGCGTGGCGCTGACGCGCGCGCAGGTGACGGCGCTGCTCAAGCACGGGCGCATCACCACCACCGAGGCCAAGGCCAAGGAGCTGCGCCGCTGGGTGGAGCGCGTCATCACCACCGCCAAGCCCGGCGACGTGCATGCGCACCGCCAGGTGGCCCTCTGGGTGAACGACCGCGAGGCCTCGGCCAAGCTGTTCTCGACGTACATGGACCGCTACCGCGACCGTCCCGGCGGCTACACGCGCGTCCTGCGCATGGGGCCGCGCCACGGCGACGGGGCGGAGATGGCGATCATCGAGCTCGTCGACTGAACCGCGATGTTCCGGCTGATCTTGGAGTACGACGGCAGCGGGTTCCACGGCTGGCAGGTTCAGCCGGGGGTGCGCACCGTTGAAGGGGTGTTGCGCGAGAGTCTGGAGAAGCTCGGGCTTCAGGTGGAGTCTTTGAGCGCCGCCGGTCGCACCGACGCCGGTGCACATGCGCACGGCCAGGTGGTCGGCCTGGGCCTGCGCCACGAGAATCTGTCTCCTGAGCGCCTCCGCGGTGCACTGAACGCCGTGCTCCCGCCCGACGTCGTGGTCGCGGCAGCCTCCGAGGCGCCCCCCGGCTTCCACGCCCGCCGCGACGCCCTCACCCGCACCTACCGCTATCTCGTCGTGCCGCGCGGCACCCGCCAGACCGTGGCCCGCCAGTACGCCTGGCAGGTCCGCGGCCCCCTCGACCTCACCGCCATGCGCCGCGCCGCCAGGCTCCTCGAAGGCACCCACGACTTCGCCGCCTTCGGCCGCTCCCCCAGGCCGGGCGGCACCACCACCCGCACCGTCCACGCCGTGAAGGTCCGCCGCCTCGCCGGCGCCATCCTCATCGACGTGAGCGCGGACGCCTTCCTCTACGGCATGATGCGGTCCTTCGCCGGCGCGCTGGTCGCCGTGGGCGAGGGCCGCATGAGCCAGGCGGAGCTGCACGGGCTGGTCGTCAGCCCCCCGCCGCAGAGGGCTCACCTCACCGTCGCCCCCGCCCACGGACTGCACCAGTGGGCCGTCACCTACCCGGAGACCGCATGAACACCCAGCGCACCTTCCAGCCCCGAGCGGGCAGCGTGCCATCTCAGTGGTACCTGGTCGACGCGCGCGGCCAGACGCTGGGCAGGCTCGCCGTCAACATCGCCCGCGTGCTGCGCGGCAAGCACCGCCCGCAGTTCACGCCGCACCTCAACACCGGCGACCACGTGGTGGTGATCAACGCCCGCGACATCGTGGTCACCGGGCGCAAGCGCACCCTGAAGACGTACGACCGCTACTCCGGCTACCCCGGTGGGCGGCGAGTGCGCACCTTCGAGGAGGCGCAGGACCGCAACCCCGCCTTCCCGCTGCACCACGCGGTGCGCGGCATGCTGCAGCACAACACGCTCGGCGCCGACATGCTGAAGCGGCTCAAGATCTACGCCGGCTCCGAGCACAAGCACGCCGCCCAGCAGCCGCAGCCGATCCGGTTCGGCGACCTCGGGGAGCTCATCAATGGCTGAGACCGCGTACTACTACGGCACCGGCCGCCGCAAGACCTCGGTGGCCCGGGTCCGGCTCACCGCCGGTGACGGCGTGCTGCTGATCAACGGCAAGTCCCCCAGCGAGTACTTCGGCCGCCGCGACCTGGAGACCGTGGTCACCCAGCCGCTGCGCGTCACCGAGACCATGGGCAAGTTCGTCGGCAGCATCAAGGTCGAGGGCGGCGGAATCGCCGGCCAGGCGGGCGCCGTCTGCCACGGCATCGCCCGCGCCCTCGCCTCCGCCGACGGGGAGCTTCGCCCCGCGCTCAAGAAGGCCGGCCTGCTCACCCGCGACCCCCGCGAGAAGGAGCGCAAGAAGTACGGCCTCAAGCGCGCCCGCAAGGCCCCGCAATACACGAAGCGCTGACGCGCTTCGTTGTTCTCTCTGTCCGCGCGGTACGCGCGGACGGGGGGGGCACCCCCCCACGCCAGCATTTGGCCGCTGGAGTGCGGCCCAAATGCCAGCGTTGCCCCCCGCGCCGCCACTCGGCGGCGGCTCGCCGGTCGGCTCGCGGGGCACCGCGATGACAGGGGGGGTTCGTGAGCGCGTGCTCGGGTGTCCCGTCGACGTCGTCGACATGGGGGCGGCGGTGGAGGCGCTGCTCGACTTCGTTGCGCAGCCGCGCAATCCTCCCGCGCTGGTGGTCACCCTCAACCCTGAGATGGTCATGCACGCGCAGCGGGACCCGGAGTTCGCCGCGCTGCTGGAGCATGCGGCCCTGCTGGTCCCGGATGGGGTTGGGGTCGTCAAGGCGCTGCGCCGGCGCGGCCACCCGGTGCAGCAGCGGGTCACCGGGATCGACCTGATCCGTGCATACGCGCCGCACGCGGCACGGCTGGGCCATCGCATCGCCCTCTGCGGTGCGGCCCCAGGGGTGGCCGCTCGGGCGGCGGAGGAGCTGCGGGCGGAGACGCCAGGACTGCAGGTGGTCGCCTCCGACTCCGGCGACCCGGGCCCCGCCGTCGCCGAACGGCTGCGGGCGGCAAGGCCCGACGTCGTCTGCGCCGCCTACGGCCACGGCGCGCAGGAGCGCTTCCTCGCCGAACACCTCCCCACCATCGGCGCCGCCGCCGGCATCGGGGTGGGTGGGGCGCTGGACGTGCTCGCCGGGCGGGTGCGCCGCGCCCCGGGTGTGATCCAGGCGGCGGGGTTCGAGTGGGCCTGGCGGCTGGCGCGGGAGCCGCGGCGGCTGCGCCGCCAGGCGGTGCTGCCCCTCTACTGGTGGCGCGAGCGCCGGGAGGTGGCGGGGAGCCGGTAGGATCACCGGCCGTGCTCAGCATCGTGGTGCCGGCGTACAACGAGTCGGGGCGGCTCCCGGGCAGCCTGCGCCGCATGCGCGAGCACTTCGACGCCGCCGGCGAGGAGTACGAGGTGATCGTCGTCGACGACGGCAGCGCCGACGAGACCTACGCCTCATCCGTCGAGCTCGCCCGCGGCTGGCCGCAGCTCCGCGTGCTTCGCTTCACCCGCAATCGCGGCAAGGGCGCCGCGGTGCGCGAGGGGATGCTGGCCGCGCGCGGTGAGCATCGCCTCTTCAGCGACGCGGATCTCAGCACCCCGCTCGACGAGCTCCCCCGGTTGCGCGAGAAGCTCACCGGCGCCACCAGGGTGGCCATCGCCTCGCGGGGGCTGCGCGACTCGCAGATCGAGGTGCACCAGCAGAAGCGCCGCGAGCTGATGGGCAGGACCTACAACAAGCTGCTCCAGCTGCTCGTGCTGCGCGGCGTCCACGACTCGCAGTGCGGGTTCAAGGTCTTCACCGCCGACGCCGCGGTGGCCTGCTTCGAGCCGTTGCGCACCATGCGCTTCGGCTTCGACGCCGAGGTGCTGGTGCGCGCCAGGGCGCACGGCTGGGAGATCGCCGAGGTCCCGGTGCGCTGGCGCCACGTCGAGGCGTCGCGGGTGAACTCGCTGCGCGACTCCTCGCGGATGCTCTTCGACCTCGTCCGTCTGCGCCTCAGCCGGCGGCGCTGAGCGCTGGAGAGGCTCAGCAGGACGGGGCGGAGCGGGGGTCGGGTGGCGTGTGCGCGGGACCGACGCCGAGGGTCGACGCGTGCATCACCACCGCGTCGCTGGCGGCGTCGTGGCACTGCGTGGTCCAGCCGATCTCCAGGAATGCCGTCGCCTCCTGCGACGCGGCGGGGACGATGGCCACGGTCATGCGGGGATCCTCGAGCTGGCTGCGCCAGTCGGGACGGACGAGGTGGATGTCGAGGTACTGCTGCAGCCGGTCGCTGCCGAACACCGCCGACTCGCCGTAGATGTACACCGTGCGCTGGGTGGGGAAGCGGTCGGCGAGGTAGCCACCCCACTCGTAGAGCGAGTACATGCGCTGCCCGGCGTCGTGCGCGGCGACGTAGTCGGCCGCGGCGACCGGCCAGTTGTGGGCCATGTCCTGGCTCACCGCCGAGGCGCGCGAGATGGGCACGACGTGCGCCACCACCGCGGCGGCCGTCACCACGGCGGCGAGCATCAGCGCGGGCAGCGCGGGGCGCGGCCGCGAGAACGCGGCGACCCGCGGGCGCTGCTGCCACGAGATCCACACGAGCCATCCGTACCGCGCCACCTGCGGCGCCGCCACGACCGCGAACACGGCGACGTTGCGCTGCGCCTGCAGGGACGCCGCCAGGGTGGCGATGCCGAGCACGACGTCGATCGGGTCGGGCCGCCTGCTCAGCACCCAGAGCACCACCAGCAGCACCGCCTCGATCTCGAAGATGCGCAGCGCGGTGAGGTGGAAGTCGGGGGGGAGCCATTCGGTGATGTTGCTGGTCAGGGTGGGGTTGGTGAAGGTGTCGAGGATGTAGGGGTAGAGGTGCACGCCGGCAGGATTCAGCAGTGTCGCAATCGCTCCGATCGCCGCGGCGACCAGCAGCGGTCGCAGGCGCGCGGCCGGCTCCACGCCGGGACGGATGCGCCGCCACACGGCAACGGTCAGCGCCACCAGCAGGATCACCCCGAAGCCGGTGATGAACCCCGCGTGCAGGTTGGCCCACAGCAGGAAGAGCGGCGGCAGCGCCCAGAGCGCGCGCACCGACCCCTCCCGCCAGCGCGCCAGCACCCACAGCGTGATCGCCGTCCCCAGCAGCGTGATCACCTGCCCGCGCACGCCGACGAAGGTCCCCGCCACGACCACGGAGAGCAGCAGCCCGCCCGCCAGGAAGGGCCCGGGGACGCGGAGCGACCGCGGCGCCGATCGCACCGCCACCACGAACGCGGCGCTCGCCACCAGGCCCATCACCAGCATCGGCAGCCAGGCGCCGACCCCGAACATGAAGGACAGCAGCACCTCGTAGCCCCACTGCTGCCCGATCCAGGGGTTGGGCGCGCCCAGGAAGGTGAAGGGCTCGTGCGAGGGGATGCCGTGCGCCCTGATGAGGTTGCCGACGGCCAGGTGCCACCAGACGTCGGGGTCGCGCAGCGCCTGCACGGTGGCGATCAGCGAGACGCCGGCGGCGCCGAGCACCCACGCCCGGCGCATGCCGCGCTGCTGCGCGGTCTCGGCCGGCGGCGACGGGGTGGCGCCGGTGGCGGTCGCCGCCGGTGGGGCGGGGGAGGGCAGCGCAGAGGGGGCGACGCCGGCGGCCACGGGTGTCACTGGCTGCCCAGGCCGAGGCGGTCGAGCAGGGCGCATGTGTCGGTGGAGTCTGCCGGGTAGGAGGGCTGGGGTGGGAGCTCGGCCCGCAGCGGGCTGCCGGCGGGCACGTAGGCCACCGACTTGGGATCGCTGTAGACCTCGGTCCAGCGCGGGCTCGCCGCCAGCACCTGCGCCAGGGGGGTGCCCGCGTCGAAGAGCACGATGTCGGTGTGGTGCTCGGTGAGGATGCGCTCCCAGTCGGGCTTCACCTCCTCGACGTCGCCGTAGGTGAGCAGCAGCGAGTCACCCATCAGCGCAGCGTCGCCGAAGATGAAGATGCGGTCGCCGTGGGGGACGATGGTGCGGGTCAGGTAGCCGCCCTCGCCGTACTGGTTGAAGACGTTGAGGCCGCTGGGCGCGCTCTCCAGCCAGCGCGCGCCGCACACCGGGAAGTCGCGCGCGTAGGAGAGCGACTCGGGACGCACCGACGCGGCCACCGCCAGCTGCGACCCCGCGGCCACGAAGCACACCGCGCCCACGGCGACGGTGAGCATCACGCCGCGCCGCGCCATCACGCCGACCGCCCGCGCCGCCTCCATGCGGCGCACCACGGTGGGGAACATGCGCCGGCCCACCATGTCCGCCTGCTCGATCCACACCGGCGTGGCGGCGGCGATGAACAGCGCGATGTGGCGGACCGACTGCAGCGCGAGCGCGGTGGTCAGCAGGGTCAGCACCGCATCGCGCGGACGGATGCGCCGGGTGATCGCCACCATCACCGCCAGGGTCAGCAGCATCACCATGAAGGCACGCACCGAGGGGTCGTGGAAGTCGGGTGAGTGCCACTCCAGGATCAGCGACTGCTGCGCCGTCGATCCCTGCGTCTCGAAGGGGTAGAGGTAGATGTGCGGCCCGTACGGGTTGACCACCACCACCAGCAGGCACGCCACCAGCACCATCGCCAGGGTGCGCAGCCGGCCGGGGTCGACCTCGCCGCGCCCCAGCTTCCAGAGCACGCCCTCGACCACCACCACCAGGCCCAGGAAGGCTGCACCGATGATGAATCCCGAGTGGAGGTTGCTCCACACCAGGAAGAGCGGCACCAGCAGCCAGATCAGGCGCCCGCCCCTGACCAGATGGCGGTCGATGAGGTACAGCACCAGGCAGGTCAGCGCGAAGGTGATCATCTGCGCGCGCGGGCCCCACACCGGGTAGCCGGCGATGGTGGCGAGCAGCAGGCCGACGCCCGCGGCGACGTAGCCGGGCCGGCGCAGCAGCGAGCGCATCAGCACCGCCAGCAGGCCCAGCCAGGTGGTGATCGAGAGCACCACCACGATGAGCGCGAGCCCGCCCACCGCGTTGAGCGCGGCGAAGAGCACCTCGGTGAGCCACTCGTGCATCGTCCAGGGGTGCCCGACCGCGGTGTAGGTGTAGGGGTCGGTGGCGATCAGCCCGTGGCCGGAGAGGATGAGCTGGCCGGTGCGCAGGTGCCACCAGAAGTCGGGGTCGCGGATCTGCGAGGTCACCGGCAGGGCGCAGAGCAGCACCACCGCGACCAGGAAGATCCCGCCTGGCGTGCTCATCCGCTGCAGCCGCCGCCGCAGCGTCCCCCCCTCGCCGCTACCAGACAAACGGGATGAGGCGCCGGGTGCGTCGCGCGTAGTCCGCGTACTCGGGGAAGGCGCGCACCAGCAGCCGCTCCTCGTAGCCGGCGCGCACCATCTGCATGCCGACGAAGACCACGAAGGACATCGCCGAGATCAGCCCGGGCACGGCGCCCAGCGCCCCCAGCGCCGCCATGATCTCGAAGAGGTAGAGCGGATGGCGGACGATCTGGTACGGACCTCCCGTGGCCAGCCGCCGCGCCTCGGGGATGATGCTCAGGCTGCGGCGCAGGTAGGCCAGCGACCAGAGCGCCCCGCTGAACGAGGTGATCGAGACCGCAACGCTGATCCCCGCCACGAACGGGGGCAGCCCGTAGAGCACCGGGCCGGCGCCCATGAAGGTGCCGACCAGGAGCTGCATGAAGGTGCCCGTGAAGGCGGCCGTGCGCGCTCCCATGCTGCCGTCGGTTGCCTTGGGCTTGGGACGGGTGAGGTAGAGCACCGCGGGGATGGTGCAGAACGCCGTGTAGAGCAGCGGCGAGACCACCTTGTCGGCGACGCGCCCCGCGCCGGCGCCGGGTGGCATGGCGTGGATGGCGTTGATCACGCGGGAGAGCTGGACCCAGCCCATCAGCGCGAAGAGGGTCCCGGGGATGGCGCGCCCGAAGGCGAGGAAGCGCAGGCCCGCCCAGTATTCGGGCGTGAAGCGCCGCGTGCGAGCTGCGGCCCTGGCCACCACCGCAGCCGTGGAGGGGGACACAGCGGCCGCGCTGGGAGTGCCGACTGCCATGCGCTAGAGTGTACGGGCGCCCTCGGGCGCGGCTTCTCGCGTCATTCCCCTGTGACCCTCCTTTGACCATCCCGAAGGGCACCGCGCCGGTGGCTGAGTTGCGATCCCACCCGGGCTCCGCCGCGCTGGCGAGCTCCCGCTTCCTGGTCTCCGAGCGCATCGCCGACCTGGACGACGCCGCGGCGCGCCTCGAGCAGCGCATCGCCGAGGCAGAGTCGCAGCGCGCCGAGCTGCGCGAGCGCCTGGAGGGCGCCGAGGTGATCCGGCGCCACGTGCTCAACAACTTCCAGTGGCTGCAGCCCTCCGAGGTCGACGAGGCCTTCCAGACCGTGCTCTCGCTGCGCGTCGACCTGGCCACCGTCGAGGAGCGCTTCCGCGAGCTGGGGGCGCGGCTCACCGACGTGCGCGCCGGCCTGGAGGTGCTGCGCACGGTGCACCGCAGCCTGGAGGACCTCGGCGGGGCCGACGGCGAGGTCGCCGAGGAGAGCGCCGCCGAGGGCGTCTCCCGCTTCCGCAGCGCCTCGCGCCAGGTCTTCCAGATCATCGAGGAGGAGCGCATGCGCATCGCGCGGGACATGCACGACGGTCCCGCGCAGTCGATGGCCAACCTGGTGCTGCAGGCCGAGGTGCTGGAGAGGCTCCTGCTCAAGGACCCCGGCGCGGTGGTCACCGAGCTGATCGACTTCAAGTCGGTGGTCCGCGAGGCCCTCGACGAGACCCGCCGGCTGATCTTCGACCTGCGGCCCATGACCCTCGACGACCTCGGCCTGGTGCCCACCCTGCGCCGCTTCATCAAGGAGTACGCCGACAAGAGCGGGCTGGTGGCGCGCTTCCACCTGGTCGGCGAGGAGCGCCGCCTGCCGGGCAACTACGAGGCGGTGCTCTTCCGCATCGTCCAGGAGGCGCTCACCAACGTCCGCAAGCACGCGGGCGCGCGCGGGGTCGACGTGACGCTGACCCTGCAGGCGCACCGGGTGGTGGCGGTGGTCAAGGACGACGGCGAGGGCTTCGACGTCGCCGCCACCGAGGCGCGGCAGGGGCGGACGCGGCATCTCGGGTTGATCTCGATGCGGGAGCGGGCCGACCTGGAGAAGGGGGCGCTGGAGATCCGCTCGCAGCTCGGCAAGGGCACCGAGGTGCGGGTGACGTTTGATTTCTAGCGCGCCTGGGCGCGCAGGCGGGGGAGGCAGATCCTCCCCCGCGGACCCGGCCGGTCCTTCGGGCCGTCCGGTCCCTGCCCCCTCTTCGGCGGGCTGAAGCCCGCCGGGCATGCGGCGGGCGGCGGCACGGGCAACGGGGTTGTGGGGGACTCGCGTGCACGTGCGCGATGCACGCGCGCGGGCGCGCGTCCTTCCGTCATCGGTTGGTGGCGGGCATGTCCGATGCGCGGTCACACCACGTCACAAGGTGTTACCGCTGCTTGTCACGCAGACCACAGGGAAGGGGAGAGCACGCCTCCATACTCGCAACGACCCGACCGGGAACGGCGGTGGACCCTGATCCATCCCGGATTCCAAACCAAAGGAGGTGAATCCCAACATGCTGAGCAATCTCTACCTTCGGCTTCGCGAGCTCATGGCTCGTGCCCAGGAGCGTGAGGAAGGCCAGGGCATGGTCGAGTACGCGCTGATCCTGGTCCTCATCGCCGTCGTCGTCATCGTCATCCTGACCGTCGTTGGCAAGCAGGTCAACAACGTCTTCTCGAACATCAGCAACGGCCTCAACCAGTAGGCCGTCGCCGAAGCCCAAGCACACGCGCAACGTGGAAGGGGAGTCGCCGCTTCAGTAGCGCGGCTCCCCTTCTTTCATCACAGGAGGACCCCCCCAGGTGGCCACCGAGGTCAAGCAGAGAAACAACCGCATCATCATGGTGGTTCTGGGCCTGGTGCTCGCGGCGGCCGCCTTCGGACTCAGCCTGTATGTGTCCAAGAGCGGCAGCGGCACCGGTACCAGCGCCGGCCAGCAGGTCAGCGTGGTCGTCGCCAAGACGGACCTCGCCCAGGGCACGCAGCTCACCCCTGACGTGCTGACCACCCAGGCGCTTCCCGTCGCCTCCGTTCCCGGTGGCGCGGTGACCGATCCCACCGCTCTCGAGGGCAAGTACCTCTCGCTCGGTGTGACGGCCAACACGCCGATCACCCCCGCGCTGCTCGTCAACGATCCCGCAACCGCGAAGACCGCAGCGCTGAGCATGACGCCGCTCGACATCCATGCGGGTGACGTCGCGCTGGCCATCCCCGTCGGCGGTGGTGGCAGCAACAACACCCCCGAGCTGCAGACCTTCGGTCTCTACGTGCAGCCCGAGGATCACTTCGACGTCCTCGTCGACGACGGCAAGGGCAACGTGCGCTACGCGTTCCAGGATGTCCGCGTCCTCAAGGTCGGCGCCTACTCGGCGTCGGGCAACGGTGCGGCCACCGTCCTGGTCGTGGAGATGTCGCGCGCCGAGGCCGAGGCGATGAGCTTCCTGCTCGAGCACTCCGGCCAGCCGGGCCAGCCCACCGTCGTCAAGTACGTGCTGCGTCCCAACCCGAAGGCGACCGCGGGACCGACCCCGACCTACATCGACACCACGCCTGCCTCCGCGTCCGGCAAGCAGGACAGCGGGGTCAACGCCCAGACCTTCAACCAGCTCTTCCCCACACACTGAACGGGCTAGGATAGGTCGCTCCGACTTGACCCGCCCGCAATAGAGAAAAGAAGAGCCTGCGCATGATCCGCGTCCTGATCGTCGACGACATCCCGAGCACCCTCGAGAACCTCCAGAAGCTGCTCAGCTTCGAGGATGACATCGAGGTCTGCGGCACCGCCGCGGACGGGAGGAAGGCCATCGACGAGACCCGCCGGCTGCAGCCCGACGTGGTCCTGATGGACGTCAACATGCCGGTGCTCGACGGGATCCAGGCAACTGAGATCCTCGCCCAGGAAGTTCCCGGCTCGCCCGTCATCATCATGTCGGTGCAGGGCGAGCGGGACTACCTGCGGCGGGCGATGCAGGCCGGGGCCCGCGAGTTCCTGATCAAGCCCTTCTCCGGCGACGAGCTGATCGCCTCGATCCGTCGAGTGCACCAGCTGGAGCAGAAGAAGGAGTCGTTCCTGGCGAAGGCGCCGGCCGCGCAGGCCGGCGCCCCCGCGCCACAGCGCGCCGAGCGCGGCGAGATGTTCGTCGTGTTCAGCGGCAAGGGGGGCATCGGCAAGTCGGTGCTGTCCGCCAACCTCGCCGTGGCGCTGGCCATGGAGACCGGCGCCCGCGTCGCGCTGGTCGACCTCGACCTGCAGTTCGGCGACGTCGGCGTGCTGCTCAACCTCGACCACTCGCGCAGCATCACCGACCTCACCGACGCTCCAGGTCACATCGACCCCGAGTTCGTCCAGGACGTTCTCGCCAGCGGCCCTGAGGGCGTCAAGGTGCTGCTCGCACCGATCAGCCCCGAGCTCGCCGACCTGGTCACCGCCGAGCACCTGCGCGCCATCATGGAGGAGCTGCGCCGCAGCTTCGACTTCATCGTCGTCGACACCGCCTCGCATCTCACCGAGCTGAACCTCGAGATGATCGAGCAGGCGTCGAAGGTGATCGTGATGAGCGCGCTGACCATCCCCGCCATCAAGGACACCAAGCTGACCCTCAAGGTGCTCGACTCGCTGTCGCTCGACCCCGAGCGCATCCTGCTGCTGCTCAACCGCAGCGACGCGCACAGCGACTTCAACAAGGAGGCGGTGGAGCAGAACCTGCGCTTCCCCATCTCCCTGCAGCTGCCGCACGACCCCAAGATCGTCGCCGCCTCGGTCAACCGCGGCGCGCCCTTCGTGTCGACCAACCCCGAGGTGGAGATCAGCCGCGCGGTGCGCGAGCTGGTGTCGCGCCTGGTCCCGCTCGCCGAGCAGCCGCAGCCCGTGGGCGCCGGCGCCGGGGGCGGCGAGCGCAAGCGGGGCAAGCGTTTCGGGTTCGGCAGGGGATAGCCTGAGATGTCGCTCCTCGATCGCGTCCAGCAGCGCCGCACCGGCGACGAGGCCTCGCCCTTCGGGGTGCAGGCGCGTCCGGTTGCGCCTGCTCCCGCCAACGGCAGCGAGGCCCCGGCACCGGCGGCCCCGCCTGTTGCTGACGGATCCGGCCAGAACCGGAGCGGCTCGCCGCTCCTGGCTCGCACCGGAGGGCTCACCCACCGCGCCAGCCTGACCAAGAGCAACGCGCTGCAGGAGCGCTACGACACCCTGCGCCAGCGCGTCCACCAGCGCCTGGTCGAGGAGATGGTCGACGCCGACAGCGCCGAGCACGACACCGTGGTGGCCAAGATCGGCGAGCTGGTCACCGAGGTGGCCGGCGAGATGGCCATGACCATCAGCCGCCAGGACAAGCAGCGCCTCGTCGACCACCTGGTCAACGACGTGCTCGGCCTCGGCCCCCTGGAGCAGCTGCTCGCCGACCCGGACATCACCGAGGTGATGATCAACGGGCCCAAGCAGATCTACGTGGAGCAGAGGGGCCGCATCACCCGCAGCCCGGTGAGCTTCGAGAGCAACGACCAGCTGATGCAGGTCATCGACCGCATCGTCAGCAGCATCGGCCGCCGCGTCGACGAGTCCTCGCCGATGGTCGACGCCCGCCTCAAGGACGGCTCCCGCGTCAACGTCATCATCCCGCCGCTGGCGCTCACCGGCCCCACCGTCACCATCCGCAAGTTCGCCAAGGACCCGCTGACCATCGACAACCTGCTGAGCTTCGGCTCGGTCACCCAGGAGATGGTCGACTTCCTGCGCTCCTGCGTGCGCTCGCGGATGAACGTGGTGGTCTCCGGCGGCACCGGCTCCGGAAAGACGACGACGCTCAACATCCTCTCCAGCTTCATCCCCGACGACGAGCGCATCGTCACCATCGAGGACGCCGCCGAGCTGCAGCTCCGCCAGGAGCACGTGGTGACGCTGGAGACCCGCCCGGCCAACGTGGAGGGCCGCGGGCGCATCGCCATCCGCGACCTGGTCATCAACTCCCTGCGCATGCGCCCCGACCGCATCGTCGTCGGTGAGTGCCGCGGCGGTGAGGCGCTCGACATGCTGCAGGCGATGAACACGGGCCACGACGGCTCGCTGACCACCGTGCACGCCAACTCCCCGTCCGACGCCCTCAGCCGCCTGGAGACGATGGTGCTCATGGCCGGCGCCGAGCTGCCGTCGCGGGCGATCCGCGAGCAGATCGGCTCCGCGATCAACGTCATCGTGCAGCAGTCGCGCCTTCGTGACGGTACTCGCAAGATCGTCAGCGTCGCCGAGGTGCTCGGCTACGATGGCGATCGCGTCCAGCTCCAGGACATCTTCGTCTTCAAGCAGACGGGAGTCGACGGCGACGGACGCGTGCTCGGGCAGCTGACGCCGACCGGCGTCATCCCCCAATGCCTGGAACACCTCGCCGCCTCCGGCGAGGGACTCGATGCAGAGATCTTCACACCGCGGCGCCCCGCGGTGGTGGGAGGTGAGGCTTCATGACCGGACAGGCCCTGGCCGGGCTGACAATCTCGGGCGGACCGCAGGTCGGCGGCTTCTCGCTGATCTCGCTCGTTCTCGGCGCCGTCGCGGCGCTGGCAGTCCTGCTCGTCGTCTTCTCCCTGGCCGGCAACGGCGGCGAGAAGGACGAGGTCGCCCGCCGCCTGGAGCGGTACGCGGAGTTCGGCGACCGCGCGGAGAGCGGGCCGCGTTCCAAGAAGAGCCTCAAGGACCTCCTCGACGGCCTCACCGACTCGCTGAACCAGGTGATGTCGCGCTCCTCGCGCACCGGCAAGCTCGCCGAGTCGCTGGCCCGCGCGGACCTCAAGCTGAAGTCGTCGGAGTGGGTGCTCGGCGTCGCCGGCGCCGGCGTCGTCCTCGGCCTGCTGCTCTGGCTGCGCTTCCAGAATCCCGTCTTCCTGCTGGTCGGCCCGCCGGCGATGTGGCTGTTCAGCGGCATCGCGCTGCGCGTCCTGCAGGCCAAGCGCATCCGCGCCTTCGACAAGCAGCTCGGCGACACGCTGACCCTGCTCAGCAACGCGCTCAAGGCAGGCTACTCGTTCGCCCAGGCGGTCAACACGGTGAGCAAGTCGGCGTCGCCGCCGATCGCCGACGAGTTCGCCCGGGCCACGCGCGAGATGGCGCTGGGCATCAGCGTCGACGACGCCCTCAACCACATGGTGAAGCGCAACAACTCCGAGGACTTCGACCTCATGGTCACCGCCGTGCAGATCCACCGCGTGGTCGGCGGCAACCTGGCCGAGATCCTCGACACCATCGCCCACACCATCCGTGAGCGGGTGCGCATCAAGGGTGAGATCCGCACCCTCACGGCGCAGGCCCGCGCCTCGGGCTGGATCATCACCCTGCTGCCGATCGGCCTCGCCGCCGGCCTCGAGGTGATCTCGCCCGACTACTTCAACCCGATGTTCAGCCACACCCTCGGCATCGTCATGCTCGCCCTGGGTGGGTTCTCCATGCTGATCGGCTTCGCGCTGATCCAGAAGATCGTCAAGATCGAGGTGTGACGATGTCGCCGGTCAGTATCATCCTCGCCCTCTGCGTCGCCTTCGGCGTCATCCTCATCTTCCAGGGGCTGTCGCGTCCGCAGGTCGACCTTCTGGAGACCCGTCTCGCCCAGTTCGGCGATCGCGAGCTGACGCTCGACGAGATGGAGATGTCGATGCCCTTGGCGGATCGCATCTTCCGTCCCGTGTTCGAGCGGCTGGCCAAGGCGCTCACCGCCAAGACGCCGGCCAACCAGCAGCAGGCGCTGCAGGACAAGATCAACCTGGCGGGGCGTCCCTACGGGCTCACCGTCGGCGGCTTCCTCACCCTGCAGATCCTCGCCCTGCTCATCTTCGCGGTGCTCGGCTACGCCGCCGCGTCGCTGCTCAACGCCGGCGGGATGACCACCATCCTCGGCCCCGTGGTCGGCGGCGTGGTCGGCTACCTCGGCCCGCAGTCGATGCTGAGCCGCAAGATCCGCATGCGCCAGAAGGACATCCTGCTGTCGCTGCCCAACGCCCTCGACCTGCTCACCATCAGCGTCGAGGCGGGCCTCGGCTTCGACGCCGCCATGGCCCGCGTCACCGAGAAGTACCACAACACGCTGGCCCAGGAGTTCAGCCGCGTTCTCAACGAGGTTCGCCTCGGCCGGCCGCGCATGGAAGCCCTCGACGACATGGGCAAGCGCAACAAGGTCGACGACCTCAACAACTTCGTGCAGGCCATCATCCAGAGCGAGCAGCTCGGCGTCGGCATCGCCAACGTGCTGCGCATCCAGTCCGAGGAGATGCGCCGCCGCCGCCGGCAGCGCGCCGAGGAGCAGGGGCAGAAGGCGCCGCTCAAGATGCTCTTCCCCATGGTGGGCTGCATCTTCCCGACGCTGTTCATCGTCCTGCTCGGCCCCGCCGTCATCAAGGTCTTCGACCAGTTCAGCGGCCACTGAGCCGGGCGCCTGGGGTCAGTCACTTGTGAGCAACGTCGGGCTCACAAGGCGCTTCGGAGGCCACTCGACCTCCCCATAGAGGGCTTGTGTCACTTATAGTGCGCACATGCCCTACAAGAGCCACTCCGGAGGCGTTCCTCGGGGTTATGCGCAGGATATTGCGCATAACGCCCCCCCGTGGGCCGCGGCCGTGCGCGGGCGCCGCCTCGAGCTCGGGCTGACCCAGGCCGCCGTCGCCGACCTGGCCGGGGTCTCCCGCAAGACCGTGGTCGCCCTCGAAGCGGGGCGAGCGACCGTGACGCTCGGCAACGCGCTGGCCGTCCTCGGCGTCCTGGGCCTGGGCCTGGGCATGGAGCGCAGCCACCCGGGCGAGATCCAGCCGCGTGCCTGACCCGCGGGAGGTCGACGTCGCCGACGTCTGGAAGAAGGACCGCCTGGCCGCACGGCTGCTCAGGCACGAGGGGCTGGTGCGCTTCGAGTACACGCCCGACTACCTCAGCGCTCCGGGGCCGCCGGTGGCGACGACTCTGCCGCTCGATCCCGAACCGGTGGTCCGCGCCAACGGCGCCCTGCCCGCGTTCTTCTCCGGGTTGCTGCCCGAAGGCGCCCGGCTGACCGCCCTGCTGCGGCGTGTGAAGACGTCGGCCAGTGACGAGCTGAGCCTCCTGCTCGCCCTCGGTGGCGACACCGTCGGTGACGTCCGCGTGCTGCCCGAGGGGGAGGAGCCGAGCGAGACCCCGGCGACGGTGCGCGCCGAGCGATGGGAGGACACCGACTTCGTCGAGCTCTTCGCCGCCGCCGTCGGTGTCGACGTCGACGATGCCGAGCGCGCGGCGCTGCCCGGTGCGCAGGTGAAGGTGTCGGCGGAGGTGATCTCATTCCCGGTGCGTCACCGCGTCGGCGCCGCCATCCTCAAGCTGAGCCCGCCGGACTACCCGCTCATCGTCGAGAACGAGCACTTCTTCATGCGCATGGCGGCCGGGTGCGGCCTGCGCGTCGCCGACGTCGAGGTGGTCCACGACCGCAACGGACGCAGCGGCCTGCTGGTGCGTCGCTTCGACCGCGTCCTCGTCGACCGCAGCGTGACCCGGCTGGCGCAGGAGGACGGGTGCCAGCTGCTCGACCTGTATCCCGCCGACAAGTACCGCGTGCGATTCCTGGAACTCTGCCGCCGAGTGATGCAGGTGTCGACGGTTCCGCTGCCCGACGCTCTGGCGCTGGTGCAGGCGGCGGCGTTCAGCTACGCCATCGGCAACGGCGACCTGCACGCGAAGAACCTCAGCGTCGGCGAGACGCTGCACGGCGACGTGCGACTCACACCCGTCTACGACATGCTGTCCACCCTCGCCTACATGCCGGGCGACCAGCTCGCGCTCGCCATCGAAGGACGGCGCGACCGGCTGCGGCGTTCGCACCTGGTCGCCTTCGCCGCACGGCTCGGCGTCCCCGAGCGCGCGACCCTGCGCATGCTCGACCACATGTGTGAGGCCGCCGCGCAGTGGGTGGAGCAGCTCAGCGGCATCGGCTTCGACGATCGCATCACGGCGCGACTGGAACGCGAGATGCGCCGCAGGATCGCGGACCTTCGCGCGGCCTGAGCCTGCGGCAGCCACGACGCTCAGGTCGACGCCAGCTTCCTGAAGTCCCAGGTGTACTGCCGGTCGGGGTCGATGCGCAGCCAGCCGTGCCTGCCGTCGTGCACGAAGGGCACGCCACCGCCGATGTACTTCGCGGCGAACGCCGCCTCGACCGGTTCCAGCACCGCGTCGGCGCCGCCGCTGCGCGGCTGATCGCCCACCGCGTGCACGGTGCCGTGGAGCTCCACGCCGTGCAGCTCCGTGTACTCGACGCCCGCGTCGACGACGACCGCGACGCGCGGGTGGCGCAGCAGGTTGGCATGGCGCTGGCTGCGCACGATGGAGTTGAGCCAGAGGTGCGCGCCGTCCCAGACGAACCAGAGCGGGGTGACGTGCGGGTCGCCGCCGGCGTCGACGCTGGCCACCCGGCAGACGCGCTGCTCGCGGAGGAAGGCGTCGCGCTCCGCGTCGCTCATGGCGATGCGGCGGGCGCGGCGCTGCGGGGCGATGTCCGGCACGGTGGCGGAGCATAATCCGCACGCCGATGAGCGAGCAGCAGCCCTCCCTCCGTCCGCTTCCCGTCGCGCCGGGCTCGCAGCCGCAGCAGCCCTCGCGGCACGAGACCGTCCTGCCCGACGAGCCGCCCGAGGCCGTGGCGGCGCTGGACGCGGCCCTGTCCTCGGCGGACGTCGCAACGGCGCTGCGCGACGTGGCGGTCCGCTGGCCGGGGTACCTCGACGCCTGGGCGCGCCTCGGCCAGCAGGCGTGGCGCGACGGCGAGCACCCCGCCACCGTCTACGCCTGCGCCCGCGTCGGCTACCACCGCGGGCTCGACCGCCTGCGCAAGAACGGCTGGGGCGGGACGGGCATGGTGCGCTGGGCGCGCCCCGGCAACCGCGGCTTCCTCCGCTCGCTGCACCTCCTGCTGGTCGCCGCCGCCGCCATCGGCGAGGAGGAGGAGGCGGCCCGCTGCCGCGAGTTCCTCCTCGACCTCGATCCCGACGACGGGCTCGACGCAGCCTCGATCCCGGCCACGCCCGGGCGCGACTGGCGCCCCGAGCTCCTCCCCTGAGGGGGGACTAGGCGGCGGTCTGGATGCGGTAGCGGCCCACGTCGGCGCGGGTCGTGCGGTTGCGCTTCAGCTCGAAGAAGAACCCGTGCCGGATCAGCCACGCGGTGTGGTCCCACAGCTCACCGGCCTCCTCGGGGCTGAGCCGCCGGTCGACCACCGGGCCGAAGATCGCCGGGCTGCCGTCGAAGGACAGCGTGGGGACGCCGAAGCACTGCTGCTCGCAGGCCTCGCGGTGCTGGGCGAGGAGGTCGTCGTAGGTGGAGTCGTCGGCGAGGGCGCGGTCGGCGAGCGAGGGGTCGAGGCCCGCGGCCTCCAGGGCGCCGCGCAGGGTGGGCAGCTCGCCGAGTGGCTCGCCGCGCTCGTGCCAGGCCTCGCCGATCTCGGTGTAGGCGCGGGCCATGGCGTCGTTGCCGTGCTCGCGCTCGACCAGCACCAGGACGCGCAGGGCGTGCTCGCCGGCGCTGTGGGAGCGCTGCATCCGCTGGTCGGACTGGTCGCGCTCGCGGTTGATCTCGGCGAGGTCGAACAGCCGGGTGGCGACCCGCACGGGGCGGACCCGGGCCACCTCGACCATCCAGCGCGAGGTGAGCCAGGCCCAGGGGCACGCCGGGTCGACGTGGAGGAAGACGGTCGTGGTGGGCTCGGGGATGCTCATGACAGCCGACGATACTCGGGTTGTACGGCCGGCCTCGTACCATGCCCGCCCATGCAGACGCAGCGCCTGGAGACGGAGGACGGCCGCGCCGTGGCCGAGCACGTCGAGCTGGCCACGGGCGCCTGGAGCCGGTTCATGGGCCTGATGTTCCGCAGCGAGCTGCCCCCGGGACACGGGCTGGCGCTGACGCCGTGCAGCTCCATCCACATGTTCTTCATGCGCATCCCGCTCGACGTCGCCTTCCTCGACCGCGAGGGGCGGGTCCTGCGCGTCTACCACGGCATCAGGCCGTGGCGCATGAGCCGCATCGTGCGCGGCGCGCGGACCGCGGTGGAGCTGCCCGCCGGGACGCTGCGCGCCGCCGGGGTGGAGAAGGGCGCCGTCCTGCGTCTCGTCTGACCCCGCAGGACAAAAAAGAGCACCGGGCGGTGCGGTGGGGCACACACCCGGTGCGGGGCAGGCACGATGCGTGGCGCGGGGGGCGCGCCGTCCCTTGCATTCTGAGCCAATCGACCCCTCCCGTCACCACACAGAACTGTCAGATACCCGGCCGCGGGCCGGAGTCATACTACAAATGTGTGGATACACGGATTGGTCGATGCGGTCGCTCCGCGCCGCTGCGCGGGGTGCGGCCTGCCCGCCCCTGGCGAGGTCTGCGAGGCCTGCGTCGAGCTCTGCGCCGCGCTCGCCTCGCCGCCCGTGAGGGTGCTGCCCTTCGGCGCCTGCCACGCCGCCCTGCCCTTCGAGCCCCCGGTGCGCGCGATCGTCCACCAGGCCAAGTACCGCGGCCGCCGCGGAGCCGCCGCGGTGCTCGGCGCGCTGGTCGTCGAGCGGCTCTGGCTGGCGCTCGCCCAGCCGCCGCCACCGAGGCTGCTGGTCGTCCCCGTCCCGCTCGGCCGCCGGCGCCGGCGCGGGCGCGGCTACAACCAGGCAGCCCTCCTCGCCGAGGCGCTGGCGCGCCAGGCAGGCGCCCCCTGCAGCCCGCCCGGCCAGGCCACGCGGGTCCGCGAGACCGCACCCCAGGTGGGCCGGACGGGCGCGGATCGGCGCGCCGCCGTGGAGGGCGCCTTCGCCTGGCACGGCCCCTCGCTGCGCGGCGCCACCGTCTGGCTGGTCGACGACGTGGTCACCACCGGGGCGACGATGGCGGCCGCCGCCACGCCGTTGCAACAGGCGGGTGCGTCACGTATCGATGGTGTCGCGGCGGCGATTGTGTGCGGGCGGGGAGCCTGAGAATCGTGGCCATGTCTGCTCTTGCCCCCCAGCGCAACGCCGAAGAGATGTCCCGCTACCTCGACGCCCTGGGCCCGCTGCGGCCGCTCGTCGAGGATGACAGCCTCACCGAGATCATGGTCAACGGTGCCGACATGGTCTACGTGGAGCGGGGCGGCAAGATCCTGCTCACCGACGTGCGCTTCGACGACGAGAACCACCTGCTGCGCGTCATCGACCTCATCGTCAGCGCCGTGGGCCGCCGCATCGACTACCGGCAGCCGCTCTGCGACGCCCGCCTGCTCGACGGCTCGCGCGTCAACGCGGCCATCCCGCCGATCGCCGTCGACGGGCCGCTGCTCACCATCCGCAAGTTCGCCAAGGACCCCTACCAGGTGCACGACCTGGTCGCCTTCGGCACCATGAGCGAGGAGGCCGCCGCCTTCATCCGCGCCTGCGTCCTGGCCCGCGCCAACATGCTGATCAGCGGCGGGACCGGCACCGGCAAGACGACCATGCTCAACGTCTGCTCGTCGTTCATCCCCGTCGACGAGCGCATCGTCACCATCGAGGACGCCGCCGAGCTGCAGCTCCACCAGGAGCACGTGTGCCGCATGGAGGCGCGCCCGCCCGACGCCAACGGCGAGGGCCGCATCGCCATCCGCGACCTGGTGATCAACTCGCTGCGCATGCGTCCCGACCGCATCGTCGTCGGTGAGTGCCGCGGCGGCGAGGCGCTCGACATGCTGCAGGCGATGAACACGGGCCACGACGGCTCGCTGACCACCATCCACGCCAACAACCCGCGCGACTGCATGGCCCGCCTGGAGACGCTCGTCCTCATGGCCGGCATGGACCTGCCCCTCAAGGCGATCCGCCAGCAGATCGCCTCGGCCATCAACCTCATCGTGCAGCTCAACCGTCTCAAGGACGGCTCCCGCAAGGTCACCTCCATCTCCGAGATCATCGGCATGGAGGGCGACACCATCACCATGCAGGAGATCTTCGTCTTCGAGCCGCAGGGTGCAGATCCCGACAGCGGGCGTATCATCGGACAGTTCAAGCCGACGGGCATCCGCCCGCAGATCATCAACAGGCTGTTCGAGATGGGGATCCCGCTTCCTGAGGGTCTGGCGCGCCTCTTCCCCGAGCGGCGGCACGCCGACCTGGCGCCCACCTTCGCGAACCGCCGTCGCCAGTGACCCCCGCCCCGCCTCCTCCGGGAGGCGGACGGTCGTCCTGGGGCGAGCTGCAGCGCACGGCCGCCCTCGTCCGCGCGGAGGGAGACCCCGAGGCTCCGCTCCCTGACCGCAGCACCGTCGCGCGCGGTCGGGTCACCCGGGCAGCGCTCGCCGCATGTGCGCTCGGCGCCGTGGCGGCCACCGCCTTCCTCCGGGGCGGTCCCGCCCCCGTTCTGGCCGACGCCACCGCCGACCAGGACCTCTTCTCCCTGACCAACCAGGACCGCGCCAGCAACGGCCTGCCCGCGCTGCAGTGGCAGAGCACCCTGGGCGCGATCGGCGAGAACAAGCCCTACGGCGGCTGCGGCTTCACCGTGTACGGACGCAGCCAGGACATGATCACCCGCAACTACTTCGCCCACGCCATCCTCAACTGCGGCGGCCAGTACGTCTTCAGCATGATGTCGGCCGACGGCATCGCCTACCGCATGGCCGGCGAGAACATCGGCTGGGCGTCGGGCGCCGGCGGCGCCGCCTCCTCGGCGAGCTACATCAACCAGCAGTTCATGAACAGCCCCGAGCACCGCAGCAACATCCTGCAGAGCGCCTTCACCCACATGGGCGTCGGCTCCATCCTGAGCCCCTCGGGATACAACTGGACCGGTGCCGGGAGCCCCGTGCAGAACGTGTGGATGTTCTCCGAGGAGTTCGCCGAGCTGAGCAGCGCGCCGCCGCCCCCTGCGCCCGCGCCCAAGCCCCCGCCGCCGCAGCCGACCAGCGGGACCCAGGGCAGCAGCGCGCCACCTCCGCCCGCGCCGACGCCCGCGCAGACGCAGGTGCCGACGCCGCCGCCGGCCGCCACACCCGCTCCGACACCGACGACGGCTCCAACGCCCGTCCCTGCGCCGCAGCTCGGCGCACCCGTGCCGCCGCTCGTCTACAGTGGCGGCGGCCTGATCGCCGACTCCATCCAATCGGTGCTGGAGGCGTTCCTCTTTGACTGACGTCGCCACCGCGCCGCCGCCGCCGTCGCCGCCGGCGCCGGCCCAGGACATCGTCGTGGCCACGGCCCTGCGCAAGACGTTCCACATCAGCCGGCCGCCGCGCGAGGTGCTGCACGGAGTCAGCCTCACCGTGCGGCGCGGTGAGTTCGTCGCCATCATGGGTCCCAGCGGCTGCGGCAAGTCGACGCTGCTGCACGTCCTCGGCGGGCTCGAGCCGCCCGACGACGGCACCGTCGTCGTCGAGGGCGAGAGCCTCTACGCGCGCGACGACGAGTGGCTCACCGCCTACCGGCGCGACCACATGGGCTTCGTCTTCCAGCTCTTCAACCTCATCCCCACCCTGACCGCGGCGCAGAACGTCGCGCTGCCCCTGCGTTTGCGACGACCTGCGCCAAAACGCCAGGCCATCAACGAGCGCGTCGCCGCGCTGATGAGCGCGCTCGACCTGCACGACCTGCAGGGGCACGGCCCGGAGGAGATCTCCGGCGGCGAGCAGCAGCGCGTGGCCATCGCGCGCGCCCTGGCCTCGCAGCCGGCCGTGCTCCTCGCCGACGAGCCGACGGGAAACCTCGACTGGCACACCTCGCGCGAGGTGATGGGGCTGCTGGCCCGGCTCTGCCGCGAGGAGCGGCAGACCACGGTGCTGGTCACCCACGACGCGCGCACCGCCGCCTACGCCGACCGTGTCCTGGTGATGCGCGACGGCGACGTCATCGCCGAGCAGGCCATGCAGCCCGCCGGCGACGACCCCACCGCACCGCGCGACGCCGCGCCGCTGATCGCCCGGCTCACCGAGCTGGGTCTCTAGCCGCGGGGCGGGGGAATGTCGGGCCTCTGGCCGCTGGTCCTGCGCAGCCTGCGGGCGCGCCCGCTGCGTGCGCTGCTCACCGCCGTCGCCGTGACCCTGGGCGTCGCCGCCGTCACCGGCCTGCAGCTCGCCCTGCCCGCCCTCGACCACCAGGCGCAGCAGGCCCAGCAGCAGCGCGCCGGCGACTCCCAGCTCGACGTCCGCGCCGCCACCCAGCCCGGGTTCGACGACACCCAGCTGGCCACCATCTCCGCGGTGAGCGGCGTCGCGAGCGCGGTGCCCCTGCAGGAGAAGCGGGTCGTCGCCCGCGCCGACCCGCGCCTCATCACCGGGCTGACGGTGACCGTCGTCGGCGTCGACGCCGGCGGCGAGGCGGGCCTGCGCCCGGTGCGGCTCAGCAGCGGCCGCCTGCCCCGCGCCGGCAGCACCGACGAGGTCACCCTCGACGCCGGGCTCGCCTCGGCGCTGCAGACCACCGGCGCGCCCCGCCCGCTCGCCGCGGGCGACGACGTGGGCCTGCTCACCGGGACCGGCAACGGCGTCTTCCACGTGGTCGGCATCTCCTCGGGCACCAGCGCGGGACCGGCCTTCACCCAGTCGGCCGCCTTCGTCAGCGCCACCGCGGCGCAGACCGTCTTCGGCCAGGGACTGCGCACGCCGCTGGTGGCCCTCCGCCTCGCGCCCGGCGTCCCGGCCGCCGACGTCGCGCAGCGCCTCCACCGCGCGCTGGGAGCCAGCGCCACCACCGTCGACCCCCGCGCCCTGGCGGTGCAGCCGCTCGACCAGCTGCGGCCGCTGCTGGCGCTGGTCACCGTGCTGAGCGTCGCCATCGGCGCCGGCGTGGTGGCCAACACCCTCGGACTGAGCGTTGTCGAGCGGAGGCGCGAGATCGGCCTGCTCCGCGCCGCCGGAGCCGCCGGCGGGCAGGTGTTCCGGCTCTTCCTCGCCGAGGCAGCCGTGCTGGCGGGTGCGGGCGCGGTGCTGGGCGTCGTCCTCGGCATCCTCGTCGCCGGGGTGCTGGTGCACCAGCTCGCTCCGTCCGACCTGGGCGTGCCCGCGGTCAGCCTCAGCGTCGCGGCGGTGCTCGGCTCGATGGCGCTCGGCGTGGCCATGGCGCTGCTGGGCGCCTACCTGCCGGCTCGCGCGGCGGCGCGCATGAACCCGCTCGCCGCGCTCCGCGCCGGGGCCGCCGGCGAGCCGGAACGGACGCCGCGCGGGGTCGCCTTCGCCGGCCTGGTCCTGCTCGGCCTGGCCGCCCTGGGCATGGCCAGCGGCCTGGCGGGACCGGTGGGGGCGGGCATCGTCGCCCTCCTGCTCGGCGCCGTGCTGGTCCTGCCGTTCGTGGTGCCCCCGGTGCTCCGCGCCATGGGCGGCGCCGCCCGCACCGCCGCGGGGACGACCGGCCTGGCCGCCGCCAACCTCGCCCGCCGCCGCAACCGCACCTCGCTGACCGTGGCCGGCCTGGCGGTGGCGGTGAGCGTCGCGGTGGCGGTCAGCACCCTCACCGCCGGGGCCCTCGCCGCCGGCAACGACTGGGTCGACCACCTCTTCGTCGGCGACACCCTGGTGCGCAGCGCCGCGGCCCAGCCCGACGCCGTCGCCGACGCGGTCGCCAAGGCGGCGGGGGTGCAGTCGGCGACCCCGCTGCGCTTCGTGGCCGCGCCGGTGGCGGGAGACACCACCGGCATCGCCGTCATCGATCCCGGCGCCTACGCCGGCACGCCGGCCATCGCCGTCGACGGCGACCACTCGGCCGCGGTGCGCGCGCTCACCAGCAGCTCGCGCCCGGCGATGATCGTGCCCCGCCAGCTCGCCGACCTGTACGGCTGGCAGACCGGCACCCAGCTCGCCGTCAGCGGACAGATCGACACCACCTTCACCGTCGCCGCCGTCGCCGAGCACACCTTCCCCGGCGGCGACGGGCGCGAGGCGGTGGTCGTCGGCCGGGCCGCGGCCGAGCGCGCCCTGGGCACCGTCGCCACCGGCTTCGACGTGCTCGACGTCACCCGGGGCAGCGCCTCGCTGAGCACCGTGCAGGACGTGGCGGCCAGCTATGGGATGCAGGCCACGCCGGTGTCGGCCGTCGAGGCAGCCGCGCAGTCGGCGGTGGACCACTCGGTCGCCCTGCTCAGCGTCTTCGCCTGGCTGGCCGTGGTGGTCGCCATGCTGGCGGTGGTCAACACGCTGGTGGTCAACGTGCGCCAGGGCGCGCGCGAGGTCGGGCTGCTGCGCGCCGTCGGCCTGAGCCGGCGCAGCGCCCACCGCATGGTGCTGGCGGAGGCCGCGCTGCTCGCCCTCTGCGGGACGCTGATCGGCGTCGGCATCGGCTGCATCCTCGCCCTGCCGCTGCTCCACGCCAGCGACGGGCCCGGCTTCACCCCCGGCTTCGTCTTCCCGCTGGGTGCGGTGCTGGCCAGCCTCGGCGCGGTGGTGGCGGGGGCGGTGCTGGCCGTCGTGGTCCCTGCCCGCGCCGTCGCGGGGCAGAGCATCGTCGCCCACATCCGCCAGGCCTGAGCGGCCATACTCCGCTTCCCGCGATGCACCTCACCGTGACCGCCCGCACCCACCTCGACCCCGCGCTGCGCAGCTACGCGGAGGAGAAGCTGGCCAGGCTGGGCCGCCACGACACCGGCATCCACGGGGCCCGCGCCGTCCTCGAGGACGACGTGCACCGCACGCCCCGGGCCAGCGCGGAGGTGTTCGTCCACCTGCGCCACGAGCAGCTCGTCGCGCGCGCCGAGGCGGCGACCCTGCGCGAGGCGGTGGACAGGGTGCTCGACAAGATCGACGCCCAGATCCTGCGACGCAAGGAGAGGGTCAAGGAGCACAAGGGCAAGGCGGCGGCCGGCTCCGATCCCCTGGCTCCGGGCCCGCGCCACGACGGCGGCGAGACGGGGTAGGGCAGTGGTCCGCGCCGGCGGCGGGCGCCGCAGGACCGGCAGGCCCCGTGGCGGCCCGTTCCTGGGATCATTGCAGCCGGGATGAGTGTTCTGACCAAGGTCCTCGGGGACCCCAACAAGCGCGAGATCCGCCGCCACCAGCGCCGCGTCGAGGAGATCAACGCCCTCGAGGAGGAGATGAAGGCGCTGAGCGACGCGGAGCTGGGCGCCAAGACCCAGGAGTTCCGCGACCGCCTCGGCGTCGAGGGGCCGGACCTGAGCCTGGGCCAGCCGGTGACCAGCACACTGGTCGTCTCCTCGGAGGAGGACGAGGACGAGGAGGACGACGCCCACCTCGCCCATCGCGAGGCGGAGGAGCGCGACAAGGAGCTGCTCGAGTCGCTCGACGACATCCTCGCCGAGGCCTTCGCGGTGGTTCGCGAGGCGTCGCGCCGCACGCTCGGCCTGCGCCACTACGACGTGCAGCTCATCGGCGGCATGGTGCTGCACGAGGGCAAGATCGCCGAGATGAAGACCGGCGAGGGCAAGACCCTCGTCGCCACCCTCGCCCTGTACCTCAACGCGCTGCTGGGACGCGGCGCGCACCTCGTCACCGTCAACGACTACCTGGTCCGCCGCGACGCGGGGTGGAACGCGCCCATGTACCACATGCTTGGCATGTCGGTCGGCGTCATCAGCGGGCAGGACCAGAGCTTCGTCTACGACCCCGACTACGTCGACGACACCCATCCCGACGAGCGCCTGCGCCACCTGCGCCCCTGCACGCGGCGTGAGGCGTACGCCTGCGACATCACCTACGGCACCAACAACGAGCTCGGCTTCGACTATCTGCGCGACAACATGGCGGTGACCCTCGAACAGTGCGTGCAGCGCCGCCTCTGGTACGCCATCGTCGACGAGGTCGACTCCATCCTCGTCGACGAGGCGCGCACGCCGCTCATCATCAGCGGCCAGGCCGACGAGCCCACCGAGAAGTACTACACCTACGCGTCGATGATCCCCCGCCTGGTCGAGGACGACGACTACACCATCGACGAGAAGACCAAGTCGGCGGCGCTCACCGACGACGGCATCGCCAAGGTCGAGAAGTGGACGGGGATCAAGAACGTCTACGACATGGACCACGTCGCCGAGGCGCACCACATCAACCAGGCGCTCAAGGCGCACGCGCTCTACCTGCGCGACCGCGACTACATCGTGCGCGACGGCGAGGTGGTCATCGTCGACGAGTTCACCGGGCGCACCATGCCGGGACGGCGCTGGTCCGACGGCCTGCACCAGGCCATCGAGGCCAAGGAGGGGGTGCGGGTGCAGCAGGAGAACGTTACCCTCGCCACCATCACCTTCCAGAACTTCTTCCGGCTCTACAAGAAACTGTCAGGGATGACCGGAACGGCGCTGACCGAGGCCGAGGAGTTCCACAAGATCTACAAGCTGGAGGTGGTGCCGATCCCGCCCAACCGGCCCAACCAGCGCCAGGACGCCCCCGACCTCATCTACAAGACCGAGCCGGGCAAGTTCAAGGCGGTGGTGGAGGAGATCGTCGAGCGCCACCAGAAGGGGCAGCCCATCCTGGTCGGCACCACCTCGATCGAGAAGAGCGAGCGTCTCTCGCGCCTGCTGGAGAAGAAGGGCGTCGAGCACGACGTGCTCAACGCCAAGCAGCACGAGCGCGAGGCCTCGATCGTCGCCAACGCCGGGCAGCCGGGGGCGGTGACCATCGCCACCAACATGGCCGGCCGCGGCACCGACATCATCCTCGGCGAGGGTGTCGCCGACCTCGGCGGCCTCTACATCATCGGCACCGAGCGCCACGAGTCACGGCGCATCGACAACCAGCTGCGCGGCCGCTCCGGCCGCCAGGGCGACCCCGGCGAGACGCGCTTCTTCCTCTCCTTCGAGGACGACGTGATGCGCGTCTTCGGCGGCGAGCGCATGCAGGGCATCATGGATCGCCTGCGCATCGACGAGGACACGCCCATCGAGTCGCGCATGGTGACGCGGCAGATCGAGGGCGCCCAGGCGCGCGTCGAGGGGCACAACTTCGACGCCCGGCGCCACGTCGTCGAGTACGACGACGTCATGAACAAGCAGCGCGAGGTGATCTACGGCGAGCGCCGCAAGATCCTCGAGGGCACCGACACCCGCACCAACCTGATGGCGATGATCGAGCGGCTGGTGCGCGAGGAGGTGCCGTCGTTCTGCGAGGGGCGGCGCACCGAATGGGACCTCGAGGGGATGTGGGAGCGCATGCGCCAGTTCGCACCGCTGCCGCCGTTCGAGGAGATCGACGTGGAGACCCTCGGCACCGAGGTCCACGAGATCGAGCAGACGCTGATCGACGAGATCGTCGCCTCGTACGAGGAGCGCGAGCAGAAGTACGGCGAGGAGATCATGCGCTCGGTCGAGCGCTCGCTGATGCTGCAGGTGATCGACCGCAAGTGGGTCGCCTACCTCACCCAGATGGACCACCTGCGCGAGGGCATCGGACTGCAGTCCTACGCGCAGGTCGACCCCCTCATCGAGTACAAGCAGCAGGCCTTCGGCGCCTTCCAGGAGCTGACCGACGAGATCCAGCGCGAGATCGTCCGCCTGCTCTCCCACGTCGAGATCCAGCTCACCCCGGTCCAGCCCGCCGAGGCCCCGCCGGCCACGGCCGAGGCCGAGGCGCCCGCCTCCGGCCGCGCCGACGCGCCGGGCTCGGAGATGTCGCCGGAGGAGGTCCCCGCGGCCCGTCCCGCCGCCGCCGCCGCCTCGGCGCGCCTGGCGGCCGTCGCCGCGGGCGTCGGTCGCCCGGCGGTGCGCAACGTCGTCGAGTCCTCCGCCGAGGGCGTGCAGCGCGCCAGCGGCCCCGCCGCGGCGGCGGGCGCCGGCCCGCGCGCCAACGGAGCCCCCGGCGCCGCCGCCGCGACCAACGGCAAGCCGCGCAAGGTCGGTCGCAACGACCCCTGCTGGTGTGGCAGCGGCGTCAAGTTCAAGCGCTGCCACGGGGCCAACGGCTCCTAGCGCGTTGCGCGAGGAGGGAGCCGCACCCCGGTTCCTCTCAACGCCGTACAGCAGGCGGCGCTGACGACCTGTCCGACCATCCGGGAGAGGTGGCGGCGTCCTTGGTTGACAGCCGGTGGCTACAGGCTGATGGGAAGCAGCCGCACCCCCGTCGCCAGCAGCATCCCGGCGAGGGTGAGACGGAGCGGGCGCTCCGGCATCCTGGCGCTGACGCGACTGCCAAGGATGACGCCCGGGACCGAGCCGACGAGGAGCTGGGCCACCAGCGCCAGGTCGACGTAGCCGCCCTTGAAGGCCACCACGGCGCTGATGGGCAGGAGGACCACCCCGTGCGCCAGGTCGGTGCCGACCAGCCGCCGGCTGTTCAGGTGCGGGTAGATGAGGACCACGATGCACATGGCGATGGCTCCCGCGCCGATCGAGGTGATGCCGACGCTGAGGCCGACCAGGACTCCGGCACCGGTGGTGAGAACGGTGCGCACACGGCCCATGCGGGCGGGCTCGGCGCGCTGCCGGTGGCGCCGCAGGACCGGCTCGAAGCCGATGGTCAGCGCCGTGAGCACGAGCGCAACGCCCAGGGCGCCGAGCACCGCCTTGTTGCCGAGCTTGGCGTGGAGAAAGTGGTTGAGGAAGCCGGCGGCGATGGCGCCGGGGACCGAGCCCGCGGCGAGGCGGACCAGGATCCGCCGATCGACCGCCTGCTGGCGGACGTGGACGCTCAGCCCCGCAAGTCGGGTGACCGCCTGGTACACGAGGTCGGAGCCGACTGCCACCACGGGGTCGACGCGGAGGACCAGGATGAGGATCGGGGTCAGCAGCGAGCCTCCGCCAAGGCTTGTCAGGCCCAGCAGAAAACCCACGCCCAGCCCGACCAGGGCTACTTCGAGCGGCACCGACGCCCTCCGCGATTCCTGACTTTGTTGATCGATTTATAAGGATGGCCGGCGCATCCTCCCACACGGGAACGGGTGATTGCAAGCGCTGCTTGCGCTCCGCGGCCGGACCTGGCCGGTCGGGCGGTCTGGCGAGCCGCCGACACGTCGTCCTGAACCGCCTGGCCTCAGCTGCCGGCGATCGCCACGCCGTAGAGCGCCGCGACGACGGCGGCGAGGAGGCTGAGCGAGCCGAGCGTCGCCGACCACATCGCGCTGCGCCGGCGCGGGGCCTGCACGAATGCATGCACCGCGGCGGCCGCGCCCGACAGCGCCACCAGGCCCAGCTTGACCGTCAGCGTGCGTCCCGCGGCGCTGTCGAGCAGATGCGACCACTGCAGTCCCGCGTTGCCGACGTTGATGACACCGGTGACCGCAAGTGCGGCGAAGGCGGGCCAGGCCACCGCCTGGTAACGGCGGCCCACCGCGATGGCGAGGGCGCCGCCGTCCGCGGCGTCGCGGCCGCGGAGCAGAGGGATCACCGCCGCGACGGTGACCTGCCCGCCGATCCAGATGCACGCCGCCACGACGTGCACCCAGAGCACCCACTGCGGCCCGCTGATGTGCAGCACGGTGCTCTCTTGTAGCGCAGCGGGCCGCCGCCGCGCCTACTTGTGGCTGTTGCGGCCGCCCTTGCGGGACGAGGCGTTGCCGTTGCCTGCGTTGGCGTTGCTGATCGCCGCCGCGCGCTGCTTCGACATCCCCTTGTCGCGCAGCCCCTCGTACTGCTTGGGGTTCTTGACGGACGGACCGTGGCTCTTGCCGGGCATGATCTGCTACCTCGCATGCTCGTTCCGGGCTTGATACTGATACCGATACTATCATGAGAAGCAACAGGGCTACAGGCGTCATGCGGCGTGCCGCCGCCGCGGCGGTGGCGGACCCGCTGATCCGCGCCGCCTACCGCGGCCTGCTCCGGCGCGCCCCGGACGAGGCGGGGCTGCGGCAGTGGCGCCGCCGGCTGCGGGCGGGCCTTCCTTGGTCGGCGTTCCTCGCCGAGCTGGCCGAGTCGGAGGAGTTCGCGTCTCGGGTCGACCGGGTGATCCCGCTGCTCTCCCGGCTCGACGGCGAGATCGTGCTCGGCTCCCAGCTCCCCGACGGCTCGCCGATCCGCATGGGCGGTCCCTGCGGCGAGCAGTCCTTCGTCGCCCCGCTGGTGGCGGCGCGGGGCGCCTGGGAGCCGGCGCTGACCCGGCTCCTGTTCGCCCTTCTCCGGCCCGGTGACACCTTCCTCGACGGCGGCGCCAACCTCGGCTGGTTCTCGGTGGCGGCGGCCAGGGCCACGGCGCCGGACGGCCGGGTGGTCGCCTTCGAGCCGGGCGCCGAGACGCGCGAGCTGCTCCGCGCCAACCTGGCCCGCAACGCCGTCGAGGCCGAGGTCCGCCCCGAGGCTCTCTGGAACGCGACGGAGCGACGCTCCTTCAGCCTCGTCTCCGAGGGCCTGGCCTACGCCCATCTGGCCGCTGCCTCGACCGCCGCCGACGCCGTGCCCTGCGCCGCGCTCGACGACCTGGTCGCGGCCGGGCTCGAGCTGGGCCGGCTCACGGTGGTGAAGCTCGACATCGAGGGCGCCGAGCCGCAGGCGCTGGCCGGCATGCGCGCCACCGTGGAGCGGCACAGGCCCACCCTGCTGGTCGAGGTGAACTCCCACTGCCTGGAGCGCCTGGGCAACACCGCCGGCGACGTCTGGGACGCGCTTGCCGCGCTCGGCTGCGCCGTCGAGGTGCTCCCCGAGCCGCACCAGGAGGACGCCTTCGCGGGCCTGCCCCTCCGCACGGCGGCTGCAGGCGTCCTCACGCTCCGCCGCCTCACCGATCGCGGCGACTTCCTCGCCCGGGTGCGCCGCGCCGACGACGCCGTCGAGGCGCCCTCCGACGTCGTCCAGGTGGTCGCCTCCCCGCCGCCTGGGTAGGATTGCCGACCATGAGCGAGCTGAGCACCCGGTCGACGGCCCTGTACGAGAAGGTCACCCAGCTCCGGGAGCACCTTTGACCTTCCAGGCAAGCGCGCCCGGCTCGAGGAGCTGGAGCGCGAGATCAGCGACCCCTCGCTCTGGGACGACCCCCGCCGCGCCGGCCGCCTGACCCAGGACGCCAGCCGCCTCCGCGAGGAGATCGCCCGCTGGGACTCCCTGCTGCAGCGCGCCCAGGACGCGCGCGATCTCGCCGAGCTGCTCGACGCCGAGCCCGACGAGGCGATGGCGGCCGAGCTGGGCGGCGACCTCGATGCCCTGGAGAAGGAGCTCGGCGAACGCGAGATCGACCTCCTCTACAACGACCCCTACTCGGACAACCCGGCCCTCGTCAGCGTCCACGCCGGGGCCGGCGGGACGGACTCCCAGGACTGGGCGGAGATGCTGCTGCGCATGTACCTGCGCTGGGCCGAGGAGCACCGGCTCGACGTCGAGTTCCTGGAGGAGTCGGCGGGGGAGGAGGCGGGAATCAAGTCGGCCACCGTGCGCATCGGCGGGGACCGCAGCTTCGGGCGCCTGAGGGCGGAGCGCGGCGTGCACCGCCTGGTCCGGCTCAGCCCCTTCGACTCGGCGCACCGCCGCCACACGAGCTTCGCGCTGGTCGAGGTCAGCCCCGAGATCGAGGACGACGTCAGCGTCGAGATCAACCCCGACGACGTGCGCACCGACGTCTTCCGCTCCAGCGGCGCCGGCGGGCAGCACGTCAACAAGACCTCCAGCGCGGTGCGGCTCACCCACATCCCCACCGGGGTGGTGGTGACCTGCCAGAACGAGCGCTCCCAGCAGCAGAACCGCGACGTGGCCTGGCGGGTGCTGCGCTCCCGGCTGCTCGCCCTCCAGCAGGCGGCCCACGCCGAGCACCTCGCGGAGCTGAAGGGCGAGTCGATGCCCGCGGAGTGGGGCTCGCAGATCCGCTCCTACGTGCTGCAGCCGTACACGATGGTCAAGGACCACCGCACCGGGGTGGAGGTGGGCAACGCCCAGGCGGTGCTCGACGGGGCCCTCGACCCCTTCATCGAGGGCTACCTGCGCTGGCAGGTGGGTCAGGACGGCGCCGGCGGCGCGGGGTAGGGCGCACACAGTGCCGTCAGGGCCCGGTCACAGCCCGGTCGAAGCCGGAGCCCCCTGGCCCATCTGGAGAGAACCCCGGCTATACTCGGCTGCGACCAGGGACCGGTCCCAATCGCCCTCCACGCCACAGCAGCGAGCCATCCCTGGCTCCGGAGCGTTCCCCTGCACGCACCGACGACGCAATCGCCCCGCCCATCCCCGGGGCGCTCCTCCGTCCACCCACCCCTCAGGTTGACCTGATGAGCGTTCTCACGCTCCCCCGGCCGGCACTGGCCGCCGATCCCGCCCTGCGCCCGGTCATCTCCTTCCACGGCGTCGGCAAGACCTACCCCAACGGCACCATCGCCCTGCGCGACGTCGACCTGGCCATCTACCAGAAGGACTTCGTCTTCCTGGT
>DASRDZ010000028.1:0-38319 GCA_035652335.1 Candidatus Dormiibacterota bacterium
CCGCCCATCACCAGGCCGCCCATGTCGGTCATGTGGGCGCGGATGGTCACCGCGCCGATCTGCTCACCCTTGTAGAAGAGCGGCCGGATCTGGCACACGTCGTTGAGGTGGGTGCCGGCCCGGTAGTAGTCGTTGACCAGCAGCGAGTCGCCGGGCCGCAGCTTGTCCAGCCCGTACTCGTGCAGCACCAGCGGCACCGCGTCGGGCACCGAGCCGTAGAAGAGCGGCAGCGTCTCGGACACCGCCACCATCGGGTAGCCGAGCGACTCCGGCCCGCTGAGGATTCCGCAGAGGTCGGCGACGTCGCGCAGGATCGGCGAGAAGGAGCGGATGCGGAGCTGGTTGCACATGTGCGAGACGATGTGGCGGAAGCGGTTGGCCAGCAGCGTGGCGGTGAAGCGGTCGCAGCCGTAGCGCGCCTCGAACTCCTCGCCGGTCAGGTCGCGCAGGCGTTGCGTCGACCGCTGCGTCCCCGGGCGTTCAGGGGCTTGAACCATGGGCGCGCTCCTCAGCAGGCGGGCCGGGCCGGCGGGCCGGGACCCCACGAGGATTATGGAGCAAACCCCCTGGCATTGCCGCCCTATGATGACTACCATAGTCATGGACCTCGGGAGCCGCGGGGTCGGACGGTGCGAGGGCGCCCCCCTGTCGGCGTCGTCGCCTCATGTGGGGGCCAGATCGATGACGCAGGCGCTCGAAGGCATCCGTGTTCTCGACTTCACGCAGGGCATGGCGGGGCCGCTGACCACCATGATCCTCGCCGACCACGGCGCGGACGTGGTGCGCGTGGAGCCGCCCGGGGGCGACCCCTGGTGGACCCACCCCGCCTACCTGCTGTGGAATCGCGGCAAGAAGAGCGTCGAGCTGGACTACGCCTCCGACGACATGGCCCGGCTGATCGCCGGCGCCGACGTGCTGGTGGAGACCTTCCGCCCCGGCGAGGCCGACCGGCTGGGCATCGGCTACGCGCGCGCCGCCGAGCTGAACCCGCAGCTCGTGTACTTCTCCATCTCGGCGTTCGGCCAGGAGGGTCCCTACCGCAACCTGCGCATGTACGACGGCATCGTCAACGCCAAGTCGGGCCGGATGCGCGACCAGGGCGGCTGGCAGGACGGCCGTCCCAACTACCGCGCCGTCAACGACGCCTCGTACCACACCGCCATGTTCAGCGTGCAGGGCATCATGGCCGCGCTGCGGGTGGTGCAGGTCACCGGCCGCGGGCAGCACGTCGACACCAGCCTGCTGCGCGGCGTCACCAATCCCAACAACCCCTGGCGCCGCTTCGAGGGCGAGGAGCTGCCGCCGGTCGCCTACCCCAAGCAGAATCGCGAGAGCGACATCCGCACCGCCAGCCCGGCGCACCTCTGCACCGAGACCAAGGACGGCCGCTGGATCATGCACTCGCACGTCCAGTACAACCTCTACCGCGCCTGGATGCACGCCATCGGCTTCGACTGGATCTTCGAGGACGAGAAGTTCAAGGGCACGCCCTACAAGTTCGCCAGCGACGAGGACCGCATCGAGCTGAACAAGCTGGTCGTGGCCCGGATGAAGGAGAAGACGGCCGCGGAGTGGATGGAGATCTACCTGCAGAACCCCGACGTCTGCGGCGAGATCATGGAGACGACGCAGGAGGCGATCCACCACCCGCAGTTCATCCACAACGGCCACCTCGTCGTCGTCGACGACCCGCGCGTCGGGCGCATGGAACAGGTCGGTGCGCTGGTCAAGATGAGCGAGACGCCGGCGGTGATCGGCACGCCCGCACCCGATCCGGGGCAGCACACCGCCGAGGTGCTCGCCTCGCCGCGGCAGCGCACCGCGGTGACACCGAGCGGCGGATCGCTGCGGCGGCCCATGGAAGGCGTGGTGTCGCTGGAGCTGGCGGCCTATCTCGCGGCACCGTTCTCCGGCGCGCTGCTCGGCGACCTGGGAGCGCGCGTCATCAAGATCGAACCCCTGGGCGGCGACCCCTTCCGCGCCCTGGCCACCAACGAGAACATGGTGCGCTGCATGCAGGGCAAGCAGTCGATCGCCCTGGACCTCAAGTCGCCCAAGGGGCAGGAGATCCTCCACAAGCTGGTGGCCCGCGCCGACTCGCTGATGCACAACTTCCGCCCTGACGTGCCGCCGCGGCTCGGCCTCGACTACGAGACCTGCAGCAGGATCAACCCCAAGCTGGTGTACCTCTACGCCGGTTCGTACGGCTCGACGGGACCGCACTCCGCGCGCGCCGCGTTCAACCCCACCATGGGCGCGCTCACCGGCAACTCGGTGTTCCAGTCGGGTGAGGGCAACACACCGATGGGCGACCAGTCGCCCGACCCCATCAGCGGCAGCGGCGTGGGCACCGCGCTGATGCTGGGACTGGCCGCGCGCTGGCTGACCGGCAAGGGGCAGTACATGGAGACGACGATGATGAACTCGATCGTCTACTGCAACTCCGACGACGCCTTCAACTACCAGGGCAAGCCGCCCCGCCGCAACTCCGACAAGGCGCAGCTGGGCCTGGAGGCCACCTACAGGCTGTACCCGTGCAAGGACGGCTCGTGGGCCTTCCTGGCCGCGCCCAAGGACGACGAGTTCGCCGCCTTCTGCAGGGCCGCCGGCTGCGAGCAGCTGCTCGGCGATGCGCGCTTCGCGTCGTGGCCGAAGCGCTACGAGAATCGCGCGGCACTCGGGGAGCTGCTCGAGCCCGTGTTCGCGCAGCGCACGTCGACGGAGTGGGAGTCGCTGCTCACCGCCGCGGACGTCGGCTGCGTGGCCGCCGACGGCCCCGGCCACAAGCGCTTCCTCCACGAGGACCCGCACACCACCGCGATCGGCTTCATGGTGCCGACGCAGCATCCCCAGTTCGCCGACCAGGCCCCGGAGGGCCGCTACCACCGGCACGGCCCGCAGGTGAGCTTCTCTGAGACGCCCTGCGAGCCCGGCCTTCCCTTCGTCGCCCTCGGCGAGCACACCAGGCAGATCCTCGCCGAGCTCGGCTATTCGGAGCAGGAGATGAACGAGCTCAAGGAAGCCGGCGTCGTCGACTGGTGGACCGCGGAGACCGCGCCCGCCACGGTCGGGGCCACGGCCTGAGATGCAGACCGCACCAGGACGCATCGCCAACGACCGCAGGCCGCTGCCCAATCCCGACGCGCTGACCCAGCCGTACTGGGACGCGGCGCGCGAGGGGCATCTCGCCATCCAGCGCTGCACCCAGTGCAGGACCTTCCACCATCCGCCCATCCCCTTCTGCGACATCTGCGACTCGCGCACCCTCGAGTTCGAGAGGGTGAGCGGTCGCGGCAAGGTCTATACGCACACGCGCATGCACGCACTGCGCATCCCCGGCTTCGAGGACGCCGGCGCCTATCCCCTGGTCTGGGTGGAGCTCGACGAGCAGCCGCTGCTCACCGTCGTCTGCAACATGGACGGCACCGATCCCGAGAAGATCCGCGTCGGCGCGCCCGTCGAGGTCACCTTCGTCGACGCGGGCGAGGGCGTCGTCCTGCCCGACTTCAGGCTCACGTCGGAGGGCGCGTGATGGCCGTCGCGACCAGGCCGTTCGGCAAGGCCAAGTCGGCCGTGATGGGCGTCGCCTACTCGCGGATCACCCGCGACCCCCTCCCCGAGGGAACCATCCTCGGCGACGAGGTCGTCGACACCTGCAAGCGCGCCATCGCCGACGCGGGGCTCACGCCCGCCGACATCGACGGCATCACCTCGTTCGCCATCAACATGGGCCCCGACGACGCCAACACCGCGACCGACGGGATCACCAGGGCGTCCCTCCCCTACGTGTGGCGCCGCCTCGGTCTCGACGTGCGCTGGGGCGAGGACAACAACAAGTTCGTGGGCAGCTCGCTGATCGAGGCCAACAACGCCATCGCCGCGGGAGCCGCGCGCTTCGTCCTGGTGTGGAAGGCGGTCGACGACCCGCGCCTGCCCGGACGCCGCGGCAACGGCGGCCCGCCGCAGCGCCCGCGCGCGGGCGGCGACGGGCAGTTCATGGCGCCCTACGGCGCGGGCGGCGGCTACCTCATGCACGCGCCCACGGCGCAGCGGTACTACGAGCTCTACGGCGCCACGCGCGAGCACATGGCCAAGCACGTCGTGCGCAACCGCAAGCACGCGCTGATGAACGAGAAGAGCTACTGGTCGATCAACAAGCCCGAGCAGCTCACCGTCGACGACTACATGAACGCGCGGCCCATCGCCGACCCGCTCTGCCTCTACGACTGCGACCTGCCGGTGCGCGGGGTCATCGCCTACGTGCTCGGCCCCGCCGAGGCGGCGCAGGACGTCGACCACGGTGTCGCCTACGTCAAGGCGTTCGCCCAGGAGTGGATCGGACCGCGCGGCCTCAACGCCTTCCACCACGCCGGCGGTCGCATGCTCAAGCCGCCGCTCGAAGACAACCACGACGTGATCCCGTTGCTGCAGCGCCACCTCTGGGAGCCGTCAGGGCTGACGCCGTCCGACCTCTCGACGCTCACCGTCTACGACGGCTTCAGCATCCTCACCTGGCTCTGGCTGGAGGCACTCGGGGTGTGCGGCGTCGGCGAGGCCTTCGAGTACGTCCAGGGCGACCACAACGAGATCGGCGGCAGCATGCCGCTCAACACCAGCGGCGGCCACCTCGCCGAGGGTGCGATGGGCGGGGCACCGCACTACGCCGAGGCGGCGCTGCAGTGCATGGGCGGCGCCGGCGTGCGCCAGGTGAAGGACTGCCACTACGCGCTGGCCGCCACCGACCGTCCCTGCCGTGCGCAGGTGATCATCTTCAGCTCGCAGCCCGACTGAGCTGCGCGGCGGGCGCCGAGCCGCTCTAGAAGACGAGCGGCTCGGCGGCGGCGGTGCGGCAGAACTCCATCATGTGCACGCCCTGCGGACCGGCCTGGTAGGCCGGCACCTCGGCGTCGGGCTCGACGATGACCACGTCGTCCTTGGTCAGCTCGTGGTCGCCGATGCGCATGCTGCCGTCCCAGATCATCAGGCCGCGCCAGTCGCGGTGGCGGTGCGGTGGCACCACCTCGCCGGCGGCCAGCTTGGTGTCGAGCATCACGCCGCGCTCGGGGTCGTCGGGTGCACCGAGGTCCCAGCGCTGCCCGCCCTGCAGGTGCCCGGTGCGGACGTTGGGCAGGGTGGCCAGGGGAGTCACCTGGTTGCCCGCATGTCCCTCGGACCCCTTGGGACGGGGAAGGATGGGCGCGGCCATGCCGTTGGCGCGGTACAGCGTGTTGACCACGGGATGGTCGTGGCACTCCGGCGCGTAGCCGCCGAGGGCGCCGATGTCCTGGGCGAAGACCTCGATGAGCTGCACGCCCTTGGGCCCGCTCACCACCGGCCCGTACTCCTCCTTCGCCGGTGAGACGAGCACGTCGCCGGGCTTCATCCACCAGTCGCAGAGCAGCGCGCTGCCGTCGAGGACGACCACCACGATCCAGCAGTCGTGCCAGTGCAGCGGCCAGTACTGGTTGCGCGGCATGCGGATGTCGGGGATGGCCAGCCGGAAGGGCTGGTCCTCCCCGCCGACGGTGTAGTACTCCGACCAGGTGCCGCCGAACGGCTCGTCGCTGTTCAGCACCTCGCCGTCGGGACCGTCCTTGCCGCCGGGCTTGAGGCGCGAGAGGCTGACCCCTCGCGCCAGAAGCCTTGGTGTCTGTGTGGCCAGGACCACCGGACCTAGCCCGCGAGAGCGAAGGCGCGGACGGCGTTGCCGGCCAGCAGCGCGTGGCGGCGATCCTCGTCCATGCCGTCGGTGAGCTTGGCGATGTACTCCTTGCTCTTCGGCCACAGCGTGACGCTGTGCGGGTAGTCGGTCGAGAACATCGTGGCCCGGGCGAGCACGTCGTCGGTCTTGGCCAGCTCGAAGCCGACGAAGTCGTCGAGCGCGGTGACGAAGACGTTCCTGCCCACGAAGTTGGCGGGGTTCTGCTTCAGCGGGGGGTTCGCCCAATGCCGCTGCCGCTCGTACTCCTGCTCCATCATCTGCACCCAGAAGGGCACCCAGCCCGCGTTGACCTCGGCGTCGACGAAGTGCAGGTCGGGATGGCGCTCGAAGACGCCGGTGAAGATCATCCGGGTCAGCGGGGTGATGCCGGAGAAGAAGCGCTCCACGATGCCCGCGATGTTCAGGCCGGGCGCGTCCTTGGTCATCGCCGCACCCAGGCGGGACTTCGACTCCGGCTGCTTGCCGCCCATGGTGCGGTGCATCGCCGCGGCCACCTTGGCCTCGCTGAGCAACTTCCAGAGCGGGTCGTAGTAGGCGTCGTAGTACTCGCGCTCGGCGAAGAACGGCAGGAAGATGCCGCGCGCGCCCTTGGCGATCACCCGCTCGGTCTCGCGAAGCGTGACGTCCATCCCGTCGTCGATGGGGATGATGGGCAGCGCGATCAGCCGCTTGGGATCGGCGCTGCAGAAGTCCTCCATCAACCAGTCGTTGTAGGCCTGGACGATGGCGACGCCGAGCTCGCGATCCTCCATCACCAGCCCCTCGAGCGAGGCGAGCGGGTAGATGGTGGCGGCGTCGACGCCGTCGGTGTCCATGTCCTTGAGATGCGCCTGGCCGTCGTAGTTGCCGGGCAGGATCTCCTCGAGGGTGAGCCCCGACTCCTTGTAGTCCTGGTAGGGACGGCCGGCCACCGCGTTGAGGCCGAAGGTGCTCTTGGGCGGCTTGCCGTCGAAGCTCCAGCCGTCGCCGCCGTCGGCACCCCGCATGATCTGCGGCTTGCGGTCGCGGAACTTCGCGGGCAGCCGGTCGAACGCGCCCGGTCCCTCGGTGATGTGGTCATCCGTGGAGATCACCCGGTATTCCACGTCTGCTCCTCCATGTCCGCACCCCGCACGGGGCGCGACGACGACTCGCAAGTATAGCTACTATGATCATGGAATGCGAGGGCGGACCTGGCTCATCACCGGTGCCTCCAAGGGGCTGGCGCGCGAGTGGGCGGCGGCCGCGCTGGAGCGCGGCGACCGGGTCGCCGGCGCGGCGCGCGACGTGGCCCCGTTCACCCCGCTGAGCGAACGTTTCGGCGACCGCTTCCTCCCGGTGCGACTCGACGTCTCCGATCGCGCCGCCGCCGTCGCCGCGGTGCAGCGCGTCCACGAGCACTTCGGCGGCCTCGACGTCGTCGTCAACAGCGCGGGCTGGGTGCTCACCGGCATGGTCGAGGAGGTGGCGGAGCGCGACATCCGCGAGGAGTTCGACGTCAACTGCTTCGGCGCGCTGTGGGTCACCCAGGCGGCGCTGCCCTTCCTCCGCGCGGCGGGCGGCGGGAACGTCGTGCAGGTGTCGTCGGTTGGCGGAGTGATGGCGTCGCCGGGGATGGGCGCCTACAGCGCCTCGAAGTGGGCGCTGGAGGCGTGGAGCGAGGCGCTCGCCGGCGAGGTCGCCCGCTTCGGCATCCGCGTCACCCTCGTCGAGCCGAGTGGGTACGCCACCAGCTCGTCGACACTGTGGCGCACCTCGGCGCCGCTCGCCGGCTACGACCCGCTGCGCGCGGAGCGCGCCACCGCAGCTCCTGTGCCGTTCGGCGACCCGGCCGCCACGCGCTCCGCCATCCTCGCCGTCGTCGACGCCGACGACCCGCCGCTTCGCATCTTCCTGGGCGGCGGACCGCTGGAGCGGGTCACCCAGGTGTATGCGGAGCGGCTGGCCACCTGGCGCGCCTGGGACGACGTGTCCGTCGCCGCGGCGGGGCGGCCTACCGCGCCGCCGCCAGCTCCCTGAGGTCGACGCCCTCGTCGGCGAGCCACTCGGTGCGCACCTGCGCACGCCGCGCGACGAGCAGCTGGCAGGCGTGCATCTCGCTGTCCTCGTCCAGCTCGGGGTCGCCACCGCGGTTGAGCCCGACCGCGGCCCGGACGGTCCCGCCGGCGACGTACACGCCGAGGAAGCGGCGCTCCTCGAGGCTGCCGCGCACGACGAGCGTCTCCCATTCGCGCACGTGGCCGGCGTACTCCAGGCTGTGCTCGTACTGGTCGGACCAGAAGGTGTGCACGTACCCGTACGGGCTGCCGTCACCCAGCATCGACCGCGCCACGGCGTGCCCCATCTTCTCCGCGTTGTTGTAGTGCTCGACGCGGACCCGGCCGAAGAGCGGATGCAGGTGGTTGGCGACGTCGCCCGCCGCGTAGACGCCGGCCACGCCGGTGCGGCACTGCGCGTCGACGAGGATGCCGTTGTCGACGCTGACCGGCGTGCCGGCGACGGCCTCGACGTCGGGGTCGATGCCCGCGCCCACGACGACGAGGTCGCAGGCGATGCGAGCCCCGCTCCGCGTCACCACGCGCTCCACGGCCCCGTCGCCCTCGAAGGCCACCACCGAGTCGCCGGCGAGGAGCTGGACGCCGTTGTCCGCGTGGATGCCGGCCAGGACCGCGCCGACCTCGGGTCCCAGCGCGGTGGTGAGCGGCGCGCCTCCGGGGAAGACCGCGGTCACCTCGACGCCCATCTGCCGCAGCGAGGCCGCCACCTCGGCGCCGATGAACCCCATGCCCACCACCACCGCGTGCCGCCCCGGTCGGGCCGCGGCGCGGATGGCGTCGGCGTCCTCGACGGTGCGCAGGACGTGCACGCCGTCGAGGTCGACACCGGGCAGACGTGGCCGCCGCGCACGGCCGCCGCTGCACACCGCCAGCGCGTCGTAGTCGAGTGAGGTCCCGTCGCTGAGCTGCAAGCGCCGCTGCGCGGTGTCGACGTGCACCGCGCTGACACCGGTGCGCAGCTCGACGTCGTTGGCGGCGTACCACTCGGCGGGCCTGACCGTCCAGCCGTCGAGCGACCCCTCGCCGCGCAGGTACGTCTTGGAGAGCGGCGGGCGTCCGTAGGGCGGCGCGGGCTCGCGTCCCACCAGCACGATGCGACCGCGGTGGCCGTTCTCGCGGAGCGCCACGGCGGCATTGCCGCCCGCCAGGCCTGCGCCGAGGATGAGCATCGACGGCATTGAAGCAGAAGCGCGCCGCGCCACCGGGATCCGCGATCGCGTCAGGCGGTGGCGAAGCGCGGCGGGCGGTTCTGCGCCCACGGTCGCGCCTGCTCGAAGGCGCGGCTCGCGCGCAGCACGGTGGCCTCGTCGCGCCCGATCACCTGCAACCCGACGGGCATCCCGTCGACGAAGCCGCAGGGGATCGACGCCGCCGCACAGTGCGCCACGTTGACCAGTCGCGTGTAGGCGACGTAGGCGCGGGTGATGGTGGCCCGGCCCTCCAGTCCCGGCGCGGGAGACGGGCCGTAGGCGGGATAGCCCCAGTCGTCGGGGATCAGCGCGGCCACCTGGTTGATGGTCGGTGACAGCAGCAGGTCGTAGCGGGAGAAGAGGTCGTCGAGCTGCGCCGCGAACCGGCGCCCGGCCTCGACGCTCTCGGCGCTCTCCGCGACGGGCGGAGGCGCGAGGATGCGGTCGACGTCGACGTACGGGCAGAGCAGCGCGCGCTTCTGCGGGTCGCGCCCGGCCTCGATGATCTGGGGCAGGTCGCGGAGCCGCGGCACGGCGTTGGGCACCGCCGGCGTCACCGGCTGGATCTGCCACACGTCGACGAGGCGCACGTCCGGTTCGTCGACGTGTGCGCCCATGCCGGCGAAGGCCATGGCGGCTGCCCTGATGGTGTCGACGACGGCGGGTTCGGGCATGGCGATGTGCCCGAAGTCGGCGGACCAGGCGAGGCGCATGCCCTCGACGCCGGCGTCGAGCCCGCCGAGGTGGTCGAGGGGCGGATCCTTCACGCACTCCGGGTCGCGCTCGTCGGGACCGGCCAGCGCCTGGAGGAGCAGTGCCGCGTCGCGGACGTCGCGGGTCATCGGCCCGATCGAGGAGATGGGGCCGGCGACCACCGAGCCGAAGGCCGGCACGCGGCCCGGCACGGGGAACAGGCCGAAGACGCCGCAGAGCGCGGACGGGAGCCGGATGGAGCCGCCGTCGTCGGTGCCGACGGCCAGCGGGACGAGACCCGCCGCCAGCCCGGCCGCCGCGCCACCGCTCGAGGCCCCGCACGTGCGGCGCGCGTCCCAGGGGTTGCGACACTCCGGGACCAGGCGGTTGACCGAGCGCAGCCCGCTGCCGCCGCCGGGGATCTCGGGGATGTTGCTCTTGCCGACGATGATCGCCCCGGCGCTGCGCAGGCGCTCGCTGACCGTCGAGTCCTGGGTGGGCACGAAGTCGGCGAAGAGCAGCGAGCCGTAGGTGGTGCGGATGCCGGGCGTCCAGAGGTTGTCCTTCAGCGAGATGGGCACTCCGTGCAGCGGACCGAGTGCGTCGCCGCGCGCGACCGCCCGCTCGGCGGAGCGCGCATCGCGCATCGCCTGGTCGGCGGCGACGGTGATGAAGGAGTGCACCTCCGGCTCGACCTGCTCGATGCGCCGCAGCACCTGCGTGACCAGCTCCACCGGTGACAGCTCGCCGCTGCGGATCAGCTCCGCGAGCCGCCAGCCGGGCAGCCAGGCGAGGTCGCCCCCGACCGGCGTCGCGCTGGCGCTCGTGGTCTGGGCCATGGCCGTCCCCTCGTGGCGTGAGGTCCGCCAATCAATGGCTACTCTTATCATAATGTGCAGACTGCAGATGGCGCCGGGGCCCGGGGCCGGTCGGTCGAGCACGGGAGACAGCGATGGCGAACTACTGGGACACGATCGGTGACCCCGGCCCCGTCGGGTCGTACGCGATCAACTCGGGCGACACCCACGTGGTCGAGCCTCCCGACCTCTGGACCAGCCGGCTGCCGCAGGCCTTCCGTGACCGCGCCCCGCACGTCGAGCGGGTGGGCGAGCGCGACTTCTGGTTCATCGAGGGCCGCAACCTCTGCCACACCGGCTACAAGGCGTCGCGCTGGGATCCGCGCGAGTACAGCGGCGTCGTCGACGACCAGCGTCCCGGCGGGCGGCTGCCCAAGGAGTGCCTGGAGGACTCCGACCTCGACGGCGTGGACGTCAACGTCTTCTTCCCGAGTCCCGCGATCACCTTCTACGCGGTCCCTGAGAGCGCCTTCCTGCAGGCCATCTTCCGCGCCTACGACGACTGGCTGGCGGAGTTCTGCGCCTACGAGCCGCGCCGGCTCAAGGGCGTGGCCGCGCTGACGCCGTGCGACGACGTCGCCGCGGCCGTCGCCGAGCTGCAGCGCTGCGTCGAGCTCGGCTTCGTCGGCGGCATGATCCCCATGCTCTCGGCACCGGACCCCACCTACGACGATCCCAGGTACGACCAGCTCTGGGAGGCGGCACAGGGACTGGGCGTCCCGCTGATGATGCACACGGGTGGCATCCGCCACGTCGAGACGGCGGCGAACATGCTCAACCAGAACGCCGCGCCCCGCCGCCCGACCTACATGGACGCCAACGCGCGCGAGAACATGACCGCGCTGATCTTCGGCGGCGTGTTCGAGCGCTATCCCAGGCTGCAGATCGGCATCATGGAGATGGGGACGGGATGGGTGCCCTTCTTCATGCGGATGCTCGATCGCGGCTACGTGGTCAAGCGCGAGGGCGGCCCGCGTCCCAAGGAGTTCGGCGACGGCATCGCGCCCAGCGACTTCATCCGCCGCAACATCTTCTTCGGGTACCAGGACGAGGACCTGGGCGTCGAGTTCCGCGACCTCATCGGCGTCGACAACCTCGTCTACGCCAACGACTACCCGCACTCCGACTGCGTGTGGCCACGCAGCCGCGAGGTGCTGGAGCGCATCTTCAGCGCCGCCGGTTGCACCGAGGAGGAGAAGGCGAAGCTGGCCGGCGGCAACGCCGCGCGGATCTTCGGCCTGGAGACGGCCAGGCTGGCCACCGCCTGAGCGCCCGGCGCCGGCCGGCGACGCCGGCGTGCTGTGTCTCCTGCGGTCAGCCGGCCATTGCGGCGGCGGGGCGCCCCGCCGAGCGGGAGCGTCGCCGCAGGTAGACGGCGACGACGACGCTGGTGAGCGCGGCCCAGGCGCACCACAGCGAGGTGAGGCCGGTGAAGGTGAGCCAGGTGAGGACGATCACCGCGGCGACGTTGAGGAGTCCGAACGCGGCCAGCAGCCGGCTGCTGGCGACCAGCAGCGCTCCGCAGGTGGCGACGACGTAGAGCACCCCGAGCAGCAGCGCGTTGGGACCGCCCGACACGTAGGCGATGTGTGCGCCGTCGATGGAGGCGCCCACCGGCGAGCGGATGATCTCGGTGAGGAGCAGCGCGCTGGTCACCGCTCCCATGGCGAGCAGGGCGAGCATCCATCGCCGCCTGCCGCGCACGGTCTCCACTCCGAACAGCGCCAGCGGCACGAAGAACGGCAGCAGGAAGGCGAAGGCCAGGAAGACGTAGATCGCAGCATGGGTGGCGGGCTCGGGCACCTGTCCGCGCAGTCCCCACCACACGACGGACTCGTCGGCGGTGTGCGCTCCGAGCAGCAGCGGGAGCGACGCCAGCGGCAGCTGCTGCGGCCGGGTGACGTGGCGCAGCGCGTCGACACCGAAGGCTCCGGCGACCACGCCGGTCACCAGGTCAGCCTCGGGCGAGAAGCACATGGAGCCGGCCGGGAACGGTGGTCACGCCCGGATGGTAGCCGCCTTGCCGAGGACCGGTGGCGTTGCTCCGGCCACGCGGGCCACCGCACGCAGATGCTCGAAGACCTGGCGGTAGGCGGCCCATGGTGACGTCTCGCGATAGTCGATGCCCTGCTGGGCGCAGAAATGGCGGACCATCGGCGCCGCCATCCTCAGGTTGCGGCGCGGCATGGTCGGGAAGAGGTGATGCTCCACCTGGCAGTTGAGCCCGCCGAAGAGGAAGTCGGTGCACCGACCGCCGCGGATGTTGCGGGCGGTGACGACCTGCCGGCGCGCGAAGTCCATCTCCGCGTCGGGGGCGAGGATGGGCATGCCGATGTGGTTGGGCAGGAACGCTCCGCCCAGGTAGAGCCCGAGGAGCAGCTGGTGCACGGCCGCGAAGAGGAGTCCCCGCGCCACGCCGAAGGCGAGGACGAGGCCGCCGAGATACAGCGCGTAATGGGCCGCCATCAGGCCGAGCTCGAGGCGCGGGCGGCGCAGGCCGCGGTGGGTCAGGAACTTCGCGCTGTAGGCGTGGATCTGCAGGATGCTCAGCGTGAGCAGCGGTGCGATGGTGCTCGTCTGGTGGCGGACCATGAACCGGATGAATCCCCGCGCCTGCCGGGCCTCCTCGTCGCTGACGGCGACGACACCTCCCTCGATGTCGGGATCGGTGCCCAGTCGGTTCGGTTGCGCGTGGTGCGCGTTGTGCTTGTCCGCCCACCACCCGCGACTGCCGCCGAGACAGAGGTTGAACAGGAGCAGGCCGCTGCCGTAGTTGGCGCGGCGCCCCGTGAAGAACTGGTTGTGCACGGCGTCGTGGGCGAGGAAGCCGAGCTGTCCGAACAGCAGGGCGGCGGGAGCGGCCCAGGCGAGCGCCCACCAGCTGCCGCGGGTGAGGGCGACGCCGGCGACGGTCACCGCCAGGAGCAGGATGATCCCGGCGGCGGGAACCAGCTGGTTGCGCGGTCCGCGGGCCAGCAGGCCGCGGTCGCTGACGTCGCGCTTGAGTCGCGCGTACGCGTCGGGTTGCCGCACCGCAACGATTGCGTCGGAGGACAGTCGAAAGCGTGGCGAAGTCGTGTCGGCGGTCAATTGGCCCATGCGGCGGGGGGTTCTCCGAGCGGGTTCCGGGCAGGAGCCCACCGGCTCATCGAATCCAGACGCGGACTGACAGCCGGCAGCCATGTCGCGCTCTGAGCCAGTATCCCTGGCGTTGCGCTGCCCAGTCTGTACTGCGGCGGACCGAGCGGCCGTCGCGAGATTGCGCGATGCGGTGACAGACGCGATCGCCGCGACTGCGTTCCCGCCGGACGGCGGCCGGATGAACCGGCCGCCGGTCGAGCGCCACCGATCCGCGGACGGGCCGCAGGACCGGTGACGTGCTCAGGACGTCAGGCGGCGCGCACCTGCTTGGCGCGCGGACCCTTGTCGCTGTTCTCGACGTCGAAGGCGACGCGCTCGCCGCCGGCGAGACGGTCGAACTCGAGCGAGCTGTCCACGCCGCTGCGATGGAAGAAGTACTCCTGCCCGTCGTCCGCCGCGATGAAGCCGAAGCCGCGCTCGTTCACGACCTTCTTGACACTACCAGTCAACATCTGGTGTCTCCATACCTTCCCTGAGAACTGTCCACAGACGCACGCGTCCGTTCGAGAAGGTGAGGGACGACCACGAGCGCGCCGACCAAGGCGGTCGACTTGCGCCAGCGTAGCACGCCCGGCACCTCAGGGAGTCTTCCTGAGCACTATGCTCCGTCGGATGGACCAGGTGATCCTCGGCCGCACGGGCGTGCCGGTGAGCGTGGCCGGGCTGGGATGCGGCGGCCACAGCAGGCTGGGGCAGAGCCAGGGCGCGAGCTTCGAGGAGTCCGTTCGCCTCGTGCGAGAGGCGCTCGATCTCGGCATCACCTACATCGACACCGCCCAGCGCTACGGGACGGAGCACATCGTCGGCGAGGCGATCAGGGGCCGGCGCGATTCGGTGGTGCTCTCCACCAAGGTGCCTGCCGTCGGCGATGACGGCAGCCGTCTCGATGCGGCCGGCCTTGCGCGCGCGGTGGAGGAGTCCCAGCGGCGCCTCGGCGTCGACACGATCGACGTCTTCCACCTCCACGCCGTCCTCGAGCCCCAGTACGACTACTGCGTCGCCGAGCTCGTCCCCGAGATGGAGCGGCTGCGCGAGAAGGGGGAGATCCGCTTCCTCGGCATCACCGAGTACTTCGTCGGTGACGTCACCCACGCGATGCTGCAGAAGGCGGTGCGCAGCGATTGCTGGGACGTGATGATGCTCGGCTTCAACCTCCTCAATCCGAGCGCGCGGCATCTCGTGCTCCGGGATGCGATCGCCCGCAACACCGGCGTCGAGGTCATGCACGCGGTTCGGCGGCTGCTGAGCCATCCCGATGCGCTGCGCGAGGCCATCGCCGGCGAGATCGCCGCCGGCCACATCGATCCCGGCATCCTGGATGCGGACGACCCGCTCGGCTTCCTCGTGCACGCGGACGGCGCCGGCAGCGTGGTGGAGGCCGCCTACCGGTTCGCCCGCCACGAGCCCGGGTGCCACGTGATCCTGACCGGGACCGGCAATGTCGAGCACCTGCGCAGCAACGTGCGGGCGATCAATCTGGGACCCCTGCCGGAGGCGGACCTGGCACGGCTCGACGCGCTGTTCGGCCACCTGTCGAGTCTCTCGGCGAACTGACCTCGAGCGCCGCCAGCCGGCCGTCGGCGATCGCCTCGCGCGCGGCCTCGCGTCCCAGGCGGCGGATCGCCTCCAGGTCGCGGAAGCGCATCGTCGGCACGCCGCGCAATCTGGGGCGGATCACGGCGTGGGCGCGCTCGCGGGCGGCTGCGTCGGTGAGCACGTTGCCGAGCAGGATGCTGCGCAGCAGCGTCTCCGTGATGGGAGGCGCCCACTCCGCCGCAGGACCGACGATCCACCGGCGCAGGAAGGGCAGCCGCGACCGCGGCGGGCGTGGCGCCGGCAGCGCCCCCGACACGTCGACGGCGATGACAGGACCCTCCCCCGTCGCGACCATGGGGTCGACGGGCAGGTTGTTGAGCACGCCGCCGTCGATGAGCAGGCGCTCGCCGTCCCGGACCGGCGGCACGAAGGCCGGCAGCGCCTGCGTCGCGCTGACCGCGACCGCGACCAGGCCGCGACGATGCACCACCAGCCGCTGGGTGGCCAGGTCCGCGGAGACGCAGTAGAAGTTGACGTCGAGACCCTCGATGGTGCGCTCGCCGTGGAGCCGGTGCTGCGCGGCGAAGCCCTTGAGACCGCGCGACAGCGCCACCAGCGGGATGGTGCGTCCGGCCAGCGGCGTGGTGCGCACGTACTCCGCGTCCAGCACGGCCATGCACTCGTCGGCGCTGCGCTGCTCGGCGAAGAGTGACCCGACCATGCCACCCATGCTGGCGCCTCCGATCCGGTCCACCTCGTAGCCCTCGCGCTGCAGCTCCTCGATGACGCCGACGTGGGCCACGCCACGCGCACCGCCCCCCGACAGCACGATGCCCAACGAACGACCGGCCAGCCGCCGCGCCATGCGGCGCACCCCCGCCTGGGAGCCGCTGCGAACGATGTGCGTGGTGCGCGGGTCGAGCGCGTCCATCCATCCGGCGAGCGGTGGCTCCACGCCCGCGGGGCCGACCCAGGCGAGGTCGCAGCCCCGCAGCCTCTCCCCCACCGGCATGGCGTGCGCGTCGTGCCGAAGCGAGGCGACGGCGACGACGCGATCCGACTGGCGAAGGCAGAACTCCGTCCAGGCGTCGTCGCGCGACGGGGAGGTGGCGACGAGGAGCACGCGGTCGTGCTCGGACTCCAGCCGGTCCAGCGTTGACAGCGGCAGGGGGTGGTCGGTGGGGTCGGCGCGCGCCAGCGAACCCATCCCGCCCAGCGCTTCGGCCAGCTCGCCGGCGAGCCGCTGCACCGGAGCGCTGGCATGCAGCGCGACGAGCGCGATGATCCGCGGCGCGGCGGAGGCGTTGTCGGCCGGTGCGGGGCCGCGCCGCAGGCGCTCGGCGAGGATGCGGGTCAGCCCCAGCCCGAAGCTGGGCTCGGCGAGCAGCAGCGCCTCGACGTCGTCGCGGCTCACCCGGGCCAGCTCGCTGTCGCGGTGGGCCCGCGCCCCGAAGAGCCGCGGCTCGCCGGTGAGGATGGCCAGCTCACCGACGCACTGCGCGCGCCCCAGGGTGCGGACCACCGTGGGCGCGCCCTGCTCGGCCACGAGGTCGATGCTCCCAGCCGTCACCACGTAGAGGCTGTCGCCGCGGTCGCCCTGGTGAAACAGCCACTCCCCCGCCTGCAGCCGCCGCATCTCCGCGGCAGCCGCCAGACGGACGAGCTGCTCGGAGGCGAGCTCCGCGAAGAGCGGGACGGCGGCGAGGTCCTCGGCGACGGCCCCGACGCTCACCGCTCCACCGCCTCGCGGTCGCGGGCGCGCAGCCGCCGGGCCAGGGCGGCGAGCAGCTTGCCGGTCAGTGCCGGGACGTCGCGGACGATGGCGGCGAAGGTCCGCGCGTCGATGACGCCCACCGTCATGTCGGAGGCCGCGGTGACGGTGGCGCTGCGAGGCGCGGGATCGAGCAGGGCCAGCTCGCCGACGTGGTCGCCGGCGCCGAGGTCGCCGGCACGCCGCCCCGCGGCCTCGACCACGGCGCGCCCGTCGAGCACCACGTAGAAGGCGTCGCCGTGGTCGCCCTCCCGCATCAGCACGGTGCCGGCGGGCACGGCGAGCACCTGCATGTGGCGGGAGATGATCTGCAGGTCGCGCTTGGAGCAGGCGGCGAAGAGCGGCACGTCCGCGATCACCTGCTGGAGGGCTGCGCGATGTCTCACGGTGGGCCGTAGAATAGCCGCCCCCAGGGCCGGACTCTGGAGAGGCAGGTTGAGATTCCTGGGTTCGCTGCTGCTGCGGCGGGCGTGGGCGGTGGTCGCCGTGACCGTGGCGGTGCTGGCGGTCGCCGGTGTGTTCGGCGCCTCCGCGGAGTCCCACCTGTCGACGGGCGGGTTCACCGACAGCGGCTGGGAGTCGAGCCGCGCCCAGGCGGCGCTGGCCCAGACCTTTCACGTCGCCGAGCCCAATCTCGTGGTGCTGGTCGACGCGCACGGCGCCGCGGTGACCGATCCCGCGGTCGCCGCCGCCGGACAGGCGCTGGCCGCCGAGCTGGCGGGCGAGGCGGGCGTCCACGATGTCGCCTCCTTCTGGGCGACGTCGCCGCCCGACCCAACGCTGGCCAGCCGCAACGGCCACCGGGCACTGATCACCGCCGTCGCCTCGGGCGACGAGAACACGGTGCGCTCCGTCGCCGACCGGGTTGCCGCCGATCTCGACGGAAACCACGGGCCCGTCAGCGCCACCGCCGGGGGCAGCGCGGTGGTCGAGGCGGAGATCGTCCGCCAGTCGGCCGACGACCTGCACCGCGCCGAGCTGATCACCGTGCCCATCACCGGCGTGCTGCTCGTGCTCCTCTTCGGCAGCGCTGCCGGAGCCATGCTGCCGCTGGTGGTGGGCGGCGTGGCCATCGTGGGGACGCTCTGCCTGCTGCGGCTGCTCACCGGTGTCACCGACGTGTCCATCTTCGCCCTCAACGTCACCACCGGCATGGGCCTCGGCCTGGGCGTCGACTACAGCCTGCTCATCGTGTCGCGCTACCGCGAGGAGCTGCGCGCCGGACGCACCGCCGACCGCGCCCTGATGCGCACGCTGCAGACGGCGGGCAGGACCGTGCTCTTCAGCGCCGTCACGGTGGGCATCGCCCTCGCCTCGCTGGCGGTGTTCCCCATCGCCTTCCTGCGCTCCTTCGCCTATGCCGGAGTCGGCGTGGTGGCGCTGGCCGCGGTGGGGGCGGTCGTGGTGCTCCCCGCCGTGCTGCACCTGCTCGGGCCGCGGATCGAGAAGGGTCGGGTGCGGCGCGCGCGCGAGGACGGCGAGAGACGCTTCTGGTACCGCCGCGCCCACGCGGTGATGCGGCACCCCGTCGCCGTCAGCCTCGCCGTCGTCGCCGTCCTGCTGGTGATGGGCTCGCCGTTCCTGCACATCACCCTCGGCGACGACGACGAGCGCATCCTCCAGCCCGCGTCCCCGGCGCGCGTCGTGGGCGACGCGCTGCGTGGCGGCTTCGCCGCCAACCCGGAGTGGACCGTCGCCGTCGTCGCGCCGCACACCGGCGTCGCCGGCGCGGACGCGGTGAGTCGCTACACGTCGCAGCTCGCCGCCGTGCGCGACGTCGCGCACGTGCAGCCCGTGCCCAACAGCGGCGGCGAGGGAATCTGGTTCGCGCTGACGCCGAGCGTCGACCCCGTCAGCTCGCAGGGCGTCGACCTGGTCCACGACGTCCGCGCCCTCAGCCCGCCCTTCCCGGTGCTGGTCGGCGGCGCCGCGGCGACGCTCGTCGACTCGCGTGACTCCCTGCTCGGCCACCTGCCCATCGCCGTCGCGGTGATCGTCGTCGCCACGGTGCTGCTGCTCTTCCTCATGGTCGGCGCCGTGGTGGTGCCGCTGAAGACGCTGCTGCTCAACGTCCTGAGCCTCTCGGCGACCTTCGGCGCGCTGGTCTTCGTCTTCCAGGACGGGCACCTGAGCAGCGCGCTCGGCTTCACGCCGACCGGCACCATCAGCATCCGCACCCCGGTGCTGCTCTTCTGCTTCGCCTTCGGGCTGTCGATGGACTACGAGGTCTTCCTCATCTCCCGCATCAAGGAGGAATACGACAGGCTTGGCAACAACGAGGAGGCCGTCGCCCTGGGGCTGGAGCACACCGGCCGGCTGGTGACCTCCGCGGCCCTGCTCATCGCCGTCGTCTTCCTCGCCTTTCTCACCTCGGGGGTGACCACCATCAAGATCATGGGCCTCGGCCTCGCGCTGGCCGTCCTGGTGGACGCCTTCCTGATCCGCGCCACCCTGGTGCCCGCGCTGATGCGCCTGCTCGGCGCGCGCAACTGGTGGGCGCCGCGCAGCCTGCGCCGCCTCCACCTGCTGGTGGGCATCTGGGAGCGCGAGCCGCTGGCCGTCCTCGACGTCGCCACCCCGGTCCGGCTCGACAAGCCGACCCTGCCCCGCGGATGAGAGGCACGCCCCGTGCCAGACTCAGGAGCCCAGCATGACCACGACGCACGCCTGGCGGATGACCGCGCCGCAGAAGCTCTCGCGCGCCGGACTGCTGCGCGCCCTCGGAGCGCTGCGCGAGGGAGCTCTCACCATCGTCGACGGCGACGGTGAGCGGACCTTCGGCAACCCGAGCGACCCGCTGCGCGCCCGCGTCACCGTCCACTCCCCCGCCGTCTATCCCGCACTGCTGTCGCGCGGCAAGGGCATGGCCCGCACCTATGCCGAAGGGCTCTGGGACTGCGACGACCTGGTCGCCCTGGTGCGCATCGCCGCCCGCGCCATGTTCCGCGCCGACCCCTGGCGCGCCCGCATCAGCACGGCGACCTGGCCGCTGAAGCGGGTGCGCGCGTCCTTCCGCAACACGCGCGGTCGCAGCCGTGACAACGTCGAACGCCACTACGACCTCGGCAACGACTTCTTCTCGCTGGTCCTCGACGAGACCATGGGCTACTCGTGCGCCTTCTACGAGCGCCCCGGCATGGATCCCGTCGAGGCCTCGCGCGCCAACCTCGACCGCGTCTGCCGCCTGCTCGACCTCAGGCCCGGTGAGCGCGTCCTGGAGCTGGGCAGCGGCTGGGGTCCCTTCGCGCTGCACGCCGCCGAGCACTACGGCGTGCACGTCTCGACGGTGACGCTGTCGCACTCGCAGCGCGACTACATCGAGCAGCGCGCCCGTGAACGCGGCATCGCCGGGAGTGTCGAGGTCATCGTCAGCGACTACCGCGACGTGCGAGGCACCTGGGACAAGGCGGTGTCCATGGAGATGGTGGAGTCGATCGGCGCAGCCCACCTGGACGACTTCTCCGGGCAGATCGGGCGCCTGCTCGAGCCCGACGGCTTGGCGCTGGTGCAGGCGATCACCACCACCGGCAGGCTCTTCCCGGTGGAGCGCTACAGCAGCACATTCCTCAACGAGATGATCTTCCCCGGCGGGCACACGCCGTCGGTGGAGGCGATCCTCGACGCGGTGGCGCGCAGCACCGACCTGCGCCCGGTGGCGATGTATGACATCACCGCGCACTACCCGCCCACGCTGCGCGCCTGGCGCGCCCGGCTGCGGCGGAACTGGCCGCAGATCGCCGCGCTGGGGCGCTTCGACGACTGGTTCCTGCGGCTCTGGACGCTCTACTTCTCCTGGTGCGAGGCGGGGTTCGAGGAGCGCCGGGTCCAGGACCGCCAGATCCTCCTGGCGGGCCCGCGCTGGCGCGACGAGGACCGCCTGCTCCTCATCCGCAGCGCGGCTGCGCAGGCGGTGGCGGTGACCCCGGAGGCGCTGCCCGTCGCCTAGCCGGTGGGCACCTCGGCGGCCTCGGCCTCCCACCCGGCGGCGCGCGCCCTGGCCAGGACGCGCTCCTCCCCCTCCCGGTCGCCGAGGGCATGCATGGCCTCCAGTGCCGTGGCGAGTGCCGACCTGCCCCGGCCGGCCAGCCCTGACGCCGCGGCCACCTCCAGGCCGGACTCGGCGTGCCGCGCCGCGGCCTCGGGGTCGCCGAGGGCGAGGCAGCTCTGCGCCATGCCGATCAGGCCGCCGCTCCTCCAGTAGGGGCTGCCGATCTCCTCCGCGATGCCGGAGCCGGTGCGGGCGGCCTCGAAGGCCTCGGCGTGGCGGCCGGCGTCGCCGAGGTGCTCGGCGAGGTTGCAGTAGGCGCAGGCGACGCCGGAGCGCAGGCCCACCCGGCTGAAGGCCTCGACGGCCTCGGCGTCGCAGCGCAGCGCCTCGTCGACCCGGCCAAGGTCGGCGACCACCTGCCCGAGGTTGATCAGCGAGGCGCCCTCCTCCTCGGCGTTGCCGACCTTGCGGGCGACCTCCAGGGCGCGCTCCAGAGTGGCGCGAGCGCCCTCGGCCGCCCCCCCGACCCACTCCGCCGAGTGCTCGTGCTCGATGCCGCCGAGGACGCGCAGGGCGCCGGCCAGGCCGGGCAGGTCCCCCTCGGCCTCGTAGAGATCGCGGGCCCGGCGGGCGTGCTCCAGCGCGAGGTCGCTCTCGCCGACCAGCTCCTCCGTGCGGGCCAGGATGAAGAGGACCTGGGCTTCGAGCAGGCGGTCGGCGCCGGCCTCGGCCAGCGCCGCACCGCGGCGCAGGACGGCGATGGCCTCCGGGTTGCGGCCGAGCAGGCCGAGCACCCAGCCCTCCTCGACGTCGAGGCGGGCCCGCCCGCCGGCGTCGACCGCCGCCTCCGAGGCACGGGCCGAGCCGATCACCTCCAGGCAGCGCGGGTAGTCGCCCAGCTTGCGCAGCGTCGAGGCCACGCCGAGCACGGCGCGCAGCCCGCCCTCCACGGCCTCGGCGCGCCGGTACAGCTCCAACGCCGCGGCATACGCGCCGCGCGTCTCCTCGATGCGGGCGCAGCGGAGGAGCAGCTCGGGCAGCCGCCCGGCCACCCCGGGGTCGTGGTCGGCGATCTCCACGGCCTGGCGCAGGTAGGCGACCGCCTGCTCGTTGGCGAACATCGCCTCGGCCCGCGCACCGGCGCGCTCCAGATAGGCGACCGCCTCGCCGCCCATCTCGCCGCCGTGGGCGTGGCGGGCGAGCATGTCGACGACGTCGTCGCCGCTGCCGTAGAGGTCGACGACGGCGGCGACCGCGGCGCGGTGGATCTCGCGGCGCCGGGCGCGCAGCAGTCGCGAGTAGGCGACGTCGACGAGCAGCGCGTGGTGGAACCAGTAGCGCGTCTCGCCGCCGTCGTCGACCGTCTCCAGGAAGCCGCCACGGAGCAGCTCGCCGACCGCCTGGTCGTGGTCGGGGCCGTTCCCGGCGACGTGGCGGAGCAGCGCGGGAAGCACGGTGCGGCCGATCACCGAGGCGACCTGGAGCAGGTCGGCGGCGGGCCGGAGCAGGACGTCGATGCGGGCGGCGAGCACCTGCTCGACCCCGGTGGGGACGGCCTCGGGCCGCCAATCGCGGGGGAGACGCCAGCCCTGCGGGCCCTGTTCCACCGCACCGGTCTCCAGCAGGGAGCGCAGAAGCTGCTGGGCGAAGAGCGGGTTGCCGCTGGTGCGCTCGGTGACCATCGCGGCCAGCTCGGTGGTGGCGGGGCCCCCCAGGACGTCCTCGGCCAGCTCGGCCACGGCGGAGGCGTCGAGCGGGCCGACGTCGAGCACGGCGGAGCGGGACTCGGCCTCGACCAGCCCGACCGCGGCGGCGCGACCCTCGGGGCGGGCGGTGAGCACGAGGCTGAAGGGCGCGTTGCGCGACCGGGCGGCGAGGTGGCGGGTGAGGTCGAGGGTGCCCGCGTCGGCCCAGTGCACGTCCTCGACGCCCAGCACCAGGGGCCGGCGCGCAGCGCGGGCGAGCAGGTACGCGGCGACCGCCTCGTGGAGGCCGTGGCGGAAGGCGAGCGGGTCGGTGGGCGCGGCATCGCCCTGGCCGGGCGCGTCTGGCAGGCCGAGGAGCCGGAGGAAGTAGGGCGCGACCCGGGGCACGCCCAGACCTGCGGCCTCGGCGACGACGCGCCGCAAGGCCACCTCGGGGTCGACGTCCTCGGGGATCTCGGTGAGCACACGCAGCAGCTCGACATAGGGTCGGTAGGGACGGCTGCGGTAGGCGACGCAATGGGCCTCGACCCACTGGATCCCGTCCTCGATGCCGCGCCGCCGCGCCTCGGCGATGAGCGCGCTCTTTCCCGTGCCCGGCTCGCCGACCACAGCGGCCACGCCGCCGCCGCCCGCCACCGGGGTGAGCACACCGCGCAGGACGTCGAGCTCGCGCGACCGTCCCACCAGGCGACCCGCGGCCGGCGCGCGCGCGGCCGACGCATCGGTCAGCTCGCCGGCCAGCCGCCACGCCGGCACAGGCTCGGGCTTGCCCTTGACCTGGATGCCGCCGAGATCCTCGAAGGCGAAGCGCGAGCGGGCCAGCAGGTATGTGTCACGGCCGACATAAACAGCCCCGCCCGGCGCCGCCGACTCCAGCCGCTGGGCGACGTTGACCGCGTCGCCGAGCACCGAGTACTCCATGCGCACCTCGTCGCCGAAGAAGCCGGCGACGACGTAGCCGGTGTTGACCCCGACGTGCAGCGTCAGGTTGGCCGCCTCGGGACCGAGCTCGCCGAAGAGCTGCGCCGACTCGCGCTGCATGTCGGCCGCGGCGAGCAGGGCGCGCACCGCGTCGTCCTCGTGCGACACGGGAGCGCCGAAGAAGGCCAGGATGGCGTCGCCTGCGAACTTGCCGACGTAGCCGCCGTACCGCGTGACGATGTCGGCGAGCCGCGACACGATGGGGCCGATGATGCCCACGAGCTGCTCGGCGTCGAGGCCGTGGGCGAGGGCGGTGAAGCCGCTCACGTCGGCGAACACCGCGGTGATCAGCCGCCGCTCCTCCACCCCGCCACGGGCGCTGGCCAGCCGCTCCACGAGCGGCCGGTTGACGACCTCGCCCGCGCCACGCTCGTCGTTCAGCGCCGAGGAGATGGCCTCGGCGACGTCGGCCACGGTGGCCTGCACCGCCTGGGCCTCGGCGGCGCGCGGCTTGCCACAGTGCCCGCAGAAGCGGAAGCCGTCGGGGTTCTCGCCTCCGCACTCGGCGCAGGGCCAGGCCATGACGCCAGTCTACGGACGCTCGATCTCCGCGGGGAGCCGGGCCGTCTCGGCCCACCTCCTACCATGGCGGCCACATGAGTTCGGTTGCTGCGGCTCGGCAGGGCAGCCCGTCGTTGCGCCTGGTGGAGCCGCTCGCCGCTCTGTCCGTGGTCACCGACCTGGCGCACGGCCGCCCGCCCGAGCAGGCGCTGCACGCGACCCTGATGTCCCTCGACGTCGCCGAGCGCCTCGGCGAGGGAACCGCCGTCCGCCGTGACGCGCTCTACGTCACTCTTTTGCGCGGCCTCGGCTGCACAGCCACGTCGCACGAATACGCGCAGGCCCTCGGCGGCGACGACGTCGTGGTGCGCCGCGAGGGCGATGCAATCGACCCCACGCGTCCGCGCGAGGCGCTTCGCTTCGTGCGCCGGACGGCTGCGGCACAGCCACCGGGGCGGCGCGTGCAGGTCTACGTGCAGGGCATGCTGCGCGGTGCCCGCGTCGCGGCGGAGGGTGCGCGCGCGGACTGCGAGGTGGCGCGCCGTCTCTCGGCGCAGCTTGGACTCGCGGAGAGCGTGTCAGCCGCGCTGTACCAGGGATTCGAGCGCTGGGACGGCCGCGGCCATCCCGAGGCGCTGCGCGGCGACGCCATCCTCGTCAGTGCGCGGATCGCCGCCGCGGCCACCGTGGCGGTGATGTTCGACGGCATGCTCGGTCGCGAGTCGGCAGTCGCCATCCTGCGCGACTGGTCGGGTCGCATCCTCGATCCCGACGTCGTGCTCGCGGTGCTCGGCGTGTGGTCGGAGTCGTCGGAGCAGCCCGCTGCACCGGACCCGCTGGTGGCGGTGCTCGACCGCGAGCCCGCGCCGGTGAGCCAGGTGGGCGACGAACGGCTCGATGCCGTGGCGTCGGCGTTCGCGGCGGTGGCGGATCTCAAGGCGACGCACCTGCACGGTCACTCCACAGGCGTCGCGGAGCTGGCCGCGCGAAGTGCCGCACTCCAGGGCTTCGACGCCGCCCAGGTGACGGCGGTGCGCCGCGCCGCGTTGCTCCACGACCTCGGCCGTGCGGCTGTTCCCACCGGCATCTGGGAGCGCAGCGGTGCGCTCAGCACCGCGGAGTGGGAGGCGGTCCGGCTGCACCCGTACCAGAGCGAGCGCATCCTGGCGCGTTCCTCGGCGCTGGCGCCGCTCGCGCGCATCGCCGGGAGGCACCACGAGCGGCTCGACGGCAGCGGCTACCACCGCGGCTGCGATCCCGCCGAGCAGGATCGCGCCTGCCGGACGCTGGCCGCGGCCGACGCATTCCACGCCATGGTCGAGCCACGGCCACACCGCCCGGCCATGGCGCGCGACGTCGCGGCTCGGACGCTGCGCGGGATGCCGCTCGACGCGGCGGCCGTGGAGGCCGTGATCGAGGCTGCGGGAGAACCGCCGAGGCGCCGGCTGTCCTGGCCGGCGGGGCTCACCGAGCGCGAGGTGGAGGTGCTGCGCCTCGTCGTCCGGGGCATGTCGATGCGGCAGGCGGCCGAGCGCCTCACGATCTCGACGTCGACGGTGCACACGCACCTGGCCCACGTCTACGAGAAGGCGGGGGTGTCGACGCGCGCGGCCGCGGCGGTCTTCGCCATGGAGCACGGGCTTCTCGAGCCCTGAGGCGGGCGGCGCAAAGATCGACAGTTCTGCCGATGGCGCGGATGCGCGACGGCGTCTAGCCTGCGGTCCATGCCCACCTCGCCCACCACCACCGACGATCATCCCCTGACCCGGCTCAGCGCCACCGCCATGGCCCGGCTGGTCCGCTCCCGCGAGCTCGACCCCGTCGACCTCGTGGACGCGACGCTGCGCCGCATCGACGACGTCGAGCCGCGGCTGCACGCGTTCGTGGCGGTGCTGGCCGGAACAGCCCGCCAGGAGGCGGAGGCGCTGCGCAGGCGTCCCGACCTCGACGCCCTGCCCCTCGCAGGGGTGCCGGTCGCGGTGAAGGACAACGTCGAGGTCGCCGGCCAGCCGACGACGCACGGGTCGGGCGCCACGCCGCGACAACCGGCCGTCGACGATGCGCTGCTGCTGCGGCGGCTGCGCGACGCCGGCGCCATCGTGGTGGGCCGCACGGTGATGCCCGAGCTGGCGATCTGGCCATTCACCGAGCCGGAGGCGTACGAGGCGCCCCGCAACCCCTGGAACCTGGAGCGCACGCCCGGCGGGTCGAGCGGCGGCTCGGCGGTGGCGGTGGCCGCGGGCATGGCGGCGCTGGCGGTGGCCAGCGACGGCGGCGGCTCCATCCGCGTCCCCGCGGCCTGCTGCGGGATCGTCGGCTTCAAGCCGGCGCCCGGCGTCGTGCCCGTTCCTGGCGTGCGCGGTGAGCACTGGTACGGGCTGAGCGCCTTCGGCTCGCTCGCCCGCAGCGTCGAGGACGCCGCCCTCGCGGTCGACGTGATGGCCGGGACGAACCGCTATCGCGACCCGCTGCCGCCCGACCGGCCGCTGCGCGTCGCGGTGTCGAGCCGCCATCCCGTCTTCGGTGCGCGCCTGTCGAAGCAGGTGCGCGGAGCCCTGGACGCCGCGGCCGATGCGCTGGCGGCGGCGTCGCACACGGTGCGCCGTGCCAGCCCGCGCTACCCACTGACGCCGACGCAGTTCACCTCGCGGTGGATGGCGGGCATCGCCCAGGACGCCGAGGGTCTCGACGTCGACCGGATGGAGGCCCGCACCCGCGCGATGGTGCGGCGGGGGCGCCGCCTCCAGCGCAAGGTGCAGCCCGCGTCGCACAGCGCGTTCGCCGGGTACACGCGGCAGTGGTTCGCGTCGTGCGACGTCCTGATCGCGCCGATCACGGCGGCGCCACCCGTGCGCATCGGGACCTGGCGCGGCAGGGGCTGGCTGCCCACCATGCTCGGCGTGGCCCGGTGGATGGGCTACGCCAACATGTGGAACGTGGCGGGAGCCGCCGCCGTCGCGGTGCCATGGGGAATGAGCGAAGACGGCATGCCGCTCGGCCTTCAGGTGGTGGGACCTGCCGGCTCGGAGCCGGTGCTGCTCTCGGTGGCGGGGCAGCTGGAGTCGCTTCGACCCCAGTCGCCCACGTTCCCACCGCTCTGACGCCGAGCCGGCTCAGCGCTGCAGGAAGGAGTGCACCTCGTACTCGGTGATCTGCGGCGCGGCCATGCCCAGGTCCGCCGCGATGGGGCCGATCTCGTTCTGGGCCAGCGCGTCGGCGGCCTCGCGGGTCTCGTAGACGTCGACAGCGCGCAGGCCCTCGGACGTCGGCGCGGCCCAGTGGAAGAGGACGCCCGGGGCGGGCTTGCCGGCCGGGAGCTGCATGCGCGCCACCAGCCGCACCATCAGGGCGTCGTACTGCTCCGCCGTCCACCCCTTGCCGTCGAACACTCGCGCGATCGCCATGGCATGGCCTCCTCTCTGCATACTCCGATCAGGAGTAATCGATGGGTGCGCAGCGTAGCTCCTATCAGGAGTATCGTCAAGCCCATGGCCCGCCGCACCACCACCGCCAACGCGATCCTCGGCCTGCTCGCCCTGCGGCCCTCCTGGCCCGTCTACGAGCTCACCAAACAGCTGCGGCGCAACATGCGCTTCTTCTGGCCACGCGCCGAGAGCCGCATCTACGACGAGGCCAAGGCGCTCGTCGAGCGCGGGCTGGCCACCGCGGAGACCTCCGTCGTCGGTGGGCGGCGGCGCACCACCTACGCCATCACCGACGCCGGCCGGGAGGCGGTGCGCTCCTGGCTGGGCACGGCGCCGGGCCCGACCGCGCTCGCCTGCGAGCCATTGCTGCGCGTGTTCCTCCACGACCTCGGCGACCGTGCGCAGGTCGACCGCGCCCTCGACCAGGTCGAGGCGGACGCGCGGGCGATCCTGGACGTGGGGCGCGTCGTCGGGTCGGAGTACGTGGCAGGGACCGCACCGTTCCAGGACCAGGTCCACGTCCGCGCCTTCGTCTTCGACTTCCTCACCAACCACGCCCTGATGCTTCGCGGGTGGGCAGAGCGGACCAGGGCCACACTCGACCGCTGGCCCGATCTGACGCCGGAGGAGCGCACCGCCGCCGCCCGCGACACCATCGCGCAGACGTTGCAGCGCTATCCGGCTCCACCGGAGCGCCGAGCCGGGGGACCGCGAACCCGAGCCTAGTCTCGATAGGGCTCGTCGAACGCCTTGCGCCGCACAGGCCCGCGCAGCACGTCCTCGACGCGCCGCCCTTCGCCGAGGGAGACCAGCGAGCCCTCGCGCTGGTAGAGGGGGACGCGGTCGAGCGGGACGCTGAGGTCGAGGTCGGTCGGGCCCTCCACGACCTCGCCGGTCCACCAGTCGCCCCACCGGCCCCGCGGGAGGTGGACGCGGCGGCGCCCCCCCGGCTTCACCACCGGCGCGACGAGCAGGTCCTCTCCGAGGAGGAACGACGAGTCCTCGCGCCAGCAGAGCACGTCGTCGGGGAAGTCGAGGACCAGCGGGCGCAGCATCGGCCGGCCGGCGAGGGTGCGGCGCGACTGCTCGGCGAGGTAGGGCATCAGCGCGTAGCGCAGGCGCGCTGCGGCGACGGCCGCGGCGCAGACCTCGGGCGCGTAGACGTAGGGCTCGCGGGGGCTGGTGCCGTGGAAGCGGGCAATCGGCGAGAGGCAGCCCAGCCACGCCCAGCGCGCGTACAGCTCGCCGTCGGGGAGCGGCTGGTCCATGGTGTAGAAGCCGCCGATGTCGCTGGCCCAGTAGGCGGTGCCGGAGAGCGCGGCGCTGAGGCCGGCGCGCAGCGCGCCGCGCAGGTCGCTCCAGGTGCACTGGGCGTCGCCGGACCACTGCAGCGGGTAGCGGTGCGAGCCCAGCCAGCCGGAGCGGCCGAAGACGACGGGACGGTCGGTTCTGGTCGCCGTCGTCTCGAACACGAGGCGGTTGAAGAGCAGCGCGTAGAGGTTGTGGATGTCGGCGCCGCTGCGGCCGTCGGCGAACTGCGCGTCGTCGGGGACGCCCTCGGCGAAGTCGGTCTTGAAGGCGGCGGCGCCGAGGTCGAGGAGGCGCAGGTGCTGCGCCGCCCACCAGCGGCGGGCCGGCTCGCCGGTGAAGTCGACGACGTGCGCCTGCCGCTGGGGCGCCTCGAAGGGCGGCGCGAAGTCGTGCCCCGGCTGCCGCGCCAGCCCTCCCAGGCTCTCCAGCTCGCTGTGCGTCCAGGAGTCGACCAGCGCGTAGGGGTTCTCCCAGAGACTGACACGAACTCGCCCCTCGTCGCGCATCGTCGCGAAGAAGCTGCGCGGGTCGCCGAACTGCGCGTCGTCCCAGGTGAGGTCAGCGCCGTGGTCGTTGTCGCGGGTGCGGCGCTCCCGCATCCAGCGCGGGTCGAGGTGGACGACGTCGAGCGGGAAGCCGATCGCCTCCAGGTTGCGGACGACCTCGACCACCTCTGCGCGGCTGCTGTACATGCATCGCGACATCCAGATCCCCAGCGCCCAGTCCGGCACGGTGGCGGGCGGGCCGGACAGCGCGTAGAAGGCGTCGAGCAGGGCCTGCGGCGTGTCGCCGGCGAGGACGAAGAGGTCGAGCACCTCGCCGGCGGCGGCGACGGTGAGCGTCTCGAAGGAGGGATTGCCCAGCTCCCACATCACGCGCCCTGCGGCGTGCACCACCAGGCCGTAGCCGGCGCTGCTCCAGCAGAACGGCGTGTTGTGGTACGTGATCAGCGTCCCGTTGGAGCCGATCGCGTCGCGGTTGTACTGCACGATGCGCATGCCGCGCTTGTCGACCGGACCGTACTGCTGGCCGAGGCCGTAGATGCGCTCCTCGGGCGCCAGCACCAGCGACTCGTGCGCCCACGTGCGCAGGCCCTCGCCGCGGGAGGTGCCGAGGGGGCGGCTCATCCAGTGGCTGAATGCGCCGTCGTCGCGGCGCTGCGCGGTCAGCTGCGTGCCGTCGGGGCGGCGCAGGGTCCAGGACATGTCGGGCTCGAGCTCGAAGCGCCAGGTGGGGGCGTCGAGGGTGAGCGCGCCGTCGCAGAGCTCGACGGCGGCGGTGGGGTCGGGGTCGGCACCCTCGGCGAGCATGCCGTCGGTGTCGCGGACCGTGCCCGGCGCGCCCGGCGGGCAGGACCATCGCAGGCGGAGCGCGCCCGAGCGCGTGCGCTGGACCAGCAGCTCGGCGGGCCGGCCGTCCTGGGTGGCGACCTCGACGCGCGCCCCGCCGGGGACCGCCTCGATCCCCGCGATGCCCTGGGCGGTGGCGAAGCGGCGCTCGGGCTGGGCGAAGAGGGGGACCGGGTCCTCGATCCCGCTCAGCGGGGCGCGCTCGGGCCGGGGCGTCTCCGCACTGAAGTCGGGCTGGAGCGCAAGGGCCGAGGTGGTCGTGTCGTCAGCCATGGTGTCCTCCGGCGCGAGGGGGCGGGCCCGCGCCGCGCACTTTGATAGAATTTCTTCCTAAGTCCTACCACATCGCAGCCACGTCCGAGGGAGAGAGTGGCCACCGCCGTCGTCGCCGACCGTGCGCGCCGTGGGGGGCGGCGCATGGGGCTCGTCTACGCGCTGATGAGCGCGCTGCTCGTGCTGGCACTCGTGCCCGCCCTGCATCCGCCGCTGCCGCACGTCCCGCCCATCGCCGCCTTCGCCCCTGTCGCCCAGCAGAACATCACCAAGCCGCCGCCCGACCAGTCGAGCACCTCGGGGAAGGGGGCCAACCAGAACGGCAACGGTGAGGCCGCGGGCGGCAGCGCGACGCCGACGCCCTCCCCCACCCCGCCCGCGCCGCCCGCGGCCGGCGCCGCAGGTCCCGGGGCTGCGGGAGAGAGCCCGCCGCGCTCGCTCGACTGCGTCGACGGTCCCGGCGGTCCCCGGCAGATCGCGGACACCCAGTCGCCACCGTGCATCCCGTTCTGGAAGGGCGACAACGGCGGGGCGACCTGGCACGGGGTGGATGCCAACACCATCCGCATCGGCCTCGCCGACAGCCAGCCGGAGACGCAGTACTGGACGCAGTTCTTCAACGACCACTTCGAGCTCTACGGCCGGCAGATCGTCACGGTGAACGTCGGCTGCGGCGGTGGCGGCGGCTCCGACACACCACAGGCCGACATGGTGAAGGACGCCGACCAGATCGCGGCCACCGACAACGTCTTCGCGGTGCTGGGGTGCAGCGACGCGGGCGGTCGGGAGAAGTACTTCTTCGACGAGCTGGCGCGCAAGGGCATCATCTCCGTCACGGCGCAGATGAACCTGAGCGCCGAGGCCGACCTGGAGAAGTTCCAGCCCTACGAGTGGAACTACTACCCGTCGGTCGACGTGAACGAGGTGGACCTCGGCGCCCAGGCCTGCACGTTGCGCGACCAACCCGCACCGGCGTACACCCCACCCTCGCTCTCGCACCGGCGCAGCTACGGCATCATCTACTCGACGTACACCGACGGCTCGTCCATCGACCGGCACTACCTGACCGATGCGCTGCAGGCCTGCGGCATCACCGTGCAGCCAAAGGACATCCTTCCGGTGGACTACGTGCCGTCGAGCGCAGGCGCCGGGTACCAGAACCGCAGCACCAACTCGACGCAGCAGGCCGAGGCCGCGGTCGCGCAGCTCGCCTCCGACGGCATCACCACGGTGCTGTTCATGACCCACGTCACCTCGACCATCCAGGTCCTGCAGCAGGCCGATTCGGCCAGCTACCACCCCGAGTGGATGATGGGCTACTTCGACTACAACACGGCGTGGAGCCCCGAGGGCCCGCTGCAGCCCACCGACCAGTGGGACCACGCCTTCGGCTTCGACTACCAGAACAAGCTGGTGGCAGCGCCGCTGAACCCCTGGTACCAGGCCGTGATGGAGGAGAACTCCACCTACTCGTGGCCCTACGCGCCGCTGCGCTACAACGGCTGGTACTGCTACGAGATGGAGCTCCTGCTGGCATCGGGCCTGCAGATGGCAGGACCGCACCTCACTCCGCAGACGTTCCAGCAGGGTCTGTGGAACACCCACTTCCCCAACCCGCCGGGCCCGTACGACGAGGGCACCGTCGGGTTCAACCACGATCACACCTGGGTGAAGGACCACGCGCTCGTGTGGTACTCCGCGTCCTCGACGGGGCCGTGGGGGCAGAGCGGCGTGTGGTGCTACGTGACCCACGGCCAGCGGTACACCGACGCCAACCTGCCCGGCGGCTACCCGTACGACTCGGGCACGTGCGAAGCCTGACCGTCACCCAGTGCCCCCGCTGACCACCGCGCGCAGGGTCGAGGCCACCCCGAACGGCCTGCGCCTGCACGACGGCCGCATCCTCACCGTGCTGAGCGGCGCGGTGCACTACTGGCGGCACGACCCCGACGACTGGCCGCGCATCCTCGACGCTCTCGCCTCCCTCGGCTTCACCGCCGTCGACACCTACGTGCCGTGGTCGGTGCACGACCGCGACCACGGGCGCGCCGACTTCACCGGCAGGCGCGACGTCGCGCGCTTCCTGCGCCTCGCCGCCGACCGGGGACTGCACGCGGTGGTGCGCCCCGGCCCGCACATCGGGGCCGAGCTGCTCGACTCCGGCATCCCGCAGCGTGTCACGGAGGACGGGCGCTGCCAGGCCCTGCGCTGCAACGGCCTTCCCTACGCCCTGCCGACGGCGACGCATCACATCCGCGTGCCCTCGTACTTCTCCAGCGCCTTCCTCGCCGAGGTGCACTCCTGGTACGACCTCGTCGTCCCGCAGCTCGCCCCGCTGCAGCACCCCGACGGCCCCGTCGTCGCCGTGCAGGTCGACAACGAGCACGGCTACTTCTTCCAGGCGCATCCCTACGCGCTCGACTACCATCCCGAGGCTCTCGACGCCTACCGCGCGTGGCTGATCAAGCAGCACGGGTCCCTCGATGCCGTCAACGCGCTGTACGGCAGGCGCTGGCTGAAGCCGGCCGACATCGACCCACCACGCGACGGCGGCGACGAGCCGGAGGTGCGGCGCCTCGACTGGCTGCGCTGGCGCGAGGAGGCGATCCGCATCACCCTCCGCAGGCTTGGCGACGGGCTGCGGCGCCGCGGCCTCGACCGCGTGGTGACGTACCACAACGACTACCCGCGCCTGGACACACCCCTCGACACCGCCGCGCTGGAGGCGAGCGGCGCGGTGGACGTCGCCGCCATGGATGTGTACGCCACGCGCCACGGTGCGGGATACGTCGCCGAAGTCTCGCGCCACGTCGCCGGCGGATCCCGGCTGCCGTGGCTGGCGGAGATGGGCGCGGGCTGGCTGACGCTGCCCTGGCTGCTGCCGATGCGGGCGACGCCGGACGACGGTGAGCTGGTCTGGCTGACCGCGCTGCTCACCGGTGTGCGCGCCTGCAACGTCTTCATGGCGGTGGAGCGCGACCGCTGGTACGGCAGCCCGATCGACGCACACGGCAATGTCCGCGAGACCCACGCCGCGACGCTGCGACGGGTGCTGCACCTGGTCGACGACCTCGGTCTGCCCGCGATGCGGCGCACCGCCGAGGTGCTGCTGGTCGAGAATCGCGAGCAGAGCAGGCGGCGGGCGGCGCGCGCGACGCTGGGCGGCCTGGTCCCCGCCTTCGCGGGGCAGATGCCGTTCGACTTCCAGCTCACCGCGATGCCGCACGCTGACGACGACCTCCTGCACAGGTTCGAGGCGGCGGTCCGGCGCGAGCTCGACGCCGCGTCGGTCGACCACGATCACGCCTCGTCCTCGGCGCTGCCCGACCTGTCGCGCTATCGCTGCGTCGTGATGCCGGTGCTCGACGTGGCTGACGCCCCGGCATGGGCGGCACTGCACGAGGCCCAGCGCAACGGGGTGACGGTGTGCATCGGACCGCGCCGTCCGACCATCGACGGGACGCTGCGGCCCCGCGCCTTCGATGGCGACGGCATGGTCCTGCTGAACGACGCGAGCGATCTGCGCCGTCATCTCCCGGCGCCGGCTTTCACCGCCAGCGAAGGTCCCGTGCGACTCCGTCACTGGAGCGGAGACGGGCGCGAGCTTCTCGCAGCGCTGAACCACTCCGGTGAGCCGTCGGCGGTCACCATCACCGCCCGGCGCACCGCGCACCTGCGACCGCGGTGGCGCAGCGACGTCGCGGGCCGCACCGCGGCGCCGTCGTTCGAGACGGCGATTCCCGCCTGGGGAGTGCAGGTCTGGGAGGTGGGGCGGTGATCGCACCCGACGTCCTCATCACCGGCGTCGAGCCCGACGGATTCGGCCTCATCTGCGCCATCGCCGAGACACGGCAGCGGCGGGTTCAGCGCGTCCTCTCGGTGCTGCACGACGACGGCGCGGTGGTCAACGTCGTGTGCTCGCGTGACGGTGTCCTCGACGCCCATCGCGAGCCGTTCGACGACGCGCAGCAGCGCGCCACAGCCCTGCTCGCCGAATCCGGCGCCGACCGCGTGGTCCTCTACGACCGCACCAGGCTCGACGACCTCGCCGCCCAGCTCGCCGCCATCCCCACCACGACGCGTCCGCAGCAGGAGGTCTTCTGGGCCAACGCGGACGCCTTCTGGGCCTCGCCCGCCATCGCCACGGCGCCCGCGCCGCCGCACGATCCCTGGCGCGCCGTCCCGCGCATCCTGCGCCGCGCCGAGGGCGGATGGGCGCTCCTCGCCCTCTACGACGGCGAGCGCTGCGCCGCCACCCTCCTCACCGAGGTGCACCAGGGTCTGGTCCAGCGCATCACCTCACTCGACGCCATCGCCGGCGCCACGCGACCGCCTCGCAGCGCCGTGGCACGGCTGGTCGCGGATGTCGAGGCGCACCTCGGTGCCGTCCGCATCGCCCTGGTCTGCGACCTCGCCGACCTCGCCGCAGCCTTCCGGCAGGACGACGTCCCTGCCGCCGTGATCGAACTCGCTCGCGACCGCGCCATCCTCTCGCGCGGCCTGGAGGATCTGCCATGACGCTCGCCCACTGCGCCGCGCTCGACGCCGAGCAGGTTGCCGCCTACCGGCGCGACGGCTTCGTGCTGATCCCCGGTGTGCTCACCCCTGAGGAGCTCGCCGCACTGCGCGCCGAGTCCGACCGCCTCCTCGACCTCACCGTCAACGCCTCCATCGCCCTCGGCGAGAACAGCCCGCGCATGGACGTGTGCCGCCGCGGCGAGGCGATCAGCCTGCGCAAGGTCCAGCCGCTCGGCGACATCTCGCCGCTGATCGGCGGCGTGCTCGTCGACGAGCGCCTGCTCGCACCGCTGCGCTCCATCCTCGACTGCGACCCGGTCCCCATGGAGGAGAAGCTCAACTACAAGCAGCTCCTCCGCGGTGACCTCCCCATCGACGCCGAGCGCGAGGGCGACTCCTTCGACCTGCACTGCGACTGGTCCTACTTCGACCACAACGGCTACCCGCGCGAGTCGCTGTCGGTCGCCGTCGCCATCGACGACGCCACCACCGACAACGGCTGCATGCGCGTCCTTCCCGGCTCACACACGCGGGAGTGGCCGATCCAGGCCGCCTACAACCCCCTCCTCGTCGAGGGGGTTGTGGACGGCGCCGACCTCCTCCACGTCCCACAGCCGGCCGGCTCGGCGCTCATCTTCCATTGCGGCCTCGTCCACGGCTCCGGCGACAACCGCACCGCGTTGCCACGGCGCCTGCTCATCTTCAGCTACCACCCCGCCTGGCACGTCACCGAGCCCGACAAGCGCAACCGTTCCCTGCGCGACGCGGGACAGGCGCACGAAGCCCGCTACCGCGCACTGCTCGACCGTGGCCACCGTCCCCGGCCGCTGGCCGACCTCACCCTGGGCTGAGCAGCACCGCACTGAGGGGTTCGACGGTCACCTCGACACGCCGCTGCGGCGTCGTGGCGAAGGTCGCGCCGCCGACGAGGTCGCGGGCAGGAGCGCCGCCGGGCCACGCCTCGACGGGGCCGAGCTTCACCGTCCGGCGCCGGCTGCTGGCGTTCAGCACCACGGCGATTGGCGGTGACCCCGCAGCGACGCGCAGGTAGGCGAGCGTTCCGGCGGATGCGGCCAGGGGTTGCCACTCCCCGTGACGCAGGGCCGCTGACTCACGCCGCAACCGGACGAGTTGGCGCACGCGGTCGAGCAGCGCCGTGTCGATGCCATCCCAGGGCATGCAGAGCCGCGCGTCGGGATCGATGTCGAGCGCGGGTCCCTGGCGCAGCCCTACCTCGGTGCCGTAGTAGAGGATCGGCGTCGGGCCGAGGGTGAGCAGCGCCGTCAGGGCGAGGAGCAGGCGGCGATCGTCCTCGCCGGCGATGCGCGAGAAGCGCGGCAGGTCGTGGTTCTCGATGAAGATGGCGCGGGCCAGCTCGCCGTTCTCCTCGCGGGACTCCGCGACGCGCTGGCGCATCAGCGCGTCCACAGCGGTGAGGGGCTGGGTGCCGGTCCCGAAGCACTCTCGCAGCAGGTGGGAGAGATGGAAGTCGAGGACGCCGCTGAGCCTCCCGCGGTAGTGCCGCACCTGGTCCAGAGGGCCGAACGCCTCGGCGAGCGTCACCGCCTCCGGATTGGCCGCACGCACCACCTCGCCGAACTCCGACCAGAACTCGAACGGCGTCGCGCCCGCGGAGTCGAGGCGGAAGCCATCCACGCCGAGGTCGACCCAGAAGCGCGAGGCGTCGAGAAGCGCGCGCCGCAACTCCGGGTGCGTGTGGTCGACGCCCATGAAGATGCGCCCGCTGAACCACGAGTACCACCGGTCGGGCCAGCGATGCCAGTGGAACCAGTCGCGGTGGGGGCTGTCGGGACGCGTGCGGGCGTCGATCGCCGCCGGATGGCGCACGCCGAGGTACGACGCCTCCCAGTCGAGCAGCACCCGGATGCCGCGCGCGTGCGCCTCGCGCAGCAGGGCACGCACGTCGTCGAGCGAGCCGAAGCGCGGGTCGACGCCCTGCAGGTCCTTGACGTCGTAGGTCACCTGCATCTCGCCGGGCGTGATCGGCGAGAGGAGCAGGCAGTCGACGCCGAGGTCGGCGAGGTGGTCGAGGCGCCGGGTGATGCCGCGCAGCGACCCGCCGGCGAACTGCAGGAAGCGCACGTCGCGCGGGTCGGCGACGACCGAGCCGTCCGAGCGCGCGAAGCGGTCGACCAGCAGGTGGTAGACGGTCGCCTCGCGGAACCACTGCGGCACGTGCGGCTCGTGGACGACGTGCCGGAAGGCGCGCGCCGCAGGGCGGACGAAGGCGACGTCGGGATCGGGATGCTCCAGGCCGGGCCCCGCGTCCTCCGCCCAGTGACTCGCGCCGTCCGCGCCGCGCAGCTCGACAGCGTAGCGCAGCACCGTTCCCCCGGTGAGGGGCGGCAGCTCGGCCGACCATTCGGACGCCTCCCGCCCCTCCGCCGCGCCGGCCGGGGACATCGGCACCTCCCCCGCCGCCACCCCGGGCGCCGCGGGATCCGATCCGTCCGTGGTGTAGTGGACAACTCCGGCCACAACGCCCAGTCCCGCCTCGGCCCGCACGCGTACCCGCGACGGCCGCCCCGGCCGGGGCGGCTCGGGCGTGATCGCCTCGTCGTGGTGCACCCCGCGCGCCGCCTCCGCCGCGCGCGCCGCGGCCACCTCGGCCGGCCCGACGACCGCACCCGCGGCCGCCTGCTCCCGCGCCCGCACCGCCGGCGACAGCTCGAAGTCGAGCCGCTCCCCGCGCGCCAGGCCCATGAAGAGCCCGTCCGCGTACACGAGGTACGACCGCGACGGGCCGTCGGTGACCAGCATGGCTCCGTCGAGCGCCAGCCGCGTGCCGTCACTCATCTCGAACGCCCCGCGGCCGCCCGTCGCCACCACCAGCTCCATGTCGTACCCGCCGGCCGCGAACCGCTCCTCCGCCAGCGTCTGCGGGGTTTCCGCCAGCCTCGGCACGATCGACCCGGCCCGCTGGAGGATCGGCACGGCGTCCAGCGGCGCCGGCACCTCGACCCACCCCGGGCCCTCGTACCGCCGCGCCCCGCCGAACTCCTGCCAGGACCCCGCCGGGAGGTAGACGCGCCTCGTCCGCGCACCGCGCGAGAGCACCGGTGCGACGAGCAGAGACGGGCCCAGCATGTACTGGTCGCTCAGCGTCCAGCACTGCGGGTCCTCGGGGAACTCCAGCAGCATCGCCCGCATGATCGGCGTGCCCGTCGCGCTGCACTCCTGCGCGCAGGCGAAGAGATAGGGGAACAGGCGCACGTGGAACTCCGCCCAGCGGCGGAAGTGCGCCGTCATCTCCTCGTCGTGCCAGAGGTCGAGCGGGGGCGTGGGCTCCGGCTTGAAGCC